>JBEULE010000001.1:0-3035 GCA_041287495.1 Hydrogenothermaceae bacterium
CCAGAAAGTCATGAGGAAATTGATAAACTCATTAGCTACTTTGAAACAATCAAAAACGATTATACTGTAAAAGAGTACGACAATATAATAGGTTTCACTTTAAACCCTACCAAAACAGACTCGTTTGAGTTTATTTTAATAGAGGATGATATCGAAATACAGTCTTATGTGGAACTAAGAATGAATGATTCAAAAATCGTAATAGGTAAAATAGACACAATATATAGCTACAATGCTGGATTTTTTGCAAATCCTTTTACTTCTTCTGAATCAACAATATTTTCTTCTTTTGATAATTTTAAAAAACTTTTCTTAAATGATTACGATAAAGACTGGAAACGTGCTGCTGTAATTGCATATCTAAATGAGAATAAACAAGATGTAAAAATAGCCACGGCTAAAATAATAGGGGTTATAGATAAAGGTAAATCAAACAGGTTAGAGATGTTACGAACTCCTTTCGAAGTAGGTAAGGCTGTTTATAAAGCAGATAAAGATACTATATCTAGACTTTTTGAAGTTAATTTTTCTGGTAAAAAGATAGAAAAGCCTATAAGAGTAGGATACATGAAAGACACAGATATAGATGTTTTTATAGATGCAGAGGAAGTTTTATCAAAACATATGATGATAGTAGGCACTACAGGTTCTGGTAAGAGTTATTTTACTACCAAGTTGATATATGAGTTTGCTAAAGAATGTGAAGACTTAAACATAATTATTCTCGATCCTCATGGAGAATATAAAAGTAAATTAGATAAGCTTTCATCTTACATTAAGGAGTTAGAGTTTGAGGATAGTATAATACACGCTTTTCCCGAAGAAACTGTAGAATTTTTCAAAGATGTAGGATTATCAAGTATGTTAAGTAGCAATTCTAGTACTGCAAAGATAATAAAAGATGTTATAAACACCTATATAAAACCTTATTTGACGTTAACTGGACTCAAAAATAAGTCTATTAAAGCAATAATAGAAGAAATTGATAAAAAAATCAATGAAGATGAAAAGCCTAAAAGGAGCAACAAAGGAGATAACAACCAAGATGAAAATAATAATTCTAAAAGCATTAAGAGCTACTTTGATGCCTATGGTAAAGAACTGGATAATCAACCTAAGATAATAAATGATATAATTGAAAGTATTGAAAATAAAGAAGGTAAGAAGATCTTAATATTAAACTTTAAAAATATAACTTATCCAGAAACAAGGGCTAATATTGCTGGATTAGTTATGCAACATATATTTAACAAACATAAGTCTGAAAAGTTTAACAGAAAATTAATAGTGTTAGAAGAAGCGCATAGTTTTGCACCAGAATCAAAGTATGGAGATACTTCATCTGGAAAAGATAATTTAGCATTAACTATGGCAAGAAAAATAGCTTCTGAAGGTAGGAAGTTTGGTATAGGATTAATAGCTGTAACACAAAGACCAGCTCAGGTAAGTAAGTACGTTTTGTCTCAGATGAATACTCAAGCTTTATTTAGAACTATAAACTCTAACGATTTAAATGCTCTTTCCATAACCATAGAACATGCTGGAGAGGATGTAATAAAACTTATTCCTCTACTTTTTACAGGTAGTTGTGTAATAAGCGGAATAGCCATTTCTTTTCCTGTATTAATTGATGTAAAATAGGTTTTATTATTATGGATTCTTCATATCTCATCTTAGCATAATAAGCATCTATAAACACAGCAAACATTTCTTTATCAATAGGAGCAGTTTTATAAAAGTTAATATGGTCATATACCTAATTTTCGTCTTAGAATACCAATTAGCAAGTAAAGATAGCAAGATACTCTGGGCAATAATGTTCAGATTTTCTTCATAAGATCATCAAGATTATCAAACCAGTATTTTTCATATTCATTTAAAACTTTTGCTTTATCCTTTGTTTTTAATAACAATTTTGTTTCTATATTATATTCACCATAAGAAAAAACTTTGCTTCGTCTTTGGCCATTTTTTTCAATTTCAAATATTCTTGAATAACCATCAATCTTTCTATATGCATCAGTGTGTTCTGTTCCTTTTGGATCAACAAACAATATTATGTATTGATTACCCTTTTTCAACCAAAAGATAAAGTCAGGCTTGAATTTCTCTATTCTATTAGTTTTTGGCTGGTAATAAGGAATATAAACCGAATCAAGTGTCTCATCTATTTTTGAAAAATACCACCAATCAAATTTTTTGAAGAAATTATCTTCTTTTTTTAAGTATTCTTCAAGGTCTTTTAAAAAGTTAACTTCACTTTCTGTTTTGATTATATGTTTAATATAATCTACCTTTTCTGGTTTACTAAGTATAACAGGAATGTAATAATGGTTTTGTAGTAGCTCAATTGTTAGTTCTTTATATACTTCTTTTTCTGAGGATTCTCTGGTGATTTTTTCTATTGCAGAAGTATATTCATCTATTGTAATTTCTTTCCTTTCTAATTTTTCCATTAAATTTTTTTTTATATTATCTTTATCTCTTACTCTTTTTACTTTATTAATCTTTTCTCGAATTGAATTTAGTTCTTTTACACTAACAGTAATTCTCTTAAAGTGTATTATTTCTTCTTCTAAATTTTTAAATTTATCCAACTCTTCTGCTCTGTTATTAAAGTGGTTAAAAATATTTCTAAGCAATAGTTCAGGTTTATAAATTTGACTAATGTCTTCATCATATAAGAATAAATTCTTTTTTTCCTCTTTATCTTCAAATACTTGTTTAACTTTATTCAAAACACTTATATTACAATCAAACTTTACAACTGCAATCTTATCTCCTATATAGTTAAAATAGTTTTTAACAAGATCATAGTCATCTGGATTTATTTGGAACTTTATAACATCTCTTTCTTCTGCTATTATAGAATCAGAAAGTTTATAAACAGGAATTATAAGTGGCTTGTCTTTAACATCCGGGTTAATCTCAAACAAATCTCCAATAGAAATTTCATCTTGTTTTTCTTGCTTTAAAGTTTCAACTACTTCTCTTAGATTATCTGGTTTCGTTCCAAATACAAATAAACTTTCAAG
>JBEULE010000010.1:0-29007 GCA_041287495.1 Hydrogenothermaceae bacterium
GCAAGAGATGGTAATGCCAGGAGACAATGTGGAGTTAGAAGTAGAGTTAATGGTGCCTGTAGCTATGGAAGAGCAGATGAGATTTGCTATCAGAGAAGGTGGAAAAACTGTAGGTGCTGGTGTCGTTACTAAAATACTTGATTAAAGAGAGGAAGCAAGATGCACGAGAAGATAAGAATAAAATTAAAAGCTTTTGATCATAGAGTTTTAGATCAATCTGTGAAACAGATAGTTGATACAGTTAAAAGAGGTGGTGGGATCATAAAAGGTCCCATTCCTTTACCTACAGATAGAAAGATATGGTGTGTACACAGATCTCCCCACAAATTTGAACAGTCAAGAGAGCATTTTGAGATGAGAATTCATAAGAGACTTATAGATATAGAAAACGCAACACCTCAGACAATAGAAGCATTGATGGATATAAGTTTACCTGCTGGTGTTGATGTAGAAATCAAATTAAGTTAAAAGGAGTGAAAACGATGCCAAAGGGCATAATCGGTAAAAAAATAGGAATGACAAGAGTTTTTGTAAATGGTAAAGCAGTGCCTGTAACCGTTATTCAGGCTGGACCTTGTTATGTTGTTGGGGTTAGGACCAAGGAAAGAGATGGTTATGAAGCTGTTCAGCTTGGATTTGGAGAGAGAAAAGAGAAAAATACTCCAAAACCTCTCTTAACTATCTTTAAGAAGATAGGTATAAAACCTGTTAAAGTTATAAAAGAGTTTAAGCTTAAAGAAGGAGAAACTGTTGAACTTGGACAAGAAATAAGAGTAGATCAGGTTTTTGAAAAAGGAGACTTAGTAGATGTTACAGGTAAATCTAAAGGTAGGGGATTTACTTCTGTAATGAAAAGATGGGATTTTGCAGGATTTCCTAAATCTCACGGTCATAGATATCACAGGGCAGTAGGTTCTATAGGTTGTAGAACTGAACCTGGTAGAGTGTGGAAAACAAAGAGAATGGCAGGACACTATGGAAATGAGACTGTAACTGTGTTAGGTCTTGAAGTTGTTGATATTATCCCGGAAAAAAATGTTATCCTCGTAAAAGGTTCTGTTCCTGGATCGGTAAACTCTACAATTATACTTAGGTCCAGTGTTATAGCAGACAGAAGAAAAGGTAAATTAAAACTCCAAAAATCAAAAGCTATGTATGTTTAATCATTTGAAAGAGGTGAAATAAATGCAGTACAGCGTTGTGAATAAAAACAATCAGGAAGTTGGAAAAGTAGAATTAAGAGAAGATATATTTAATGTAGATGTAAATCAGGGAACAGTTTGGGAAGTTATAAAATGGCATTTAGCTTCCAAAAGAGCCGGGACTGCAAGTACAAAAACCAGAGCAGAAGTAGCTGGATCAAATAAAAAAATATATCCTCAAAAAGGAACAGGAAGAGCAAGACACGGAGATATTAAAGCCAATATATTCGTAGGTGGTGGTGTATCTCACGGACCACATCCAAGAGATTATTACTTTACTCTACCTAAAAAGGTTAGGAAAAAAGTGTTAAAGGGAAGTTTAACATTTAAAGTTAGAAACAACGAATTTGTGATAGTTGAAGATTTTGATTTTGAACAGCCAAAAACTAAAAATGCAGTTGAAGTTTTAAAGAATTTTGGTTGTGAGCAGTCAAAAGTTCTATTAGTTTTACCTAATAAAATAGAAAATGTCTATAAATCTTTCAGAAATATACCAAAGGTTAAAATATTACCTGTAGAAGGACTTAATAGCTACGATATTTTAAACGCTGAAAAAGTAATAGTTTTTAAATCAGCACTTGAGAAGATTCAAGAGAGGTTAGGGCAATGAAAACACCATATGATGTGATAATTAGACCAGTTATTACTGAAAAAACTGTAAAAGATAACGAGAAAAACAATGTTCTTGTATTTGAAGTTGCTAAAGATGCCAATAAGATAGAGATCAAAAAAGCTGTTGAAGAGGTTTTCGGATTAAAGGTGAAAGAAGTAAGAACTTTAATAGTTAAGCCAAAGCCTAAGAGATTTGGTTTTAGATCTTCTGGATATAAAAAAGCTTGGAAGAAGGCTATAGTAAAAGTAGTTTCAGAAAAACCAATAAATATTGCCGAATTAGAGGTGAAATAAGATGGGTGTAAGAAAGTTAAAACCTGTAACAAACGGAACAAGACACGCAATACTGTATGACTTTACAGAGATAACAAAATCGGAACCTGAAAAATCTCTTGTAGAACCACTTAAAAAACATGCTGGTAGAAATAATCAGGGAAGAATTACAGTAAGACACAGAGGTGGTGGACACAAGAGATTATACAGAATAATAGATTTTAAGAGAGATAAATTTGGTGTTCCTGCAAAAGTAGCAGCTATAGAATACGATCCAAACAGATCAGCAAGAATAGCTCTTCTTCACTATTTAGATGGTGAAAAAAGATACATAATATGGCCTGAAGGTCTTAAAGTTGGTGATATCGTTGTTTCAGGTCCAGACGCTGAAATTAAGGTAGGTAATGCTTTACCTCTTGAGAATATTCCTGTTGGTACGCTTATTCACAATATAGAATTAACACCTGGAAAAGGTGGTCAACTTGTTAGAGCAGCTGGAATGTCTGCACAGATACTTGGTAGAGAAGGAGATTACGTTCAGATAAGACTTCCTTCGGGAGAGATAAGATTAGTGTACAAAAAGTGTATGGCAACAGTTGGTGCTGTTGGACTTGCAGAACATGAGCTTATAGAGCTCGGTAAAGCAGGAAGATCAAGATGGCTTGGAATAAGACCTACAGTGAGAGGGACAGCTATGAATCCTGTAGATCACCCTCATGGTGGTGGTGAAGGTAAAACTTTTGGTAAGCATCCAGTTTCTCCTTGGGGATTACCTACTAAGGGTTACAAAACAAGAAGAGGTACTAAATATTCTGATAAATTTATAATAAAACGTAGAGGTAAATAAGGATGGGTTACAAAGGTAAATGGAACGAGAGAAATAAGAACCCGTATGTTAATGAAAAGATACTTAAGAAAATAAGGAAGATGAATGAAACTGGTGATAGAAAGATAATAAAAGTATGGGATAGAGCTTGTACAATCACCCAAGAGATGGTTGGTCATACAATAGCTGTATATAATGGTCAAAAGTTCATACCTGTATATATCCAACCTGAGATGGTAGGACATAAGTTAGGTGAATTTTCTCTAACCAGAACTTTCAGAGGCCATCCGGATAAATCCGCTAAAGTAGTTAAGAAAAAATAGAGAGAGGAGTAAGAGATGGAGAACACTGCAAGAGCTATTTTAAGATATGCTCATATATCACCACTAAAAGCAAGGCAAGTTATAAACCTTATAAGAGGTAAAGATGTAGCTACAGCTTTAGCTATACTACAGCAGATACCCAAAAAATCTGCAAGAATTGTTGAAAAAGTTCTCAAAAGTGCTATAGCAAATGCAGAATTTAAAGGTATGGATGTGGACAACCTTTATATAGTAAAGATACATGCTGAACAAGGTCCTATGTTAAAGAGATACACACCTAGAGCCCATGGAAGAGCTACGATGATAAGAAGAAGATTCTCTCACATATACATATATTTAGCTGAAAGAAATCAGGAGGAATAAATATGGGTCAGAAAGTTCACCCAATAGGATTTAGAATAGGAATAACACAGGATTGGAAATCAAAATGGTATACAGACAAAAAGAAGTATACAAAAGCTCTCCATGAAGACATTGCTATAAGAAAGTTTATAGAGGAAAGATATAAGCAAGCTGGTATAGCTGACGTTATCATTGAAAGATTAGGTGATAAAATGAGAGTTAAAATCCTTGCTGCAAGACCAGGTATAGTTATCGGAAGAAAAGGTGCAGAAGTAGAGGAAGTTAACGAAATGATTAAAAAGATAACATCTGCAAGAGATGTTATAGTTAATGTAGATGAAGTTAAGAAACCTGAACTTAATGCGAAACTTGTTGCAGAAGATATAGCTCTTCAACTTGAAAGAAGAGTGACACATAGAAGAGCTATGAAGAAAGCTATAGATGCTGCTTTAAAAGCAGGAGCAAAAGGTATAAAAACCCAGGTCGGTGGAAGAATAGGTGGCGTTGACCTTGCAAGAAAAGAGTGGTTCATGGCTGGAAGGATGCCACTTCAGACACTTAGAGCCGATATAGATTATGCAACAGCAAGAGCTTCAACAAAGTATGGTATTCTCGGAGTAAAAGTTTGGATCTACAAAGGCGATAAACTTGAAGATAAACATGAAGAAATCCTCAAAAAAATAGAAGATGAACTTCATTCAATCGAAAAATAAGGAGGTATGAAATATGTCACTTCTTCAACCAAAGAAAGTTAAATGGAGAAAGCAACAAAGAGGCAGAATGAAAGGAAAAGCCTCAAGAAGAAATACTGTAGATTTTGGTGAATACGGTCTTCAAGCATTAGAACCTTGCTGGATGACTTCAAGACAGATTGAAGCAGCAAGGATAGCTATCGTTAGAGAAGCTAAAAAAGGAGCAAAAGTATGGATAAGAGTTTTTCCCCAAAAACCTATTACTAGGAAACCTGCTGAGACTCGTATGGGTAAAGGAAAAGGTGATTTAGATCAGTTTGTTGCTGTTGTAAAACCTGGACATATCCTTTTTGAACTTGCAGGTGTTCCTGAAGAAGTTGCTCAAGAAGCTTTTAGAAAAGCAAGCCACAAACTTCCAATTAAAACAAGAATAGTTAAAGCTCAAGAGGTGTAAAAGATGAAAGCATCAGAACTAAGAAAATTGACAGACCAAGAATTAAAAGATAGATTAATAGAGTTAAAAAAGAAACTTATGAACCTTAGATTTCAAAATGCTCTAGGTTCTTTATCTAAAAACAGTGAAATAAGAGAAACAAAAAGAGATATAGCTAGGATTTTAACCATATTGAGAGAAAGAGAATTAAAAAAGAGTTAAGAGGTGAATCTTGATGGTAGAAGTTAAGAAAAACATTAAAGAATTTGTTGGTGTCGTAGTTAGTGACAAAATGGATAAAACTGTAGTTGTTGCAGTCGAAAGGATACAATCGCACCCATTATATGGAAAACGCATAAAGAAAACAAAGAAGTTTCATGCCCATGATGAAGAGAATAGATGTAAGGTAGGAGATGTTGTTAGAATAAGAGAGACCAGACCTCTTTCAAAGCTCAAAAGATGGGAAGTTGTAGAAATAATATCTAAAAAATCTGAGTAATTGATTTTGTTAGAAAAAAATAGTATAATATTAGTTTGTCATTTTATTAAAAAAGAGGAGTGCCGAAGATGATACAGAGAGGTACATATTTAAATACAGCTGATAATTCTGGTGCAAAGAAAGTTCAGTGTATAGGTATTCCAGGTGGTGCAAAAAAGATGCACGCTACAGTAGGGGATGTTATAACTGTTACAGTTAAATCTGCAATACCTAATGGAACCGCTAAAAAAGGAAAAGTTTATAAAGCTGTTGTGGTTAGAACCAAGAAGGAAGTTAGAAGACCTGATGGTAGTTATGTAAAAGCTGATGATAATGCTGTTGTTTTACTTAATAACCAATTAGAACCGATTGGAACCCGTATATTAGGTCCTGTCTGTAGGGAGCTCAGGGCAAAGGGGTTCTATAGGATAATATCCCTTGCTCCGGAGGTAATTTAAAATGCTTAAATTAAGAAAAGGTGATACAGTTATAGTTTTAACAGGTAAAGATAAAGGGAAGATAGGAAAAATAAAAGCTATAGTAAGAAAAGATGGAAAAGTTAGAGCAGTTGTCGAGGGAGTTAACATAGTAAAGAAACATGTCAGAGGAATCGAAGGTGTAAGAGAAGGTGGTATATTTGAAGTTGAAAGACCTATAGATATCTCTAATATAGCATTTTATGATGAAAAAAGTAAAAAAGCAGTAAAGGTTGGTTTTAAGATAGTAAAGGAAGGAGATAAAACTGTTAAATATAGAATAAATAAAAAGACCGGTGAAATTATAGATAAAATCTGGGAAAAAATCAAAAAAGAGGTATAGCAAATGGCTGCTGTAGTAGGATATAAACCAAGACTTCAAAGAAAGTACGAAGAAGAAGTAGCAAAAAAGCTTATGGAAAGATTTAATTATAAAAGTCCTATGGAAATACCAAAACTAAAGAAAATCGTTATTAATATGGGTGTAGGAGAAGCTATAGGTGATATAAAGCAACTTGATAGGGCTATGGAGGACCTTACAGCAATAGCAGGACAGAAACCTATGATAACCAGAGCAAAAAAATCAGAAGCTGCATTTAAACTTAGAAAGGGAATGCCTATAGGTTTAAAAGTTACCCTCAGAAAAGATAGAATGTGGGACTTCTTAGATAAACTTATATCTGTCGCTCTTCCAAGGGTTAGAGACTTTAGAGGTCTAAACCCTAAATCTTTTGATGGAAGAGGAAATTATGCTTTTGGAATCTCTGAACAGATTATATTCCCGGAGATAGATTACGATAAGGTAGATAAAATCAGAGGAATGGATATTATAATAGAAACTTCTGCTAAAACTGATGAAGAAGCTCTTTGGCTACTCTCATTGCTAGGATTACCAATAAGATCCGCTTAATATAGGAGGAAATAGATGGCACGTAAATGTTTAATCGTTAAATCTTTTATGAAAAAACCTAAATACAAGACAAGGAACCACTCTAGATGTCCCCTCTGTGGAAGACCAAGAGGTTTTATAAGACAGTTTAATATGTGTAGAATATGTTTCAGGGAAAGAGCTTTAAGAGGAGAAATCCCTGGAGTTAAAAAAGCAAGTTGGTAGAGGAGGAAACGATGATTACAGATCCTATTGCAGATATGTTTGCAAGAATAAACAATGCAATAAAAGCTAGAAAAGATGAGGTAGAAATCCCGGAATCTAAAATAAAGGTTAAGATAGCAGAGATACTTAAAAAAGAAGGCTACATAGAAGATTTCGTTGTTTCTGAGGAGAATAAAAAAGGAAATCAAGGTACACTGATAATAAAACTTAAATATCATGGAAGAAGAAATACTAAACCTGCTATATCTAAGATAGAGAGAGTATCTAAACCAGGTTTAAGAAAATATGTATCAGCAGATAAAATACCATATGTTCAAAAAGGTTTAGGTATAGCCATACTGACAACAAATAAAGGTATATTGACAGATCATGAAGCCAGAAAACATAGAGTTGGTGGTGAAATTATCTGTTATGTTTGGTAAAAACTACAAGGAGGCTTAAATGTCAAGGATAGGGAAAAAGCCAATACCTTTACCGAAAGGTGTTGAGATTAATATTCAAGGTTCCACTGTAACCGTAAAAGGTCCTAAAGGAACTATTACAAAAACTTTTAATCCAGCTGTGACTATAAAGAAAGAAGGCGAAGAGATAATTGTGGAGAGAAAGGATGATACTCCTTTCAGTAGAGCACTTCATGGTACTGTAAGGGCAATAGTGGCAAATATGGTTAAAGGTGTTACAGAAGGCTTCACAGAGGAGCTTGAGATAGTCGGTATAGGTTACAGAGGTGCAGTTAAAGGTAAAACATTAGAGTTATCTCTTGGATACTCTCATCCTGTTATTTATCAGATACCTGAAGGAATTCAGATAACAATGGAAGGAAATAATATAATAAAAATTTTTGGTATAGATAAAGAAAAAGTAGGTCAAACTGCTGCTGAAATTAGGTCTTTCAGAGAACCTGATCCATATAAAGGTAAGGGTATAAGGTACAAAGGGGAGGTAATAAAACTAAAAGCTGGTAAAACTGTAGGTAAAAAATAGTGAGAGGTGAAGTAGATGGCTATCAAGACAAGGAGAGAAGGTAGAATAATAAGACATAAGAGAATAAGAAAAAAAATTTTCGGAACTGCAGAAAGGCCAAGACTTGCGTTTTATAGAAGTTTAAATGCCATATATGCTCAAATTATAAATGATGAAACTGGTGAAACATTAGTCTCTGCATCTACCATAGATAGAGACTATGTGGAAAAATTTGGAAAAAGAGGTGGAAAATCCATACAAGATGCAGTAAACCTTGGAAAACATCTTGCTGAGAAAGCAAAGGCAAAAGGTATAGAGAAAGTTGTTTTTGATAGAGGTGGTTTTCTTTACCATGGAAAAGTTAAAGCTTTTGCTGAATCAGCAAGAGAAAATGGATTAAACTTTTAAAGGAGAAAAGGTATGGGAGTAAAAAAAATAGAAAAGTTAATAGAGCAAAGGATAAAAGAAAATCCAATTAATCCTGATAATCTTCCACTAGAAGAAAAAGTTGTTGAAATAAGAAGGACTACCCGTGTTATGGAAGGTGGAAGAAGGTTCTCTTTTAGTACCTTAGCTATAGTAGGAGATAGAAATGGCCATGTTGGTTATGGTCACGGTAAAGCAAGAGAAGTTCCACCTTCTATAGCAAAAGCTATAGCTGATGCTAAGAAGAGATTGATTAAAATCCCTATAATAGAAGGTACTATTCCCCATGATGTTATAGGAGAGTATGATTCTGCAGTTATTTTGCTTAAACCTGCCAGAAGAGGTACTGGTGTTGTCGCAGGTGGACCTATGAGACCAATACTAGAACTTGCTGGAATTACAGACGTTTTAGCAAAAATTATAGGTGTTACAACAAATCCAAACGCTATAGTTAGAGCTACTTTTGACGCTTTCTTAAAGTTAAAATCTCCGGAGGAAGTAGCTTCTATAAGAAATATAAAAGAAGAAGAAATTATAAGAAGATATAAGATATATGCTGGAGGTGTTCCGATAAGATGAAGATAAAAGTTAAGTTAATCAGAGGATTGGCAGGAAAAAGCAAAGATCAGATAGAAGCTCTAAAATCTTTAGGATTAAAGAAGAGATACCAAGAGAGAATCTTGGAAAAAAATCCTATGGTTTGTGGAAATCTTGAAAAAGTAAAACACTTAGTAAAAGTGGAGGAAGTTGAGTAATGAAATTACATGAGCTAAAGCCAAATAAAGGAGCTACTCATAGAAAAAAAAGAGTAGGTAGAGGTATAGGTTCCGGACATGGTAAAACTTCAACTAGAGGAGAAAAAGGTCAGAAATCTAGATCTGGTGATTCTAAGATGCCAGCAAGATTTGAAGGTGGACAAACTCCTTTTATTCAGAGAATACCTAAGAGAGGATTCAAAAATCCAACTAAAAAAGAGTTTGAAATAGTTAATCTTAAAGTTTTAAATCAAAGATTTAATGATGGTGATGAAGTAAATCCTGAAAAATTGAAACAGTTAGGATTGGTTAAAAAAGGTGAATGTGTAAAAATCTTAGGGGATGGAGAAATAACTAAGAAATTAGTAATAAAAGCTCATAGCTTCTCAAATTCTGCAAAAGAAAAAATAGAGTCTGTTGGTGGAACTGCTGAATTAATACAGTAATAAAATGGAGTTAAGTTGACGGAAACATTATTAAAGATATTCCAAATAAAAGAGTTACGCTCAAAGATAATATTCACAATTATAATGTTTGCTGTATATAGGCTCGGGACCCATATACCGGTTCCGGGTATAGATTCATCTGCATTGATGAATTACTTTAATTCTTCTGGAGGAGTTTTATTCAATATCTATAACCTGTTTTCTGGAGGAGCTCTTGGTAGGTTTTCTATATTTGCTCTAGGTGTTATGCCTTACATATCTGCATCTATAATAATGCAGCTACTTACAGCAGTAATACCTACCTTGGAAAGGCTACAAAAAGAAGAAGGGGATTATGGTAGATGGAAGATATCTCAATATACAAGATATCTAACTATTTTGATAGCTTCTTTGCAATCTTTGGGATTATCTATCTGGTTAACAACACTTAGAACGGAATCTGGAATGTCTCTCATATCTGTTAATCCTGTGACATTTGTAATCCTAACTACTGTAATTGTTACTACAGGAACAGTTTTCTTAATGTGGATAGGGGAGAAGATAACAGAGTTTGGTATCGGTAACGGTATATCTATGATTATACTTGCCGGAATTGTCGCTCAAGTTGTTCCAGCTATTATAAAAACATACCAACTTTTTAAAGTTGGTGAGATATCTGTATTAACTTTAGTGATAGCTGTATTGATAATTTTAGTGGTTATAGCTGGTATAGTTTACATTCAAGAGGCAGAGAGAAGAATTCCTATACAGTATGCAAGGAGAAATGTATCTATATCTCAATCTTCCAGTTATTTACCTTTTAAACTTAACCCCTCTGGTGTTATACCTATAATATTTGCTGTTGCAATTCTCATGTTCCCTGCAACAATTGCCCAATTTTTTGCATCACATAGTAAGATAGCTCAGATTATTGTTGATAGTTTATCTCCCCAAAGCTATATATATTTTCTTCTCTATGTTGGATTGATTATATTTTTTGCATACTTCTATACTGCTATTCTTATAAATCCAGTTGATATTGCGGATAATTTAAGAAGAAGTGGAGCTTTTATTCCTGGAATAAGATCTGGAACACAAACAGTTGAATATATTAACTATATCTTAACTAGATTAGTATTTGCCGGAGCTATATTTTTATCTATTGTGGCAGTTCTACCGATGATACTTATAAAATGGTTAAATGTTCCATTTTATTTTGGAGGAACTTCTGCTTTAATAGTTGTGGTTGTTGCTCTTGACACTCTCCATCAGATAGAAGCATATCTTACAATGAAGAAATACGAAGGATTTTTAAGGAGAGGAAACTGATGTATAAAACTGTTATATTCTTAGGACCTCCTGGTGCAGGAAAAGGAACACAAGCTCAGTTATTACAGGAGAGGTTAGGTTTTATCCAGATATCTACAGGTGATCTCTTGAGAGAGGCAGTTAAAAATCAGACACCTTTAGGTGTTAAAGCAAAATCCTATATGGATGAAGGGAAACTTGTTCCAGATGATCTTATAATAGACCTTATTAAAGAGAAATTATCTCAAATTGGAGATAGAAATGTTATTCTTGATGGATTTCCAAGGACAGTTACACAAGCTAAAGCTTTAAGCGATCTTCTTAGTAAGATTGGCAGAAAGATAGATGGAGTTATTCTGTTTGATATAAAAGAAGATGAAGTTGTGAAAAGACTCTCTGGAAGAAGAGTTTGTCCTTCATGTGGTGCTATTTATCACATCATCTATAACCCTCCAAAAGAGGATGAGATTTGTGACAGATGTGGAACAAAACTTATACAAAGGGAAGACGATAAAGAAGAAGTCATAAGGAAAAGATTTAAAGTTTATATAGATCAAACAGCACCTTTGATAGATTACTACAAAGATTATCTTGTAAAGATAGATGCTACTGCTGATAAAGAAGAAGTTTACAATAAAATAATATCTGTGTTATAATTTCTATTTACAAAAATGATTGAGCTTAAAAGTAAAGAAGATATAGAAAAGTTGAGAGTAGCTAACAGAATAGTGGCTGAGATTTTGAATATTTTAAAAAGTGAAATAAAGCCCGGTGTTACATCTAAATATTTGGATGATATTGCAAGAGAGGAAGCTTACAAAAGGAAAGTTAGACCCTCGTTTTTGGGTCTTTACGGTTTTCCGGCTTCTCTGTGTGTATCTATAAATGAAGAAGTTATACATGGTATTCCTTCTGAAAGTAAAGTTATAAAGGAAGGAGATATAGTTAGTATAGATTTTGGAGTTGAATACGAAGGTTGGTATGGAGATGCTGCTATAACTGTTGCTGTAGGAGAGGTAAGTGATAGAAAGAAGAGGCTTATTGAAGGTGTGGAAAAAGCCCTTTATGCAGCGATTGAAGTTTGTAAACCAGGTAATAATTTGAGAGATGTAGCTAAGGTTATAGAGGATACTTTGAAACAGTATAGACTTACCCCTGTATGTGATTATGGTGGACATGGAATAGGTAGAAAACCCCATGAGGAACCACATGTAACTAATTGTTTGATAAATGCTGAAAATGTTGAGATAAAGGAAGGTATGGTATTGTCGATAGAACCTATAGCTCACTTAGGAAGAGGAAAGATAAAGAAACTTAAAGATGGTTGGACTATAGTGACTGCTGATAAAGCTCATGCTGCTCACTTTGAGCATACTGTAGCAGTATGCGATGGAAAAGTTGAAATTTTATCGAAGGTAGATTAAAGATGGCGAAGAAAAAGCAACAGCAGGAAAAAGAAAAAGGTATTGTAATTGAAGGAACTATTTTAGAGGCATTACCTAATGCTATGTTTAAAGTTCAGCTTGATACCGGTCATGAAGTTTTAGCCCATGTGTCTGGAAAAATGAGGATGCATTTTATAAAGATTTTACCTGGGGATAGAGTCAAAGTTGAGTTGTCACCGTACGATCTTACAAGAGGAAGAATTATATTTAGAATTTAGGAGGATTAGAGATGAAAGTTAGAGCATCAGTTAAACCAAGATGTGAGAAATGTAGAATTATCAAAAGAAAAGGTAGAATTATGGTTATATGTGAGAATCCAAAACATAAGCAAAAACAAGGTTAAGGAGGCTATAAAAGATGGCTCGTATTGCTGGAGTAGATTTACCTGATAAAAAAAGATTAGAAATAGCCCTTACCTATATATATGGTATAGGGAAAACAAGGGCTAAAGAAATTTTAGAAAAAACAGGAATAAGTGGTTTAAAGAGGGTGGGTGAACTTACTCCTGATGAACTTAATACAATTAGGAAGTTTATAGAACAGAACTATAAAGTAGAAGGTGATTTAAGAAGAGAAGTTGCTGTTTCTATAAAGAAACTTATAGATATTGGTTGTTATAGAGGAGTAAGACATAGATTGGGGCTTCCTGTAAGAGGACAGAGGACTAAAACAAATGCAAAAACAAGAAAAGGTAAAAAGAGAAAATAAAGAGGTGTAGAAGATGGCAAAAAAAAGAAAAAGTTCTTCTAAAAAAGTAAAAAAGACAGTAACATCTGGAATAGTCCATATTCAGTCAACATTTAACAACACAATAGTAACTATAACAGACAAAGAAGGAAATGTCTTGACGTGGGCTTCTGGAGGAACGGAAGGTTTTAAAGGAACAAGAAAAAGTACTCCTTATGCTGCACAACTTGCTGCTCAAAAAGCCGTTAAAAGAGCAATGGAGGAATATGGCTTAAAAGAGGTAGAAGTTTGGGTAAAAGGACCAGGGGCAGGTAGAGAACCTGCAATAAGAACATTAGCGGCTGCTGGCTTAAATATTACTGCTATTAGGGACGTAACTCCGATACCTCATAACGGATGTCGTCCACCAAGTAAAAGGAGGGTATAGTTTATGGGTAGATACTTAGGACCTTTAACAAAAGTAAGTAGAAGACTTGGTGTTTTTATCGGTGGGAATATTGATGCCTTTAATAAGAGAAATTTCCCACCGGGACAACATGGAAGGATACAAGGTAGAAAGAAGTTGTCTGACTATGGCTTAAGACTGCAAGAAAAACAAAAATTAAAATATCTATACGGTGGTTTAAGAGAGGAGCAGTTTAAAGGATACTTCGAAGAAGCTTCAAAAACAGCTGGAAACACAGGAGTTGTATTATTACAACTATTGGAGAGAAGATTAGATAATGTCGTTTATAGATTAGGATTTGCTAAAACAAGGAGACAAGCAAGACAGCTTGTTAGCCATGGACATTTTACTGTAAATGGTAAAAAAGTTAATATTCCTTCCTATAGGGTAGATAAAGGGGATATTATAGAAGTTAGAGAAAAGAGTAAAAACCTCTCTATTTTTAAGGAAAATCTTGAATCTAAAGATCCAAGGTCTATTCCAAAATGGTTAGAGCTCGACAAAGATAATATGAGAGGTAAGGTTGTTGAGATACCTGAGGAAATAGAGCTCGAAATACCTGTAAAAGTTCAGTATGTTATTGAGTTCTACTCTATGTAGTATGTCCCAAAACCGCCTACTGGGAAAGGGACTAATAGGGCGGACAATAAATACCCCAGTACCGGTTATAACCGGTTAAGGAGGTGTAGATGCCTTTTATGGATTTTGTTATGCCTACAAAAATATATTGGGATGAAACGACAAAAACGGATACTTTTGGAAAATTATATGTGGAACCTTTGGAGAGAGGTTATGGTATAACAGTAGGTAATGCTCTTCGGAGAGTTCTACTTTCTTCATTACCGGGTGGTGCAATAACTGCTGTTAAGATATACGGAGCTTACCATGAATTTACAGCTATAGAAGGTGTTCAGGAAGATGTTACAGAGATAATTTTAAATCTTAAAGAGATAAGATTTAAGATAGATGAAAACATAGAGAGAGATTTTGGTATATTAGAAGTTGAAGGTCCCGTAAAGATATATGCAAAAGATATTAAACTCCCTACTGGAATTGAAGTTATGAATCCAGATGTTTATATTGCAACTGTAACTGGAAATGTAAAGGTACAGATGGAATTTAGAATAGAGAGAGGTAGAGGTTACGTTACAGTTGAGGAGATGGAGGAACAAACAGAGATAGGATGGATAAATATAGATGCATCATTCTCTCCTGTTAAAAACTGCACTTTCTATGTAGAACCTACCAGGGTCGGTGGTAGAACTGACTATGATAAACTTATTCTTGAACTTACAACAGATGGAACTATCTCTCCAGATGAAGCACTTTCAAAAGCTTCTAACATCCTTATAGAACACTTTACTCTATTACAGAAACCTGCAGTTAAAAAGACTCAGATTATCAAAAAAGCTGTTGTGACAAAACCTGAAGAGTTGAAGATAGAAGAAGATAAACTTTCCTTATCTATAGATGAGCTTGAGATTTCTTCAAGGGCAATAAATACTTTAAGAAAACTTGGTATAAATACTATCGGAGATCTTGTGAAGTTATCAGCAGAAGATTTAAAAGAAGCAAAGAGTATAGGAAGGAAAGCTTTAAAAGAAATAATAGATGCCCTTGCAGAGATGGGATTAGAACTTGCTCCATCAAAATCTGAAGGTTAAGGAGGTATTTAAAAGATGCGTCATAGAGTTAAAACAAAGAGTTTTCACAGACCAAAAGAGCAAAGGGAAGCTTTACTCATAAATCTTGCTAAGAGTTTAATAAATAATGGTAGAATTCAAACTACAGAGCCAAAAGCAAAAGCACTTAGATCCTTTGTGGAAAAGTTAGTTACACTTGCAAAGGAAGATAGTATTCATTCAAAGAGACTTCTTACTCAGAGGTTGAGAGGAGATTACAAGGTTGCTGCAAAGCTTTATAAAGAGATTGCTCCTCTGTTTAAGGATAGAAACGGTGGATATACCAGAATTTATAAGTTAGAGAAAAGAAGAATAGGTGATGGTGGACAGCAAGCTATAATAGAGTTTGTGGAATATCCAGAAAAGTAGGTGATTATGTTTGAATTTAAAATTGCGGTGTTCAATCTTCTGAACACCGCTCTTGAAGTTTATAAATGGATTGTTATATTATCTGCTTTAATATCTTTTGTCAATCCAGATCCTTACAATCCTGTAGTTAAAATCTTACGTAATCTTACAGAGCCAGTTTACAGAAAAATAAGACAGTTGATTCCAACTGTTTACTATAATATAGATTTTGCTCCGTTTATAGTGATCTTGTTTATCTATATAGCTCAAAGATTACTATCTGTCTTGATATTTTCTTAGATTTCTAAATTTCTATCAATTCTTCTTAGAGATAAAAATCCTATAACCGCAAATATTACATCTATTGAAGCTATAAATTCATAACGTATATTTCCGGCTTCTGCTATTGAAGAAAGTATTGCTATAGAATACCAATAAAATAGCACTCCTAAAAATCCGATAAATATGTATCTATAACTACTTTTCCAAAAGAAAGATATAGCAAATATTACCAGAATTAGAGGAGATATAACTGTAGCAACCTTTTGCATAAATTTACTCCAAAAGTAAGAAGATTCATAACCATACTTTTGAGATATTTTAGCAATTTTATAAAATTCTAAAATTGATACCGGTTTTTTCTGCTTTATTAATTTTTTCAGCTCGTCCTCATCTATATTTATAGATATATCTGTATATTTGTTAATATCTTCTATTTTTATACTGTCTAAGGCAGGAACCGATACATACTTTCCTTTTTCGCCATAAATTCTGTTATTTTCTATTTTAAACTCTTCTAATTCTATTTCTTTTATTGGTTTTAACTCTTTATCAAACTCTAAATATATCAATCCTTTTCCTGTTTTTGTTTGAAAATCTAAAAAATCCAAGTATAAGAAAGAATTTTCTTTGACTTTAAGCCAGAGGTTGTAGGTAACAGTTTTTTGATTTTCTTCTTTAATATCTTTAAGTTTGAGGTAGAAATTCTGTGATAGAGGAACAGTTTTTGGCATTATATACTCTAAGTTAATAATCTGTAGTATTGTTATTAATCCGGAAATTATTATAAATATAGTGCTTAGATAAGTAGGAGATATTCCATTTAGAAAAATTGGGTAAATTTCTCTGTTTTTTTTTATATCTTTTATTACCAAGAAAGTAGAAACTAAAATAGAGAGTGGAATTATATAGTAAGCGTTTTCAGGAATTTTTGATATAAGATAGAGTGATATAAGCTCAAAACTCATTATTTTTACTTTTCTGAATATCTCAATAGATTCAACGAGGATAGATGTGATGGTAAATGCTGGAAATAAAACAAAAAAGTAATCTAAAGTTTTTTTAAATATATACCTATGTAAAATCTTCATTAGTATATGATGGATGTTAAGAAGTAATCAAATATAAGTATTAAAACGGAGGCAACAACTACCGCTGTTGTTGTGCTTCTTCCCACACCTTCCGCACCACCTCTTGTTATATAGCCAAAGTAAGCTGTTACTATACTTAATATTCCACCAAAGAATGCTGCTTTGCATAAACCTCCGGCAATGTCCTTTATCTCTGTAAAATCTTTAAGTTTTTCCCAATACATGTAATCATTTACTCCGTAAATATATACGGCTGTAAAATAACCTCCTATAACTCCAGCAATGTAAGATAGAACTGTTAAAGCTGGTACCATAAGGATAGCAGCTATAAACCTAGGAGCTACTAAATATCTAAGTGGATTAACAGCCATAACTTCAAGGGCATCTATCTGTTCGGTTATTCTCATTGTCCCTATATTTGCCGCAATTGCTGAACCAGACCTTGCTGTAACAAGTAGAGCGACTAAAACTGGTGACAACTCCCTTGCAAGTGATAGGGAAACAAGAGCTCCCATTAGAAATTCTGCATTAAATTTGTGAAAAGTTGGATAAGTTTCTACTACGAGAACACCACCTGTGAAGAAACCGGTAAGTAATATAAGAAGAGAAGCATTTACACCAATCTCCTCCATAAATTTTAATATATGTTTAATCTTCGGTGGTTTTTTTAAAATAGTAATCAATGTTTTTAGAAGAAAAATTGTTATCTCACCGGTGTGTTCAATAAACTTTTTTAAAAACATCAAAACTCTACTCCATCTTCTGATTCTGTATAATCTGTAAAATCCTCATTACTTTTACTCTCTTCTATTATATCAGTTTTTGAAGCTAAGTTTTCAAACTTGGTTATTTCTTTTATGAAAACTAAATTTACTATTCCTGTAGGTCCGTTTCTCTGTTTTGCTATTATTATCTCTGCTAATCCTTCTTCTTGGGGAGTTGGATTTTTCTTGTAGTACTCTGGTCTGTGTATAAACATAACAAGGTCTGCATCCTGTTCTATTGCTCCGCTTTCTCTTAGGTCTGCAAGTTGTGGTCTTTTGTCTGCTCTCATCTCTGTTTGTCTTGATAACTGTGCTAATGCTATTACTGGAATACCAAGTTCTTTAGCTAAAGCTTTTAAACTTCGGGATATTTCAGCTACTTCTTGCTGTCTATTCTCTGACCTTCTTCCTGATGATAGAAGTTGTAGGTAGTCTACTACTATTAACTTTATATCTGCTTCTTTCTTTAATCTCCTTGCTTTTGCTTTTAAATCAAGTATAGATATAGATGCTGTATCATCTATATATAACGGAGCATTCATCATCTTTAGAGAAACTTCTGCTATTCTTGTTAACTCTTCTTGAGATAAAAAGCCTGATCTTATCTTTCTTAAAGGTATTTTACTTTCCTCTCCTAGTAATCTCATAGCTATTTGTTCCTTTGACATTTCTAAGGAGAAAAAAGCAGTAGGTATGTTTTCTACAACTGATAGGTGATGAAGTATGGATAGTGCAAATGAAGTTTTTCCCATACCTGGTCTTGCTGCTATTATTACAAGGTCTCCGGGATGAAATCCTGTGGTAAGTCTGTCTATCTCATAAAATCCTGTTGGTATTCCTGTAATTACAGTTTCTCTCTTGGCAAGTTCATTGATGATGATAAGAGTTTCTTTTAAAACTTCAGAAAAGTGATAATAGGCTGTTATCTCTTTATTTTCTGTTATACTGAATATAAGATTTTCTGCTTCTTCTAGTAAAGAATCTATATCTCTTGTTTTTCCTTTCGCTTTTTGAATGATTGTTTGGGCTACTTCAATTAAGGACCTTAATATTCTCTTTTCTCTTAAGACATTTACCACTTGCTGTAAAACAGCAGGAACTGCTGCTTCTTCAACAAGTAGTTTTATATAATCGAGTCCTCCAACTTTTTCGTAATTTCCTGTCTTTTCTAAGTAAACTTTTATCAGAGATAGGTCAATTGGAAAGCCATCTGTGTATATAGAGTAGAATATATTGAAAAGTATTCTGTTTCTCTCTAAGAAAAAATCATCAGGTTTTAGATTTGAAAATATGAATTCTGTTTGGTCTGGATAAGTTATTATAGCACCAAGGACAGCCCTCTCTAACTCTTCATCGTAAGGAAGAGAGAGCTCGTCCTTATTCAGTTCCATTTTATTGAGGTATAACGTTCAATTTGATAGTAGCAGATACTTCTGGATGCAGTCTTATCTGTATGTTGTATCCACCTATATTTCTTATAGGGTTTCTCAACATAATTTTCTTTTTATCGATATCAAATCCTTTTTCTTTAAGTTTATCTGCTATATCTGTTGTTGTAACAGAACCGTACATTTTTCCAGTTACACCTATAGGTCTTGTTATCTCTATCTCAACACCGTCTAATTTTTGAGCTATCTCTAAAGCTTTCTCTTTCTCTCTCTGTAATTTTCTTGACTTTTGAGCAAGTAGAGCTTTTATATGTTTTAAGTTATCTTCTGTAGCTTCTACAGCAAGTCCTTTTGGTATCAAAAAGTTTCTAGCAAAACCTCTTTTAACTTCTATTATATCTCCAAAACTTCCCCAGCCTTCAACGTCCTTAACTAATACAACTTTCATACTTTTCCTCCTTTTGAGTTGTTATGCAATTACATAAGGGATTAAAGCAAGCTGTCTTGCTTTCTTTATCTCAACAGTAAGTTTTCTTTGGTGTTTAGCACATGTTCCGGATATTCTCCTTGGAATAATCTTTCCTCTTTCAGAGATATACTCTTTCAGGGTGTCAATATCTTTATAATTAGGTTCTTTCTGTTCTGCACAGAATTTGCAGTATTTTTTTCTCTTTTGAAAGAAAGGTTTATTTTGAGTTTGTGTAGCCATTTTTCCTCCTTTAAAAATTTTTTTTAAAATGGAACATCTTCATCAGACTCTAAATCTAGTTTTAATGGTTCTTCATTAAAAGATTCTACTTGAGGGGATTGATTATTAGAAGGTTTTGACAGGATGGAAACTTTTTCTGCAACTATCTTAACCTTACTTCTCTTCTCTCCCTTGTTTGTTTCCCACTTATCCTGTCTCAACGACCCCTCAATATAAACTTGATATCCTTTATTCAGGGAGTTTCCAACTCTCTCTGCCAGATTACCAAAAGTCTCTATATCGAAGAAATATGTCTCTTCTTGCCAGTTTCCACTTTTGTCTTTGAAATTTCTGTTTACAGCCAAAGTGAAAGAAGTAACTTGCATACCGCTTGGAAGGTATCTAACTTCCGGATTCTTTGTAAGCCTACCTATAATGATAACTTTATTTATCATGATACTTTCTCCATAAAGTTAAGCAACTTCTTGAGTAGCCACTTTAGGTTTCTTTATTTTCATGTTTAGGAACCTTATAACATCCTCATCTATACGTAGATTATACTCCAGTGTAGTAGGTAGTTTTGAGTTTGCAGTTTCGTAGTTAAATATAAAGTAGTATCCGGAGTTAAACTTTTGAATAGGATAAGCAAGATTTCTTTTTCCCCACTTCATTAGGTTTGTTACAGTTCCTTGATTCTGCTGAATCAAGTTTTGAATACTTTCAACCTTCCCGTTTAACTCTTCGTCCGACAAGGTCGGCTTAAGGACCACAACAAGCTCATAACTTCTCATCTACATACCTCCTTTTGGATGATTTTTTAATCAGCCTTCCTTCTTAGAAGGAAAGCAAGGATTTACAACACATTCTTATTACAACTATTCATGGCTTTATCTACACCATATTTTAACACGTTTACAACGCACTCTTCACAGTGAGACAAAACCTTCTCAACTATAAGCTCCTCATCTTTACTAAAAGGGGAGAGAACATAATCAGAAACTTCTTCCTTGTTCTGTGGCCTTCCTATTCCTACTCTAACTCTTGGAAAGTTTTCTGTCTTAATCATATCAATTATAGATTTAATTCCTCTATGTCCACCACTTGATCCGTTTTTTCTTAGTTTTACAGTTCCTAGTGGTAGGTCTAAATCGTCATATATAACCAAAATCTCTTCCGGTTTTAAGTTGTAATCTTCCATTATGTTTAAAACAGCATTTCCGCTTAAATTCATATAAGTTTGTGGTTTTGCTAAAATAACATTGTAATCATTACATTCATATAGGTGGGAAAAAGCTTTTTCTTTCTTTTTCCCACAGTTTAACCTCTTTACAAGCTTGTCTATAACCATAAAACCTATGTTATGCCTTGTTTTTTTATACTTCTCGCCGGGATTTCCAAGTCCCACAATAGCTTTTATCATCTATGTTAAGCTGAAGCTCCTGCTGTTTCTTCTTCTGTTACTTCAATTTCAGGTTCAGAAACTACGGCAACAGTCTCATCTGCTGGAGTCATTATTCTTACTCCCTCTATAGGAGGTATATCTCTAACGTGTAAAACCTCACCAAGTCCAAGATTAGATACATCTATTGTAATCTTCTCAGGAATATTTCTTGGTGTTGTTCTTATTACAATTGAATGTAAGTGAGGTTCAAAGATTCCACCAACCTCTAATCCCTTTGGTCTTCCCACAAACTCAACAGGAACCTCTACGTCAATCTCTACACCATGGGTTACTTCGTAAAGGTCAACATGTATAGGTTCATCTCCAAGATAGTTATACTGTATATCTTTTAATATACATAGTTTTGGATTTTCATCACCTTCAACTAACACATTAATAAAGAAGAGTCCCTTAGGCCTTCTTAAAAGATCTTTTTTGCTGATGTAAACTGATACATTAGGGTGACCTTTACCATAAAGTTCGGCAGGTATGTATCCTTCTATCCTTTTTTGTTTTACTTCTGACTTTCTTCCTTTCTTTCTCGGTAATGCCTTCCATTCTATAGTCTGGATCATTTACAGCCTCCTTGCTTAAATTTAAACAGACAAAAATTATACCATATTTTATGAAATTTTTAAAATGTGATATAATTATGATTTCAATTTTAAGAAAGGAGGATAACTGTATGGCAAAGGTTAAAATGAAAACCAATAGAACAGCAGCTAAGAGATTGAAGATAACTGCAAAAGGAAAGGTCAAGTATTCAAAAGGTGGAGTTTCTCACTACAACACAAAGAAATCTCAAAAGAGAAAGAGACAGGGAAGAAAACCTCAGTATGTTCCTAAAGAAATTGAACATAAAGTTAAAGCATTACTACCAAACGCTTAATTTAAAGGAGGTATGAAGATATGAGAGTAAAAGGTCCATCATCTAAGAAACATAAGAAGAAGATTTTAAAACTTGCAAAAGGTTACTATGGTCAAAAGCATAGAAGTTACAGAAGAGCCAAAGAGCAGGTTATGCACTCTCTTACCTATGCTTATAGGGATAGAAGAGATAGAAAGAGACAGTTTAGATCTCTTTGGATTACAAGAATAAATATAGCTGCAAGATTAAATGGTTTAAATTACAGTCAGTTTATGCACGGTCTTAAGAAAGCTGGAATAGAGCTTGATAGAAAGATTCTTGCAGATATGGCTGTAAACGATATGGAGGCTTTCTCTAAGTTGGTTCAAACTGCAAAAGAAGCTTTAGTTGCTTGATGAGGTTTTAGGTTGGATATTAAAGCCCAACTTCTGCAGGTTAAAACAGATTTTGAATCTGAAGTTGAAAGTGTAGATAATCTCCAATCTTTAAACGAGGTTAAGGTTAAGTACCTTGGTAAGAAAGGTATTATAACCTCTGTTCTTAAATCTCTTGGTAGTCTCTCTCCGGAGGAGAGAAGGGAAGTTGGGCTTATAGCTAATAAGATTAAAGATTTTATTGAGGAAACTTTAAAGACAAAAGAGGAAAATCTAAAAACCAGAGAGTTAGAGGAAAAATTAAGAAAGGAATATTTAGATGTTACTTTACCACATAGTTGGCATCAGATAGGGTACTCTCACCCAGTAATCGCAACTTTATACGAGATAACTTCCATATTTATTTCTATGGGATTTAGTGTAGAAAGTGGTCCGGAAGTTGAGCTTGAGGATTATAACTTTACCATGCTAAACATTCCACCACATCATCCTGCAAGGGATATGCAGGATACATTCTATCTTAACAACGGAATGGTTTTAAGAACCCATACATCTCCTGTCCAGATAAGGACAATGCTGACAAAGAAGCCACCTATTTCTATGGTTGCTCCTGGTAGAGTTTACAGAAAAGATTTAGATCCAACCCACTCCCCTATGTTCCATCAGATAGAAGGTCTTGTTGTGGACAAGGATATATCTTTTAGAGACTTAAAAGGTGTTTTAAAGATATTTCTGGAGGCTATCTTCGGTAAAGATATACCTATAAGATTTAGGCCAAGCTATTTTCCATTTACAGAACCTTCTGCTGAAGTTGATATAGGTTGCACAGTTTGCAAAGGTGTAGGTTGTAAAGTATGTAAAGGAACAGGTTGGCTTGAGATACTTGGCTGTGGAATGGTTGACCCGGAAGTGTTTAAAGCTGTAAATATAGACCCACAGGAGTATTCCGGATTTGCATTTGGTCTTGGTATAGAAAGGATAGCTATGCTTAAATATCAGATTACCGATATAAGGCTTTTATTCAATAATGATATGAGATTTCTCTCACAGTTTGAGGGTATAGGATGAGAGTTCCCATTTCTTGGTTGAAGGATTTTATAGATATAAACACTACTCCTGAGGATGTAGCTAATAGACTTAATCTATCTGGTTTAGAAACTACCATTACCAAATTTGGTTACTATATAGAAGGTCTTATAACTGTAGAGATTAAAGATGTTCAAAAACACCCTCAGAGAGAGAAGTTAAATATCTGTAAAGTTTACGATGGAACTGAACTATACCAAGTTGTAACTGCAGACCAGTCTGTAAAAGTGGGAGATAAAGTTATATTAGCCAAGGTAGGAACAAAACTACCTTCTAAGGATATAAATCTAGTTGAATTTGCCGGTGTAAAATCTGAAGGGATGCTGATTTCTCTCGAAGATTTAGGTTTAGAGGAGAAGTCAGATACACTTTTTATACTTGATGAGGATACATCTCTTGGTGTTGATGGAAGCGAATTACTTGGACTTGGAGAGGAGATTTTTGAGATAGAGATAACTCCAAACAGGGGAGACTGTTTAAGTGTGCTCGGAGTTGCAAGGGAAGTATCTGCTATATTTGGTTTTAAAAAGAAAGATAATATTCCTACTTTAAATCTCTTAGAGAAAGATGTCACTATAGAAGTCTTAACAGATGACTGCTATCGCTACTGTGGTGTTGTTATAAAAGATGTAAAGGTTAAAAAATCTCCTTTAAATATCAGGTTAAAACTTATAAAAGCTGGACTTTCACCTATAAACAATATAGTTGATATTACCAATTACTTGTTAATTCAGGAAGGTCAGCCTTTACATGCTTTTGATCTTGATAAAATAGAAGGTAGATTAACTGTAAGAAAAGCAGAAGATGGTGAAAGAGTTATAACACTTGACAGTGTTGAGCGAGTCCTATCAAAAGATGATGTAGTTATAGCAGATGATGCTAAAGTTTTGGCTTTAGCTGGAGTTATAGGTGGTAACAACAGTAAGATAACTGATGAAACCCAGAATATACTTCTTGAAGTAGCTGTTTTTGATCCTATCTCTGTAAGAAAAACCTCAAAAAGATTAGGTATATCCACAGATTCGTCTTACAGGTTTGAGAGAGGTATAGATATAGAGAGGGTCCCTATCGTAAGAGATAAAGCTGTTGATATGATACTATCCTTAGCTGGAGGTAAGGTAGAAGGATTTAAAGACCTTTATATTAAACCTTATAAACCTTCTAAGATAATTTTATCTTTACAGAAAATCGAAAAAGTTTTAGGAGAAAAGTTAGATTCTAAGGAGTGTGAGGGTATACTAAACAGTCTTGATATTCCTACTACATTGGTAGATGGTGCTTTAGAGTCTGTAGTTCCAGCCCATAGATACCTTGACATATCGAGAGATATTGACCTTATCGAAGAGATAGCAAGGATAAAAGGTTACGACAGTTTTGAACCTTCATATCCTAAACTTTCAACACAGTCTTTTACACTTCAGAGAGAGTTTGATTTTTTCAGAAAAACAAGAGAATACTTCCTGTCTAATGGTTTTACAGAGGTTGTAAATTATACATTTACTTCCGAAGAGTTCTACCAAAAACTTAATCTGCCTGTGCCTACCATAAAGATAGAAAACTACATACTTAAATCTCAAAGTGTGATGAGGGATACGGTATTTGCCGGACTTATTGAAACGGTTAGAGAAAATTTGAGATTTGGTAGAAAAGATCTGTCTATATTTGAGATTTCTTCTACATTCTTTAAAGACCATGAAGAGATAAAAGTTGGTATTCTTGCATCTGGAAAGTTAATTAATGGTTATAACTACACAGATAGAGAGATAAAATTCTCAACTACAAAAGAGTGGGATATACTTACATTTAAGGGAGTTATAGAAAACTATCTTAGAAGTTTAGGGCTTTTCAATTTTAAAATAACCAAATCTGATAAAAGTTATCTGCATCCTTACCTGTCCTTTAATATAGAAATAGATGGTAAGGTTGTTGGATATGTTGGAAAATTACATCCAAAGACAGCAGACCAGTTTGAGATACATTCTAACTGTTATATTTCTGAGTTAAAGCTTAAATATGTTCCAAGAATATTAGGAGAGTCATCTCTTAAAGATGGGTACATCTACAGCTGTTATATTAATAAACTTAATCCAGTTTATAGAGATATACCTAAATATCCTCCAGTTAAAAGAGACATAGCTTTTGTAGTAAATGTAGATGTTAAAGAGGGAGAGTTTGAAGAAGACTTAAAACTTGCTTCAGAATACATCTATAGATTAAGGCTTTTTGATGTTTATAGGTTATCTGAAGATAAAAAGAGTCTTGCTTACTCTGTAGAGTTTATCTCTCCCCATAGAAGCTTATCTGATGAGGAAGTTAACAGTTTGGTTGATGAAATTTTAGATAAGCTTAAATTAAAATACAATGAGTTAACATTAAGAAGCTGAAGGTTAACAGGAGCTGAAAGATAAAATGGTTTTAAGACCTTATTTATATAAATCAAAAACCAGCCTGCGGAGTGCGACAGGGATGGCTTGAATTTTTCTGGGCTATAACTACTAAAAAGGGAGGTCGATATTCCTGTCATCCCTGGTAGCTTCCTATAGGAAGTTCGAAGGGAGACAGGTGTGGCCACCCACCTATTGGGCTTTTGCTCAGAAGTAGTAGTCCATCCCATCGGCTCCAGCGGGTTTCCTTCAATCTTTCGTTCCTGTGCCTTCCAGCTTATGATAGCTGTGGAGGTTTGTGTTTTTGAAAGACGTTTTAAGAAGGAAACTTATAGAGAAGAGGAAACATTATGACAGATGGTTTGAAGATTCTCAGAATATAGAGGAGAAATTTTTCTCACTTGAAGAAGTCATTAAATCTTCTGTTTTCTTGCTTTACTATCCCCATAAGAATGAAGTAAATACCTTAAACATATTAAATAGACTATTATCAGAAGGGAAAACTGTACTTCTACCAAAGGTTGAAGGCAAACATATATTACCAGTAAAAATTACAGATATAAACTCAGTATCAACTGGATATGCCGGTATAAAAGAACCAGAGGGAGGACAAGTCTATAGGTCTGATATAGATGTTATAGTTGTTCCAGCTGTTGCTTTTGACGAAAAAGGATACAGACTTGGATATGGAAAAGGTTTTTATGATAGATTTTTAAGTAACCAAAATGCTCTTAAAATAGGGCTTGCTTATGATTTTCAGGTATTAAAGGAGATACCAAGAGATTTACACGATATACCTGTTGATATTGTTATAACACCTACAAAAATAATTAGGACAAAGGAGGAATAGAGATGAATGAATTAATAGTTGGATTAGCTTCTGCTATATTTGCAGGTGGGGCTGGATTTTCAGCTTGCAAAGTTATGATAGAGAAAAGGTTAAGAGAGAAAGAGAGAGAGTATGAGAAAGTTTTAGAGAAGAAACAGGAGATAGAAGAACTTGCTAAACAGGAAGCTGAGAGAATAAAGAGAGAAGCAGAAAAAGAAGCTGAGAGAATAGTTAAAGATGCTGAAAAGGAAGCAAAACTTAAAGCTCAGGAAATTCAAGCTGAAGCTATGAAGTTAAAAGAACAGGCTGAGATGATAATCGAGAGGGAACTTTTTAAAAGAAAACAGGAGTTAGAGAAAGAACTAAAAACTCAGAAAGAAGAGCTACAAAACTTAGAGAAAAATTTGATAACAAGAGAAGCTCAGCTTGAAAAGAGACTTGCAAGATTAGAACATAGGGAAGAAGAGATAGAAAAGAAAGCTGCAGAGATAACAAAACTTGAAGCTGAGATAAAAGCACTTGAAAACATATTAAAAGAAAAAGAAGAGAAGTTAAAATCTGCCGAGCAGCAGTATATCTTAGAACTTCAAAGAATAGCAAGTATGACAAAAGAGGAAGCAAAAGCAGAGCTTCTTAAAAAGGTTGAAGAGGAGGCAAAACTTGAAGCAGCTAAGATTATAAGAGAAATAGAGGAAGAAGCAAAAAGAAATGCAGAAAAGGAAGCAAAATGGAATCTTGTAACTGCTATACAGAGACTTGCCCCAGAAGTAACAACTACCTATACAGTTTCTGTTGTTGACCTTCCAAGTAATGATATAAAAGGAAGGATAATAGGAAGAGAGGGTAGAAATATAAGAGCATTCGAGATGGCTACTGGAGTAGACCTTATAATAGATGATACGCCAGATATAGTTACGATATCTTCCTTTGACCCTCTAAGAAGAGAGATAGCAAAGATAGCTTTAGAGAGACTTATAGCAGATGGAAGAATACATCCGGGAAGGATTGAGGAAGTTGTTGAAAAAGTTAAAGAAGAGATGGATCAACATATCAGAAAACTTGGAGAGGAAACCTGTATTGAGCTTGGATTTACAGATGTACATCCAGAACTTTACTACTATATAGGCAAGCTTAACTACAGAACATCATATACACAGAATGTACTACTACACACAAAAGAAGTAGCCTACCTTGCTGGAATGATGGCGGCAATGCTTGGACTTGATGAGAAAAAAGCAAGGAGAGGTGGACTTATGCATGATATAGGTAAAGCAATATCCCACGAAGTAGGTGGAGCACACTCTAAAGTAGGGGCAGAGATAGCAAAAAGATACGGAGAACCTGACTATGTGATAAATGCAATTCTATACCACCATGGGGATGAACCTGCAAGATATCCGGAAGCTGTTTTAGTTGCTGCTGCAGATGCATTATCTGCCGCAAGACCGGGAGCAAGAAGAGAAGTATTACAATCTTACATAAATAGACTTGAAAAGATAGAAGCTATAGTAAACTCTTTTGAAAATGTAGAAAAATCATTTGCTATACAGGCAGGTAGAGAAGTAAGAGTTATAGTAAATGCAGAGAAACTATCTGATGAGGATGCTTACTTACTTACAAAAGAGATAGCTAAAAGGATAGAAAATGAGTTAGAATTCCCTGGACAGATAAAGGTAGTGACTATAAGAGAGTCAAGATTTGTTGAAGTTGCTAAATAGTAGGAGTTGTATATGAGATTTCTTTTAATAGGAGATGTTATTGGTAGAACAGGAAGGAGGGCAGTTTCTACGCTCCTTCCTTCTTTAAAAAAAGAGTATGGTATAGATTTTGTTGTTCTTAACGGAGAGAATCTTGCCCACGGAAATGGAATAAATCAGAAAGTTTTCAATGAGATGATATTAGCTGGTGTAGATGTTATAACTTCTGGAAATCATACTTTTGATAAAAGAGAAGTTTTTCCACTTCTGGACACAGAGCCCAGACTTTTAAGACCTGCTAATCTTCCGCCTATGGCAAAGGGAAGAGGGTTTGGACTTTATGAGAGAGATGGAAAAAAGATTCTGGTTATAAATCTTATGGGAAGAGTTTTTATGGGATGGTCCCTTGACTGTCCTTTTAGAAAGTTTGACGATATATATCAAGAATTTAAAGATAAAGTAAATTATATAATAGTAGATTTTCACGGAGAGGCTACTTCAGAAAAACAAGCCTTCGCCTATTATGTTGATGGTAGAGCTACAGCAGTTTTTGGAACCCATACCCACGTCCAGACCTCAGATGAGAGATTTCTCCCTAATGGAACAGCTTTTATAACAGATGTAGGTATGACAGGTGCTATCGATTCAGTAATAGGTGTAAGGAAAGACGAAGTGATAGAGAAATTTTTAACCGGAATGCAAAAAAAGTACGAACCGGCAGAAGGAAAATTTATATTTAACGCTCTCTTTTTAGATACGGAAAATAGAGATATTAAAAGAATAACTGTCTTAGAGTAAAATTGGAAGAGTTTGATGTTCTCTACAAAATAATCTTTTCTATAGGGTTAGGATTTATAGTAGGT
>JBEULE010000011.1:0-17925 GCA_041287495.1 Hydrogenothermaceae bacterium
TTTCTTGATTGTGGAACCCATTCCCAAACTTTTTGAATAAACTTCTCTCTTCCAAGGTCAAATCTGCTTATACCTTTCTCTGATAACTGACGAACTACTACCCACTGGGTAGCTATACCTGCATGGTCAAACCCAGGAATCCACAGAACATTGTAACCTTTCATCCTCTTATATCTAACGATTATATCCTGCAAAGTCATATTGAGAGAGTGTCCTATATGTAAGCTTCCTGTAACGTTTGGAGGTGGAATAACAACGGAGAAATACTCTCCATCTTCTTCTCTTGGACTAAAAATAGCTGTTTTTAGATACTCTTTACTCCACTTCTCTTCTATCTCTATATGATTGTACTCTTTTAACATCTCTTACCTCTTATTTGCTCTTGCAAATACCTTAAGAGGTAAAGCCCAAACTTTTGTAAAAGCTCCACCAGCTTTATGGTCAAAAGAGTCCTTTGGTGAGTATGTTGCAAGGTCTTCACTGTATAGTGAGTTAGGAGATTTTCTTCCGACTATAGTAAATTTACCTTTAAATAACTTAATCCTTACAGTTCCATTTACTACTTTTGCTATCTCGTTATTGAAAGCATCCATAGATTCTCTAAGCTTAGAAAACCATAATCCTTCATAGACAACTTTTGCATAAGGATGAGATATATGTTCTTTTTTGTAATGATATGTAAATCTGTCTAAAACTATACTTTCTATCTCATCATAGGCTGATATAAGGATAAGTCCTGCCGGAGATTCATACACTTCCCTTGTTTTAATACCAACCAATCTATTTTCTACCATATCTATTCTACCAACTCCATGTTTTCCTGCTATCTCATTTAAATCCCAGATAAGTTGCCAAAGCTGATTGTACTCCTTACCGTTAAGTTTTATAGGTGTTCCTTCTTTAAACTCTATTTCTATATACTCTGGAGTATCAGGTGCCTTATCAGGAGATACAGTTATCTCAAAAGCATCTTCCGGTGGTTCTGTCCAAGGGTCTTCCAACGGACCTGCCTCTATTGCAACACCCCAGAGGTTTCTATCATAAGAGTAAGGTTTTTCCTTCGTTGCCTTTACAGGAATACCATGTTTTAATGCGTAATCAATCTCCTCTTCCCTTGATTTAAACTCCCACTCTCTCACCGGAGCCAAAACCTCTATATCCGGATCTAAAGCCCACACAGAAGCCTCAAACCTTACCTGGTCGTTTCCCTTTCCTGTAGAGCCGTGAGCTACATAGTGAGCTCCTTCTCTATGAGCTACTTCAACAAGTTTTTTCGCTATAAGTGGTCTTGACAATGAAGATAAAAGTGTGTATTTCCCTTCATACAGAGCAGTTGCCCTCATTAAAGGAGTGCAGTACTCTCTGGCAAATTCTTCCTTTATATCATCTATAATAGCCTTTATTGCTCCGGCTTTCTTTGCCTTATCCTCAATCTCACCTAACTCCTCTCCCTGACCTATATCTGCCGTGTAGGTTATAACTTCAAACCCTCTATCTGTTAGCCATCTAACTATAACAGATGTGTCAAGTCCGCCTGAATATGCAAGAACAACTCTTTTCTTCATAATACCTCCAGTAAAATTACAAAATTTTAAAAATCATAGAAAAATATTATATATTGAATTGATGGTAGAGTTTTAAGAAAATTTAATTTTTCAAATTTGCAAAAATAAAACAGATAACCTCTGAAATATCTATATTTTAGGTTAAAATATTTTTGGCATAAATTTTGCATAATTAAAACTTAACCTCTTTTAGGAGATTAGGATGATATGCCAATTTCAAAGGACTATAAAGAATCCGATTAAGATAGAAGGAGTTGGATTACACTCCGGAGAAAATACGACTTTATATCTAATTCCAGCAAAAGAAAACGAAGGAATAAAATTTATAAAAGATGGTGTTATCATACCAGCTCACATAGACAATGCCCATAGTTTTGAATACTCTACTACACTACACAAAGATGGTAAAACTATAAGAACTGTTGAACATCTTATGGCAGCACTTTACTTTACAGGAATAGATAATATAACAATAGAGATAACACAAGGGGAAGAGTTACCTATCTTAGATGGTAGCAGTAAAGTTTTCGTAGAGAAGATAAAAGAAGCCGGAATTGTCTCCCTTTCCTGCGAAAAAATATATGCGGTAATAGAAGAACCTATAGAAGTATCCCAAGAAGACAAATTTATAAAAGCAAAACCATCAAAAAAACTTAAAGTGACATATCAAGCTAATTACAATAACGGTATTATAGGAAACAAAAAGTTTGAATATATTCCAGAAAATATAGACTCTTTCAAAGGAATATACACAGCAAGGACATACTGCTTTTTGGAAGAAGTAGAATATCTAAGAAGTAAAGGACTTGCAAAAGGTGGTTCCTTAGAAAATGCTGTTGTTTTTGATAGAGATAAAGTTTTAAACAAAGAAGGATTAAGATTTGAAGATGAACCTATAAGGCATAAAACATTAGATTTAATAGGAGACCTGTATCTATTAGGTTATCCGATAATAGGAGAAATATTTTCCTTCAAAGGTGGTCATAAATTAAATGCAGAGTTTGTAAAATCTCTTATAAATCAAGGTGCTTACTCTCTAAAACAAGCATCAGAGATTATAGAGACGATGAATCCAGACTGTTTTTATGACAAAGTTTATTGATATCTTCAACAATTTCGTCTATTGTTTAAATAACAATTTTAAAAATCGGAGTTTTAATATGAAAAAATTTTTATTTGCTACCATTCTTTCCATATCTTCTCTCGTATTCGCAACAGAGTTAATTGGAGATAAATTTAAAGATTTCTATGGCAAAGACGAATCAGGGAAGATATTTAAGTTATCAGATATAGCAGGAAAAGGAAAACCTGTTGTCATAGTATTTTGGGCTATAGGGGATGTAGACACATATAAAGTTCTACCTCATATAAACAGTTTGTATGATAGATACAAAGATAAAGTTATTTTTATAGCACCTTTACTTAGTAAATCCGATGATAAGGAAGTTAAAGAAGCTAAAAAAATGATACCTTTAAAACTTCCGGTATGGCTTGCCGGCACAGATTCAATAAAAGCTTACGATATAGAAAAAGTAGATGTTCCTTATATAGTTTTTATATCCAAAGACGGTAAAGTTGTTAACATAATAAAAACAGCAAGAGATGTAAATCAAATAGAGAAGAATATAAAAGAGATTATAAAATGAGTGAGCCTATCCAGTTAAAAGTGATTCTTCCGGATGTAGATCTATCTAATACAGATGAAGAAACTGTAAGTAAATTATTTATAGAAGAAATGAAAAAGTTAGATTACTTACCAACAGATAACTATGTAGCACTTAGAGATAAAAAATGAGTAATATAAGGGCAAAGAGAATATCATCTCAAGAAGACGTAGAAATTTATGCCTTTTCTCAAACAATCAAAGAAAATTCAAAAGTTTACACCGTTGTCCTTATGAAAATAGTTTAAGTAGCTTTTCTTTCAGTTTATAGAAAGCTTTACCCCTATGACTTATCTTGTTCTTTTCTTCTACTGTTAACTGTGCCATTGTTCTATCAAAACCTAAAGGTCTAAAAATAGGGTCGTATCCAAATCCCATGCTACCTACCGGTTTATCTGTTATTTCTCCTTCACAGACACCTTCAGAGAATATACCAAATCCTTCCGGAGAGTAAAACGCAACAACACTAACATATCTTGCAGATCTATTTTTCTCATTCTCCATAAGTTTTAAAACTTTCTGAATATTCTTTTCATCCTTACTTAGACTTTCTATATCAAATTTCCCACCAAACTCTATACCATAAAATCTTGCCGAATATACACCAGGATAACCATTTAAGGCATCTACCACAAGACCGCTATCTTCAGCCAAAACAGGCATATTGTAGTATAGAGCATACTCTTTTGCTTTCTTAATAGCATTTTCCAGAAAAGTTTCCCTATCTTCTTCTACTTCTATTCTGTTTTCAAAATCTTTTAAAGACAAAATCTCTATATCTATTCCTTCAAATAATTTTTTTAACTCTCTTATTTTTCCTTCATTTGTTGTTGCCAGGAGGATTTGCATTTTTACTTTCCTCTTTTTCTAGTTTAGAAGGACATACAACTGCCATAAACTCATCTTTTGACATCTTTTTTATACCGGCTTTCTTGTTTTCACAGGAACTTCTACATATAGAAGCCAATTTTTCACTACTTTTTAATCCAACAGAGTTTATCAGTGATTTCATAGCATTATATCCATCATCACAGTTATTTATATCATAGCAACTGTCATAAACATTAAACATACCTTCACAAGTCTGTGAAAAACTGTATCCGTATAAAACCATCAAAATCAAAAATATTCTCTTCATACTTTCACCTGCATAGTGTATGTATGTAATATAGCAACAGCATCTGCAATATCATAACTGTCTAAATTTAGTTTGTATAAACTGTTTACCATATAAAGCACTTCTTCCTTTGATGCCCTTCCATATCCGGTTATACACACTTTAACCTCTGCCGGTGTAAACTCTTCTACTTCTATATTAAAAGCTTGACAGGTAAGAAGTATAACTCCCCTTATTTCACCAAGTTTTATAAGGGTTTGAGCATTTACACTATAAAAAGGTTTCTCCAATAAAACTTTATCAGGCTTAAATTCCTCCAAAAGTTTATTTAATTCTCTATATAGATATAGAAGTGGATCTCTCTTCTTTTTTAAATCTACTATACCAGTTTCTAATATGGATAGTTTATCATCCTTACAGTCTGCAACTGCATATCCAGTTTTACTACTTGACGGATCAAAAGATAACAGTCTCAACTATCCTCCAACTTTTTCAAGTATATTTTCTGGAATATCAAAGTTTGCATAAACTTTTTGAACATCATCATTATCTTCAAGAGCATCAAGAAGTTTCATAAGCTTTGTAGCTGTTTCTTCATTTGTTACCTGAACAGTAGTAGTAGGAATTTTTGTAATCTCTGCCTTTGATATAGGTATACCCATTTTTTCAAGGTTTTCTTTAACTGTATATAGGTCTGCCGGTGCTGTTCTTATCTCATAGTAATCTTGGTCTTCTGTTAATACATCTTCCGCTCCAGCTTCTATGGCTTTCTCAAATATCTCTTCTTCAGATACAGCTGATTTTTCAACATTTATAACACCTTTATCTTCAAAAAGGAAAGATACACATCCAGATGTACCTAAATTGCCACCATATTTTGAGAAGATATGTCTTATCTCAGCTGTTGTTCTATTTCTGTTGTCTGTCATAGCTTCTACTATAACTGCAACTCCCTCTGGACCGTATCCTTCATACTGAACTTCCTCATAGTTTACACCTTCTAACTCTCCGGTTCCTCTTTTAATTGCTCTCTCTATATTTTCAGAAGGCATATTAACTTCTTTTGCTTTCTCTATAGCTATTCTTAATCTTGGATTTGCTTCCGGATCACCACCTCCAAGTCTTGCTGCAACTGTTATTTCTCTTATTATCTTTGTAAATATCTTTCCTCTCTGAGCATCAGCTTTAGCTTTCTTATTTTTAATATTATGCCATCTACTGTGTCCTGCCATAAAAAAACCTCCGTAAATATTAGGTATTTTATAATTTTACCACAAAGCACTTGATTTTTTCAGATAACATTTATATAATATTTATCCTGAATACGCGAGAGTAGCTCAGTTGGTAGAGCACAACCTTGCCAAGGTTGGGGTCGCGGGTTCGAGTCCCGTCTCTCGCTCTCATCTCTTAATTATCATAACCTCCATAATTCTTCTTTTTTCTACTTTGAGAACTTGGAAATCGTAACCATCTATTGTTACAGTTTCTCCTCTTCTTGGCATTCTACCAAGTATATAGACTATCATCCCATTTACAGTTTCAAATGGGCCCTCCGGAAGTTTTATATCCAGTATAGATTCTAACTCTTTTATCTCCATTCTCCCATCAACTATAAATTTATCTAAAGTTTGGCTTTTTATCATCTGTCTCTCTTTTTTGGTAAAATCATCTCTTATCTGACCTACTATCTCCTCCAACACATCCCTAAGTGTTATTGTTCCCATAGTAGCTCCTCTCTCATCAACAACAACAGCAATATGGTCTTTATATGTTTTGAATCCTTTTAGGACATTAGGTAAAGTTGCGAATTCAGGAATATATCTAATTCCTTTCATATACATTGTTATAGGATCATCTATCTCTGCACTTATCAGATCATAAACTCTTACAAATCCAACTATCTGATCTATCCTCTTTCTATAAACGGGAAGTCTTGAAAATCCGGTTTCTTTAAAAACAGGAATGATATCACACACTTTTTTATCATCAGAAACAGCAACAACCTCTGACAAAGGTAAAACTATCTCTGATATTCTCCTTTCATTAAATATCAGTATGTTTGAGATAATCCTCCTTTCTAACTCATCTAAATCTTCTATATTTTCTGAAACTAAAAGGTGAAGAATCTCTTCTCGTGTATAAACATTCTCAGATGTAGGTTTTATTCTAAAAAAGAAAAATACTATCTTGTTTACAAGATTTGAGAAAATTAAAATTGGATAGAAAGCTTTCCTAAAAAACTCTAAAAATGGCACTATATAGACGATAAGTTTATCGGCATAGTGTTGAAAGATACTTTTTGGTATTATCTCTCCAAAAAGAAGTGTAAGGATAATTAAACTCTCTGCAAAAATTTCCTCTTTTCCTTTCATAAATGGAATAAAGTAGGATACTTCATATAAAAGTGTTACGTATGTAACAGTAGCTATAACTATACTTAAAATAGTGCCTATCAATCCTACAGATATATATTCAGCGTAATGTTTTTGAAGCAATGTGTATGTTTTTAATGCTTTTTTATCACCTTTTTTTGCAGTATATTTTAGTTTTGATCTGTTTGCAGAAAATAAGGCTATCTCGGAACCGGAAAAAAGTCCTTCCATAAATATAAAAAACAGTATAGTCACTATATAACTTATCAACTTTCTTCCTCTTGCGAGATCTTTTTTATCTGAACTTTTACTATCCTATTTTTATCCATAAGTAATACTTTAAATATAAAACCATCATACTCAAACTCCTCTTCTTCCCTAGGAAATCTCTTTAAAACATCAAGTATAAAACCTGCAACTGTGTCGTAGTCGTAATCCTCCGGAAGTTTTATACCTATCTCACTTAAAAACTCAACATCAAGTTTTCCAGAGACTATCCAGTTATCTTCTCCTATTTTACGGAAATCCGGCTCTTCTACCTCATACTCTTGGGGAATCTCTCCTACAATATACTCTATAATGTCATTGTAAGTTATAAGTCCTACCGTTGTTCCATGTTCATCTACCACTATGGCAAAATGTTTATTTTCTTCATTAAACTTCTTTATAGCATCTAAAAGGGTTGTAAATTCCGGAAAGAACACAACAGGTTTAACAAATTTTCCTATTTTCTCCTCTTTACCTTCAAGTCTCAAAAACAGAATATCTTTAAGATAAACAATACCTATAACGTTATCTAAATTTTCTTCATAAACTGGAACTCTACTGTAATCTTTCTCTTTTAAAAGATCTATAAGTTCTCCTATTGTTATATCTTTCTCTACGGCAAATATATCTCTCCTTGGAACCATTATCTCTACAACTGTAGTTTCTTTTAAAAGAAAGGCATTATCTATAAGTTTTCTCTCTTCTTCGTTTAACTGTCCTTGGTCAACAGTATTATGTATAATAGATTGAAGGTCATCTCTTGTTATTATATGTTTTTCAGAAACTATCTCCATCCCAAATTTCCTAAGGACATACTCGGTAACCATCAAAAATATAAATCTAAACGGTGTTACAGCTATATAGAAAAAGTAAAATGGTTTAACCACTAAGGAAGCATATTTTTCAGGGTAGTATGAACCTATAATCTTAGGTGTTATATCTCCTAAACTCAAAAGCAAAAAAGAGCTTATTACAACAGCTAAAACTATATACTCTTTACCGAAGTAGTTTATAATAGTGGCTGTGATAAACGATGTAGCTGTGATGTTTGCAAGTTCATTTCCAATGAGGAATGTTATCACAAGCTCTTTTGGATGGGATAGAAAAAACTGGATTAATTTCGATTTTTTTTCATCAAACTCCGGACTTTTTCTTATCTTTATCTTATCTATGGAGAAAAAAGATGATTCTACTCCTGCAAAAAATGCAGCTATAAGCACTATAAAAAAAGCTATAATAAAATCAGAAATTATCTGTTCAAACAAGGTGGCAATAAACCTCTCCCGACTGAGTTTTCTTCATCTGTGGTTTCGTTTTACATATATCAGTTTTAATAGGACATCTGAAATAAAACTCACAACCTTCAAAATTAAAGCTATCAAAATCCTCTTCCGGAATATCTGGGAAAATTTTTCTGTGTTTTGGATTTTCCGGAGGAAGACTATCAAGTAATATTTTCGTATATGGATGTTTTGGATTATTTATAACTGAATAAGTATCCCCGTATTCCATAACTTTACCTTTATACAAAACTATAATTTTATTAGAAAGATTTGAAACTACGTTTATATCGTGGGAGATAAATATGAATGTTATACCTTTTTCTTTATTCAAATTCTTAATAAGATTTACAATCTGTAACTGAATGGAAACGTCTAACGCTGAAGTAGGCTCATCTGCAACTATCAGTTTTGGATTTAGGACTATTGCCCTTCCTATTGCTACTCTCTGTCTTTGACCTCCGGAAAGTTCATGAGGATATCTATCAATAAAACTTTTATCAAGTTCAACTAAACTCAACGTTTCTAAAACCTTCTCTCTTATAACATCTTTTTTAGTATAACCATTAACTATCAAAGGTTCTGCTAGTATGTCAAAAATTTTAAATCTTGGATTAAGAGATGTTCTTGGGTCTTGGAATATTATTGATATCTCTCTTCGCAGATTTTTAGGAAACTTTTCGGGTATATCTTGATTTTCAAATATAATCTCTCCGGAATCCGGCTTTATAAGCCCTAATATAAGCCTGCCTATGGTAGATTTTCCACTTCCGGATTCTCCAACTAAACCAACAACTTCTCCTCTGTAAATATCAAAGGAAACATCGGAAACTGCATAAAAGAACTCTTTTTTGAAGAAACTCTTCTTTATGGGATACTTTTTAGTTAAATTCTTAACCCTCAATAAAGGACTACTGCTATCCATTTTCTCTGTTAAATTACTTTCTCCTTTATTTTATATATTATACCACACTAACTTTCTAAATCTTCTATGATTTGCTTTACAATTTTTCTAATTCTATTTGTTCTCCAACTTCTCTCATAAATTTATCAATTCTGTCAATTTCTTCAACACTCTTTAACATTATTTCCGCAAGAATTCTCCATCCTCTATAGGGTTCCAGATGAATTGCAAGTTAACAAAATTCAGTTTTCGGCATAATGTAATACTCATGGAATCCCTTACCTCACAAGCAGCTGTGCAGTGGCAAAGACTCCTATAAAGCAGGAAGCTCAATCTTTTATAAGATAGAGTAGTTCACATGATTATAATTGAACTAAAATATAAAAATGATTATAATATGTTTTAACTAAATTTTTGAGGTGTGCAATGGCTTTTGATTTCACAGAAGAACAGATAAAGAGATATAGTAGACATATAATACTTCCGGAAGTAGGTGGTATAGGGCAGAAAAAACTGCTTAATGCCAAAGTTTTAGTTATTGGAGCTGGAGGATTAGGTTCTCCCTCTATATACTACTTAGCAGCTGCTGGAGTTGGAACAATAGGAATAGTTGATTTTGATGTTGTTGACTTTTCAAATTTACAGAGACAGATACTTCATAACACTTCAAGGGTAGGAATTCCAAAAGTTGAATCTGCAAAGATGACAGTTGAAGCCCTTAACCCGGATGTTAAAGTTATAACATACAACGAGAAAATTCAAAAAAGTAATATCTTAGATATAATTAAAGATTACGATATAGTCCTTGATGGGTCTGATAACTTTCCTACGAGATTCTTAGTAAATGATGCTTGCTATTTCCTTGGTAAGCCACTTGTATCTGCTGCTATACTTAGATTTGAAGGTCAACTTACCGTTTTTGACTATAGAAACAAAGAAACATCTCCATGTTATAGATGTCTTTTCCCAGAACCACCACCTCCTGGTATGGTTCCAAGTTGCCAAGAAGCAGGTTTACTTGGTGTAGTTGGTGGGATAATGGGGACTTTACAGGCTAACGAAGCATTAAAGTTGATTTTAGAGATAGGAGAGCCTCTTGTTGGTAAACTACTTGTGTTTGATGCCCTTTACACAGAGTTTAGGACGGTAAAACTTAGAAAAGATAAAAAATGTAATCTCTGTGGAGAAGAACCTAAGATACATGACCTTATAGAGTATGAGCAAGCTTGCGAAGTTCATTTTTAGAGGTAGATAATGGATATAAACAGAGAACTTGATTTAAAAGGTGAGGTTTGCCCTTTCACATTTGTTAAAAGTAAGTTGATTATTGAACAGATGAACATAGGAGAAGTTTTAAGGGTTATACTTGACTATAAACCTTCTGTAGAGAATGTTCCTAAAAGTTTTCAGATGGAAGGACAGGAAGTTATAGCTGTTAACCAGATAGGTGATAATCTCTGGGAAGTTTTGGTGAGAAAGGTAAGATGAAACTACTTATAATTATGGCAAGTAATCCTTACTCAGCTGACTACAACACACTTTTAAAACTTTCCCAAGCATCCTTAGAAAGGAAAGATAAACTATCTATATTTTTTATGGCCAATGGAGAATACTGTCTATTACAACCAGAGATAAAAGAACTTGCCGAAAAAGGTGCTTCCATATACTACTGTGCCCACAATGCTCACCAGAGAAATATTCACCCAGAAAGTTTTGCAGAAAGTAGCAGTATGTATGGACTTTCAAAACTTATATCTCAAGCTGATAAAGTAATAGCACTTACATAGGTGAAGTATGAGTAAGAAAAAGGTTGTTGTTATCATAAAATCAAATCCATTTGGTTGGAAAACATTTGAAGCTCTAAGGCAAGCTGTTGGGATGGCTATGGATCACGATGTTACAGTTATCTTTCTGAAAGATGGAGTTTACGCCTTAACAGATTGGAAACCTCAGCTTATAGGTGTACCTCTGTCTGATAAATCTGTAGAAGCTTTAAGTATGCTCAGTGGGAAGATATATGCAGAAAAAGAGTCTATAAGTGAAAGAGGGCTTATAAAATCTATAAAATACAGCGAAGTTCAGCAGAAATCCAAAGATGATATATGTAATCTCATAAAAGAGGCAGAGGTTGTTATAACATGGTAAATACTGTGTATCTTATAAAAAAACCAGCAGATTTTCCTTTTTCAGAGATAATAGAAGAAGATGATGTTTTGATCCTTATACAAGATGCGGTGATAAGACAGCCGGCAATAGAGAATTGGTATGCATGTAAAGAAGATGCTATTGCAAGAGGTATAAAGATACCGGAAAACAGACTTATAGACTATGGAGAGATTTTAAATTTAATAGATAAAGCTAACAAAGTAGTTGTATGGTGAAAAAAGTAGGTATATCTTTTGGAGACCCAACAGGAATATCCGGAGAGATTTTAGTAAAAGGATATAAAAACTTTCCCAAGAGAGTAGCTTATATTATATATGGCAATCAAAAAGTAATAGAGAAAGCAAAAACACTTACAGGTTCCAATTTCAGATACAATATTGTGGAAAGTCCAGAAGAAGTTAAAAAATCCGGATTTTACCTTATAAATCTTAATGATTACGACTTTGAGTTTGGAAAGCCTTCCGTTTTATCAGGAAAAGCTTCTGTAAACTATCTTGAAAAAGCCGTAAATGATATCTTAAATAAAAAGACAGATGCATTAGTAACACTTCCAATATCAAAAAGATGGATTATGGAATCAGGATTTAAATATGCCGGACATACAGATTACTTAGCAGAAGTTTCAAGGTCAAAAGAGTATATGATGGTTTTAATGTGTCCTAAATTAATTGTAGGATTGATAACTACCCATATACCACTAAGAGAAGTCCCGTTAAGAATAAAAAAAGAGTCTATAATTTCAAAAACTGAACTTTTCTACAATTTTTTAAAATCTTACTTAAAGAAAGACAGTCCTAAAGTAGCAATCTTAGGGTTAAATCCCCATGCTTCTGACAACGGAAATATAGGAGATGAGGAAGAAAAAGTGATTATTCCTGCAGTTGAATATTTAAAAAACTTAGGATTAAACATTATAGGTCCACTATCTCCAGATACTGCTTTTATAAATTATAAAAACTATGATGGTTATATAGCGATGTATCATGACCAAGGACTTATACCTTTAAAGATGGCATGTTTCAGAAAAGCAGTCAATATAACATTAGGCTTGAATTTTGTAAGGACTTCCGTTGACCACGGCACAGGTTATGATATTGCCGGTAAAAATATGGCAGACCCTTCATCTTTAATAGAAGCCGTCAAAGTAGCTGTTTACTCCACCAACACTTATCAACTAAAAATTTAAAATTTAAATCCCACACGGTTCAGACAAAACGGAACAGGTAAAATTCTATGCTGACCCAAAGTTTAACTTTAAATCCCACACGGTTCAGACAAAACGTTATATGGATAGACGAGGTGGAGAAGACGTTTGTATTTCTACCCCACACGGTTCAGACAAAACCCGTTAACTTCAAGTAAAAAAATAATAACGGTAAAGTAAAGTAAAATCAATAGTTTTTAGATAAAAAACTTTTTAAAGTAAATAACCGCAAATTAACCCTTTTTGCAGCAAACCTCACATAATAGAAATATATTTTCTGTTATATTTCTATTTCAGCCTTAACTGAAGCCTACTTGCATTTTAAAAATCCGAAAACAAGGATGCACCACAGCCACAAGGTTAAAAGCGTTTTTCAGCCATCCTCAAATGAATAACGGCGTTTATCAATACTTTACCTTGAATTTGTGTGGGCTACCTATAATTTTTTCATATACTATAATAAAATTATACTATAAAGCGTTTTTTTTATAATTTTTTTGACTTTTTATTTTTAAAAGTTAATCTTACTTAACATCTAAATAACATTCCATTTCTTATATTTTCTGCTACTTCTTTACCTTTTAGTTTTTCTACTATCTTTAAAGCAAATGAAGCTGCTGTTCCTGGTCCTCTACTTGTTAGTACATTACTGTCTTCTACAACTTCCTCCTCTAAGTAGGTAGCATCCTTTAATTTTTCTCTATAAGTCGGATAGGAAGTGGCTTTTTTCCCTGAGAGAACTCCGGCGTTTGCAAGGACATAAGGAGCTGCACATATAGCTCCTGTAAGCTTTCCTTTACTATAAAAATCAACTATAAGCTTTCTTACTCTCTCATCTGCATTTAAATTGTCTGTTCCTGGTTGACCTCCAGGAAGAACTATCATATCGAAATCATCTGCTTTTATAGTGTCTATGGTTGTATCCGGAATTACCTTTACACCTCTTGCACTTGTTATATATCCATCGTGTAATCCGGCAATTACAACATCAATATTAGCTCTTCTGAGTATGTCTATTATTGATATAGCTTCTATTTCCTCAAAACCATCAGCCAATGGCACAACTACTCTTGCCATTTTTTACACCTCCTGAGTTAAAAATAGTTCATCTAAAACCGGATATTCTCCGGTAAAACAGGCTGTGCAGTAGCCTTTTGTTTTATTTGCTGCTTCAAGCATACCTTCAAGGGAGAGGTAATTTAAACTGTCTGCCCCTATAAACCTTCTTATCTCTTCAATAGAGAGATTTGCAGCTAAAAGCTCTTCTTTTGTAGGTGTGTCTATACCATAGTAGCAGGGACTTACAACTGGAGGAGAGCTTATTAACATATGTATCTCTTTTGCTCCGGCTCTTCTAAGCATATTTACTATTTTTTTACTTGTTGTTCCTCTCACAAGTGAATCATCTATAACTATGATTCTCTTTCCTTCTATAACTTCTCTTACAGGGTTTAATTTAAGTCTGACACTTAAATCTCTTATCTCTTGGATAGGTTGGATAAAACTTCTTCCTACATAATGGTTTCTTATAAGTCCTATCTCAAAAGGTATTCCACTTTCTTCACTGTATCCCATAGCTGCAAGTAATCCTGAATCTAAAACTGGAACAACACAGTCAGCATCTATCGGATATTCTCTGGCAAGTCTTCTTCCAAACTCTTTTCTAACTTCATATACCCATTCTTTGAATATCTTAGAGTCGGGTCTTGAAAAGTAAACAAATTCAAAGATACATTTTTTAGGTGCCTCTGTAAATTCAAAAGGATAGTAAGACCTTATACCTGCATCATCTATAACAAGGACTTCTCCTGGGTTAATATCTCTTAAATATTCTGCATCTATGATATCTAAAGCACATGTCTCAGATGCTACAAAATAACTTCCTGATCTGTTTTTGCCTAAAACCAAAGGTCTAAATCCGTGTGGGTCCCTAACAGCTATAAGCTGTTTTTCTCTGAGTATCACAAGAGAGTAAGCTCCCTTTACTTTTTTCATAACTTCAAATACATGGGGTAAAAAATCTTCGTCATTTCTATGAAGGTTTATATGGGATGGAGCTGGTTGTCTTGATCTAGCTATGAGATGTATAAACACTTCTGTATCAGATGTAGATCTGAATATAGCACCTTCTTCTTCGAGCTCTCTTCTTAATCTATCTGCATTAACAAGATTTCCGTTATGAGCTATAGCAAAGGATCCACCATAGAAGTGAGCAAAGAAAGGTTGAATGTTCTTAGGATTTGAGCCTCCGGCTGTTGAGTATCTCACATGTCCGATAGCTAAATCACCTTTTAACTCCTTTAAATCCTCTTCCTTTATAGCTGATGTAACAAGTCCCTGTCCCAGTTTTAGATTTATATCATAGCCATCAGAAACGGCTATTCCGGCTGACTCCTGTCCTCTATGCTGAAGGGCATGTAAACCTAAAAATGTCATCTCTGCTGCAGATTTATTGTTAAATACTCCAAATACTCCACACACTTTAATCACCTTTTCAAAAATTGATTAATATTAATATACCACTTTAGAGAGAAATTTGTAGAACAGGGGACATATAATTCCCCTGTTTTAGATTATTCTATAGCTTGAACCCATTTTCTAAGTAAATGTCCCTGATACCACAGGTTTATCATAGGGTTATCCTTAGATGAAGCTGTTATTGTTATATCTTCACTTGCAAAACCTACAGAAACAGGAGAGTATTCAAGTGATATTGAGTAAAGTTTTCCACCATCAATTGAGTATACTTCAGCAGTTTTATCTGCCTTTCCTACTATAATCTTAATCGAAGAAGGAGATATATTTGCAGAAGTTGCAGAGCTGGAAGTTGATATGGTTTTTTGGACAGACAGGTCGGCTAAATTTATAACTTTTGCAGTTTTATCGGAAGATGCAGTTATTATAAGATTTTTGTTCCTTGATGTTTCTATATCGTTGATAGGTCCGTTATGGATAGGTTGTTGATTTTCTATACTATCTGATTGGGTATTTAAAACCAATAGTTTTCCGGAAGTTGTTCCTATGTATATTTTATTGTTAATTGTTTTTAATGCTGTTACATTTTCTCCAACTGATATATCTTTTATTTTGTTTCCAGTCTTAGAGTCTAAGACTACACCTTTTCCAGATTTATCAAATAGATAAACTGCATTTGAAGATTTTCCAAATGTTATAAAGTCTGCAGTCATATCGAGAAGTTTATTGAGTTTTACAGAAGCTGTTGTGTTGTCCCAGATAAGGAGTTTCAAAGGATTTTTTATATCTTTATATTTATATGCTAAAGCTTTTATAGGTTTTAAACCGGCTGTTGTTTTTCCATCTTCAGAAACAGCAAATGTAGAAAATTTATCAAAGTTTCTTATATCTTCCGGATCCCATAGGGATATATGAGGTTTTAAATCTTTTAAATCCCAGAAGTAAATACCTGCCTTACCTAAAGAAATAAAGTATTTATAATCAGATGTAAATACTATAGGTCCGTAAGCCTGAACAGGAGGAAGTTGGACTTCTTTCAATGTAAACTGAACCCTAAATTCATCTCCTTTTTTAACCTTTAAAGTAAATTCATCTTTATAAACATCTTTCTCAACGGTAAATTTATGAATACCTTCTTCAAGTTCTACATTCTGAGGGAAAGGTCCTATCTTTTTGCCATCAATGTATAGGGTAGCATCTTGAGGGTCTGCATCAAAATGTATAACTGCTTTTTGAAGATTTACCAATAAAGAAGTTTCTTTACCATACTCAATAAACACTTTTCTTGATGTTCCAACTGCTCCCAGTTTGAATACTATCAGATGTTTTCCCACAGGTAGATAACCTCTAAATGGTGTAGTTCCTATAGAGTCTCTTCCTTCCATAACAGTTGCACCTTGTGGGATGGTATCTACTTTTAGAATACCGGTAGGTTTAGGATTAAAGTTAAGTTTTGTAACTTTATCGTAGTAAATCCATACACCTTTTTTAGTTTCTCTATCAAACTCTGTGGTTGCTACGGTAATATCATAATCACCTTCTTTTAGCTCTATCTCAAGAGGAGTTTTGCCCACAGGTTTTCCGTTAATGTAAACCTGTGCTCCCGGAGGGTTATCTATCTCTAATTTACCTTTTCCCTCACAGGATGATAGTATGAAGATTGAAACAATGAAGAGAAACAGTTTTGCAATAATTCTCGTTGCCATGTCCACACCTCTTATTAAGTTAGTATTTGCTAACATAATTATAAAACAAAATAAATTAATATGTAAACTTGCTATAATAATTTTAGCCTTATCTAAATTTAAATAGGGGGGAAAGATGATAAAGATAGATTTCTCCAATGTAATGGCAGAAAAGTTAGATGAAATGGAAGGGATACTATCTGAAGAGATAGAGGCTTATAGACATATAGTTTCTGAACTTCATAAGGAGATTTACAGTAGAAAAAATAAAGATTTTTATTTTATGAATTTACCTTTTCAGGATATATCGAAAGTTAAAGAAACAGCGAAGGTTATAAGAGAAAATTTTGATTATTTTGTTGTTATAGGTATAGGAGGGTCAGCTCTTGGTAATCAAACAGTTCAGGATGCTGTAAATGGTCTTGATTACAATCTGAAAAATTTTCCTAAGTTATATGTTTTAGATAATGTTGATCCGGAGAACTTTGCTCTTGTTATAGATCAGATAGATGTAAGAAAAACAATGTTTAATGTTATTACAAAATCAGGCTCTACAGTTGAAACTGTTGCTAACTTTCTAATAATACTTGATATGTTAAAAACTATCATAGGAGATGATTGGAAGAAGCATATCATAATAACTACAGACCCTGAAAAAGGTTTTTTGAGAAAATTTGCTAATCAGGAAGGTATAACATCCTTTGATATTCCTCCAAATCTAGGTGGTAGATTCTCTGTTTTAAGTAATGTAGGGCTTCTTTCTTCTGCTGTCTGTGGCATAGATATAGATGAGCTTCTTGAAGGTGCAAGGTATGGTTTTCATATATGTGAAAAGAGTATAGATCCTTTTGACAATCCAGCTTACCTAATAGGTTTAATATATTATATAGCTAATATTAAAAAAGGTAAAACCATCTCTGTTATGATGTCCTACAGTGAGAGACTATCTTCTTTTGTTGATTGGTATAGACAGCTTTGGGCTGAGAGCTTAGGAAAGGAAGGATTAGGTCAAACGCCTGTTAAAGCTATAGGTTCTATAGACCAACATTCTCAGATTCAGCTCTACATAGATGGACCAAAAGATAAGATAATCACATTTTTGAACATTGAGGAAAGCTTTAGAAATTTTGAGATTACAGGAGAGGTTCCAAAGGAAGTTGAATACTTAAAAGGAAAAACTTTAAAACAGATTTTAGATATAGAACTTGAGGGAACAAAGGCAGCTTT
>JBEULE010000012.1:0-12727 GCA_041287495.1 Hydrogenothermaceae bacterium
AATTAGAAAATATAGAAAAAGAAATCAAAAACCGTCAGAAAGAGATAAATGCGATAAAAAGAGAAATATCCAAATTGGATGATGTTGTTTCTAAAAGGAATAAAAACCAAACTGTTGTTAATCTAATAGATAAATCACAAGTGGTTTTAGAAAAGTTTAGAAGTGGTCTTATAAAAAAGAAAGTTTCTATCTTAGAAAAAGAAATGCTTGACTCTTTATCAAAACTTGAAAGGAAAGAAAATTTTATTACAGATATAAATATAAATCCTGATACTTTTGAGATTACATTATACGATAGAGATAAAAAAGTTATACCATTAGATAAACTGTCGGCTGGTGAGAGACAGATTTTTGCAATATCATTCCTTTGGGGCTTAATAAAAACAACAAGAAAGTCTTTACCTGTTATTATAGATACACCGTTAGGCAGATTAGATAGTAGCCATAGAATAAATTTAGCTAAGAACTATTTTCCAAATGTTAGCCATCAGGTTATCTTACTATCCACCGATGCAGAGATAGATAAACATCTATACGATTTAATGAAAGACAATATATCTCATAGTTATAGCTTATTTTATAACGATGAGTGTATGTGTACTAAAGTAAAAGAGGGTTATTTTATAAATGACCACAAAATCCCTGTGGAGGTGGTTTTGAATGAAGTTTAATAGAATAATCCTTGACAAACAGGTATCTAAAAAACTATCAATATTAAAAGGCAAGACAGATTTAACCCCAAATATTCTTTGTAGATATGGCTTAATGCTTTCTTTGAAAGACCATACAATCCCAGATGCTAATTTATATAAACAAGACGGACAGGAATTAGCAAGGCATGTGTTATTAGGAGATTTGGATACAATCTTTATATCTTTGTTTAAGCAAAGAGCATATAAAGATGGTTTTGATTTAAAAGATGAAGAACAATTATTAGATTTATTCAGAGCCCATGTAAATAGAGGAGCGGAGTTTTTGTATAACAGAGTAAAAGATGTAAAGGATATTTTAAAACTATTCTAGTAATTAGAAACCATGCTTTTTACAAATTGATACCTATTTATCATCATTATTGCTTTCTGTAGGAATTAAATAATGTGAGTATATATGGAACTAATCTCAAGAATTGGTATTCAGTCTAAGAGATGATCAACATAATTAATTGGCGCAAAACAGACACTATTAAGTGTGTATATTATGGCTCGGAAAGAGTAGTTAGAAATGGAAAATCAAATCAAGGAAAACAAAGATGCTTAACTAGCAATGTTAAAAAGAAAAACAAAAGCTTGTACTAACTATCAGGGAGTCATACAGTCTTTGCTTTAGCTTTTATTAGATGGAATTTATTGTCTACTTATTGACTAAATACCACAATATTAGGGTCTAAATCTAAATTCCAAACTTGTATAGCCAATTGTGCTAAATACTTTCCTCTTTCATCGATTGAATCAAAATCCCAGTTTTCATTTTTTGATATTTCTTTTGGTAATAAAAGCCTAGAATTTCTGTATTCTGATTTTTTAAATTCAAATGGCTTATTTCTTATTCTTTTATTAATATCTGCTTCTAATATGGTTAGATTACCTATTTTATCAACATAAATATTAAATCTTTCATCCAACCCTTGTCCTCTATAAATATGAGGCCATTCTTCCATTTTAGGATTTTTAGGTAAAATATGTTCCAAATGTTGAGATGGGGATTGATTTAAAACTGTAATACCCTGTCCTTTAGATAAAAAATCTTCTATTTTCTTTATGACATAAAATCCTAATTTAGTTGTTCTAGGTTTAAAGTCTGGAAACGAAGTTTTAAAATCATTATCGCTTGCTTCTCTTTTAAACTCTTCCATTATCTCTCTCAACTTTTCTTTTCCACCATTTCTTAATTCAATAGATAGACGAGAAATCAATTTAATAAGACCATCCGGTGATTTATTTAACACTGTCTTGTATCTAAAAGCAAAATTTATTGTAATTCTAGTAAGTTCTTCAAATTCTTCTTTACTTAATATACTTGCTCCTGCAAGTAATAAAGGATACACTCTTTCAATCTGTAAATAATCATTTAGTTCTTTTAGATATTTTATTGTTTTTTCAGAAAATTTTTCATTAGGATTTGTATCAAAACCTGCTATTTTTAAGTAATTGAGATAATCTGTTTTTATAGTTTCCACATATTTAGAGACTCCTCCCTCTTCTAGACGATCTTTAACTTCGTCATACAAAGAATCTTTCTTAATATATCCATAATTAGACCAATATGAATTAATTAAAAAATCAGTAACATCCGCTTCTTTATATTGTGTAATTTCCTCAATCATTTGTGACCATATATTTGAGACATTTTCAAATTCTTCTTTATTACTTGTTTTCATTAAAATCATATTTTTTATTAGATCCGCAGAGCTTAGTTCCTTACCTCTTGCATTTAGAGTTTCAAAAACTATGTATGCAACACTTGGTTGTTGTACAACAATTTTAATCGCTACCATCATAGTTTGAACAGCTTCTATATATTTAAGTATATATTGGAACAGTTGTGTAGTGTCTGGAATATTTCTAAGTTTATCTTTTATATGTTTATAGATTTGATTAAAGGCATTATATATGTTGTTAATAACATCAATATCTCTTCGTGGAATATTATTATAAATACTTTCAACTTCTTCAATATTTTGAGCACTAATTATTCTCCTGAAAAAATCGTTAGCTCTTCCAAGCTCCAAACGTAATAACCGCGGTTCTTGCCCTGCCATACTCTTGTAGATATATGTATAAATGCGTGTATATATTGTATATATATTGTTATATTCACCACCTGATAAATATTCTTTTGCAACTAGTTCAATTGCTTTAAAATAAAGCATTGTTGTTGTTATTCTTTGTTGTCCATCTATAATTTCATAACAAGTTCTTTCTTCCTCTCTTTTTTCGATAAAAACAAAAGAACCAAGAAAATGAGGTAAAGATTGATCACTACCAAAATCCTGATTCATTAAAGCTTCTACATCATCTAAGAATTCTTCAATCTCTTCTTTCCCCCAAGAATAATCTCTTTGGTATTTAGGAATAGTAAATTCAGATTCTAATATAAGATCAACTAGTTTTTTCACTTTTGCATCTACAAACTTTGTTTCATTGTAATAAATTCCACCTTTCATTATTATACCTCCTTAACCACTAAAGTATCATTTTTAAAATTCTTAGAAATAAAAAGTGCTAGATCTATAAGCTCACTAGTGGTATTTAATAAAAACTTTTTATTGTAACTAAAAAAATCCTTTATTAAAATTACATATGCATATATTGATCTTAAATTAAAATCTACTTTTTCTGCGGTAGTTATAAAAGCGTGAATATAAGCTAGGAAGTATGATAAACTACAAGGTTTTACATACACCTCTTGAGCTTCTGATTCACTAATTGCGATTATAAAAACCATAAATAGCAAGTAGCTCACGAATATTTCTTTAGTTTTTACCACCCAAAACTCCTAATAGTATTATACCATAATCTCCGATTCAATTCTTTCTTTATAACTCTCTCTATATATACCCTAATTTCCGATTTAAAATTCTATTTAATATAAAGCATCTCTTTAATAGCTAATTATCGTGGCATACTTGTCCAAGAACAAAGAAGCTTAACTTAGCTAACATCAAGAGAAACAGCTCTTATATTTTCTATACCTAACAAGTATACCACGCAATTTCAATAGAGCTTACTAAAAGCAGTTTCTATTCTTTTTCTTATTCTCTTTAAGAAAGATTGTCTTTCTTTTTGTTTATTACGAGCTTTGCCTTTCTTTATGGGTTCTAAGGATATATCAAGATTCTTAAATTGCTCTACTAGTTCTTTAGAATTGAAAGCCTTATCTCCTGTTATAACAGAATTTCTTAAGTATTCAAGCATAGTGTTATTGTTTAATAGATCTTTTAAAAAGTTTATATCATGTTTAGAACCAGGCAATATACCAATAAACAAAGGTAATCCATTCTCATCTGTTATAAGACAGAACTTAAAACCAAACCATTCTCTTATTCCATTATTCCCTTTATAAAGAGGGCCTTTTTCTTTCTTACATCTTTTCATTCTTGTATTCTTGCATACTGGTATATTATCGTGGTATAATTGTATAATAAATATCATAATATGCTAAAAAACTCTATTATTCTATCCACTCTAAGATGTAAAAAAGTAAAAGGTCCTCTTTATAAAGGGAATAATGGAATAAGAGAATGGTTTGGTTTTAAGCTCTGTCTTATAACAGATGAGAATGGATTGTCTTTGTTTATTGGCATATTACCTGGTTCTAATATTGCGTGGTATACTTGTATTGCGTGGTATACTTGTCATGATATAAACTTTTTAAAAGATCTATTAAACAATAACACTATGCTTGAATATTTAAGAAATTCTGTTATAACAGGAGATAAAGCTTTCAATTCTAAAGAACTAGTAGAGCAATTTAAGAATCTTGATATATCATTAGAACCCATAAAGAAAGGCAAAGTTCATCATAAACAAAAAGAAAGACAATCTTTCTTAAAGAGAATAAGAAAAAGAATAGAAACCACTTTTAGTAAACTCTACTGGATGGGTATAGAGAATATAAGAGCTGTTTCTCTTGATGGGTTCTTAGCCAAATTAAGCTTCTTTGTTCTTGGGCAAGTATACCACGATAATTAGCTATTAAAGAGATGCTTTATATGAAATAGAATTTTAAATTGGAAATTAGGGTATTGTAATAATTGTGATGTTTATCATACATATATATAAAAATTTTTTTATATAATATTAGAAGTAATATAATATTAGAAGTAAGAAAGGAGGGAGGTAAGTTTTATGGAAGCTAAAACGATGAAAGATGTATCCCAAGTAAAAGAAACCCAAGATGGGGTTATAATAGAAGTAGTGGATGAAAACGTTGATCCATCAAAAGTAGAACAAGTGGTGGAAAGATGCAAAACAGGTCAATGTAGTTGTATGAGCGAAGAGATGAAGCAAAAGATTAGTTTCATGGATTTTAGTATGAAAAATGGAAAACCTATCATAGAGATAAAAGGAGATATCACAAAAGAGGATATAAAATACTTAGGTCCACCGACGGTGGCCAAAGCTGGACGCTGGCCAACACAGGAACAAGCAACAAAGTCAATTTTGTATCAGACTGTGAAAGCCTGCTTATAGCTGTGGGAGATGGTGGCACCGTACTGACATCAAGGAGGGAGGTAGATTGCCATGACAAAAAGGATTGTGCTTCTGAGCGGTATCTTCTGTGTGGGTGTGGCCATTGCTCAAGAGGCTCCAAGGATAAAAATACAGGTGCAAGAGGAAAAGGAAAGGGAGGCTCCTGAAATACCAGTGGAAAGGAAAAAGGCAAAGCCAAAGACGGAGACAACGGTAAAGGAAAAGGAGCTTCAAAGGGGTACTGGCGCAGGCGGAGTGAATGTGTTTAGAGCTATAGAGCTAACACCTTCCTTGAACGTTCAAACGGACGATGCCTACGGCCTTGGTGGTGGTTCCGTTAGGCTCAGAGGCTTTGATAACACCCAGATAGGCATAAGCATAGATGATATGCCACTAAACGATTCTGGAAACTTTGCCATATACCCACACGAGTATGCGGACGTAGAAAACTTAGAGAGCATTACCATAGAGAGGGGTGCGGTCAGCAAAAAGAGCCCCTTCTATACAGAGGTGGGAGGAGCCATAAGGATAAGGACAAAGCCACCCGCCAACGAGTTTGGTATTACCATCTTCCCAAAGTTTGGCACCAACGAGTTTAGAAAGTATTTCTTCAGGGTGGATACGGGTAGGCTACCCTTTGGTATTAGGGCCTTTGGCTCCTACTCCCATACGGAGGCGGACAAGTGGAAAGGGCCGGGCAAGCATCCAGACTTTAGAGACCACTATACCATAGGCATTACCCAAAACTTGGGCAGGCTCTTTTGGGAGTTCTACTACGACAAAAACACCCAGCTAAACTACTTCTACAGAGGGCTAAACTACCAGCAGGCCCAAAACTTGGACCAGTTCAGAAGGTTTGATTACAGCCCAAGCCTTATATTCCCCGGAGGAAACGGCCTTGTGCATAATAACCGGACCATAAGAGACAACAACGTAGCCTATTACAAGTTCTACAAAAACCCTTACGACAACCAACAGCTAAGGGCCAACGTAGAGCTTGATATAACCAACTGGCTAAAGCTTACCTTTAAGCCCTACATGTGGATAGGAAGAGGAAGTGGAACAAGCGCCACAACTTTCACAAGCGGTGGCAACACCTACATAGCCTTCAGAGAATCCTTTAACTACACCGACAGGCCCGGAGCCATCCTAAACCTAAACTTTAAAAGTTCTTATGGTGAGTTTACCTTGGGCTATTGGTATGAGAGGGCAGAGCTAAAACAGTGGCAACCCTCCTTCCCAGTGAGGGTACAGCCCGACGGCTCTTACACTCTGCTTATTAATACCTTAGGCACGCCCAGCTTTAGGTACAACTATATCCAAAAGACCATAACCACCACTAACACACCCTTCATCTTCTATGAAGCCCCCGAGCTTTTGGGCAGGCTTGACATAAACGCAGGCATAAGGTTTGCACAGGTAAAGAGAGAATTTACCAACTACAACACTACAGGCCTTCCCTACATGCCCGAGGATGATATATTTGACCATCCAAACCTCACCAAGGACCCAAGACTTTCCTACTCAAAAACCTACAGGAAGGTGTTGTTTAACTTTGGAGTAGGTTACAAACTCACCGACCACATATACCCATATTTTGCCTTCTCCCAAAACTTCAGAGTGCCACCCAACTTTATAGGCACCATACCAAACAATGTAGATGCCCAGTTTGTTATAAACCAGCTAAAGCCGGAAGAGTCGGTCAACTACGACCTTGGCGTGCGTTTTGACTTTGACAAGCTTTATGTGGTGCCAGCCATCTATTACACCGATTACAAAAACAGGCTTATAAGGATTGCAGACCCCAACGACCCGAACTTGGTCTACCTTAGGAATGCAGGAAAGGTAAAGGCCTACGGCTTTGAACTGGAAGTGGGTGCAAAACCCTTCAAAGACCTAAGCCTTTATGGCTCTTACTCCTACAACGTGGCAGAATTCAAAGATGATTGCACCACCCTTTCTACTGGCAATCCTGTGTGTGGTATAAGCGGCAACCAAGTTCCAGACACACCAAAACATATGTTTAAGCTTGGCATAGATTACAGAATATTTGGCTTTAATATAAGGCCTTCTTTGCAGTACATAGGCTCAAGGTATGGAACGGTAGACAACAAACAAAAGGTTAGCTCTTACACCCTTATAAACCTTTCTGTGGACAGAAGAATAACAAAGAACTTCACCCTCTACTTTGATGTGATAAACCTAACGGATAAAAAGTACATAGGCAGGATATCGCCGGGTGAAACCTCTGGAACCTACTATGTGGGCGCTCCCTTCACCTTTTCTGTAGGACTAAGAGGGGGGTTTTAAGCATGTTGCTGGATCTTATCCATAAGGGAGTTTTTGGACTGATGCTTTTGATCTTCACCTTTGGCAACTATTTAGTGGCTATGAACTTCTTCCAGCTTAAAAGAAGGCCCAACAGTCCAGCGGACAAAAGGCTTGAGCATGCAGAGTCTATAAGAAGGAGGCTATGGTTTTTGGACTTTGCAGCCACCGTCTCTCCCATAGTGGGCCTTTTGGGCACCGTATTGGCCCTTATAATAGCCTTTCAACAGCTTGCCGCAAAAGGTGTGAGCGGTGCAGGTGAGATAAGCGCAGCCATAGGCACAGCCCTTTGGGCCACAGCCCTCGGTATAGCCATGTCCCTCTGGTTTTACTTCTTCTTCAAGTTCTTCCATTCCAAAGTATCTTCCATAAAAGAGGAAGTAAAGCTTGAGCTTCTAAGGTCCCTTTTGGAGGAAGGCAATGAATAAAAAGGCTTTACTTTTACTGCTTATGGAGGAGGAACATCAGAAGGAAGAAATACAAATAATACCTATGGTAGACGTAATGCTGTTTTTGTTGGTCTTTTTCATGGTCTATACCCTAAACGTTTTTCCCATGATGCTACAAGAGATAAAAGTGCCTACCTCTTCCACGGTGCAGAGGAAGGACCTCAGAGAACCTATCAAAGTGTATATATCCAAAGATGGAAGAGTCCTTCTGGAAAACAGGGAGGAGGGTCTACAGGCCCTCAAAAATTACCTAAGGAATGTGCAAGATAAAGAAAAGGCCACCGTTCTAATAGTGGGAGATAAGGAAGTGAACCTGCAAAAAGTTATAGAGGTTATAGATGCCATAAAGGAATCGGGCATATACAACATAGGCATCGTGGGCGACAAGAAATGATCCTCAGAGAAGACAGGCCCAAAGCCCTTGCTCTTTCCATAAGCCTTTCCCTCCTCTCTTCCTTTGTTATCTCTTGGCTTATGTCTGTTAGCAAAATGACCTTTCCAAGTGGTGGATCCAAGCCCGTAGAGATCATCCTCACCCTACCACCCACACAGGAGACTACAAACCCAAAAGAATCAAGACCTCAAAAAACACCACCCAAAAGGCAGGAGGTTAAAAAGGTTATAAAAAATGTTCCCCAAAAGCAGGAAGTAAGACAAGAGCCTGTGGCACCACCAAAGGAGGCCATACCCATAGCAGAAAAGGCCCAAACACAAATTACAGCCAGAGAAGAAACAAAAGAAGACACTTCAAATAAAGAGAAGGAAACAAGCCAAGAGAAGCCTCAAAAAGAAGCGCAGGTAGAGAGGCCACAGGTCAAAAGGGAGCTACCAACGGCCAAAAAGGAAGAGTCTAAGGACCAAATGATAGCCTACTACAGTCAAGTAAAGGCCATAATTGAGAGGAATAAAAGATACCCAGAGGAGGCAAAAAGAAGGGGTGAGGAAGGCACTCTTGTGGTAAGGCTAAGGATAAACTCGGAAGGAAGGATAGAAGATATAGGGATAATAAAGAGCAGTCAAAGCAGGTATTTGGACGAAGGAACCATAAGAATGTTAAGGTCCCTTGCCAAGCTTCCACCACCCCCAAAGGCCCCCTTGGAGCTTGAAATAGAAATAGACTACCGCCTTGGAGGAGGATAGATATGATCACAAGAAGGGAGTTCTTGGAAGGTAGCCTTGCCACCCTAATGCTTTTGTCCTTGAACCGCCTTAGCTTTTCCATGGATATGGAGGAGGTATTCCCTCAAGGTGTGGCAAGCGCAGACCCCACGCACACCGGCGCCATCCTTTGGACCCGTATAAACCCAAAGGTGCATGAAAGGATGAAAAAGGACCTAATCCTACAAATATCGGAAGATATGGACTTCAAAAGGCTTGTATTTTCTGGAAGACTACCATGGGACAGCATATCATCCAAAGATGACCACACGGTAAGGATAGACCTGGAAGGAAAATTGCAACCCGGAAGAACCTATTACTACAGGTTTGTTTATGCAGATGTGCCTTCTATGATAGGAAGGTTAAAAACTCTTCCAGAGGAGGCACAAGATATAAGCATAGCCTTTGCCACATGCCAGAACTACGCCGATGGCTACTTTACAGCCTACAGGCATATGGCCCAAGAGGACCTTCAATTGGTGGTTCATCTGGGAGACTTTATATACGAAAAGATATACGGCCCACCAAGGGTGGCGGGCAGGCTTTTGGAGCTTCCGTCAGGGTCAAACATAGTCCAAAACTTGGAAGATTATAGATACTTATACAGAACCTACCTTTCCGACCCAGACATCAGACTTGCCAGAGCCATGCATACCTTTGTGCACACTTGGGATGACCATGAGTTTCTAAACGACTACTACTACAATTACCAAAGGGAATACTGGATTGGAGACTATCCCATCAGAGAAAGGGAAAAATTGCTACAGCTTAGGCTGGATTCCATAAAGGCTTGGCTTGAGTATATACCAGCCAGAGTAAAGACAAACTTTCAAAACAGAGACCCCTTACTATGGATAACCATCTACCGCGACTTTAAAATAGGAAGCTTGGCCCATCTTATAATGACCGATGGAAGAAGCTACAGAGACAAACAGCCTTGCAGAGGAAAGTATGGTTCACCCGGCTGTGCAGAACAGTATAGGACTACCATGCTTGGCCAAGACCAACTAAGATGGTTCTTGAAAAAGTTAAAAGAAGATAAGTTTGTTTGGAAGGTTTGGGGCAATGATGTGCAGTTTTCTCAAAGCCTTGTGGATGGCAAGTTTGGTTCTTTGGATGCTTGGGATGGTTATGCGGGCGAAAGGCAAAAAATACTGGACTTTTTAAAGAGGGAAGGCATGAAAAACTTACTAATCTCAACCGGAGACAGACATGCTACATTTATAGCGGAGATTCCAGACAGCTATCAAGAGCCAAAGGAAGTGCTTGGTGCAGAGTTTATGACGCCAGCCATATCTTCTGTTAATTCAAAAGAGATGGGTTGGTGGAAAAGAAACTGGCCAAATTATACTTCTATAGAAGAGGTAGAAAGGGCAGAAATGCTACAAAACCCTTGGATAAAACATCTCAATATGAAAAACTGGGGCTATTCTGTGCTTAATCTAAATAGAGATAGGGCCAGAGTAATAGTATATACGGTCAACAAATACAGAAAGGATGCGCCTAAGGAAGTGGATGCAGAGTTTGTTTATACCTACGGAAGGCTGGAGAAATATGGCTAAAAGGTTTTAATTATCTCCTACTCCCACAAAGATACTTCACTCCCTTCTCCGTCTTTGCCCAATGCCTTGTGCCAGCCTTCACTTCTAATAGGTCCCCAGCCTTTAGATGATAAACCCCTTCCTCAGTCCCTATGGTCATCTCACCCTCCAGAATGTATCGCACCTCGTCCTCTGGGTGAGTGTGCCAATCATAGTAAGTGCCCGGTGGGTCCTGCCAGAGGTATATGCCTTCATAGCCCATAGCCCTTAGCTTCTCTTTAGCCTTTTCAATGTCCATCATCTTTCAAAGGTGTGGCACTGGCCCTCTTTTATAATTCTAAGAATCTCTTCATCCAAAAGGGTAGGCCTTTTAAAGAAGTTTTCCTTTTTATGCCTTTGTGCCTTGATTATGTGGCACAGGGCTTCCACCGTCTTGTCTATAAACTCGTTCACCACTATATAATCAAAGTACTTGGCACAGGCTATTTCTTCTTCTGCCTTCCTTAGCCTCTTTTCCAAGTTCTCTGTGCCGTAGCCCCTTGTAAGCAGTCTTCTTCTTAGTTCTTCAAGGCTCGGTGGCATCAAAAAGATGAGGATAGAATCCTTGTAAGTTTCCCTTACCTTCTTTGCCCCTTGCACATCTATGACCAAAAGAGAGTCTACGCCTTCTTCTTCGTTCCTTATCACCTGGTCCTTTGGAGTGCCATAGTAGTGGCCGTAAACCTCCGCATACTCCAAAAAGTAGCCTTCCTCTATCTTCTCTTTAAACTCCTCATAGCTTATAAAAAGGTAATCCACTCCATGCACTTCCCCTTCCCTTTTGGACCTTGTGGTGGCCGTTATTATTCTTCTTACACCGGGACAGCTTTTAAGCAACCTTTCTGCCACAGTGGTCTTGCCCGTTCCGGAAGGTGCAGAAAGTACGAATAGCATGTTATAAATTATATGATATACGCCGAGTGAGAAATTCCCTTTAAGCTAAACCTTCCATATCAATAAAAAGACAGCAGGGCTACTATAATAGTAGCCCTAAAAACCATCGGAGGTTTTTACCATGGAAATTATACCACCTTACCTACGCATCTACCAACAAATCCTAAAAGACCTTGAAAATGCCTTGCCATTCCTTAATGTGCCAAAAGCTAAAGCAGGCAGAAAGCCTAAACTCACAGACATCCATATAGCAGCCATCTTTATACTCTCCTACATAACCAATACAAAAGTCCTCACCTTAGCTAAACTACTTATTGACCCATCCATACAATCATGGCATATCTTCAGAAGATACAGACTCAAGAGAGTATACAGGATATTGAGAGAATACAAGCTTCACAAGCTGAGGCTTATGATTTTAGCAAGGCTTTTGTATGGTAAGAAGATAGAACTTGTAATAGATGGAACCATAGTGGACATAGCCAATGTAAACAGGGCGAGGACACAGAAGATAAGGAGGGTAAGAGGGAAGGTATGGTGGGCAAAGAGGAGAAGGAAGATAGTTCGGAGAGACAATGGGAAGGTAGTGGAGTTTGAGGAGGTCAGGTATGGCATGTTGATGATGGTGTTATGTGATAGGTGGGGAAGAGTTTATGATGTGTGGATAAGCTTTGGAAGTGTGCATGAGGTTAGGGCATTTAGGGAAAGGAAGAGAAGGAGTTTATGGTTTAGGAAGCTTGTGGAGAGTTGTGTGGTGTATGGAGATAGGGGTTATAGGGGTTGTGAAGGTGTGATTGTGTGTGGTAGTAGGGAGATGAGGGCAAAAAGGCAGGTAGTGGAAGGTGTTATAAGTCAGATAAAGCTTTTTAATGCTGGTAGTGGGTGGAGGACTTTAACTTGTGTGCTTGTGTATGTATATGCTTATGCTATTGGATATAGCTATTATAGGAGGGGTGAACTTGAGGTCTAATTTCTCACCCGGCGTATCGAATATTATATATTATTTGGTAGTATTTACCCTAGTTTCCAATTCAATATCTAATAATAATCATATTAATTGATCTTTACTTAAAAAGTCTCCTATAAGTCTGCCACAGCCCACAAGTATACCACGGTTTAGCAAAAT
>JBEULE010000013.1:0-37398 GCA_041287495.1 Hydrogenothermaceae bacterium
GATTCCTGGGTTTGACCATGCAGGTATAGCTACCCAGTGGGTAGTAGTTCGTCAGTTATCAGAGAAAGGTATAAGCAGATTTGACCTTGGAAGAGAGAAGTTTATTCAAAAAGTTTGGGAATGGGTTCCACAATCAAGAAATTCGATAAAAAATCAGCTTGTAAGACTTGGAGCTTCCTGTGATTGGTCTCGTCAGAGATTTACACTTGATGAAGGGTTTTCAAGAGCTGTAAGAGAAGCCTTTGTAAAACTTTACAGAGAGGGTCTTATCTTTAAAGCTCCCTACATAGTAAACTGGGATCCAAAAGAGAGAACGGCAATATCAGATCTTGAAGTTGAGTATGAGGAGAAAAAGGGTAATATCTGGTATATAAGATATCCTGTAAAAGACAGTGATGAGTATATAACGGTTGCAACTACGAGACCTGAAACAATGCTTGGAGATACGGCAGTGGCTGTTAATCCTGAAGATGATAGATATAAACATCTTATAGGTAAATCTGTTGTTTTACCTCTGGCACCGGAAAAGAGATATGATATTAACGGTAGGGAAGTCTCAAATTTAATACCTATAATAGCAGATGAGTATGTTGATCCAGCTTTTGGAACTGGAGCCGTTAAAATAACACCTGCTCATGATCCTAACGACTTTGAAGTAGGAAAGAGACACAATCTACCTATGGTAGTTGTTATGGATGAATCTGCGGTTATGAATAAAAATGCCGGTGAGTTTGAAGGTTTATACAGGTATGATGCAAGAAAAAAAGTTATAGAAAAATTGAAAGAGTTAGGACTCCTTGAAAAAGTAGAAGAACATATCCACAATGTAGGACACTCTCAAAGGTCAAAAGAGGTGATAGAGCCTTATTTATCTACCCAGTGGTTTGTAGATACAAAAAAGTTAGCAAACAAAGCCATTGAGGTTGTAGAAAAGGGTCAGATAAGATTTATCCCTGAAAACTGGCAAAAAACATACCTTAACTGGATGTATAACATCAGAGAGTGGTGTATATCAAGACAGATATGGTGGGGACACAGGATACCTGTTTGGTACTGCTCTGACTGTGGACACAGTAATGCTTTCAACGATGATATATTTGAGAGAGATTTCGAAAAAGTTATATTTAACCTTTATGCAGACAGTAAGATAGGAAAAATTTTCTGTGTTGATGAAGTCGTAGAACTATTGAAAAACAAAAACTTTACCCAAGAAGATAAAACAAATCTTGAGTTTTACGAAAAAGTAGTTTTCGGTAGAGAGATTCCAGAGTTAAAAGATAAGGAAACATTTCTACAAGCTCTAAAAAACTCTAAGCATATCAAAGAAATTTACCCAGAGAGATTTGAGCTTCTACTAAAATGTGAGAGATGTGGAAGTCTAAACCTACATCAAGATGAAGATGTCCTTGATACATGGTTTTCTTCTGCTTTATGGCCATTTGGAACCCTCGGCTGGCCGCAAAACTCAAAAGATTTACAGAGATTTTATCCAACATCTCTATTGGTAACCGGATTTGATATTATCTTTTTCTGGGTTGCCCGTATGATAATGATGGGTATGAAGTTTATGGAGAAAGAGCCTTTTAAAGATGTATATATTCATGCCCTTGTCAGAGATGAGAAGGGAGAGAAAATGTCAAAAACAAAAGGTAACGTTATAGACCCATTAGATATGGCTGAAAAATACGGAGCTGATGCACTAAGATTTACTCTAACAGCCTTAGCAGCTCAAGGAAGGGACATAAGACTATCAGAGAAGAGAATAGAAGGTTATAAACATTTCTCAAACAAAATATTTAATGCATCAAAATTTGTCCTATCAAACCTTGAAGAAGGTAAAGATTACAGATTTGATTTACAAAAATTGAACTTATCTGTAGAAGATTGGTGGATACTCTCTAAATTACAGAAAACAATTGAAAAGTCCTCTTTAGAACTTGAATCTTACAGATATAATGAGTATGCATCTACTCTGTATGACTTTTTCTGGCATGATTACTGTGACTGGTATATAGAGTTTACAAAAGAGAGAATATATAAAGGTTCTCAGGAGGATAAAGATACAGCCATTACTGTGTTAATCTATATCCTTGAAAACTCCATGAAACTTCTCCATCCTATAATGCCTTTTATAACAGAAGAGATATATAACCATATTCCTACAAAAGATGCAGAATTTTTAGCGATCTCAAAATATCCAGAGCTAAATAACAGCTTAATATTTGAAAAAGAAGAAAAATTTGTTGAGAACCTTAAAGATTTAATATCAAAGATAAGAGCTGTAAGGTCAGATTTTAACATAGAGCCAACCAGAAAACTCAAAATTCGTATAAAACCATCTGACATGGAAACAGAAAAGTTATTAATGTCTCTAAAACAACAGATTTCAAATCTTGTAAAAGCAGAAAGTTTAGAGTTATCAAATACTCCTAAAAAAGATACAGAAGTAGCTGTTATATCTGATATCGGAGAAGGCTTTATAGATATAGAAGGGGTTATAGATATACAGAAAGAGATAGAGAGACAACAGAAGATACTTGCAGATATAGAAAAATCTATAAAGATAGCAGAAAACAAACTTAATAACCCATCTTTTGTAGAAAAAGCTCCTTCAAATGTAGTGGAAAAAGAGAGACAACTTTACCAAGAACTAACAGAGAAGAGAAACAAAGTCCTCTCTATATTAAATTTACTCAAAAGCAAATAAAAAAACAGGGTGAGAGAAACTTCACCCTGCTTATATACATATCACACTTTTGTGTAAGATGGAGCTGCTTTTGACGATAAATATAATTTGTAAATTATATCTACAAGTATTAAAGCGCTACCTGCTAAAACCATAGCATCTGGTATTATCCTTATCCACATCCAGAAGCCAAGCCCTTCAAGAACCTCTCTTGTTCTTGCTGCCCAGTACCCAATTTCATAAGCCCATTGAACCTGCTTTGTCCCAATAACCATTGTAGGGATAGCATATAAAAATATACCGATTGTAGTTAGCCAAAAGGCAGTGTTTGAAAGCTTTTCATCCCAATGTAAACCTTTTGCTAATGCATTTGCTCTTACTATAAAGTATAGAAAGGCTATTGCCACATATCCAAATGCTCCAAGTAAAGCAATATGTCCATGGGCCATTCCGAAGTATGTTCCATGCTCATAGTAATTAACTATTGGAAGGTTAACTATCATTCCATAAAATCCGGCACCAAGCCAATTTAGGAAAGCAGAGCCTGCTAACCATATAAATGCCATTCTAAATGGAAAATCTTTGTGAGAGATATGAGCATACTCTTTATAAGCTTCTACCATTAAAATTACAAGCGGTAAAGGTTCTAAGGATGATAGCACACCTCCCCATGCAATCCACATTTCATTCTCACCCATCCAAAAATAGTGGTGACCAGTTCCTATAATCCCTGTGGCAACTATTAAAAAGGCTTCAAAAAACATCATTATTGTTGCAAATCTCACGCTAACTAATCCAAGGGCTACTGTTAAAAATGCCATTGTTCCTGCGGCAAACAGTTCAAATGTGTTTTCAACCCATAAATGAACAACCCACCATCTAAAATAATCATCAACTGTAAAGTTAGGCATTATCTTAGTTAAAGGCATCATACCTGCTAAATAAAGAACAGCTATCGCAAAGGATGACCATATAATCATCTGTAATGGTGGTGTTAACTTCTCTGCTTTTCTCACTGTAAAAAATACGATTGCAAACCAGAGAACAAGTCCTACAACAATTCCTATATCCCATATCCTACCTAATTCTATAAACTCTCTTCCTTCAGAGCCAAACCAAAACCATAGATTGCCCGGAAGTTTTCCAAGAGCACCGAGCCAAAGTCCAGCTAATCCTCCTAGACCAACGATAACTAAGGCTATCCATAGGATATCAACAGCTATTGGGAATTTAAAATCTTTACCCTTTGTAACAATAGGAGCGATAAATAAACCTCCAGCAAGCCAACCTATAGCTATCCATAATACTGCAAGATTTAGATGAAATTCTCTTGCTGCATTAAATGGCAATAAAGATTGAGGTATTATCCAACTGTGAGACGGATCTGCATAAAGGTGTGCTAAATAACCACCCATAACAACCTGTAAGAAGAAAAACAGAGGAACAAGAGGTACAAATTTTAAAACTTTATTCTGCATAGGTGTTAAAGAAGTAATGGAGAGAGATGGTTCAGGTTTTTCTCCATTAAACTTCATAAAGTAATCATAAAATGCCCACAGTACGACTATTGTTAATGTCCATATAGCCATGACAGAAACTAATGACCATATAAGAGAGGAAAAAGATGCTGTTAATCCTATCCTAGGTTCTGGAGGCCAATTGTTTGTATAAGTAAGGTTTGATCCCGGTCTTGGTGATGCAGCAACTAAAGCAGACCAATCAACGAATGATGCTATTTTCTGTGCTTCCTCGGGCTTTATTATTCCACCAATCATGGAATAGTTAGGATTTCCTTTTGTTAAAAATTCAACAAGTTCATCTTTTGCTTTCAGATATGCTTGTTCATGCTCAGGAGTTAGTTGCGTAACATCTTCTTTTAATATCGAAATCTCTCTCATATCTTTTTTGACAAAGCTATCGATATACGCTTTCTCAGCTGGATTTAAAGAGTTAAAATCTTTGGATAACATTTTCTGGGCATATATGTCCTCAAGATGCCTTATTTTTTTATCAAGGAAAAGAGCGGTATAATCAGGACCTATGTATCCCCCATTTCCTAAAATAGAACCATGATCCATAAGAACATATTTCTGAAAATAAGCTTTTCCTTGAACAACATCATCATAAGTATATAGAACACCAGATGAACCTCTTACTTCCTTAGGTATTGGGGGGACATTTTTGATCTGGTAAACTGTAAATCCGGTAAATAAAAGGACAGCAACTATTAAACCTACAAGGAACGTAACAAACCATTTTTTGTATGACCTTTCCTCAGCCATAACAAAACCTCCTTAAAAATATTTTTAATGAACCAAAAGAACCCTAAATGTGTAGGTTAACAGATAAAGAACAATTATAATACCCACAAAAACTCTTTCGATTTTTTTATCACCCCCTTTATAAAGTAAAAATAGGATGAATAGAAAAAGAACAACAGAGAAAGAACCTATCATTATGAGTATGCTTATTCCGATCGGATTTGATGTTAAATTGTCCATACCGCCCATACTCATAATGGATAGAAGCCCAATACCGGTTAATCCAGATATAGTTATGAAAAGAGATGACAACCTTTTATAAATTATTAAAGATATACCTTCTTCGGTTCTTGGAATAATGAAATATACTAGCAAGGAAGAACCAAGAAATCCTGCATTTGATATCATATGTAAAACATATGATATTTTCCAAATTACATTAATTATTTCCATCTCTTTCCTCACTTAATATTGAGCATCATACTAACCAGGGACAAAACACACGGACCAATAAGTAGAAAAACGGCCAAAACTATCGGCAGAATAGCAAATATTAAGATTATTAACGCTCTATTCATAACAATCTCTATCCTGTATATCTAGGATATAAGACTCTTTTATCTTATTCATTGATTTAAATCAATTTGCCATGAAGTTTTTTCATCCTACACTACCTCCGCAAATAAATAAGATAATAAGGTCTTAAATTCATAAATTAAATGATTTTCATCATAAATTTAAGATAAGAAAGTCTTAAATATATGACCTTTGTCAATGATATATGTGAATTTATATTTTATTTTTATAAAAACACTGTTTGGAGGTGTTTCTTATGAAACAAGAGGTAAATGTTGAAGGTGCAACAGTTCCAGTATACAAGTATGAGGAAGATGGAAATACGGTTTATGAATTTGATACTTCTATGTTAGGTCCTCCGGAGCCTATGACAAACGCTATGGCTGTTTTAAAGTTATTAAATTCTCCAAATATAAAGGTCGTCATGATAAATCACAAAAAACCAATTGGACTTCTTGAGAAGATTACAGATAAATTCAATATAGATATATCTGATTATGATGGAAAATACAAAATTGTATTTACCTTGAAACAATAAAATGAGAGTTGTAGGAAGTTTAGCTACACAGTTTGCTCCTCCATTTTCCCTTATCCTCCATTTTTTTACAGCAGCTGCTATTGTGCAGCTTGTTTTCCCTATTTTTATCTTTTTAAATGGAGAAATTTTTAAAGAAGATATTTATTCTCTCCAATTCGCATCATTTTGGCATTTTTACTTAGTGGGTTTCATTATGATGGTTGTATTTGGAGCCTTATATCAATTAATTCCTGTGGCTTTAGAAATACCCGTCTTCTCTTTTAAATTAGGGTATATACACTTTTATCTGTTTATATCAGGAATTTCTATCTTTATCTTTTCTCTTTTAAAAGCAGAAATTACTTTTCTAATTCCTATTGGTAGTATTTTTCTCTTCTCCTCTTTTATTGTGTATTTTATCAATTTCTTTTTGAGTATAAAAAATCTGGAAAAGTTAGACATTACTGTGACCTATTTATTAACAGCCAATATCTTTTTATTAATAGGTATTTGTATAGGATTATTACTTGGTTTGAATTTTTACTATGGATTTTTATCTTTAAATTTGGAGTATTTTATCTACGCACATGTAATTTTTGTTGTATTCGGTTTTATTATATTTTTAGTTGCTGGTATTGAAATGATTTTACTTCCAATGTTCTCTGTTTCTCATAAATTTAGTGCTAAATTTATAAAAGTATCTTACATTTTTTTATCTGTAAGTATATTTGGCTTAGTATTTTCTAAATTCCTTGATTTATTTTATCTTTTTTTACTTTCATTTTTACTTTTCCTAAGTGGTATAATCTCCCTTCTACTACAAGTGTTAGAGATATACAGACATAAACCTAAAAAGAGAAGTGATTTTGCCCTTAATGGAATGTTTTTGTCCCATGTATTTTTACCAGTAGGTATAGCTATGTTTTTTGTTGACAAATCTACAGGACTGTTTATAACATCTTCTCTATTTTTTGGAGTTTTAATATATAGTAGTCTATATAAAATCTTGCCGTTTTTGACGTGGTTCCATAAATTTTCTAATATAGTAGGAATAAAACCTGTGCCAACTTTATCAGAAATGCTTCCGGAGAATTTTCCAAGATTACAGTTAATTTTGCACGTGATTGGATCTATACTTTTTAGTTTATTTTTTACTTTTAAATTCTTGCTATTCTACTATACTGGATTAGTTATGTTGTTTATTTCTGGAGTTATTTTCCTCTACAATTTTATTTACGTTATAACGTATCAGCTAAAAGAAGGAGGTTAAAATGGGAAAAAAAGAACAAGTTGTAGAAGCACTTAAAAAAGTGATAGATCCGGAGATGGGTTTTAATGTTGTTGATCTTGGGCTTATATATGATATTAGTGAAGATAATGGCAATGTGAAAATAAAAATGACACTTTCTTCACCTGCCTGCCCTCTATCAGGAGTTATTCTTACTTGGATAGAAAACGAAGTAAAGAAGTTAAATTGGGTAAACAGTGTAGATATAGAACTCGTATGGGATCCACCTTGGAATATTAACAGAGCATCAGAGAATATAAAAAAAGCTCTTGGAATTATTTAGAGAATATTATAGGTTCATCTTTTGATATTTTTCTTAACTTTTCTCTATCTAATATTTTTATTTTATGGCCTTCGGAATCTATAATTTTTCTAGATTTTAATTTTGAAAGAACTCTTGATAATGTTTCTGGTGTAATGTTTAAAAAAGAAGCAATCTGATTATGTTTTAAAACTTCAAATATTTCTACACTTTCCAAAATAAGTTTGGCTACTCTTGCTTCTGCACTTAAGACTACGGTAGAATCAATAAAGCTATTTAACATTTTTATCTTATTTGATAGAGATTTTACTATGGATAATAGTATCTCAGGATTTTTTAAAAACTCCGATTCAAATACTCTGAAATTAATAGCCAAGGCCTTCCCTTCAGTCATAAATTCAGCGGTTGCAGGGTATGGAATTTTCTCAAAATTTGCAAGTTCTCCAATCATAGAAACTGGTCCAAATTGATTTATAAATATCTCTATGCCTTTAAATGTAGTTTTGTATACTTTAAGCCTTCCTTCTAATAAGATATATAGATTTTCTGCTTTTTCTCCTTCAAAGAATAGTACTTGTCCCGGTTCATATTCTTTTATTTTGGATATCTGAGATAACCTCTCCAATGTATCCTCAGATAGATGTCTAAAAAGGTAAACGTTTTTCAACTCTTCTAACATTTTTATATCCTTTACAGTTTACATTTACATATAGTATATATTCAAATTTAATTTAAGTCAATATAGTCTTAATTTGAAGAATTTTTCAAAAAACTCCTTAGCTTTTTTATCAAAAAGGTCTTGTCTCTCTTTTCCTTTAGGTAGAGAGTTTCTAAGGTCCTCCATTTCATTTAAAAACTGTTCAACCTCTCCAGGAATTATCTGTTCAAAGTATACCCTAAGGTACTTTGCTAAAGCCGGAGAACTTCCTGATGTTGAGAATGCAACTATAAGGTTGCCCTTTTTGACAACAGAAGGAAATATAAAGTCTGATTCTCCTATAACATCAACGGTGTTACATAGTTTATTTTCTCTTTTTGCATCATTATAAATTACTTTCTGTAAGTTTGTATCAGAAACTGCTACGATAATAATGTCATAATCTTTTATGATATCCGAAGTATAAGGACTGTTTATATAATTTAGAGAGTTCTCCTTTATGATACTTTCTAACTCCTGAGTTATCTCAGGAGAAACAACAGTGATATTATAACTAAATTTGAGAACTCTCTTTATCTTCTCTGTAGCAACCTTCCCTCCCCCTACTATTAAAAATTTTTTATCTTTCACTTCTAAAAATACAGGCATATAACTCATGAAAATCACCTCTCTTTCCATTATATCAGTCCAAAAATATAATAGTTCCCCCTTTTATAGAAATTTATTCCCACTGCTAACAGGGTTTAGGAAGTCCTTGAAGTAAGGATTACTTCTTAAAACTTCCAAGGGAGCACTATTACACCCCTTAACTCTCTCAACATACCTTTTTATCAGTATGTTGAGGACTTGCTTTTTCGTAGCAGTAGGTCTTATCTCCCTGAAAAGAGACGCTCTCTTCAGGATATTCTTTGCTCCATTTACTTGTGCATTTATCTTTTTCCCACAAACTTTACACTCAAAACTGTTAGTGTCTTTTCTATTACTCTTATCTATATATCCACAGCTACTACATTCCTGTGATGTGTAAGCTGGATTTATCTGTGTTATCTCTATATTATACTCTTCTCTAAGACTGTCTAATTTCTGTTTGAATATCCTTTTTCCAAAGTTCTGTATAATCCTATTTAATCTTCTAGATAATTTTGGACTTCTAAAATCTAATCTCTCTATCACTATCTCTTTTGGTCTGTATAACTCTATCAATCTGTTTATAAATCTGTTTATCTCTGTCTTTAAAAATGCTCTTAACTTCTTGATTACTTCTCTGTATTTTTTATCTTGATTTGGTTTTATACCATTCTTTTGTAAGTATGCCATTCTCTTAACTATCTTCTCATCATACTTTTTCAAAATATCAAAAAACTGTCTTCCTATCAAATCTCCTTTATCTGTAGCTATTAAAGGATTTAATCCTATATCTATTGCTATCTTATCTACCATAGGTTTGTATTCTCTTTTCTGTGGTTCTATCTCTTTTAATAGGATTATCTTTAAACTACCATCTTCTTCTACAACTTGACAGAAGTTTAATAACTCTCCTTCTAAATCTTCTGCATAACTGTTACTTTTCAGAGGTATGTATATAGGTTTTCCTTTTTCAATAGTAGATAGTTTTATCCATCTATCATAGGTTTTAGAGTTTCTGTTTTCTTCTATAATAGCTACTTTACTATCTAAATGCATTGATACATGTTTAAAAGATGGTTTTCTCCATTTAGTTAGTATATGTTTGAAAATCTTTTTAGCTAATAATCTCTCTTCTTCTGTTATCTCATACTCTATCTTTTCTTTGTTTTCTTTGTCTATCCATATGGCTTTTTCTGATTTTTTAATCAACCACTCTTTTCTATTGTTTAGATAGATTAAAACTCTCTTAGTTTTTTCAGTTAAATTAGAGCTTTTAACAATCTCAAAAAACCTATTTTGGATATTTGATATAAAACTTTCCAAGACACTAACTACTTGCCACATACAAACCTGTTTATATCTTTCGGATAGATTACTGTTTATATGTTTTATATTTTTGTATTTATTAAATTTACCTTCTTTAAAAAATAGATACCACTGATATTTTGCTATATCTTCTGCCGTTGTTCTGTATTCTTTCAATATGCCTTTTATCTTTTTTATCTTACCTAGATTAGCATATTGAGGATAAGAGTATGCTCTAATCATTTTTGTTTTCCTATAACTAACTCCTATTTTCTTAGTTTGCTGCAATAATTTCATAGCTATTACTATATGCTAAGTTTTTATAAATATCAATATATTTCTATTAATTCAGTGATTAGTTGCAAATACCTTTGATTTTAATCAATGAAAAATTTAAAAAGGTATATGAAATTATTATTTCTATAAAAAGGAGCAAATATGATGAGAGAAAAATTTTTAAAGATAATACAGACATCTTTTCCTTTGGTTCCAAAACCTTTTGAAGAGTTAGGAAAAGTTTTAGGAACTACGGAGCAGGAGACTTTAGATTTATACAAAGATCTAAAGGAAAGTAAAATAATAAGGCAAACTTCCGGGATTTTAGATACCACAGCTTTGGGTTATAAATCAACACTAGTAGCTTTTAGCGTTAAGGATATTGAAAGAGCTGCAGAGTTTATAAATACCCATCCAGGAGTAAGTCATAATTACGAAAGAAATCATGAAATATTTAATCTATGGTTTACCATTGCAGTTCCTCCAGATTCTTTACTTGGGCTTGAAGAGACCATACAAATCATAGCTAAAAAAGTTGATGCTAAAATTTATTTGATACTACCAAATTTAAAAATGTTTAAAATTGGCGTTATTTTAGATACAGAATCTAAAGAGATTAAAAAAGAAATAGTAGAGAGAAAAGAATTAAAAGACTTTCAACTTCTAGACATACATAAGAAGATATTACTTTACATACAAGAGGATATACCTATATCTATTGAACCCTTTAAGGAGATGACACAGAAACTTGGCATAGATTACATCAGATTCTTTGAAGAAGTTAAAAATTTACTAAATGCAGGATATATAAGAAGATTTGCATCGATTTTAAACCACAGAAAAGCAGGATTCAAATACAATGCTATGGTAGTGTGGAATGTTCCTGATCATAGAGTTGATGAAGTTGGAGAGATAATAGCTTCTTATTCTGCTGTTTCTCACTGTTATCAAAGACCAAGATATAAAGATTGGAATTATAATATATTTTCGATGATACATGGGAAGACAGAAGGGGAAGTTGAACTTATAATAGACAGTATATCAAAAGAAGTAGGGATAAAAGATTACAAAAAGCTTTACTCAACTAAGGAATTCAAAAAATCGAGAATAAAATATTTCTCAGATGAGTTTTATACCTGGGAGAAAAATTTCATTTAAATTTTTTTTGACAGTTATCAATGCAACCCCCCTAAATGTAGTATATTATTATTATAAGTACTCTATATTTAGGAGGCAATCATGATCATCATTAAAAGGGACGGTATAAGTGAAGAGTTTAAGCCATATAAGATAAAAGATGCAATAATGAAAGCCTTTGAAAGTGTAAACCAACCTTACGATGAAACAATATTTAATAATGTTATGGAAATTCTTAAGCAGAGGGATGTTTGGGCTGTGGAAGAGATCCAAGATATTATAGAGAAGGAGCTTTTTAACGCAAGATATTTTGAGGTTATGCGCTCTTTTATGTTATACAGGCATACCAGAAAATTACAGAGAGAACATATCTTTGGATTAAACGATGACACAACTTATATAGATTGTAGCCAGACTGTGGAAGAATATATAAGTGGTAAAGATTGGAGAGTTAACGCCAATTCTAATATGGGATACTCCCATGCTGGGCTTATTAACTATATAGCCGGAAAAGTGATAGCAAACTACTGGCTTGATAAAGTTTACAGCAAAGAAGCCGGATATGCCCACAGAAACGGGGACATTCATATTCATGACCTTGATAATCTATCTGGTTATTGTGCCGGCTGGAGTTTAAGACAACTACTAAATGAAGGATTCAATGGTGTTAGAGGTAGGGTTGAAAGTAAATCACCTAAACATTTCAGAGAAGCTCTCGGACAGATGGCAAATTTCCTCGGTGTTTTACAGTCAGAATGGGCAGGAGCACAATCTTTCAGTTCTTTTGATACATATCTTGCTCCATATGTTTTTAAAGATAAGTTATCTTATACTGAAGTTAAGAAAGCAATAAGGAGTTTTATTTACAATCTGAATGTTCCTTCAAGGTGGGGGCAGTCTCCCTTCACTAATATAACACTGGATTGGACTGTCCCTCAAGATTTAACAGAGAATTGGCCTACCGTAAACGACAGACATCTTTTTGAAGGGGTGGAAGATAAAGAGCTTTTAGAAAAGGCAAGAGAGAGAGGGGTAGAAAAATTAACAGATTTAAGATACAAGCATTTTCAAAGAGAAATGAATATGATAAATAGAGCTTTTTATGAAGTTATGAACGAAGGAGATAAAGCAGGGCAACCTTTTACATTTCCAATTCCGACCGTCAATATTACAGAAGATTTTGATTGGGATGGAGAAAACACGGATGTGCTTTTTGAAAATACGGCGAAACTTGGAACCTCTTATTTCCAGAACTTTATCGGTAGCCAGTACATTTTCGATGAAAATGGAAATAAAGTCAGGAATCCTGATGCTTTTCAACCATATATGGTGAGGAGTATGTGTTGTAGATTACAGCTTGATCTTAGAGAGCTTTTGAAAAGAGGAAATGGGCTTTTTGGTTCGGCAGAGATGACTGGAAGTATAGGAGTAGTAACAATAAATATGGCAAGACTTGGATATAGATTTAAGAAAAATAAAGAAGATCTATTGAAAGAGTTGGAAAGATTACTTGAGATAGCGAAGGATACCCTTGAAAGGAAAAGAAAGTTCATCCAAGACCTATATGATAGAGGGCTTTATCCATACACCAAAAGATATTTACCATCGTTTAGGAACCATTTTTCTACCATAGGTGTTAATGGAATGAATGAGATGATAAGAAATTTTACAGATGACGAGTATGATATTACAGATAAAAGAGGCATAGACTTTGCGAAAGAGATACTTGATTTTATAAGAGAAAAAATTGTCAAATTTCAAAAAGAGACTGGTAATCTGTATAATCTTGAAGCTACTCCTGCGGAAGGAGCTACTTATAGATTTGCAAAAGAAGATAAAAAAAGATTTCCAGATATCATTACAGCTGGAGATGGAGAAAATATATACTACACAAACAGTTCTCAAGTTCCGGCAAATTTTAATGATGATCCCTTTGAAGTTTTAAAATTACAAGATGATTTACAGTGTAAATATACTGGAGGAACTGTTTTGCATATTTATTTAAAAGAGGGTATACAAGATAAAGATAGCTGTAAACAGTTATTAAAGAAGATACTTACCAATTTTAAACTACCATACGTTACGATAACTCCTCTAATAACAGTATGCCCCAAACACGGAAGATTGGAAAAGAATTATGAGTATTGTCCAAAATGTGATGAGGAAATTTTAGAAAAATATCTTCTGGAGGTAGAGTAATATGGAAAAGACAATCTTAAAAGAAGAATTTTTAAAAAACCTAGAACATTTGAGAACAAAAACTCTCCAGTATACAAGGGTTGTTGGTTATTACAGACCTATAGAAAGTTTTAATAAAGGTAAGAAAGGAGAATTTAAAGAGCGAGTTTATTTTGTGGTGAAAAATGATCTATGATTTAACACCATTTACCCTTTTAGATTTCCCAAAAAAAATAGCCGCCATCATTTGGTTTGGCGGTTGTAATATGAGATGTCTTTACTGTTATAATCCTGATATAGTTTTTGCTAAAAGTGGAAAACTGACAGAAGAAAATATTCTATCCTTTTTAAAAGAAAGAAGAAGTTTACTTGATGGTATTGTTTACTGTGGAGGAGAACCAACAAACTATAGGGGAATTTTTGATTTAAGTAAAAAAATTAAAGAACTTGGTTTCCTTGTTAAACTTGATACCAATGGAACGTCTCCGGAAACCATAAAAGGCCTGATAGAAAGTAAACTTATAGATTATGTAGCTCTTGACATAAAGGCTCCAGGAAAAAAGTATGAAGATATAACAGGTTATAAAGATTTTCAGAAAATTGAAAATTCATTAAAAATTTTAATTAATTCAGATATAGATTTTGAAGTTAGAACAACTATTCATTCGGATTTAATTTCAGAAAGAGATCTTATGGAAATAATAGGCTTTTTAGAAAAAAACAAATTTACAAAGATTTATTATATACAGAACTATATTCATACAAAAACTATAGGAAACATAAAAAAACCAGAAAAGAATGTGGACTTACAAAAACTCACAGAAAATTTTATTAAAAATATTTCTTTTAAAATAGAGTTCAGAAATTTCTAAAAAGATGCAAACCTTTCTCAAACCAATTAATACTATCCCTTAATTTTACTACTTCTCCTATCACAATTATTGCTGGAGATTGTAGATCCTTAGAAATCTCAGATATACTATCTACTGTTCCAACTACGACTTTTTGGTTCTCTGTTGTTCCTGCCTGTATCACCGCTACTGGTGTTTTTGGATTTTTACCTACTTCAATCAATTTTTTCATAATCTTTTCTATGTTATGTAATCCCATAAGAATAACAATAGTTTCTTCTGTTTTTAAACTTTCCCAATCTATCATTGAATTTGGCTTATCTGGAGCTTCGTGACCAGTTATAACTCTGAAAGAGGACGTAATACCTCTATGAGTGAGAGGTATCCCTGCATAAGCCGGTACTGCAACTACGGATGTTATTCCGGGTATTATTTCAAACTCTATCCCTCTTAAAGCTAAATAAAGAGCTTCTTCGGAACCTCTACCGAAAATGAAGGGGTCTCCACCTTTTAATCTCACAACATTCTCATAATTAAGAGCATACTTATAGAGAAGTTGATTTATCTCTTCCTGTGGTATTGTATGTTTACCATCTTCTTTTCCGACATATACAAATATAGCATCTTTTTTTGCAAAGGATAATATTTCTTCATTTATCAACCTATCATAGAGGATAACATCTGCCTGTTGTATAACTTTTAAGGCTTTTAATGTCAAAAGATCTAAATCTCCCGGACCTGCTCCAGTAATATAGACTTTTCCCATGGTTTACTCCTTTTTATACAAGAAAATACCTGATGGCTTTATTATTTGAACATTAAATTTTTCTTCCCACACAATAGTGTCTATACATATAACTTTGTTTGAATCATTTACAGAAATATAAAGCAGAGGTTTCTCCTCACTCCATCTTACGTGAAGGATTTTCCCATCGAATGTAAGAGTTTTTGTTATCTCCATTTTGTTTATATCAACTATTTGAATAGTATTAAATTCTTTCCCACTGAAGGTTATCGCTAAAAGCTTACCATCTGGGCTAAATACAGTAAAAACAGGTAAACCTATAGTATTTACTTTCTTAATTATATTAAAATCATTATCGAATATGTTAATACTTTTATCTCCAACAGAAGGAATCACTATCTTGTCTTTTTCTATAGCCCACATACCAAAGTGAGGAACTTTTAAGACTGGTTCTTTGTTTTCAGAAAGTAAGAAAACTTGCATTAATCTCATGTCGTCAAGATTTAAAACACCTATAAAAGGTGAGTTAAAAAAACCAACAATATACAGATTATCTTTTATCATCGCATCAAAAGGAACCTGACCAACATTTTTAAATCTCTTAAAGAGATTAAATCTTCCATTAACTCTTTTTAAAACCCAGAGTTCGTCTTTATCCATAAGTGCAAAAACAAGATAATCTTTATAATTTTTTATTCCTACATTTCTTGAATCTGTTTCTATTTGCTGAAGTATATTTAAATCTTTATCTAAAATTATAACGGATTTAGTTGAATAGTTGGCTACGGCTATATAATCATTATCTACTACAAATCCTATTGAGCTTTCTCCGACTTTTATCTCTTTCTCCGCTTTTAGATTTTCTGGATCAAACTTTATCAGATATCCGTCTCTTGTAATAAGGTATCCTTTTTTACCGTAAAACTTTATTACAGCATGGTTTAAATTGTGTAAATTTTCTATCCTGCCTATAAATTTCCCATCTTCTACTACAGCGACTGAAGATGTTTCTCTCTCAATAATAAATAATCTTTCTTTTCCATAAGCAACGAAGACAAATAAAGCTAAAAATGCGAAAAACTTTTTCATAATATCCCTCTCACTTCTTTATCATTTAAGTAACATGAAGGATCCTCCGCTGTGAGGGTTCCATATTTTGCAAAAGCTCTTGACCTTGAACCGCCATTACATATCATTACAAAAGCACATTTTTTACATCTTCCTTCTAATTTTCTTGGACGTTGTCTTAAAATTTTTAATATCGGATTTTCCTTATCATTCCATATCTTTTCAAATTCTCTCTCTTTAATATTTCCGATAGAATATGGGAAGAATGGGTCAGGTTTAACATTACCTTCACTATCTATATTAACCAATTTTACTCCTGCAGAATTTCCTCCCCATTTAATCAAATTTTCATAAATTTTATCAACATACTCCGGATAATCTCTTTTAAATCTTTTAAGAAGCATTATTCCATCTTGTTCCATGTTTCCTGTAACTATATTTATTTTACGATTGAATCGGTAATAGTAAAAAGCTTTATCAAGTATAAAATTTATAACTCTTCTTCTTTCTCTTTTTGATATATCCATATCTTGATTTTCAAAACCTCTACCTGCATAAACAAGATGTGATATGTATAACTTTGGTATTCTATATTTCTCCACAAAATTAAAGATAAATCTTAAATTCCTTAAGGTTTCTTTTGTGAGTGTAAATCTTAATCCTACATTCTCTGTCTTTTCTAAAAGTTTTAAAATTGCTTCAATGCTTTTATCGAAGGCTCCCTTCATACCTCTAAATTCATCATGAACGTCTTTATCTCCATCTATACTTATCCCAATGTAATTAAAGGTTGAGATAATATTGTCTATATTATCATCATTTATATATATTCCATTTGTAGATAGATAAGTTATAATACCATTTTTGCGGCAAATCTTAGCTATTTCAAAAATATCTTTTCTTAAAAGAGGTTCTCCTCCGGAGAAGATTATAAATCTAATGCCGGCTTTATAAAGAGAAGGTATAGTTTTAAGTATATCTTCCGTAGACAGAGCATCTCTACTATCTACCGAAGCTTTTGAATAACAATGCTTACATGAAAGATTACATCTGTTTGTAAAATTCCATATAGCTATAGAATAGTTTAAAGCCTTTTGATCAATTCCTGCAAGGGTAGATTCTATGAGATTTGATATTCTGAGCATGTTATATCTCCAATGTTACTTCACAAATTCCCTCACCGTTAGCTCCACATTTAGATTCAAAAGCCTTTACTTTTTTATGTAGAAAAGCTTCTACTAAACCAGCTGTAAATCCAACCTCAAAATGACAGATCCTCTGACCAATATTTGGCATTCCTGCACATGTTATGCACTCATCTAATGCCAAGATAATTTTATTATTTGACAGCTCAACCGGGATAAGGATCCCTATTTTATTATCTTTTACAAAATTTTTAATGTTATCTAAATATTTCTCTATATTAGAATCATAAACAAGATTACTTAACTCTTTCCCTAAATCTTTCCCAGCATTCTGGAATATAATATTCGCACCTTTTTCTCCTATGAGATCTTTAGCATAGTTAGCAGAAAAATGTCTAAAAGCCCTAAATATAAGTAATGGAATTTCTTCACCAAGTATTGGTCTATTAACTTTTGCTATATCTTCTATCATGGTAAACTAATCTCCAAAACTTTTTATGTATTTTACAATTGCCTCAAGTTCATAAATGTTGAAATCAAACTTGGGCATAGAATTTCTCTTATAACCAAGATGTTTTGAGTATTCTGAAGGATTAAGTATCTGTGCTATAATTTCTCCTTCAGACCTTTTCTTTGCTATTTCTCTGAAGGAAGGTCCAAAAGCTTCTTGAGTTTGATGGTGGCAACCCCAGCATTTTTCTTGAAATATCTCTTGCCCTAACATCTGAGGATAAAAGTTCCTGCTTTTGTTTACAAAATTATATTTCCCAACAGGCATATCTGCTGGATATCTGAGCATCTCTTTCAGTGTTTTTGTATCGTATATGATTAAATAACCATCTTTATCATAAATACTCAAAAAAGCTATACTTCCATCTGAATTAAATTCAGTATGTGTAAATTTTTTACCTTCAATAGGTGTTAAAATTTTTTTACTATAATCTCTTTTATTGATAAGGATAAGTTTATCGGAAGAGTTGTCAATCCATAAATAATCTGTAGATGGATGTGTTTTAACGAAATAACCGCTTCCTCCTATATCAACAGTTTTAACGAATTTCCAATCATACATCTGCCATATAGATATATAGTTTTTACCAACATGGGGAGTAGCAAAGAAAAACTTTCCATCCTTATACCAGTATGCTGCTGAAAATAAATGCGGCATACTTTCTATTTCATGAGTAAAAACTAAACTATAATCATATAGACTATAAACATCTATCCTTTTTCCACTTCTGGATGTTCCTTACTAAAAATTTGTCAAAAGGGTCAATAAAGAAATCTTCTATAGGTTCTTCTACTTTTTTATACTCTACATCAAAATTTTTTGTATCTAAGATGCCTATAACAGCTTTATCTCTGTAACTAAATAATGCTTTATCTTCTTTATAAAGTTCATACACTGCAGATAACTTTCCATTTAAATCTATTTCTTTAAAAGGTTGGAGAGTTTTGGCATCTAAAATTTCTATCTTCTGAGGAAGTATACATCCAGCTATTAGAAATTTCCCATCTTTAGAAACTGCTATGTTTCTTAAATAGATGCATGTTCTAACTTTACCTACAAATAATCCTTCAAACTTTCTATCCTTTTTATCAATCTTGTAGTAACCTATCCAACCATCTCTCGAAGGAATGTAAAAGTTTTCCCCATCAAGGGTATATTTAATACCTCCATGAACATTTTGAAATTCAAATTTATCGAGAATTTTATCTTTATCCATCAGCCATACAGAATTTTTCCCTCTTTCAACTACAAAAGTTATATCTTCTTTCTTTTCAAGGTTTAAATATTTTTTATTTTCCGGATTACTGTAAATTAATGAGTTTCTAATATCATTAAACGTCCAGTTATAGGTAGTGTCCCCTCGTAGGTATAAGATAATCTTATCTATATCTTCGTCTGATAAATTTTTAAAAGAAGGCATCTGGGTAGAGGGTATACCTTCTCTGATTATCTTTTTTAATTTTTCATCAGAATACTTCCCAATAGTTTCTTTTAAGAGAGGAGGTCCTGATATCCCAATTTTTTGGGGATGATGGCATGAACTACAATGTTTTTGATAAAGATCCTCCCCCACGACAGGAGGGAGGAGAATTCCAAGAAGAAAGCTAATGAAGACAGCAGGACCAAAGCAGCAGATTTGCATCAATATATATCCTTCTGTGTATTTGTAACGTTAAAGTGTCCTGTTGGAGTTCTTACCCAATCACCTTCTATAACATGTTTTAACTGTAATGTTTTGTCATCGTAAATAAGTATTGCTGAAGGTATCAACTTGTTACCCCATACAGAAACCCAAACTTCATCACCTTTATCGTTGAACTCCAGATGAACAGGACCTCTTGGTTTTATCTCTTTGCCATTGACAGTTTTTGGTTGGAGATATTTCTCAGGAGTTTTTAACTCTCCAACAACTTCAAGTTTTTCTTTATCTATAACATATATCTTTGACTGTGCATCTTTATCAGGGTTTAAAGGTCTGTCTGCATACATATATTTGGAGTTAGGATGTGTCTTTACAAAGAGGTTGCCTCCACCATCGCCTGGAAGAACTACCTTTTTAACAACTTTCCATGCGTATTCAGGATGTCCTTTTGGATCTGTCCCTATACATGCAATCGTATTTTCACCTAAATGTCCTGTACACCAAATTGGTCCAAACTTAGGATGATCTATGTTTGCACCTCTTCCTGGATGAGGTTTGTTCCCAGTTTCAATAATCGCTGCAACTTTACCTTCTTCAGTATCGACGGCAACTACTTTGTTTCTCATATTGGCTGCAACAAGGAAATATCTCTTAGAAGAGTCCCATCCGCCGTCATGTAAAAATCTTTCGGCGTTAAGCTGTTTTATCTTTGGATTTAAAGGATCAGAGTAATCATAGAGCCATACCTGTCCTGCCTCTTTTATATTTATAACCCACTCCGGATCATGATGAGATGCAACTATAGAAGCAACCCTTGCTTCTCTTATAAATTCGTTTGGCTTATCATAAGCATAGTTAGATGTGGAGACAATCTTAATGGGCTCAAGGGTTTGTCCGTCAAGTGTAACTATGGCTGGTGGCCAATAACAACCAACCACCGCATACTTATCAAGGTAGTCTCCTTTCTTACCTTTATACTTACTTGTGTCAACACTCCTTGCATCGTTACATGTTTTAACCTCTGCAACAACTTCCGGTTTTTCCATCCAGAGATCTATGAGTGTTACTTTACCGTCCCTTCCTATTGAATACAAATATCTTCCGGAAGCAGACATCCTAAGTATATGAACAGCAAATCCGGTATTCACGATGTTAACAAGCTCTTTTGTATCTCCGTCTATTATTGCAACTTTTCCTACATCTCTTAAAACTACACCCATATAATTCTTCCAGTTTCTGTGGGTCATTGGTTTTGTTGGTCTCTTCTCGGGAGGAATATACACCTTCCAAGTTTCTTTTATTTTTTCTAGGGATGTTTCTGGTGGTGGTGGAGGATCATTCTGTATAAATTTTGCCATAAGAAGTGTTTCCTCAGGAGTTAACTCTCCAGAGGCTCCCCAATCTGGCATACCTCCGGCTGTTCCATAGTAAATAATTGCCTTAAGTGCTTCTGTTCCCATCTGTCTTGTCTTCTGTGGTTCAAGATTCGGTCCTGTAGCACCTTTCCTTAGCATACCGTGACATCCAGCACACCTATCAAAATAGATCTGTGATGCTCTCTTCATCTCTTCTTCTGATAGTTTGTAATCATTAGACTGGGCTAAAGAAAAAGTTGTTATTGAAAGAGTCATCGTTAAAGAAGCTAAACTTACGACCTTTTTGAGATTCATGCCATTTACCTCCTTCACTTTATTCAGCTTTTAAGATAAAGAAATCTTAAAATTAATTCATTGACAACTATCAATACTTATATGTAAGCTGAACCCAGTATTTTGTTAAATCATTGCCAGATGGAAAATTTTTTAAGTAATCTTGATTGGCTGGAGAAACTGTGGTATTTTTACCATTATATAAAGCAGCTTTTGCTAAGAAATTTAATCTTTTTGTAAGATTTACTGTATAAGATAGATCTATCTCTGATCCAAAGTTTTTGCTACTTATTGTTTTTAATGTATTTCCTACATAACCTGTGTTTTTATCTGCATCAAACTTATGGTAAGTGATTAAAGCTGTACCATAATCTTTATGTCCATACCCTAAAGTGATGTAAGCATCTTTTAATCCAAAAGTGTCTGTATTTGCTATATAACCCAAAAAGTTATCAGCCCATCCTTCCCATTTGTGAAGTGTAGCAAGTGGTGTCGTAAATCCTTTGTCTTCTCCTTTATCTGCTCCTTGAAATCTCTCGTAACCCGCAATACCAAAAAATCCATAACCGCTAAGTTTTGCCTCTACTCTATAGAAGTCAGCATCTACTTTAGGTTTTTTTGTAACATTATCTTTAGCATATGGATCTTTCTGAATTGCATACTCTCCAAGATAACCGAATTTTACATCTTTTGTTAATGGTATATCTCCGGTAACATTTATACCATAAGTGTTACTTAAATCTGTGAGAAGATACCCGTAAGCTGTTATCTTAAACTGCGGCATAAATTTATAACTTCCATGTAGTATAATCGGCATCTTATCAAGTTTCCAATCCATATTCAAATTATCATTAACACCTTTTCTCTCATAAATTCCGGCTATAAGTAGATCAAGATTGTTGATCGTGTTATCTTTTATTCCTATTACACCAAAAGTTTGAGGCATCTGTCTCCAATCTACAGAACCTATAAATCTCTCATCATCCATATTTACTCTCATCCTACCAGCCATAAAAGTAGTTTTATTGTATGTATAACTTATATATGCTTCTGTAATTCTTGCTATATCAGGATCATTTACCTGTGCATATCCTGTTTTTTGAGGAAAGTAATCATCTACCAAAGCTCCTACATCTGTTGCTTCTATGTATGCCTTTAAACCATTTACTTGGAATATCTTGTTAATCTGAACTCCAAGGGAAGTTCTAACTGTAAGTGCGTTTGCAGGTTTGTTGGAAGAATGATCATCAACATACTCATACCTAGGTCTAAACAGTAGGTTTACTTTAACATCATCAATAAAAGTAGGAGCATTGATTTCTAACCCCATAGCCTGCTGAGGAGCATAGAAAGGAACAGAGAGACTAATTAATGCTGAAAGTAACGTTATTTTTTTAAAAGTGGACTGCATGGCTTTCACCTCCAAGAGAATTATGTTAATAATTGTTAACCTGCATCCAGCACTAAGTCATGATATAAGTCAAGAATTATAAAAAGTTAATTTATATTTTTACTTAGGTCAATTCCACATTCCCATGTACTTTCTCTAAATATCTCTTCTTTATATTCTATTATTTTATTTATTTTTAATCCTTCAGTTTCTATATCAAGAAATTTCCTTAAAAGATCCGATAAACTTAGATAATATTTTTGATCTGTTGATAATTTAATAAGATTTATAAAAATATCATACCATCTTCCAATGTGATCTTGTAAAAATTTCTTGTACCCGTCATTACAAATTTGAACTCCTTCTTCATCATTTTTTTCTTCAAGGAATATTTTTTTCTGTAATAAAAGTGATAAAAATTCCAACTCAACTTGAATATTATCAGGCTCGATTGGTTTAGAAATTTTTAAACCAAATGCATTATAAAATCCATCTATATCTGATATCTCCGCACCTTTTGAATTTTTATCTATTTCGTAGGCTGTTTCGAAGTTTGGTGCTTTTAATCCTATAAGAAATAAATTATTATATTCTCCTTGAATATCAAACAAATCCAAAACTTCTAAAACTTTTTTAAACTCTTCTATATCAAAATTTATTTTTAGACAATTTATTGCTTCTCTTAGATTTTCTAAATTAGACTTCATTAAACTTATGCTTTCAGAGGTGGGGTATGAAAACCCCACAGAAAGATATTCATATAAGAAGGCTTTACAGAGATCTTTATCCATAGTTTATTTTCCCTCTATATTTAATTTTATCCAAGTATACCCCAAAGATTTACGTGAATCTCTTTCCATATTCGAACCATCCCAAACGGCAAAAGTAACGTAAGTTACCTTTCCAGGACCCCATTCAGGATTTACCGTATTTCCTGTAAAAAACCTTCTCTTGATTTCAACATACCATTTCCCATCTTTATAAATACCTTTACCTTCAGCAGATTGAATCGATTTCCAAGTTGTTGAACCAAATCCTTCAGCAACAATTTCCCTTACAGGAGATGAAATCGTATTTTTTAAATAATTTTTTTCACCTCCAATGTAGTTTAAAGCGTATTGATTGTGCCAATCTTCTGGATAGTTATAGGGAGATTGAGCATGTGGATACCAATCCACTGCATAGTTCGGTTCAATTTTTGGCAAATCGGCGTATCCTCTTTCAATGTTTTCTTGTCTAAAAGCTTGCCAATGTAGTATTAGAACACCCTTTCCTGGTTCTCCCATTGTTATAGGTGTTGATGGATCCGCGTGATAAGGTATTTGAACAGCAACTGCATCTGAAAATTTATTATTAACTCTATAAACATCTTTAGTTTTATCGTCCCATATCAATAAAAATGCGATTTCGCTTCCGTTATTAATGCTTTTGACTTTTATTTTCTCAACAGAGGGTTTTAAGTCTGAAGGTGTAGTGACAGCTTGACCTGCTAAAGAAATTTCCACTTCTTTTGCCTGTTTCCATATACTATTTAAAGGGTCTAAAGGTATATCACTTTTAACAAATTTAGAATTAATAATATCTTCAGCAAAAGACAAGGAAGACACAGCTAATATAGATAAAAATGTAATCTTTAACTTTTTCATGATAACCTCCTTATTAAGTTATGTCTTGTCTAACAACATCATATCTTTCATCATGCATAGGTCTAAATTGAACTGGTTCAACGATAGGGACCCTTACTAGCTCATTTCCTTTTTCGTCGTAACCAATTACATAATTTCCATCAACCTTAAACTTATGAGGAATAAATTGGGTGGAACCAAAAAGATGTAAAAGTGCCTGAAGCTCTGGTTCGTTACCTTCTCTCATTCTTTTATATACTTCAACGGCATGATCTGCACCGGGACCAAACATCTGTCTCAAATAGTTCAATGGCACAGTTATTGGAGGAATATAGTAAACATTTGGTTGTAAACCAGTTTGAGGATATAAAGGTAATGCTACTTTCTTAATATGAACAAGATAATCAATCGGATTATCTTGTACTACTTCGTTTGGCGGATTTATAAATCCCATTAATCTGATCCTGCCTATACATGTAGTAACACATTGAGGTTGTAAACCTTGTTCAACCTTTGGAAAGCATCCTATACATTTTTGAGAAATTCCTACAACTTGATTGAACATTGATTTTTTATATGGGCAAGCTTTGACACATTCTTGATAACCTTCACACCTTTCTGCATCTATCAAGACAATACCATCTTCTTCTCTTTTGTAAATTGCTTTTCTTGGACATGCCGCAAGACATGCAGGATAACTGCAATGATTGCAAATTCTTGGAAGATAGAACATCCAAATTGGATTTGGAAAATGTTCTATTATGGTCCCTATATCGACAGGTTCTGACGTTTCATCTTCTCCTATATTTGGATTTATCCAGTCTAAATCATCGGGCATCCAACCAAGTACACGTTCTCCCTCCGGCGCAGCTTCTATTATAGTTTTACCTTTATATTGGCCATTTTCCCATATCTGTTGGACATTTTGTTCTTCAAGTTTCTCCATTAAATGGACGTCCCATCCGATCGGATAAAAACCATGTGGTTTTGTTTCAACGTTATTCCAAAGCATATATTCCTGTCCTCTTCCAGGAGTCCAGGTTGTTTTGCATGCAACTGTACATGTTTGACAATCGATACATTTATTGAGATTCATGACAACGGCAAATTGCTTTTTAACTTTATGCGATTCGTAAGGATATTCAACTTCCCTATTTAATTGCCAGTTAAATACTTTAGCCATAGTTTTTCCTCCAATTTTTAGTTTTTAGACAATTTTTACATACATAGCTTTTAAATACTTTTTGAAAGATTCTCTTGGATTCTGAGGTCTTAATCCTATCTCCAATGGTCTCCATAGACCCTTGTTTCCAAGACCACCATTTTCGGCTTTAGTGATTTTTCCGAAAGCTTCACGAGGTGCTCCAACAGGACAGTGAACATCCAACATAAATCCTTTTCCTGTATCTCTACCAATTAAGTTTTTTCTCACAAGACTGTCGGTCATAAGTGTTGGTTTTAACCAACCTCTTGTAACACTTTGCTGACTACCTCTTCTATAAAATGATTGGTAGCCTGTTTCCGGATTTTTTGCAAGCCCATTTCTGTTAATTTTAGTTCCTTTAACAGAACCATGGGAAGAACCATACATATTGAACCATATTTTTCCTACACCTTTTGGTGTGCTATAAGAACCTCTAACTCTGACAAGAGCTCTTGCCACTTCATAATCTTCTGGCCTTTTTTGCCATCCTATAAAAGGTCTATCTTGTGGATCTGCATCTACATATACGTAATCCCCGTCGTTAATTCCAAGTTTTTTCAAATCTTCCATATTAATTTCTATATAGGCTTCGGTTATATATGGCATTCTTTTATCATGTCTGTAGAAATCTCCATAAGGTCCAAATAATAGTGCAACAACATCAACATCTCCAGTAGCTGAATGGGCTGTATGTCTAAACTTTGGAGTATGGATAATATGAGTTGCACCAAAGGAATCTATAAGTGGATGTTTTGTTTTTAAAAGTTCATCTGCGGTTATGATTACATTACGTGCTTGTCTGTATTTTGTTATTTTTAGAGCTTCTTCATCGGATATTCCATAGTCGATAGGTTTTTTAGGTCTCATCAAAGGATGCGGTTTAGCAACGATTACGTTTGGTTGATATCTTGTTGCATCTACAGGTTCTCTATATACTGGTAGATTCTCACCAGCATTTATAAATTCATCCTCTTCTCTATAAAACTCAAGCCTACCACTTTTTGTGTACCATGGAAGATTTTCGATAGTATGTTCGTAACCTACAAATTTTGGATAAGATCTTGTCATAATCAAAGAAGGAATTCCTTGCTCACATTTTTTAGCTATTTCCTCTATTTTGTAACCTCTTAAAGTAGAAGAAGCGTCTATTATCCTTTGTAGATATACTTCTGGTTTTCCGTCAAATACAAACTTCCAATAATCGTAGAATCTTTTATCCCCAGTTAGTAGGCTTAATTTCTGAGCAACAAGTGCATACGTTTCAAGATCATTCTTTGTATCGAAATATCTCCTATGTTGAGTTCTTGGCCATACATGTATAAACGGATTTGTAACAGAACCTGTCATATCCCAGAATCTATTCTCGTGCCAAGCATCAACCCCGAGAACGATGTCCGAATATTCACATGTTAATGTCCACCACCAATCATTATTAATTATACATTCTGTCTTTGGAAGTTGATTCATAATAACGTTGTAAGCCCATTTTTGATTGCCAAGCCCTGAGTTATTATTTACAAACCAGATAAATTTTGTTGGAACTGGTATATGGGTTTTCCCTGTTATAAGTGTATTTCCTACATAAAGTGGTGTATCTTCGTCAGCCCAGTAATGCTGAGATTCGCCTCTCCAATATGGTTTTACTTTTGCAGGTTTTGTTGGATCAAGTTCAATATTAAATGGATCTTCAAAATTCCACTGAGGTATTCCATTGAAAAGAGCCAATCTATAGTTTCCAGCATAGCTTCCTATATTTCCGCTTACTTTTCCTACATTGTCAGTAAGTGCAGCAAGTAAAAACATAGCCCTTTGAGTGAGATCTCCGTGAAGATATTGATTAACACCCATCCCTCCAGCAATTTTCGTATTTCCAGCGTTTTCGGATATTTCTTTTGCTAAATCTACTATCGCTTTTGCTGGAACTCCTGTTATTTTTTCAACAGTTTCCGGTGTATAACTCTCTTCAAGTAATTCCAGGTATACTTGGAACAGTGGCTTTACTTCTATTTCTTTTTCATCCGTAGTTTTTATTTTCATAGAGCCTTCAAGAGCAGGATCAATATTCAATTTCAGGAAATCCTCTCCAACATCATCCCTTGTGATTATTTTTGGAGAATTTGTTTTTAAATCCCATACCACATAATCATCAATATCTTGGATTCTTATATTTTCTGGTATTAGCTGTTTATCTTGTTTGAAATTTGGTGGCAAAGATTGTCCTGGTTTGTAAACCAAGGTCTTTGATAAAGTTTTCGGAATGTAACCCTTTATTATATCTCTTGCTCTTAAAATCTTTCCATTATCCATCCTAACTAACAGTGGCATGTCAGTAAAACTCTTAACGTATTTTTCTTTATACCACTTATTTTTCATAATTACATAAGACAACCCAAGTGCTAGAGCACCATCTGTTCCAGTTCTTACTATTATGACTTTATCGGCTGTTCTTGCAGAAGCCATAAAATCATTTGAAATAACAACAACTTTTGTACCTTTCATCTGGGCTTCCGTTAACCAATGAGAATCAGGCATCTTTGTTCCATATGGATTCATTCCCCAAAGAATTACAAGTTTCGAATGTTCCCATAAAGCAAGGTCAAAATCTACTGTTTGTTGTCCAGTAACCATTGGATGTCCAGGAGGTAAATCTGTGTGCTCTGAGTAATTATCCCACCCTGTACCACCTTTTGCTTTTTCTGGAGGAACGTTTCTAATATATTGATCTACAAGAGCCATCATGTTGGCCATTCTATAAATACCGACATATCTTAATACCGCGAGAAAAGGCATTGAACCTCTAAATTTTAAAGTTCTTGTCCCGGCTCCCTCCATCACTTCTAATTGCTCTTTAGTATAATGTCCTTGATTTTCAAGTCTTCTTTTCCCTTCTTCTCCTGAATATGTTTGAGCAATATTAAGAATGGATTTTGCAATTATATCAGAAACTTCATCCCATGATACTCTTAACCATTTATCCTTTCCTCTCTGGAAGTATCTCTCAGGAGGTTCTCCTGTTTTCTCATCTCTTGGAAATCCTGCTTTATACCATTCATAGTAACCTTTTCTTACAAAAGGTCCTTTAACTCTCCTGTCTCCATAAAATCTTCTAACAAGTGCTAATCCTTTATTGCAACATCTCGGCTCCCACCTATGAGAAACTTTGGTACCATAAAGATCTGTTGCTAAACCATACTTGTAAGTCGGCTCAATTCTAGTAATAACTCCGTTCTTAACATATGCATTTAATAAGCATCCATGTGTATCGTTTGGATTACAGAGAAAAACGAAGCTTGATTCTGCATTATAAATATCTCTGTAAAAATTTTCCCAAGTTCTATTAGGATAATAGAGAAGAGGATTTTCAACAGAGATGGCGGGTTCAAAAATTCTCTGTGCAAAAGAAGGTGAAGAAAGCCCTGCAAGCAGTAGACTTCCCGTTTTGATAAATTCTCTTCTTGATAGACCCATATTAATACCTCCTTTTATTGATGATATAAATCATAATAATACAGCTTAAAATAAATTAGGCAAGTCTTATTTTAAAGACGTAAAAGTCTATAATTCATTGATTAAAGTCAAGAAGCCTTAAATTTTAATCTTAGATTATAAATTCAGATTATATATCTTTAAGATGTCCGGAGTATTTAATCTTTTCTATAGGTGTTTTATCATCGTTTAAGAAATTTAAAATTTTTTCTGTGTTTTTATTTATCTCTTTTATCGCTCTATCTAACTCTTCTTCTGTATATGAAAAATGCATTTCTGCAGAAATGACATAGGGTATTGATTGAATAATCTTTAATTTTGATACTTCTTCTTCTGTATTTTCTCCTTCAATAGTGATTATGATTCTACCCTTTTCATCATAAAAATGAACATCACAAACTCCGGTCTCTTCAAGTGATTCTAAAACTGTCCTTAAGAATTCTGGTTTTGTCTGAACTACTACACCGGAAATATTTTTACTACTCATCGTTTTATCCTCCATATTATTATTTTCCCATCATCTGAACCGGATATTATGAGATCTTGAGAAACATAGTCAATAACACCAACAGTTGATTTGTGTCCTTTAAGTATTAATAGACGTTTGTCAAGGGAGAAATCATACACTCCTAAATCATTTGATTCATTAATCTGATATACACCTATCTTTCCATCCGGAGAGAGTGCTACGGAGAATACTATAAAATCCGCTTCAATTTTTTTATAGTTATTTGTATTTATATCGTAATAACCTATTCTTCTATCTCTTCCACCAGTAATTATCTTACTGGATTTACAGTCAACTCTGTATATCTGATCTACATTTACTTTATCGAATTTCTTCAATACATTCCCAGTGGACAAGTCTATCAGATAAACACTTCCTCCTTCATCTCCAAGCACACCATATCTTTTATTATCACAGAGATTAAAATCACCAAATGAGTAACTACTTATCTGTTTTCTGTAAATGATCTTATTTTTTTGATAATCGTAAAGTATAAGCTCTGAGCCTTTTGTGGTTAATAGTATATAATTGCCCCCCCAGAATCTGACTTTTGTATACTGTAAATTTTCATTTGTAAGATTTATCTTTTTGATATTATCCTTTCCTTTAAAAAATATATCTCTATTTCCTCCCGTTGCTTCAGAGACCATGACAATATTATCTGCATAAACATCTACTGAGAATATTTTGGGAAAGATCTGTTCTCCCATAAAACTTTTAATTTTTGGTAGTTCTATTTTTTTCTCAATTTTACCGGTTTTCGGATTTATAATTTCTATAATTCCTTTTTCTGTTGAGGTAATGATCCTATCTTGATAATAAACGATATCAAGAACTCCACCACTGACGTTTATCTGTTTATCAAGTTTTATCTCAAAACTGTAAGATATAAAAAATGTAGATAAAAACATTATCAATATTAACCTATATCTTTTCATGATAATCCTCTGATCTCTATAGCTTTAACAGGACAACTAATAACACAGAATCCACAGTTAGTACATTTTGAAGAGATTATCTCCGGATTAAACAGACCCTTAAATTTTATGGCATCATCTATACAGTAATCCCTGCAAGAGAAACACATGGTTTTATTCCATGCCAGACACTTATCTGTATTTATAGTTGTAACTGCTTCTATCCTCTTTTTATCAGGATTACTTAAAACACCGTATTGACAGGCTTCCATACATTTACCGCAAAAGGTACATCCGGAGTGTTTAAATTCTATATATGGAATATTGTTTTCATCTCTGAAAAGGATGTTTTCTTCACATGCTGCTACGCAGTATCCATTACAGGAATAACACTGCTTAAAATCTGTATCCTCTTTTAGGTAAGGGGGTCTTATTAAATTCGGAATTTTTTTGTTATCTTCTGTTCTGAGCAGAGAAGGGAGAGCTTTAAACAACCCCCTTCTTGTATATCTATCCATTAGTGATGCTCTCCTGAAGGTAATTTATCACTTGGTGGTCCGCTAAATTTTTCATTATCTATAGCTGTTCCGCCAAGATCAACCCCTTCATTTATATTTTCAATAAGTTTAGATTTCTCTTTAGCTTTTGGGTCTCTGTATTCCGGTTTGAAGTTATTTTTAACTAAGGGTTGAACATCAAGTTGAGGAGCATGGCATTGAGTGCAGTTATATCTTCCCTGATAGAGATGGTTTAACTTTTCTCCAGTTCTAAAATTAATAAAGTGAGTAGGAGGAATAGGAGTTGCTTTTACAGTTTTTGCTACTTCCGGCATGTGACATCCGAGACAAGCATTATTTTCTTTTGTAATTGGAAGTAAGCCTTCTGTACTGTGAGGTATCTGAGGAGGAGCATTTTCGTAAGCTCTCTTATATTTCTTTGAAGATCCAGGTGGAGGTTTTGGTGCGTATTCTGGATCTATTATTGCTGGTGGAGCAGTTTTTTCCTCTTCCTCAAGCGGAGCATTTCTCAATCCTACATCTTCCGGTGCTATTTCTGATTTTTGTTGAACTTTTTTTGGTTCCTTTGCAATAACTTCAGTTAAAAATAGAGTAGAAGATCCCATTAATGTAGCTACCATTAAAGCCGATAAAAACTTACCTTTATTAAACATGGTTTTTCTCCTCCTTTTGTGGATTTTTTAATCTAAATTTAAAAGATAGAGCATCAGCTGGGCAAACTTCTATGCATCTTCCACAGTTAATACATGCTCCAGAATTTACAAAAGAATTAAAACCATCTTTCCCTACCATATGTAACACAGGCTTTTCGGGACAAACAGCCTTACATTCCATACAGAGAGTACATTTGTCATGGTTATGATAAACTCTTATTAGACTCTTTTTTCCTATTATAGAATAAAAAGCACCTAATGGGCAAAGATGGCCACACCAACCATTTTTTACAACAAACAGATCAAAGAAAAATACGGCAGCAACAACTGTCCATCCAAATCCCATACCGAATATCAATCCTCTGTGCAGCATAGATATAGGATTTACCATTTCAAATGCTGGTGTCATAACAAAAGCAGATATAACAAAACTAACAGCAAGTATCCAATATCTCACATTTCTGCTTATTGTAAGAGGGTGATATTCATCTTTATCAAGTTTAAACTTTCTCCTAATCCAATTTGCCAGATCTGTAATCATATTCATGGGACAAACCCATGCACAAAAAGCCCTGCCACCGATAACTGCATAGAAAAATAAAACTATCAATGCTCCTATAAGAGTATCAATAGCTACGAGAGAGCCGGTAGCGAATATCTGCAATACGGCGTAAGGATCAGCCATAGGGATAACATTCATGATCTTCGAGGAACTTAAATTTCCTTGCAATATTTTCCAGCTGTATACATTTCCGCCTATATAGAGGACAAGAATAGTTATTTGAGTAAATCTTCTTAAGAATAGGTATTTATATCTGTGTAATATAGAACCTTTCTTCTCTTCATTATGTTCGATTACATTTTCCATCATAATCCCTCATTAAGGTAATCTTCCGCCTTTTTGTGGGTTCTCTCTGTCTTTTGGGTTTGGATACCTTCGGAGCTTTTTAATTTACTTTCATCTTTCTCTTCCCAGCCTTTAACATAGTGTTTGCCTGCTTTTCCGAGAGCTATATGTCGTGGAAGAACAAATATGGATGCTTTTTCTGTTACGCAAGCTTTCTCACACAATCCGCAACCAGTGCAGTAATCAGTATGGACTACTGGTTTCAAAAATGCGTGTTTTCCAGTTCTTTCATTTCTCTCATACTCGAGAGTAATGGCTTTATCCATGAGAGGGCATGCTCTGTAACAGGCATCACACTGAATTCCCCAAAAAGCGATACAGTTTTCATGGTCAACAACAGCTACTCCCATCCTTGCTTTATTTATATCGAGGACTTCTTTACCATCTTTAACTGAAGAAACAGATTTTATGTCTAATGCACCTGTTGGACATGGAGGAACACATGGTATATCCTCACACATACGACAAGGATTTGTTCTAGGTATAAAGTAAGGAGTTCCCAATGGTTTGTTGTCTCCGGGTTTCGCAAGATACAAAACATCGTAAGGGCAACCTTCAACACATAAACCACATTTAATACACTTTTTTATAAATTCGTCCTCAGGTAACGCTCCCGGAGGTCTTAAGATAAGTGGTTCACTTTTTGCCTCATAGACAAAACCGGCCCACAGGGAACCTCCCATAAAAGAGATCCCGATTCCCTGGAGTGTTGTTACTATAAGTTTTCTTCTACTGATTTTTTTCTCTTCCATAGTAAAACCTTTTTTAAGCTTTATATATCTTTACTGCACATTTTTTATAGTCTGTTTGTTTGGATATAGGACATGTTTGATCAAGTGTCACTTTGTTTATGTATACCCTCTCATCGAACCAAGGCACAAATACTAGCCCCCTTGGAGGCCTGTTTCTTCCTCTGGTAGAAACTCTTGCTTTTACTTTTCCTCTCCTACTTTCTACCCAAACAAGCTCTCCATCTTTAACACCTATTTTCTCTGCATCCTTAGGATGCATATAACAGAGGGCTTCAGGAACTGCTCTATAAAGTTCAGGAACTCTCATAGTCATTGTGCCACTGTGCCAGTGCTCAAGAACCCTTCCTGTGCAGAGCCAGAATGGATACTTTTCATCTGGGACTTCCGGAGGATCCATATAAGGTCTGAAGAATATTTTAGCTTTATTTTTAAGATCAACCATCTCCTGTCCAGGTCCGTAGAGATTTCCTCTTGGTATTTTCTTAAATGCAGGACCGTAGAAGGCAAATTCACCAGAACCTGCAGCCCTTGCATAAGGATCATATTTGGCATTAAATCTCCATAAAGTTTCTTTACCATCTACTACAGGCCATTTTAGTCCTCTCACTCTGTGATAAGTATCAAAATCTGCAAGATCATGACCATGTCCAAGTCCAAATTTTCTATATTCTTCAAATAGATACTTTTGTATAAAAAAGCCATAACCTTTCCAAGGTTTTCCATCTACACCGATAACATTTCTCTTGTCTCCCTCTGCTTCTGTATTCAAAAATCCCTTTCCTATAGGATCTGGCCATTTAAAACTTTTAGCTTCTGCATTTGCAAATAGAACATCGTATAGAGTCATCTCAGGATCATAACCCATCTTTTTAGCTTCACTTAGAACATCTGGAAGGACGGTTCCGTTTGGTAACTTCCATTCTTTCCATACTTCTTTTAACTTGAAGAATTTGGAAAACTCAACGATTTGCCAAGTATCGGACATGGCATCTCCGACTGGAGTTACCTGCTGTCTCCAGAGTTGTGTCCTTCTTTCCGCATTTCCATATCCACCCCACTTCTCATAAATCATCGCAGACGGTAATATAAGATCTGCGACTTTTGCAGATATACCCGGATAAGCTTCAGATACTACTATAAAATTGTCCATCTCTCTCGCAGCTTTTATCCAGTGGTTTGCATTTGCAGTGTCTTGCCATGGGTTACACACTTGAACCCAAACCCATCTAATCTTTCCGTCTTCAAGATCTCTCATTATCTGAACTATGTGGGAGCCAGGAACAGGATTTATTGTTCCTTCTGGAACTTTCCATATCTTCTCTGCTATTTTTCTATGTTCTGGATTATTTACTACCATATCTGCAGGTAATCTGTGAGAAAATGTTCCCACTTCTCTTGCAGTTCCACAGGCAGAAGGTTGTCCAGTTAGACTAAATGCCCCTTCTCCCGGTTTTGCCATTTTGCCCAGTAGAAGATGAACCATATAAGCCTGCTCATTCACCCATGTTCCTCTCGTATGTTGATTAAATCCCATTGTCCAGAATGTAACTACTTTCCTTCCTTTCTCTATATATAAATCAGCCATAGCTTTTAACTTTTTCTTAAATTCTTCAAGAGGCTCATCTGGGTCACCTTTAGCTATCCGTGCCACATAATCAAGAGTGTATGGTTCAAGTGCTTTTTTGAACTCCTCAAATGTTATTACCCAATGTGCATCTGCCTGAGCAGAGTGTTTCATCTCTAAAATATCTTTTGGTTTCCCTCCGAGATAAGCAAGAGCCGGTGCTTCAGTTTCTGATATAACTTTTTTCTTCTGTTTTATCATTGTTTCTTTTTCTAAATTACTGTACTTAGGATTATCAACATCTTCCCTCATTCCATAACCTATATTCACATAACCTGTTGCAAACACACAATATTTATTTACGAAATCTTTATCTATTGCTTCCGGATGATTGTAAACTATCTCTCTTGCTATATAGTTAAAAATAGCAAGATCTGTATTTGGTCTAAAAACGATATCTATATCAGCTATATCCATCGTCCTGTGTCTGAAGGTGGACAAAACTACAACTTTTACTCTTTCTGGATTTGATAATTTCCTATCCGATACCCTTGACCAAAGTATAGGGTGCATTTCTGCCATGTTTGAGCCAAAAGCAACAATAGTATCTGTAAGTTCTATATCATCATAACAACCTGGAGGTTCATCTATTCCGAAAGTTTGCATAAATCCTGCAACAGCACTTGCCATACAGTGTCTTGCGTTTGGATCTATATTATTACTTCTAAACCCAGCTTTTATAAGTTTTAGTGCAGCATATCCTTCCATTATAGTATACTGTCCAGAAGCAAATATACCTATGCCGGTCGGACCCAATTGATTGTAGTATTTTTTAAATTGTTCTACCATAACTTCGTAAGCTTTTTGCCAGCTCACAGGCTTAAATTTGCCCTTTTTGTCAAATTCTCCTTTTTCATTGACTCTAAGAAGTGGAGTTGTTAATCTGTCTTCCCCATACATTATCTTTGCTGTAAAGTAACCTTTTATACAGTTTAAACCCCTATTAACCGGTGCTTTAGGATCGCCTTTAACAGCAACTATCCTATCATCTTTGGTAGCAATCATAATGCCACAACCTGTTCCGCAGAATCTACATACAGCTTTATCCCATCTCCAACCAGCCTGTGATTCAGCTGCAGCGAGAGCTTCCTCCGGAATTTCCATTCCTATCGCTGATGCGGCAGATATAGCAGCAATAGTTTTCAGGAAATCCCTCCTTGACACCTCAAAATCTACTTCTTTTTCTACTACCTCCATGTTCTGCCTCAATATTCATAAACTATTGCATTTTGAATAGTAACTGTGTATAATATATAGTACCATTTGTTCCCGAGTAGCTCAGCAGGCAGAGCGGTCGGCTGTTAACCGACTGGTCGGGGGTTCGAATCCCTCCTCGGGAGCTTCTTACTAATACATCATAAAAGAGGTAAAATATGGACTTAAAAAGGATTCCAGCAGGTAAAAACCCCCCAGAAGATATATACGTTGTTATTGAGATACCACAAGGTAGCAGCATAAAATATGAAATTGATAAAGAGAGTGGTGCTGTATTTGTAGATAGATTCTTGTTTACAGCTATGTATTATCCCTTCAATTACGGATTTATACCAAACACCTTAGCAGATGATGGAGACCCAACGGATGTTCTTGTGATGTCAAGGGAGCCAGTAGTCCCGGGAAGCGTTATAAGATCCAGACCAATCGGTATGCTTGAAATGGAAGATGAAGAGGGAATAGATACAAAGATAATAGCAGTCCCGGTATCTAAACTTGATAACAGTTATGATTCAATAAAAGAAGTGGCAGACTTACCAGAAGCTACGTTAAACAAGATAAAACATTTCTTTGAACATTACAAAGAACTTGAGTCCGGAAAGTGGGTTAAAGTCAAGTCATTTAAGGATTCAAATTCTGCCAAGGAAGATATCTTAAAATCAATAGAAAATTTCAAAAAGTCTTGAAAAATTTTTGAATACGTAATATAATATTTACCTGTTTTTAATCGGAGTGTAGCTCAGGTGGGAGAGCACGTGCCTTGGGAGCACGGGGTCGCAGGTTCAAGTCCTGCCACTCCGACTAAATAACGTGCCCCCGTAGCTCAGCTGGATAGAGCAACGGACTTCTAATCCGTAGGTCGCACGTTCGAATCGTGCCGGGCGCATAGACATCGCGGGGTGGAGCAGCTTGGTAGCTCGCCGGGCTCATAACCCGGAGGTCGGAGGTTCAAATCCTCCCTCCGCAACCAAAAATAAAAATCTGCTTTAGTTTCTCTTTTTCTCTCAATCCTAAAATCAACATTGTTTATAATTTATTAACAGAAAGTTTTAAATTAATGGTGTATAATGTTTTTGTTTACTGAGATTTGGGGGTTAAATTAAAATGAATCTAACAGAGATGTTTTTAAAAATAGCCCTTATAGGTGGAGACCCAGTTCTGTATCTTCTTCTCTTTATGAGTATAGTTATGGTTGCTATAATTGTTGAGAGATATTT
>JBEULE010000014.1:0-3878 GCA_041287495.1 Hydrogenothermaceae bacterium
TTCACGAAGGTCATCTCTCACTTATAAGGAAAGCCAAACAAGATAATGAAGTTGTTGTTGTGAGTATATTCGTAAATCCGATACAGTTTGGGAAGAATGAAGATCTTGATAGATATCCGAGGGATTTTGAGAGAGATTATAATCTCTGTGAGAAGGAAGGAGTTGATTATATATTTTACCCATCTGTTATAGATATGTATCCTGAGGACTTTAAAACTTATGTGGAAGTAAAAGAACTTTCGGAGGTTTTATGTGGGAAATTTAGACCAGGACATTTTAGAGGTGTGGCAACGGTAGTTCTGAAATTATTTAACATTGTTCAACCAGATAATGCCTATTTCGGAGAAAAAGATTATCAACAACTTAAAATAATACAGAGAATGGTTCGAGATTTAAATGTTCCAGTTAATATTGTTGGTTGTCCTATAGTTAGGGAACCTGATGGACTTGCAATGTCTTCGAGAAATAAATATCTCTCTCAAGAAGAGAGGGAATCGGCAGCTTTCATAAGTAAAGCTCTCTTTCAAGTAAAGAAAGCTTTTGAAAGTGGCGAGAGAGATGTTAATAAACTTAAAGATATAGGTATAACTGTCCTTAAACAGGCACCGTTGATAAGAGAGATTCAATACTTTGAGATAGTTCATCCGGAAAGTTTAAAGCAAAAAGAAATTGCAGAAAGTTCAGATATAGTTGCGGTTGCAGTTTATATAGGAAATACAAGGTTGATAGATAACATTAAGTTATAAAGAGGGGTTTTTATGACAAGAGATATTTTTAAAGATGTGATAGATTCCCTATCTTACTATATTCAAGGAAAGGAAAAGGCAATTGAGCTTACACTTATCTGTTTATTTTCAAAGGGACATCTTCTGATAGAAGACCTTCCGGGACTTGGTAAAACAACCCTTGCAATAGCTATTGCAAGAATATTAGGGATGGATTTTGGAAGAATTCAAGCAACATCTGACTTGCTTCCGACAGATATTACCGGACTTTCCATATACAACAAAAACACACAGCAATTTGAGTTCCATCCGGGACCAATTTTTAACAACATCATACTTGTTGATGAGATAAACCGGGCAACACCAAAAACTCAGAGTGCTTTACTTGAGGCTATGGCGGAAAAGCAGATTACAGTTGAGGGTAAAACTTACAAACTTCCAAAACCATTTTTTGTTTTAGCCACCCAAAACCCAGCAGAGCATTATGGAACTTTTCCACTTCCAGAGTCACAACTTGACAGATTTATGATGAAGATATCCCTTGGTTATCCATCAAGAGAAGCAGAAAAAGAGATAATAATGGGGGGAAGTAAAAGAGAACTTTTAGGTCAGATAAAACCTATACTCTCTAAGGAAGAAGTAGCGAAATTACAGGATGAGATTAGAGAGAAGGTATATATATCAGAAAAGATAGCAGACTATATACTAGATATAGTTTGGGCTACAAGGGAAAGTAAGTTTCTAGATAGTGGGTTATCAACCAGAGGAACATTGGCAATAACTTATACGGCAAAAACAAGAGCTTACTTTGAAGGTAGAGATTTTGTCATTCCAGAGGATATAAAGTATCTTTCCATTTATGTTATCCCTCACAGAGTTATATTTAAACCAGAGTATGAAACTCAAAAAGAGGAGGTAATAAAATCTTTAATAAATCAGATACCGGTTCCTTTAGTATAAAGATTACAAAAGCCGGTTGGATATATATTGGTATAACTCTATTAATAGGTTTTGCTGCCATTAACACTGGTAACAACCTGTTGTTTTTTATACTATCAACTTTTTTGAGTTTTATGGCACTTTCTGGATTTATAGGTAGGAGAAATATTCAAGGTATAGAAGTAGATATAGAATTTCCACAGGAAGTTTATGCAAATACAGAATTCCCTCTAAAAGTAAAAATAAAAAACAGAAAAAAGTTTTTACCTGCTTTTTTATTGAGGATATATTTAGGAAATGTCTCAGTTTTATTTTCATTGGTAGAAAAAGAAGAAGAGATAACCGTAAACTTTAAGATAGATAAGAGAGGTTTATTTAAACTGGATAGAATTAATGTCTGTAGTGTTTTCCCTTTTAGCTTTTTTGTAAGATGTCAAACTTATAAGGTAAATGTTGAAAAAACTGTTTTTCCTCAACCAAAAAGATGTGATTTATTGGAAAAGTTAATAGATAGTATAAGTAAGAAAAAAGGAGATTATAGTATAGATAAATCAGGATACGAAGGAGATATTATCTCAATAAAAGATTATTCAAGCTCAACTCCTATGAAGTATATCCATTGGAAAGCATCTGCCAAATCAGATACTTTAAAAGAAAAAGAGTTATCTCAAAGCGGTACAACACCTATCATAGTAGATTTTGAAAAACTTCATTACAAAAATTTAGAGGAGAAACTTTCTTGCATTACTTACACTGTTTTAAAAGCTTCAAATTCGGATATTGAACTGTACATAAAATATAAAGCAGACATCTTTTATACCAAAGATAAAAACCAAAGAATAAAATTTTTTAATATCATTGCAAACATATGATGAAAACTATATAATTTTTCCTATGAAACAGATATTAAAAAATAAAAAAATCTCTTTGATAGATGAATCTTGAAAAGATAGTAAAATTAAACACTTACTTAGTATCTTGGCTTGTATATATTTTAGTTTTCCCTTACATCTCAGGAGTTTACAAACTCTCTTTTCTGTTCTTATTTATATTGGCTTTATACAGGGATTTTTTTAGGGAACTTTATATTCCTCATATATTTTTAAATATATCTGCAATAATTTTAATTATATTTATGGCTATAAGAGTTAATATAAATGATCTAATAACACCCGTTGTAGAAACACTTATTCTGCTTTTATCTTTAAAGCTTCTTGAGGATAAAAAATTTAGAGATTATATGCAGATATACCTGCTAATTACATTGATTTTCGCCGGATACTCTATTCTCTCTATAAGTATGGTTTTCCTCATTTACCTGATTTTGTTTATATTCTTACTTAACTTTTCAGTTATACTACTTACTTACTATAATGAAGATAGTAAACTTCAACTTACAAAAAAACAGTTTAAAACCATAATAACAAAATCAATTATAATCCCGATTTTATCTATCCCATTAACAGCCTTTCTATTTTTATTTATTCCAAGGACAAACTATCCTCTTTTAAACATAATGCCAGGACAATCAAAAGGAAAAACTGGTTTTTCTGATAATGTCTCTTTAGGAGAAGTATCTTCTATACAAGAAGATAACCAAATAGTATTGAGAGCTTCAATGGAAAAGATAAATGGAGAAGTGTATTTTAGAGGCATAACATTTAATCTTTTTGATGGTAAAAGTTGGAAAAATACAGTTCCAGAAAATATAAAATCAACGAAAATTTTCCCTTCGGCAAAAATTGTTAATTATACAATATACTTAGAACCAACTTATAATACATATCTTTTTACAGTAGATATACCATACAGTATAGATTTGGGTCAAAATAAATTTACCTACTATCCATATAACCATGTAGATCTTACAGTTACAACTTCACTTTCGATAAACCAGAAGATAAAGTATAATGGTGTTTCTATACTTGCAGATAGCTACAAAGATGATATTCCCTTAGGTTACTTCCTCACACTTCCAAGAAATCTGTCCAACCAGATTATAGAGTATGCAAAAAGATTTAAAGATAGTGATGATTACAAAACAGCAAATAATATACTGAGGGAGCTTTATAGATTTGATTACTCACTTACAGATCTTCCTGTAGGTGAAAATCAACTTGAAAAGTTCCTATTTGTAAAGAAAAAGGGTAACTGTGAATATTTTGCAACCGCAATGGCTATAATCCTTCGTATAAACAATATTCCATCAAGAGT
>JBEULE010000015.1:0-2938 GCA_041287495.1 Hydrogenothermaceae bacterium
CAAGATGGCATTCCTGGTGGTTTCCTCTGCATACATACAAAAACATGTCTAAACTCCGCCATAAAAAACCTCCTGGTAAAAATTTTTTATTAGTTTACACCAAGAGGTCTAAAAATTTTAATGATTTTAGTTAGGTTTAAATAAAATTTGACAGATACATTGCCGTAACTGTATCCATAGTTTGGACATGGTTAATTATCCAAGGTTTAAATGTGTAAAGTAAATAGTCCCTCACAGCTTTAACATCTTTCTTCTCTTTCAGAAGTTTTTCTAAAGATTTTATTTCATACAAAACTCTATCGTGTTCTCCCCTATGCATAGGATATGCAAAAAAATTGTACTTTTCCATAAGTCCCTGCTCAAATGTAAAATGATTCACAACATCATTTAAAAATTCATCAAATAGTTTAACAATCTCTTTAAAAGACTCTTCAGATTCATCATACTGAGATATCTTTTCAAAAAGTTTATTTACAATATCAATTTCAACATCGTGAACTTCGTTCATTTTATTAACAGCAACTTTTGGAATTTCACCGGTATTTATAAGCATGGTAACAACCTCCAAAAAAGATTTAAGACTATTATATCTTTAATTCTTAAATTTTTAATGATATAAATCAATAAAAAGTCTTAAATATCTATCTCTTCAAAAGAAGCAATTTGAGGATATGAAAAATTTTCTATATAATCTACATCGTTAGGTCTTACTAATCTATAAACTTTGATTCCTGATTGGGCTGCTGCTTTTATTTCCTCAGGATTATCTGATAAAAAAAGTGTATTTTGAGGATTAAAACCTATAATCTGAGATATCTTTTTATAAGATTCTGGTTCAATTTTGCTACCAATGTTTGTATCAAAGTAACCATTAAAAAGGTAAGTTAAGTCTCCGTAGTTAGTGTGAGAAAATAGAAGTTTTTGAGCTCTTACAGAGCCGGAAGAGTAAACATAAAGTTTTATGCCTTTTTCAAACCACTCTTTGAGTTTCTTATAGGCATCAGGATAGATATAACCTTTCAGCTCTCCAGATTTATACCCATCTTCCCATATAATTCCCTGAAGCTGTTTCAAAGGTGTAATTTTTTTATCTTCTTCTATCCATCTCTTTAGTGTATTAACAACCTCTTCAAAAGATAGGTTTTTTCCCTCTATCTGTTTTATATTTTCTACTATCTTTTTAACTTCTTCTTCCTCCCAGTTGTTTTTTAAAAATTCTTCAATTTTTTGATAAGAGTATGGAAACAGAACATCCTTTACAAAAGAGATAGGTGTGGTTGTTCCTTCTATATCTGTAATTATAGCTTTTATCTCCATATCAACTCCTAAAGAAGTCCATTTTGTGCAAAACTGTAATAGTCATTTTTTGCAACTATTATATGGTCTAAAACTTCAAATCCCATCTCATTAGAGAGTTTGGCAAATTTTTCTGTAAATTCTATATCTTCATCTGACGGTTGAGCTTTTCCGTTTGGGTGATTGTGAGCTATTATGATACCGTTACAGTTATATTTCACAGCATAAAAGAGAATATCCCTCGGTAGGACTCTAACCACATTTAAAGATCCAACAGCTATAACCTGTTTATGTAAAACTTCGTTTGAGCTGTTAAGATAGACAGCAACCATCATCTCCTGATTTTCTTTTGAGAGAAATTTAAAGTATCTGTATGCATCATCAACACTTAATATCTTCTCCTTTTCTTGAGGGTTTTGAGCTCTCCTTATCATCTCACCTATTGCCAGTATTTTTAAAGCTTTTGCCTTTCCTATACCTTTAATCTTTTGAATATTTTGAAATTTAAGATTTGCCAGATGGTCTATACCTTTTCCATCTAAAATTTTAGTTGCTAGCCCTAAAACGTTTAAACCTTTTGTTCCAGAACCTAAGGATAGAGCCAGCAACTCCTCATCTGAAAGTGATTCTACCCCGTAATTTAATGCCTTTTCTCTTGGTAAAATTTCCTTTGGTAAATTTTTAATACTCTTCTTATAGAGAGCCCTATCTTGTTTCACAGTTTATCAATTCCTCTCCCAGTAAACTCTTACATATTTCCAACCTTCAGGATAGTTGAGTTTAAGGTCTCCTTTATAAGCTCTATGGACTGCCTCTCCTATTCTTCTTGCAAGATGTTCGTAAGTTGTCCTTACTACAATCTGTCCATCTTCTTCTTTTATATCAATTATCCTTTCAAGTGGTCTGTATCTTACCTCTTCTTCTTCTACATTCTTTATTAAGTTCATTATCTCATCTTTATGTTTTTCAAGGAAAGAACCTTTTAAATAAACAATTCCACCTTCGTAGTTATCCATTATCCTTCTACATGCAGGACATATCATTTTTTCAGCGTTTTTAGGAACTGTCTCCATCCACTCAAATATGCCATCATGGAAAACAACTCCACACTTTTCACATACAGATGGGTCGTGATACTTTTCCTTTGTGAAGTAAGGGTCATGGATATACTCTTGAATAAGTTTGTCCTTCCTGTTATTCATCGTTTTTCTCCTTTTTATTATTATTTATTTTGAATTACATTTTATCATAAAAGCGAAACTGGTATAATTTTTATCCTTAAAATTATATCGGAAAAGGTGAGATAAATGTCAAAGGATTTTGTTCATCTACATCTACATTCTCACTATTCTTTACTTGACGGTGCTATAAAGATAAAGGACCTTGCAAAGAAAGCACAGGAGTATGGATACAAAGCAGTAGCTTTAACAGACCACGGAAATATATTTGGCTCCATTGAGTTTTATCAGGAGATGAAGAAGGTAGGGGTTAAACCGATAATAGGTATGGAAGCCTACTTTACTAACAACAGATTTGAAAAAAAAGGAGAAGGTTCTGATGATATATTGACTGATAAAAATTACCATCTAATTTTACATGCAAAGGATAAAACAGGATTTAAAAATCTTATGAAACTTTCTTC
>JBEULE010000016.1:0-114746 GCA_041287495.1 Hydrogenothermaceae bacterium
ATTTTGCTAAACCGTGGTATACTTGTGGGCTGTGGCAGACTTATAGGAGACTTTTTAAGTAAAGATCAATTAATATGATTATTATTAGATATTGAATTGGAAACTAGGGTAAATACTACCAAATAATATATAATATTCGATGAAAATATCATCTATGGAGTTAAGTTGAAAGTCTTAACCTATCACAATATAGGCAATCCACCAAAAGAAGCAAAACTTAAAACCTTATACGTAAAGTCTTCAAAATTTGATAGACAACTTAAAGCTTTAAAAATGTTAAACTATAAAACACCAAGTTTAAACAGTATAAACTTTACAGAGAAAGAGATAGTTATCACATTTGACGATGGATATAAGGATTTTATGGAAAATGCTCTACCTATACTGAAAAAGTATAATTTTAAAGCAGTTGTGTTTATAGTGGTAAATTTAGTGGGAAGTTATAATAAATGGGACTGGGAAAAGTTAAATGTAAAAAAGTATCTTATGGATTGGAAGGATATAGAGTATATTCATAAAGAAGGAATAGAGATTGGTTCCCATACATTAACTCATCCATTTTTAACAAAAATAGATAGGAAAGAAGCAAAAAAAGAGATAGAGAGTTCAAAAAAAATATTAGAAGACAGATTAGGTGTAGAGATAAAATCTTTCTGTTATCCTTACGGAGATTATAATAGAGAGATAAGAGATTTAGTTGAAGAATCCGGATACAGATTTGCATTTACAACAGAAAGTGGTAGTTTTGAAAAAAAAGATGACCCTTTTCAGATAAAGAGGATAACGGTTTTTGGAGATATGATACTACCACAGTTTATATTTAAGGTAATAAAATGAAGATTCTGTGGATAAATGCAAATCCTAATCCAAATCCAGGTGGGACAGAGGCTCATTCCATAGACTTTATAAACGCTATTGAAAAAATACCTGATATACAGATATATAAAGCAGTTGCAAAAGGAAGTTATGTTGACAAGCACACATCCAATAAAAACAAGTTTTATATAACACTTAAATCAGAGTTTTCACCTTTAAACACATTTAAGCTTATAAAGTTAGCCAAACAGATAAAACCAGATGTAATTATAGGTAACAATGGTAATGAGTATATAAACACATTTTTAGCTGGAAAATTTGCCGGTAGTAAAGTGGTATTATTTCGGCATATGTTAAACAGACAACCATTCTTTATAAAAAAATTCATATTCCCAAATGTAGATAAAATCATAGCAGTCAGTGAAAGTTCTAAAAGGAGATTAATATTAGACTCAGTCCAAGAAAGTAAGATAGAAGTTTTACCTAACTTTATAGATGAAGAAAAATTTAATTTTAATCCTGAAGAAAAAAGAGAGATAAGAAAAAAATTAAATATAGGAGATGACGAAATTGTTATCTCATTTTTAGGAAAAGTGGCTGAAGGAAAAGGTATATTCGATTTTTATAACATTTCAAATATACTTGCAAAAAAATCAAAAAAATTCAGATTTTTAGTTATAGGCTATGGAAGAGACCTTGAAAAGATAAAAAAAATGGTCCAGGAAAATGATATATCAGATAGATATATCTTTACAGATAAAACAGATACTCCCCATATATTTTTAAAAGCATCTGATATTTTACTTGCCCTGTCAAAAGGTGAAGAAAGTTTTGGAAGAGTTGTCATAGAAGGTTTTGCTACAAAAAACTTAGTCATAGTTTATAATGTTGAAAATTTAAAGTATCTCGTAAAAGATGGAGAGACCGGATTTATATGTAATGTTGCTGACATAAATTGTGTTGTATCAAATATAATAAAAGTAATTGAAAATAAGAATCTTTTTGAGTTTATAAAAGAAAATGGATACAGGGAATTCATAGAAAATTACATTAAAGAGAAAGTGATAAATAGATTTTTAAAAATACTACCAGAGGTAGTGAGATAGAGGCAGTAAAATTTATCTTTGAAAGATTTAAAAAGTATAAGTTATATATATTTTTAGCTCTTTTGGGAAGTTTAATAGAAGCAGGTTCACTGGCAGGCTTAACATACCTTGTTAAAGATATCATAGACAGGGTTTTTATAGAAAAGAATTTAGAAAAATTAAAACTTATCCTTATAATAATTCTATCTTTGGCTTTTCTTAAACAGATAGGTTTTATTTTAAAAGAGTATGTATATCCCTACGCTTTATTTAAAGTTTTAAAAGAAATCAGACAAGAGGTTTTTTCAAAATTAATAAACGGGAAATATTCAGAAATTCAAAATAGACAGTTTGGAGATATTTTAAGCAGGTCAACTAATGATTTAGATGCCTTTAGAAACTCTATGGTATTGGTTGGAGTTGATTTTATAACACAGTTATTTACAGTTGTAGGTATGGTAGTAGTTCTAATATACAGAGATTACAGACTTTTTCTTATATTTCTGATAGCAACACCTATATTTGCTATCTCTTTTAACTACTTTGGAAATAAAAGGAAAAAATACTCTCAAAAAGTTCAGGAATCTTTTGCAGATTATACTCAAATAGTAAATCAAACATTATCAGGTTTTGAGACTATAAAAGTTTTTAGTAAAAAAGTTATAGAGAGTATATTCCAAAAACTAAATGAAAATCTATTTAAAAGTCAAAGAAAAAATGCCCTTTATGATGTTCTTTATCTGTCATCTCTTGAGATTGCATCGTATTTAGGTGTTGCCGGAATAATTCTCTATGGTGGTATAAGTATAATAAACGGTAGAATCACTACTGGAGACTTTTTCTCATTTTTATCGGCTCTTTTAATACTGGTAAACTCTCTACAAACTCTTCAAAGGGGAGCCATGCAGTTTAAAGTCCTAACTCCAGTAGTTTTGAGAATAAAGGATATTCTATCTATATCCACAGAGAAAGAGGAAGGAGTAGATTTTGAGGAATTTAGAGAAAAGATAGAGTTTAAAAATGTATCTCTAAAAATAAATCAGAACTATATCCTTACTGATATAAATACAACTATTAAAAAATGTGAAAAAATAGGAATTGTGGGACATACTGGTTCTGGAAAAAGTAGTTTTATAAAGCTTATCTATGGACTTTACGATAACTACGAAGGTTTTATATACTTTGACGATAAAGAGTTAAGGCAGATAAACATAAAAACATTAAGAGATAAAATAGGTGTCCTATCACAAGATGTGTTTATATTTAACGATTCTGTAAGAAACAATTTACTGATAGCAAAACCAGATGCTACAGATAATGAGATAATTGACGCTCTTATTAAAGCAAAAGCTGATTTTGTTTTAAATTTACCAAATGGTTTAGATACGGTACTTGGAGAAAGGGGAAGTAATCTATCGGGAGGAGAAAGACAGAGAATAGCCCTTGCAAGGATATATCTAAAAAATCCAGAGATAGTAATTATAGATGAAGGTACATCAGCTTTAGATCCAAAAACAGAGGAAGAAGTTATAAATCAGATTTATAATCATTTTAAAGATAGAACTCTAATCATAATAGCCCACAGATTATCTACTTTAAAAATGTGTGACAGAATACTGACCTTTGAAAACGGCAAACTTTTAAAAGATCAATCTTCCGTAGAATTTTTCAGTAAACATTTAAGATAAAAAGTCTTTTAGATGTTTTTTCATTGCAATATTTTTAAGCTTTTTTAGAGCTCTCTGTTCAAGTTGTCTTACTCTCTCTCTGGATATTCCCAGTTTTTCACCTACTTCTTCTAATGTTTTAACTTCTTCATCTTCTTCAAGTCCAAATCTCATTTTTATAATCTCTCTTTCTCTTTCATCAAGGACATTTAACATATTTTCTATATCTCTATGTAAAGTTTCCTGAATAAGGTCTCTCTCTATATCTTCCGTTCCTTTCTTTGAAAGTATATCTAGCATAGTAAAATCTTCTTCACCTTCACCAAGAGGCATATCAAGGGATACAGGCATTCTAACTATAAATAGAGCATTCTTCACCTTTTTGACAGAAGTTTTTAACTTTTGAGCTATCTCTTCTTCTGTAGGTTCTCTTCCAAGTTCTTCTTTCAATTTTTCATAAGCATCCTTTACCTTAGCTATAAAGATAGACTCTTTTATAGGTATTCTTAAAGCTCCCGTCTGTTGGAATATAGTTTGCATTATAGCCTGTCTTATCCACCAGACAGCATAGGAGATAAATTTAACATCTCTTTCTGGATCAAATCTTTTTGCAGCTTCTAAAAGTCCGAGATTTCCAGCTGCTATAAGATCGGTAAGAGGAACACCCCACCCCATGAAGTTCTTTGCAATAGATATAACAAACCTTAAATTACCTTCTACAAGCTTCTTTAAAGCTTCCTTATCTCCTTTTTTTGCCCTAATAGCCAACTCCTTCTCTTCTTCAGGAGTTAGCATAGGATGTTTTGCCATTTGTTGTATATATAAATTTAAGGTGGTCTGTTCCTTCTCTTGGTCTGCCATGGTTTATACCTCATTAAGTTATCGTTTATATATTATCAGTAATAATTCTCAATAAATCTATGACTTTACTCAATCCAAAAATTCTACAGATCCATCACTAAACTCTACTTTATTAAATTTAAGTTCCACTTTTAAGTCTGATAAAGGAGCATCCTTAATATACCTTAAAGATGGAATATCTTCATCATATATAATCTCTATTGTTCTTCTGAAAGTTTCTCCAGGTTTAATCTTTCCGGAGCTAAAGAAATCCAATGGTTTGTATATTTTTATTGGTCTATTTAAAAGCTGGTTACCATTTTTATCATAAATAGTAAGTTCTCCATAGATAACATCTATCTGCTTTGAAAAGTTATTAGTAAAGTTAAAAATAAGCCAGATTTTATCATCTCTTTCAACTAATCTATTTTCTGTCTTGTGAAATTTCTTCTCTAACAAAGTATATTCAATAGGAGGTACTCCTTCCTTTAAAAGAGGTGTTTTCTTTACTGTAGATTGTTGTTTGGCTGGTTGAGATAGATTTTGAGAAGTATAACCTTTCTCCAAAGCCTCCACTCTTTTTTCAAGTTCCCTTATCTTAGTTTCAAGCTGTAAAATCTTCTCATCAACAGATAAATTCTCAGCAAATCCATATCCTGAAGCAAAAAATAGAGCAGTAAAAACTAATAAACTCTTCTTCATAAGAAATCCTCCAACGATGGTTTTATCTGTTATTATATCACTTGTTATAATATAGAGTTAAAAATTGAAAGAGAGCAGATAAATGGAATACCAAAGAGAGTTAAAAAAATTAAGAGAAGAGATTGATAAAATAGACCGGACTTTACTTGAACTTATCAACAAAAGAGCAGAGCTTGCAAAGGAAGTAGGAGAAATAAAGAAAAAACATAACCTACCTATATTTGTGCCAAGTAGAGAAAAAGAGATATTTGATAGATTAGAGAAACTAAATAAAGGACCCTTATCTAATGATGTTATACAGCATATATTCAGAGAGATAATATCTGCTTGTAGAAGCATAGAAGAAAATATTAAAGTGGCATACCTTGGACCAAAAGCTACCTTCACACATCAGGCAAGTTTAAAGTATTTTGGAAGCTCTGTTGAGCATGTTCCAGTATCAACCATCAAAGATGTTTTTGAAGAGATTTTAAAGAAAAAAGTCCATTTTGGTGTTGTTCCAGTTGAAAATACAATAGAGGGAGTTGTAAATTACACTCTTGATATGTTTTTAGATTATGACCTAAAAATAATAGGAGAGATAATACTTGAGATATCCCTTCATCTTATGAGTATAAATCCAGATAAAAATCAGATACAGAGAATATATAGCCATAAATTTGGTATAGCAGAGTGTAGAGATTGGTTAATTAAAAATATGCCCCATGCTCAGCTTATAGAAGTAGAAAGTACTGCAAAGGCAGCAGAGATTGCAAAAGATGATTATGAAGCAGCAGCAATAGCAAGTGAATCTGCTGCAACAGTTTACGGATTACATATATTAGAGAGGAAGATAGACAAACATATTTTTAACTACACAAGATTTCTTGTTATAGGTAATGAAATTCCAAAACCAACTGGAAACGATAAAACATCCTTCATATTTTCTGTTAGAAATGAAGCCGGAGCATTGTATAAAGCCTTAGAACCTTTTTACAAAAATGGAATAAATATGACAAAAATAGAATCAAGACCATCAAAAAAGGAAGCATGGGATTACATCTTCTTTACAGATATAGAAGGACATATAGAAGATGAAAAAGTCGGAAAAACCCTTCAAGATCTACAAAAATCTGTTCCATTTTTCAAAATACTTGGTTCCTATCCAAGGGCAAAAGAAAATGAAAAGTAAACAAAGATCTTGACAAAGATTTTTTAGTACCCTAAAATTGTTAATTATAATCTATTAAATAGGGGGAAAATTAAAATGAAAAAAATATACATTTTAGCTCTGTCCTTCTTAATCCTAAGCAGTAGCTGTGACAAATTTTCAAGTAATCCTTGTTCAAAAGAAGAAGTAAAAAATCAACTTAAACAACAAATAGTTTTAGGACTTTCATTACTCAATCTATTTACACCAGGTGAGGTACCTAATATAAACGTAAATATAATTGAAATAGGTGAACCATTAAATTTGGGAGATGGAAAAAATAAATGTAATGCTACTGTAGAGATAGAAAATAAAAAGCTTATGATTGAGTACGTAGTAAAGGAGATTAGTAGCGGTTCAAACAAAGTAAATAACTTGGAAATAACAGATATTCACCCAATAAACCAGTAAGGAAGTTAAAAAATATTTTTAAAGGAGGTTTTTAAGATGAAAAGAACTATTAAAAGACTGGTTTTAATCTCAGCGATAGCTTTTCCAGTTTATAGTGCCTTATCTACAGAAACAAGCACAAGGGCTATCTTTATGAGCACAGCCGGTAGTGTTATTGAGAAAACTGAACAAAAAGGAAATGAAGAAAGCAAAAAAGCAGCTACAGCTAAAAAAATAACAAATTCTAATTCCAGTTTAAAACAAAAAATACCAGCAGGATTATCTATACAGGTTCTAAAAGTAGAGGAAAATAACTCTTTAACACCTGTCAATCCATCTAAATACACCTTCAAATCTGGAGATAGATTTATAGTTAAATTTGAAACTAATTTACCTGGCTATGTAGAGATTTACAATATAACTCCTGATAAAAGGATAAATAATCTGGGAACATATGAAGTTCCTGGTTTTTCGGCAGCTAAATTTCCTAAAGAAGGTGAATTTCAGCTTGTAAATAAAAAAGGAATAGAAACATTAGAATTTGTATTTCACCCTTGTAATCCTGAAAAAAGTGATACACAAAAAGTTGCTTCAAGAGATATAACTGTGGTTTCAAATGAAAATACTTCTGCAGTAGTAAATAGCAGTTATGCTCAAGCTCTTCCAAGCTGTAGCATAAAAGATGAAGGTATTGAGTATAAACAAAACAACGGAAAGGTAGCAATGATAACTTCAAGGGATATTATAGCTACTAACTCATCAAATTATTCAAATGTAAAGTTTGAAGACAACACCATTTATTCAATTAAGAAAATTAGTAATAACAGTGTTAAGCCTATTATTGCAGTTTTAAAGATAAAACATATGTAGCATTAACAATCATTGGGTAAAGTGCCATGAATATAATTATAGTTGCAACATTTATGATTTTTATAACTATAGCTAATAGCTTTGCGGAACCTTCAAATTTAGATTGTAACTCAATGTTAGAAAATTCTCCCAAAAAGACTATAACAGAGAGTTATCGTGATCCTGTATTACCTGGTGCAGCAGTAGGTGCAGCAGTAGGTGCAACAGCAGGTGCAATTTTAAGTGAAGATAAAGGTAAAGGTGCCGTTATTGGAGGTATAGTTGGTACAATAGTAGGTACAGTAGCAGGGTTAGCAAAAGGTAGAATAGAAAACAATAAACTAATAGCTACACCAAGGAATAAAATTCCTGGAGACCCACCAATATTTGAAGTAACAAAAATAGAAATTAATGATCCATCATTTAAACCTAAGCAAGAATTTAAACGCGGGGAATATATACTTATTCTTCTAAGAATTCAAGCAAAGGATTTAGATGAAAATCAATCGGTAGACATTAACTATTTAGTAGACATATACAAAGATGAAAAGTTTGTAGGAACATTAAAAGATTTTATATCTCTACCTCAAGGGGAATACTCTGACTATATGGTAATACCAGTTTGCAAATCTATACCACCCGGCAACTACAAGGCAGTTTTTAAGGTAATTCACAACAGTATTTTAAAAGAGAAGAGTGTTGAGTGGAGGGTAGTGCAGTGAAAAAGTTAATTTCTTTCCTTTTAGTTATTTCTCTAATCCAAACATCTAAATCCTTTCAGATTGATGGTGAATTATCAAAAATATCTGAAGCATTAGAAAAGATAGGTGTTGATTGCGGAACAGTTCAGGATAGAGACAATGGCAAATATAGATGTATAGAAAAGGATAGCAAGACAGGAGTTTTAAGATTAAAAGGAGAGTATAAAGATTATGACCAATTTTTATCGGCTTATATGATAGTTCAAAGTATAGTCGGAGTAAACAGAGTTTCTCCTGTATTTGACACATTTGATACGAATATTAGGATTAGAAATATAGAGAGATGTTTTATAGCTCTCTTTTCGGATAATACTGAAGATAAAGAGAAGTGTAAGATATATGAGTTCAATACCTTACAAAAAGTAGGAAGTAATAAAAGTAGTAAATACGCACTGATCGTTGCCGTAGGAAAATTTAAGTATATACCTGGAGCATCCTTAGGTGATGCCCCTTTAAATGACGCTGAACTTGTAAGAGATACTTTACAAAAGAGAGGTTACGAAGTTAATATACTCACAAATGAAAAAGCTACTAAAGATAATGTATTAAGAACATTAGATGAAATTATAGCCAAAATACCAAAAGATGGTGGAATTTTATATTTCTATGCTTCAACCCATGGTGCACCAAAAGATCCTAAAGGGGAAACTGGTATAGTTCTATATGATACATCTTTGGAAAAATCATCTTCCTGTAATACTATAGATGATACCTTGAGTAAAAATAACGATAAAATAGACAAAAATTTCAGAGATATACTTGTAACTGCAAAAAAAATGTGTAATATGTTAAGTAACTCTATAACTCTTAATGAGGATATAATTCCAAGATTAATTGCATCAAATAAAAAAATTAAGTTTATCTCAAATTTAGATGTTTGCTACAGTGGAATTGCACTAAAAAAAGCTATTGAAAATATAAAATCAGATGATGTTTACACTCCAGATAAAAATGTCGCAACATATCTTACAAGTATATACCCAAATCCTATGATATATCTATCCTCTGCATCAGGAGAACAGTTGTCGATGCAGACCGAATTTAACGGAAAACAGTACGGAGTTTTTAGCTATTACTTCTATAAAAATTTACCAAAGAACAGTTATAATATAGATAGAAATTATAACAATACTTTAAAAATTATAAAAGAAACATCAGGAGAAAGTTGTAGGAAAATAAAAGAAAGCAGAAGTGGAACTGGTGTTAAATGTAGCGAGGAAGGTCAAAGCCCTCTTTTATTTAAAAACTCACTAATAAAAAAAGAGGAAGATTCTAATCTTTAAATAAAAAAATAAAAGTGAGGTGTAGAAGATGTTTGGATTAGGAGAAAAAAGGGGGCAGGAACTAACATTTGGAACGAGAGCCGATTATGAAAATTTGGAACCAGGAGTAGATATATTCGGTGATGATCAAATCTTTAAAAAAGTAGAAGAAAAAGTTATTACAAACAAAAAACCAAGTTCTGGAAGTTCTGAAGCAGAAAAATCTGACTATTGCAATAAATTAAAGATTTACTTTACTTTTAATGAAATAAATAAACTTGAAAAAATCTTAGATAAATATAAAGGTTTAAATGATTTAAAAGCTGAATATAATAGGACACACCCTAAAAGATGGCTTATAGCTTTGATTATAGGTATTTTATTAGAGACTTCCATCTTAGTAGTTCAGTCTCTTTATGGCGGAGGGTTTAATCCTATTATTATACTTTTTGCCTTTATGTTAGCTATAGGAGGTATTTTACTAGGACAATGGTTAGAGTTCTTGTTTTATGTTAGTGAACACAGAAATGTAAGTCAAAGTAGTGAAGGAGTTGAAAAGCAGAATTTTATGAAGGTATTTTTAGGTTTAGTCGGAATAATTCTCATAATATTCGTTGCAACAGTAAGGTCAATTTCCGATGAAGAAGGAATAGATGTATTAGTTTTCTCAATTACAGTTATCCTCGGATTGATGGTTGCAACATTAGAGGGAGTTAGAGAATACAGTGTACACAAACTTAAAGATTTAATAGAATATAGAAGGATATATCTTAGAGCGATAGCTACAAAGATGCATTGCCAAAATAAAGATAAGTATTTGTTAAATGAATGTAGTGAAAATATAAAAAATGAAATTGAAAATGATTGTAAAATTATTGTAGAAAGTATAGAAAAATATTTGAATAATCTAAAAAAGGGGGAATAATGATGTTAAAAAAAGTTATCTTACTTACTGGAGTTTTAACAGCCTTAAATTTTTCAGTTTCTGCATCTGAATGTAAAGTAAAAGTAAACAAAGATCAAAAAGGAGAAAAAAGGTCTGTACTTTTAGCTGGTGGAAATGGATACCAGCTTTTTGAAGGATATTTAAATGAGCTAAAGAAAAACAACATAAATGTTAAACCTGGAGATATAAAGGTATATGTATATACAGATGCCGGCTTAAAGGAATTTACTTTATCTTGGCAAAATTGGTTGTCTGGTAAATCTCCAGAAGAGATATGGAAGTCTAAATTATCCAAATATGAAGCTAAAATAGACCCTAAAGAGATAACAAAAGCTGAAAAAATGGGTATGGATATTTATTGTATTAGCTCTGATTCTGAAACAAATAGTCAAACTTCTTCTAAAGGTTACTGTTCTCAGGATTCAAACTCTCATATACAACTTGGTATTCAATTTGTAAATAATAAAGACTATGATAATGCCATAAAGGAGTTTGAAGCAGCTAGTAAAGCTTCTAACTGTCCTTTAGCTTATGCTAATTTAATTCAAGCCTATATCTTGAAAAAGAATTTAAACTTTGCTGTAGATACATACAAGAAAGGTGTTGAAGTAGCTGGAAACGATGGATTTTTACATTTCTCAGGAGCTGTAGCCTATACTGCTAAAAAAGATTTTGACCTTGCACTTGACGCATTGGATAAAGCATTAAAATACGGATTCAAAGATAAAAAACTATTGGATAGTAAAGAATTAGAACCTCTATACAAAGAGAAAAAACAAGATTTTTGTAATTTAATGGATAAGTATAAAATTGTTCTCAAAAAATGTTTATAATGTATGATTAACTTTAAGCCGGTTTGGCAAAATGTAGAATTTTTCAATATTGTGAAGCCCTTAGGGGCTTCCATTCCTCTCTCTACCGGAGAAACAGTTAGAGCTGATGTAGTTGATGTCCTTCCTTCTGGAGGTATAGTTTTAAGGATAAAAGATAGTTATGTAACGGTAAAAACAGAAGTTCCTCTTACAAAAGAGAATCAGCTACTTTTAAAGGTATTAGAGTTAAAAGATGATTTAGTTAGATTCCAGATTGTTGACATTAAATCGAAACAACCACAGATTTCTCAAAATATAAACCAGATTTTACAGACAAATCCAGAGCTTTTAGTTTTAAGTTTTGACAAACTTCCAGCTAAAACTCAAAAAGAAGTTATAAACTTCCTTCAAAATCAGCTTAAAAACAGTATCTCAGAAATACTTCCAAAGTTAGAAACAGCTATAAATCCAAAAAACTTAACAGCGGAAACACTAAAAAAAGCCATTGAAAACTCTGGAATATTTTTTGAAAGCAAACTTTTGAGTTTGTATAAAAATATGGAAAATTTAAAAACATACATAGAAAATTTACCTACAAACATAAAGGATAATCTATTAGAGATACTACAGTCAACAGATATAAATAACTACAAAAAGTTAGAAGATATAATAAATATCCTAAATGACAAAAACTTTCAAAAAAGATTAATAAACAGCTTGAAATCAAATATGACACAACTTCAAATAAATGAGATATTACCAGAAAATGTGAACAAAGAGATATTTAAATTTTTTGAAAACATCAAATCTCAAGACTATCAAACATTGTTAGAATTAACAGAGGATGATCAGTTTAAAGAGAAAATAAAAGCGGTTATAAACAGCTATCAATCAATATCATCTGATATGAAACTAAAAGAAGATATGCAACAACAGATTAAAACTGCACAGGAACTTAGCCTAATAACAGAAAGTTTTTACGGATTTTTACCTATAAACTGGGAAAATTTGAAAAATTCAACCTTTAAATATAAAAAATCGGTTAACGATAATGAAAAGAGTTATTACTTTATTATTAACCTTGATTTTGAAGATGGTAAATTATCAGTAATCACATCATACCAAAAAGAGAAGATAAATATAACATTAGCAGTTGAAAATCAAAATTTACGTAATATAATAGCAAATGAAAAGATAAATCTATATCAAAGATTGAAAGAAGAAGGGTTAAATATAGGATATATAGAAGTTATAAACTATGTTCCGGAAAGTATTGACAAGGTTATTTAGATGGAAAATAAAAAAGCAGTTGCTTTGAAATATGAAAGATTTAAGGATGTGGCCCCTAAGGTAGTAGCAAAAGGAAAAGGGAAAATTGCTGAGAAGATAATAGAGGTAGCCAAAGAAAATGGAGTCTATATAAAAGAAGATTCTGATCTTGTGGAAGTTTTATCTACTTTAGAAATAGATGAAGAAATCCCACCACAGCTATACAAAGCCGTGGCAGAAATCCTCGTCTTTTTGTATAAAATTAAACAGAAAAAACAATAGGAATTTTATCTCTTGTTACAGATATTTTCTAGAATTGGCATCCAAAAATAATACAATGATTCAAAACAAAGAGAGGAATAGAACGTTACTATAACTATCCAAAGAATCCAATTTAATTGAAACTGAATTTTCTAAGAACATAACTAGAATCATATGGACGTCTACACAGTTTGTTATGAGTCATTAAAAATGAAAAAAGGAGAAGCCATGTTAGACGCTGAAACCAAACGCAGTATAGATACCGCCCGTGATACCCTCGTGGGTAAGGTTCCCGACTCAAAAAGTCAGGTGGAGCAGATGACAATATTTTTTATTATTTTTGAAAAAGAATGAGGTGTTTATGAAGTTAACATTGTTCTATCGGATTAAAAGAATATGATACAAAAACCAAAAAATATTAATCTTTATACATACCAAAAGCCTCCCTAATATAATGTCTTTAAAAAATTTTATAACTCTTCCGTATTCTCTTTTATCAGTTTCCTTTTTACTGTCCTCATTTGAATTATTATAAATCAGTTCTTACGCTCAATATTCATTAAACAGAAACGTTAAACTCTCTTAGGGCTTCGTTTAGGGAAGTTTTTTTATCTGTAGATTCTTTTCTTTTACCAATTATTAAAGCACACTGAACCCCATATTCTCCAGCAGGGAATTTTTTAGTTATAGTACCTGGAATAACAACACTTCTTGCTGGAATTCTTCCTCTATACTCAACAGGTTCGTCTCCGGACACATCTATAATCCTTGTAGAAGCCGTTATAACAACATTAGCTCCCAAAACAGCCTCTTCTTCAACAATAACACCTTCAACTATGATACATCTTGAACCTATAAAACAGTTATCCTCTATAATTACAGGTCTTGCAGAAGGAGGTTCTAAAACACCACCAAGTCCCACTCCTCCAGAAAGATGGACATTTTTACCTACTTGAGCACATGAGCCTACTGTTGCCCATGTATCAACCATAGTTCCACTTCCGACATAAGCTCCTATATTAACGTAAGAAGGCATTAAAATTGCTCCCGGCTCAATATAACTTCCATATCTTGCAGTTGCTGGAGGAACTACTCTTACACCTCTCTCTTTCCAATTTTTCTTTAAAGGTATCTTATCGTAATACTCAAAAGGTCCAACTTCCATAACTTGCATATCCTGAATAGGAAAGTAAAGAAGAATAGCCTGCTTTACCCATTCATTAACTATCCACTCTCCATTTACCTTCTGGGCAACCCTAAGTTTCCCATTATCTAGTAAATCAATAACTTCCCTAATAGCATCTTTATATTTTCTCTCTTTAAGAAAGTCTCTATTTTCCCAAGCCTCTAAAATTAAATCTTTTAACTCCTGCATCTACAACTCCTTGAAAAGTTTTTAAAAATTATACCATCTTATGATAAGATAGAGTATTATATAGAATAGAGGAGTAAAATATGGAGAGATTTTTAAAAATATATATTAACCCAAAAGAGAATATAGCTGTTTTAAAAGATTTGAACTTTAGTTTTTGGGAATTGTGGTTAAAGATAGTTTTACCTTTCTCTCTTCTTGCACCCTTAGGCTATCTAATAGGATTTACAGTTTTAAAATCTACATATATTCACGGGATAAATCAGTTTATAGATTACTTAAAAAACGACCCTAAGGCAGACAAAGGAACTATTGAATACATGAACAAAATTCTAAATATGTTATCTTCAGATGATTTTAGTAAAATCTTTATGTTTATTGGCATTATTTGGATTTTTGAACTTTTAAGACCTGTTATACTAAACGGTATAGTGTTTTTCTTTGGAAGGTCTTTTGGAAGTAATATAATAAATCAGAGAGCTACCTTCACTTTGACAGTTTTTTCTCTGATACCAACATGGATTGCCGGCTTATTTAATATGGTTAATTCTCCAATCACTACATTTATTGTATTTGTAGCAACTTTTTATACTTACTATCTATTGTTTATAGGAGCAGAGAAAGTTCTCAACATTCCTTCGGAAAACTCTAAAAATTTCCAATTTATAATAGTAGTTGTCATATTCCATATAATTATCAGTGGAATATTAGGAATAGTTCAAACAAATATTATTCAGAAAATTCTCTGAGTTTTTCCAAATTTTTAACAATGGTGGTAAGTGTTAAATTTACCACCGGAATATATCCAACCTTTTTACCTAAATCAACTATAGCACCGTTCAATGCGTCTATCTCTGTTTTTTTACCGGATTTTAAATCATAATACATAGATGGATAGTGGGCTTTTGTAGGAGGTATAAGATTTTTATAAAAATGTTCTATATACTCTTGGGCTGATTTATAATTTAGAGGTATATTGTTGAATTTACATACTTTGAATATCTCTTCTATTACTGTATTCATTATATTCACAGTATCAGAATTTTCTGCAAGCTCTCCATATCTTTTATGTAAAATTGCACCTAATGGATTTAATGCACAGTTATAGAGAATTTTGTCCCACAAAACTTTATAAATTTCTTTACTGTAAGATGCAGGTATTCCACTGTGTTTTATTAAACATACAGTTTCTACTATTTCATTCTCTTGAAGAAGATTTTCTGGATGTCCTATCCTAACATCGTCTGCATTTACCGTTACAGTAGCATATCCGGGACTATTTACTTTTGAACCAAATATAATTCTACCTAACAGTATTTTTTCCTTAGGGATATACTTTGAAGCTTTTTCGTAGTTGCCATAACCATTTTGTGTTAGTAAAACAACTGTTTTATCTTTGATGATATCTTTTATACTTTTGGAAGCTTCTTCTGTGTCATAAGATTTCACTGCAACTATAACTAAATCTATATCTTCATCTTGAATCTGTTTCACATCAGATAACACTTTATCAAGTTTTGCTTGATGGATTCCCCATATACCGTCAACCTTTAAAATTCCCTCATTAAAACTTTTTAACTGATTTTCTTTTACAACTCCGTAAACTGTATGTCCAATCTTTTTTAGAAAGGTTGCAAAAACTGTCCCAACAGCTCCAAGTCCTATAACTACAACCTTTTTCATTTCAACTCTAAAAATCTGGCTATTTCTTCTATATCTGGAGGTAATTCCACTGGTTTTTCACTTGCTTTAATTACAGTGTCAGGGTCTTTTAAACCATTTCCTGTAAGAGTACAAACTATAACTTCATTTCCTCTAAATAATCCTTTCTTATTTAATTTTATAACTCCGGCTATTGATGCAGCGGAAGCAGGTTCACAAAAAACACCTTCTGTAGATGCTACAAGTTTATAGGCATTCAGTATCTCTTCATCTGAAACAGCGTCTATAAGCCCATTACTTTCTTTTGCAGCTTGAAGTGCCGGTTGCCAGCTGTAAGGATTTCCTATTTTTATTGCTGTTGCTATCGTTTGGGGATTTTTTATAGGAAAACCTTTTACTATTGGAGCAGAACCTTCTGCCTGAAAACCTATCATACGGGGAGTATTTTTAACTTTACCTTTTTGGTAATACTCTTTATATCCTTTCCAGTATGCTGTTATATTTCCGGCATTTCCAACAGGTAAAAAGTGAAAATCTGGAGCGTATCCTAAGTAATCACATATCTCAAATGAAGCTGTTTTTTGTCCCTCTATCCTATAAGGGTTAACAGAGTTTACTACTTCTACAGGATACTTTTCTCCTATCTCTCTTACTACAGTTAAAGCGTCATCAAAATTTCCCATCAGAGCTATTATCTTTGCACCGTAAACCATTGCCTGAGATAACTTTCCTATAGCTACAGCTCCCTTTGGAAGTATAACATAGGCTCTCATTCCAGCCCTTGCTGCATATGCTGCTGCAGATGCTGAAGTGTTTCCAGTTGAAGCACATATAACAGCTTCTTTTCCACTTTCTTTTGCTTTTGATATAGCCATAGTCATTCCACGGTCTTTAAATGAGCCGGTTGGATTAAGCCCTTCATACTTAAGATATATTTGTAAATTTTTATCTGGAGCTATAGCTTTTGAAAGATTATCAGCTTTTATAAGTGGAGTATTACCTTCGTGTAATGTAACTATAGGAGTATTATCATTTACAGGTAGGTATTCTCTGTAAGCATTAATTATACCTTGCCATCGACAATCCAAACTTATCTGCCTCCTTTTGTTTTTATCTCTTCAAAAAATTCCTGAGTTATAGGTCCATCTGGAAGTCTGTTTATAAATTGTTGGACATAAGGGTTAGAACTATTTTTTATCTCTTGCGGAGTTCCTATTGCAATGACTTTTCCTTTATGTATATACATAATCCTATCTGCTATTGAAAATGCACTTTCAAGGTCATGGGTAACTACTATTGATGTAACTCCTATCTCATCCCTTAATTTTATAACAAGCCTATCTATCATTGCAGATGTTACAGGGTCTAATCCAGAAGTAGGTTCATCGTAAAGAATAATCTCCGGATTGTAAGATATAGCTCTTGCAAGGGCAACCCTTTTCCTCATACCTCCGGAAAGTTGTGAAGGATAGAGATCCTCTACATCCTTCAAACCAACAAGAGCTAATTTTTCGGTAGCAAGTTTTCTAATTTGAGACGCCGACATCTTTGTGTTTTCAAGGTAGTAAAATCCCACATTTTCCCACACTTTTAAACTGTCAAACAACGCTCCTTCCTGAAAGAGATAACCTATCTTCTTTCTAAACTCTATAAGCTCAGAATCTTTTAGAGAAGTTATATCGGTTGAGTTTACAAAAACTTTCCCGGAAGTTGGTTTAAGAAGTCCAATTATGTGTTTAATTATAGTACTTTTACCACTACCACTACCACCAACAATAACAAAAACTTCTCTCTGTTTTACATCAAAGTTTATGTCGTATAAAACTTCCCTATTATCAAATTTTTTAAATAAGCCTTCAACCTTTATTTTTACAGGCATAGTATCTCCTACAACAATACTAATAAATGATATCACAAATCAACGGCTTTTTCTTGAAAATAAGAGAATGGGCAGTAAAGTGAACTACTTACGGAAATAAGGTTAAACTTTCAGGATAAAGTTTTCAACTGCGTCAAGAATATCTTCTGCAATATAGTCTGCAGTTGTATTATCTATATATTTTAAACCTTGACCTGTTTTTACAAGTATTGCTTTAATATTTTCTTTATGGGCTGCTAATATATCATTCTCTTTATCACCAATTAAAAAGGATTTCTTTGGGTCAATACCGAATTCTTTTATGGCTTGCCTTATCATTCCACTCTCCGGTTTTCTACAATCACATTTAAAGGAATACTCCGGAACTATACCATTTTCATGATGAGGGCAGTAATAAACTTTATCTATTTTAATACCTTTTTTCTCAAACTCTTTAAGCATGTAGTCAGTTAATTTTAAAAAATCCTCTTCTGTGTAATAACCTACTGCTATTCCGGATTGATTAGTGACTACAAAAAGTTTAAATCCAGCATCTTGAAGTTTTCTTAAAGCTTCAAAAACATTTGGATAAAACTCAAACTCCTCTATCTTATGGACATAACCCTTATCTACATTTATGACACCATCTCTATCTAAAAAAACAGCCTTCATCTACTAACCGCCACTGACAGGTGGTATAAGTGCTACCGTATCACCATCTTTTAAAACTATATCTGTAGATACATACTCCTCATTAACAGCAAACATAATTTTATTTAGATAATCAGAAATCTCCGGATGTAACTGTGTTATTTTTCTCTTCAAATCTTCTAAAGAGCTTTCCTCTATATCTATCTCTTCAAAAGGTTTACCTATCTTCTCTTTAAGTGATGAAAAATATAAAACTTTAACCTTCATACCTAACTTCCCACTCTGTTATAAGGTGAGAGCCCCTCAAAAAGTGTGCTCTAAGTTTAAGTTTTAAAATTTCCGACAAATCTTTAAACCCTTCTCCACCAACAAATGTAGGTGTATCTTCTCCACCAACTATAAATGGCATATGTATTATCCTTATCTCATCTACAAGTCCAAGTTTTAGAAGATTCCAGTTTAAAGTAGAACCACCTTCTACCATTAATTTCCGAATACCTCTGTTATACAGAAAATTCATCATTTCTATCAGATCAACATCATCCTTTCCTATATAAATGACCTCAACAAATTCTTTTAAAGCATTTACTTTATCTGGTGGGGCAGATGTTGTTGTGACTATTATAGTTGGGGCATCTTTTTTTAGTATGTTTGCCGTCAAAGGAATGTCTGCAGATTTTGTAGGTATTATTCTAGTTGGATTTTTACCACTTACATACCTTACAGTAAGGTAAGGGTTATCTGTTCTGATAGTCTCTGCACCAACCATTATACCGTCCATCTTTGCTCTTGTTTCATGGAGATATCTATTTGCCTCTTGATCCATAAACTGCATTATCTCTTTAGAAGACCTTCCCCTTGAAAGAGTAAGCTTTCCATCAACTGTAACTTCGGAAACTATCACGGTATAAGGTCTCTTCATTATAAACTCCCTTTAATCGTAATCTTTATTGTATTTTATATAGAGATAGAATATTCTCTGTAGCAAAGAAAGGGTAGTTAGAGCCGTTATAAGTATAAAACCAAATTGAAGTCCACCAAAAATTTTAAAATATTCAAATATAGAAAATATAACTATAGTTAGTAATGTTTCCGGTCTTCCAAAAAAGCCTATACCTTCCAAAGGATCATCAATTTTCCCTTTCTCTCTGGAAGAAAAGCCTATCTCCGCATAAGCTACAGGTTTTATAAATGTATGTAGCATATTTACAGTTATAGCTATTGCTGTAATATATGGAGTTGAGTATGTTATACCTATAAAAAATAGTAAAAATCCATCTACAAACTTGTCAGCAAGCCAGTCAAAAACTGCTCCAAATTTTGAAGCTCTCTCTTTCTCCCTGGCAACTACTCCATCAAGAAGGTCAAAAAAACCACTCATAAAAACCAGTATAGCACCAACTAATGGCTTTTCTTTAAAGAATGAAAAAGCAGCTGTTATACCTAATATTACAGAGATGATTGTTATTATGTTTGGTGTAATTGGAGTCCTTGCAAGGAGGACTCCAAGTGGTTCATATACTTTCTTAATGTTTTTTCTTTTGGAAGTTAAATTCATAATTTAACCTTTTTATAGTTTTCTTGACCCTAACCAAGGCATCATTTTTCTTAATTCTTTTCCTACCTTTTCAATAGGATGTTCTTCATCCTTTTTAACAAGTGCGTTAAAGTGTGGTCTATTTCCTACATTCTCAAGTATCCACTCTTTAGCAAACTCACCTTCTTGTATCTCTTGGAGTATCTTTTGATAAATAGGTTTAACGGCTTCATAAACTCTTTTACCTCTTGTTACATCCCCGTATCTTGCTGTATCAGATATAGAGTATCTCATTCCGGATATTCCGTGCTCGTATATAAGGTCTACTATCAATTTCAACTCGTGTAAACATTCAAAGTATGCAACTTCTGGTTGATATCCTGCTTCTACTAAAGTTTCAAATCCTGCCTTTATAAGTGCAGTTACCCCCCCACAGAGAACTGCTTGCTCACCAAAAAGGTCTGTTTCTGTCTCTTCTTTGAAAGTTGTCTCTATAACCCCGGCTCTTGTACATCCTATTCCTTTTGCATATGCAAGGGCTATTTCTCTTGCTTTTCCTGTAAAATCCTGATGTATAGCAAACAATCCTGGAACACCTTTTCCTTCTTCATACATCCATCTTACTAAATGTCCCGGTCCCTTTGGTGCTACAAGGAATACATCAACATAAGCAGGTGGAACTATCTGCCCAAAATGGACATTAAATCCATGGGCAAAGGCAAGGGCATTACCTTCATCAAGGTTGGGTAAAATTGCAGATTGGAATATTGCAGGTTGAACTGTATCCGGAGTAAGAATCATAACAACATCAGCTTTTGCAGCAGCTTCGTCTGGAGCATAAACTTCAAAGCCTTCAGCTTTTGCTTTCGGTATAGATCTACTTCCAGCAAGTAATCCTATTATTACTTTTATACCACTATCTCTCAAATTTAAAGCATGAGCATGTCCCTGACTTCCATAACCTATTATTGCAACAGTTTTATCCTTTAAGTAATCTAAAGAAGCATCTTGATCATAGTAAACCTTTGCCATTTCTTCCTCCTTTTAATTTTTGTTAATATGATAACCTAATATTTTAAATTTATCAAAATTTTTTGAACTTTTTTATTTTCTAAAACTATCCTAAATAGTCTTCCAGCTTCTTTTTCTCCAAGTAAAATTGAGTTTAAATTAACAACACCATTACCTATACTGATTACGTTACCGTTTTCTGCACTCTTTGAAACAGGTGTATACCTTAAAAGATTATCTCCTTTAAAAGAGCTAACTTTTACTCTATCAAAATTCAGAGGTTTATCTACATTTATACTAATTGCTGAATTTTCAGGAGGTATGTTATTGATCTTTATTATCTCATTGTTAAGTATAATCTTTAACCTATCATAGATTTCATCAGCATAACTTGCAGTTATACAGCTTGAGCTATAGAGGTTATTATTACTATAAACCTTAAAACATACTGTATATCCTTTACCTTCCCAATTTATTGATGGATAAACTATAAATTTGTAGGATTTAGATTCGTTATATAACTCTGTATTTTCCGTATTTTTAACTAAAAAATCTGTAAATTCTTGTCCATAAGTATCTGGTAAGTTTTCAACAGTAGTTTTGGCTATACCTACTTCACCAGCAAATGTTAAATTACAAGAGATAAGTAAAATAGCTAAAAATCTCTTCAATCTAAAACTCCCTCCTTAGATGCGGCAGATTCTCTAACCATAGCAAGTGTTCCAGTTCTTGCCATCTCTTTTATCCCAAAGGGTCTTATTAAATCTATAAAAGCTTCTATCTTTTCATTATCTCCAGTTATCTCAACAGTATAACTTTCCTGAGAAACATCTACAACTTTCCCTCTGAATATGTTAACTAATCTCATTATCTCATCTCTGGCTCTATCATTTTCAGTATGAATCTTTATAAGAGCAAGTTCTCTCTCTATATGTGGAAGTTCTGTTATATCTCTTACTTTTAAAGTTTCTATCAACTTTCTTAACTGTTTTATTATCTGCTCTACTACTCGTTCCTCACCTTCTACTACTATGGTTATTCTGGCAATAGAAGGTTCATGGGTTCTACCAACAGTTAAACTTTCTATGTTGTAACCTCTTCCTGCAAATAGTCCTGTAATTCTTGCAAGTACTCCAAAGTTATGCTGAACTTTTACAGTTATAATATGTTTACCTACCTTTTTTTCTGGCTCTGGTCTTGTTTTTACAACTTTTATATCCTGCATATTTTTACCCCACCAAATACATGGTTTCTGCTTCTGATTTTTGCTTAGGTGTAAGTATCATTTCTCTATAGCTTTTTCCTGCTGGAACCATAGGAAGTACGTTTTCTTCTCTGTCAACTACAAAATCTATCAGTACAGGCCTGTCATTTATCTCTATAGCTTTAAGTAAAACTTCCCGTACTTCAGAAGGTTTTGTTGCTCTTAATCCTACAGCACCGAAAGATTCAGCTAATTTAACGAAGTCCGGTTGTACAGATAGACATACACTTGCATATCTACTATCATAGAAAAACTGCTGCCACTGTCTAACCATTCCTAAAAAACCATTGTTTATTATTGCTATCTTTACAGGAACCCTATACTGAACTGCCGTAGCTAAGTCTTGAACATTCATTATAAATGAGCCATCTCCCTCTATTGCAAAAACGACTTTTTCTGGTCTTCCTATTTTAGCTCCTACAGCCGCAGGAAAGCCAAACCCCATAGTTCCAAGCCCTCCGGAGTTTAAAAATTGTCTTGGATATCTGTATTTATAAAACATTGCAGCCCACATCTGATGCTGACCAACTCCAGCTGATATTATAGCATCTCCGCCTGTAATATTATAAATCTCTTCAATAACTGCCTGTGGCTTTATTATCTTATCAGATTTTCTGTATGTTAATGGATGTTTTTCTTTCCACTCCTGAATCTGCTTTAACCAGTTTTCCCTTGCAGCAATCCACTCAACTGGTTTACTTTCAAGCTCTTTTATAAGTTTTCTCAATACAGTTTTAACATCTCCAACTATAGGAACATCAACTGTTATTGTTTTACTGATAGAAGCAGGGTCTATATCTATATGTATTATCTTTGCCTCTGGTGCAAATTCCGTTATCTTTCCGGTGACTCTGTCATCAAATCTTGCCCCTATAGCTATAAGTAAATCTGCATTGTAAACAGCCATATTAGCATAGTAGGTTCCATGCATACCGAGCATATGCAGAGCAAGTGGATCATCTTCGGGAAAAGCACCTTTTCCCATATTTGTAGTTGTAACAGGGATGTTTGTAAGTTTTGCTAACTTATAAACTTCTTCTGCAGCATCGGAAAGTATAGCTCCTCCACCTACATATAAAACAGGTTTTGTAGCCTTTCTAATCAACTCTGCAGCTTTTTTTATCTGAACTGGATTTCCTTCTGTATGAGGATTGTATCCCGGTAATGAATCTTTAACTTCCTCATCTGTAGGTATTCTGTATTCTGATACCTGTTGAGTTATGTCTTTAGGTATATCTACCAAAACAGGTCCAGGTCTTCCTGTCCTTGCTATATAAAAAGCTTGCCTTAATATTAAAGGTAAATCTTTTATATCTGTAACTAAAAAATTATGTTTTGTAATAGGTCTTGTTATTCCTATAACATCAGCTTCCTGAAAAGCATCTGTTCCTATATAATGTCTTGGAACCTGACCTGTTATGGCAACTAACGGAATTGAGTCCATATATGCCGTTGCAAGTCCTGTTACTAAATTTGTTGCTCCGGGTCCGGAAGTTGCTACAACAACTCCAACCTTTCCAGTAGCTCTTGCATAACCATCTGCCATATGACACGCTGCTTGTTCATGTCTTGCTAAAACATTTCTAATAGGAGCATCAAAGAGAGCATCATAAACTTCCATTATTGCACCACCAGGTAATCCGAAAACAGTATCAACTCCTTCTGATATTAAAACATCTACTACTATATCTGCACCTCTTTTTTTCTTTATTTGCATAGCATACTCCCTATAATGTAAAATAATTAAACAATATTATAAGTCTAAATTTAGAATTTGTATAATTAAAATCAGTTTATGGAGAAGGAAATTGGATTTGAAGAATTTTATTATTCCGGCAATTGATATTAAAGAAGGAAAAGCTGTTAGATTATACAAAGGAGAGTTTAGTAGTGTAAAAGTTTATTCGGAAAATCCAATAGATATGGCAAAAATGTTTGAAGATGCCGGATTTAGATATATTCATCTTGTAGATTTAGATGGGGCTTACGAAGGTGTTCCAAAAAATATAAGAATTGTAGAGAACATTTTAAAACTTACAAATCTTAAAGTAGAGTTTGGAGGAGGATTAAGAAGCTACAAAGCAGTAAAATCTATGTTTGAAGTTGGGGTTGATAGAGTCATAATTGGAAGTCTTGCTTATGAAAATAAAGAAGAGTTTATAAAAATTGTTGAAGATTTCTCTAATAAAGTCGTATTAGGAATAGATGCAAAAGATGGAAAGTTGGCAATAAGAGGTTGGGTTGAAAAAGCTGACATAACACCTTTAGATTTTGCAAGGGAGTTTGATAACTTAAGTATATGGGGATATCTATATACAGATGTAAACAGAGATGGTACTTTAGAAGGTCCAAACATAGAAGGAACGAAATTTTTAGCCGAAAACCTTTCAAAACCTGTTATAGCCTCCGGAGGGGTAAGTAGCTTAGAAGATGTTGTAAAGCTATACCAAATAAGAGAGATAGGTATAGCAGGAGTTGTCGTAGGTAAAGCTATTTATGAAGGCAAAATAGATATAAACAAATTTTAATATGTCTTTACATTTTTGCCATCCATTAATTTTGATACATTTGCAGAATTTACTAAAACTTTACATACGCTTTCCTGTATATCATTTGCCGGTTTTGTTGATTTTAGATTATTTACAAGAATTGAGAAAATATATACCTGTCCATCTACAGAGATAGCATATCCGGAGAGATTTTTTACACCTTTTATATAGCCTGTCTTAGCATAAACCTTTCCAGCAAGTTCGGAAAATCTATGTTTCAATGTCCCATCTTTTCCACCAACAGCTAAGGATTGGAAAAAATCCTCAAAATAAGGAGTTTTATACATAAAATCTAAAATTTCTCCCAAAATTTTAGGAGATACTCTGTTATATCTTGATAAACCACTACCATCAAAGATATCTATATAATTTGAAGATATATTCATCTTTTCTATAGCTTTTAATATGTTATCCTTACCAAGATACAAAAACAACTGCTCCGCTATAAAGTTATTACTATCTTTATTTGCTTTTTTTATAATATCCCTAAGAGGAGAAGATTTTATAGAGTAAATCAGAGTTAGATTTGGAGGTAAAGAGTTAGATACATATACCTTATTAAAGTTTATACCATTTTGATGTAATATCTTTGCAAATACAAGAAGGTTATAAACAGCTGGATTTTTTATAGGCAGTGAAATCTCCTCTGATACTCTATCCCTAACATTTCCACTTATATACAACTCATTATCCTCAAATTTGACTTCTATATGATTTCTTCCTCTTGATACAGTTAATTGATTCACAATTTTCACATATCCATCTGGAGATATAAAAATATTTACTCCTTTATTTACCACTACTCTTACTTTGAGGCAGTTCTCATCTATTGGAATATCAGAGGCAGGTGCTGTAAAACAGTAATTTAAATCATTTTCCGGCCAACCTTTAGGTTGATAATTTACTTTTGAGAATACTATGATATTACCATCTATTTTTGATATTCCTCTATCTTTTAAAAATTTGACAAATTCCCAGTAATAATTTTTTTTTAACTCTGGATTATAACCTCCCAAAATATACAGATTTCCTTCCAAAATACCGGATTTGACAACCCCATCTGTCAAAAATTTAGTCTCAAATCTAAATTCCGGACCTAACATCAAAAGGGCAGAGGCAGTTGTTATAATCTTCTGATTTGAAGCTGGAATAAAGAGTTTCTCTCCATTTTTATTATAGATAACCTCTCCGGATGTTAAAGATTTAACATATATACCAACATCTTCCGGAGATATATCAGAATTTCTCAAAATATCCGTTATCTCTTTATCTATAACCCTTTTAAGAACTTCGTTATTCTGAGCTTCTACAGGTAAAAAGAAAAGGGATATAAAAATTAAAACTCTAAATATCCACATTTTTAACTCTCATAACACCGTGAAGAGCATTACTTAAAAACACAAAATCTGCATTTTTTATATCCTTCAAACTAAATCTTCCCTCTACAACAGTAAAACCTTCACTTTTAGCATTCTCAATAACAACAGACCTTGAAATACCTGGTAGCAATCCACAGTCAACAGAGGGGGTATAAAGATATCTACCTTTTATCCAGTAGATGTTAGCAGATGATGTCTCTGTTATATCTCCATTCTCGTTTAGGATGATAGCATCAAAATAACCTTTTTCTCTTGCAAATCTCTTTACCAAAATATTCCTAAGATAGTTTGTAGATTTAATTTTAACTAAAGGATCAGAGCTGTGAACTCTAAAAGGTGCAACTGTTAAAGATATATCTTCTTCTATAGGTTTATATGGCTTTACAATAACAAAAACATTAGACTTAACTGGTATAAGCGGATAATGACCTAAACCTTCTCCAAAAACTATCACTTTAACATATAGGTCTTTCTCTTCAAAATTTTCAACAGCTTTAGAAATATTGTAGATAAAATCATCTTTGGATATAAGTGGTATCTTTAAAGTTTTTAATCCTCTAACTAACCTTTCGTAGTGCCTATCTAAATGCTTTGGAAATTTTCCATTGTACCTGAAAGTCTCAAAAACTCCCTCTCCATAAGAAATAGCTCTCGCAAATCTTTCATCATTTAAAGATTGCCCATTTAAAAAAAGTTTCTCCATAGCTCTACCTCAAAATTTCTCTTAACAGAGCTATTATAGCAAATTTCATTGTAAAATAAAGTTAAAAGGTTTATATTAAAAGTAATAAATTTTAAGGAATTAAAAATGAAAGTAATAGAAGATAGTGTTGTAAAATCACTTATAGATAAGGTTGATTATCTAAAAGAAGAGGATATAAAAGAGATAGAGTCTGCCTCTTTGTTTATAATAGATAAACATAAAAATCAATACAGAAAATCCGGAGAACCATACTATATACATCCGATAGAAGTAGCAAAGATTATAGCAGACTTAAAATTGGATAAAACTTCAATCATATCTGCATTACTTCACGATGTTGTAGAAGATACTGACACAACCTTAGATGAGATAGCAAATATATTCGGAGAAAAAGTAGCTCAGATAGTAGATGGTGTAACTAAGATAGGTAAATATCAATTTGATTCTGTTGAGAAAGCAAAAATAGAAAATTTCAGAAAACTGATAGTATCAACGGCAAAAGATATAAGAGTGATAATAGTAAAACTTGCAGACAGACTTCATAATTTAAGAACATTACAACATCTAAGAGAAGAAAAGCAAAAAAGAATAGCCCAGGAAAGCTTAGAGATATATTCACCTTTAGCCGGAAGGTTAGGTTTATGGAATATCAAAAGGGAGATTGACGACCTATCTTTTTACTATCTATATCCGGAAGATTATAAAAAAGTAGAAACATACTTTGCCCATTCCAAACAAGCTATAGAAAATTATCTAAAAGAAAATGTAATTCCAGTTTTAAGAGAAAACCTTGAAAAAAATGGAATAAAAGCAGATATCCAGTATAGAGCAAAACATCTGTACAGTATATATGAGAAAACATTAAGGAAAAATTTGAAATTAAGTGATATCCACGATGTTATAGGTGTAAGAGTTTTGGTTAATGATGTAAAAGAGTGTTATTTAGCCTTAGGTGTTATACATTCAATATGGACACCTATTCCTGGAAAGTTTAAAGATTACATCTCTCTTCCAAAATCTAATCTATATCAAGCCCTTCACACAACTGTTATAGCTTCAAATGGTAAATTTGTTGAGATACAGATAAAAACCCATCAGATGCATAAAATAGCAGAAGAAGGTATAGCAGCCCATTGGAGATATAAAGGAGGAGAATCTCTGACAGAAAAAGACCTCCAATCCTTTGTCTGGTTGAGAAATCTGTTAGAAACCTTAAAAGAAGATAGCTCAACAGATATACTCAAAGATATAAGCAATGAACTGACATCAGATGAAATCTATATTTTTACACCTAAGGGAGATTTGATAAAACTACCTGCCGGTTCTACTCCAGTTGATTTCGCATATGCGATACACACACAGGTGGGACATAAAACAGTAGGAGCAAGAGTAAACGGAAAACTTGTACCACTTGATACAAAACTCCAAAGTGGAGATAAAGTTGAGATAATAACTCAAGAGAACCATAATCCAAGTAGAGATTGGCTTAAGTTTGTAGTATCTTCAAAGGCAAAAACAAATATAAAACAGTATATTGCAAAGATAGAGAGAGAACAAGCTATAAAGTTTGGTGAAAAACTTTTAGAAAAGTTTTTAAAAAAGATAAACCTTAAGTTAAGTAATCTAACTTCACAAGATAGAGAAAACATAATAAACAGATTCCACTACAAAAGTTTTGAAGATTTCTTAGTAGCACTAGGGGATGGAAAGATTTCCCCATTAAAGGTTATTAGATTTTTAAAAGGTGAGAACTCTACAAATGAAGGTAATCAAAATACAACAAAATCAAAAGAGATAAGAGATTTAACAATAGAAGTTGATGGACACAGTAATATAATGTCATACATAGCTAACTGCTGTAATCCAATACCTGGAGACAAAATAATAGGTATAATAACCAAAGGCAAGGGAATAGCAATACATAACAGAGATTGTGTTAATGCAAAGAAAGTATTAGAAACACAGCCAGAGAAAGTTGTAAATATAGTTTGGAATAAAAACTCCTATAAAGGTTTATACCTTGCAAAAATTAAAGTAATATCCGAAGATAAACCTGGAGTTCTTGCATCTGTATCAAACGTAATAGCATCAAAAAATTCTAATATAAAGAATGTAAAAGTTAATACTTTAAAGAATGGAAAAGCTAATATGGTATTTTATCTACAGGTAAGAGATACCAAACATCTAAATGAAGTTCTAAATTCTATAAGACCATTAAAAGATGTGATTAAAGTACAGAGAGTATTCTAACCCCCTCCTGAAAACAGAGGGGGATATAATATTAGGCTACTTCTACCTTCTTATTTGGAGGTGGTGGTAAGAACTCTTCTATTCCTTGAGATTTTGCCCATGAAGAAGCAAGTTCATAAGCTGCTTTTGCAGTGTTTAGATTTTTCTCAATTAGCTCAAGTTTTTTCTTAAACTTTCTTTCAAGAGCTGAGTCAAGAGAAGCTGTACCACCTGAAGCAACAAACTTTTTCAAAAATCTTGCTTTTATTCCTTCTTCGATAGCTTCTAAGCCGACAGAACCGATACAACCAAACAGAGCTCCTACCATAGCCATATTAGTTGCTAATTCTGTTCCAGCATGTTCTATAGCAAACTTTGTTGCTGGGAAGTTGTAAACTTTAACACCGAGAGAATCAAGATAAGCTTTATCACCTGGAGATAGGAGATCCTCTTCTGTATTTATTATTATTAAGCCATTTTTCTTTATTCCTGAGTAAAATGGCATCGTATAAGATTTACCCATAGTTATAACATGATGGTGAAATACCATAATAACATCCGGATAAACAACTTCTCCTCTATCAAATATCGGTTCAACTCCAATCCTAGCATAACTTTCTGCAGGAGCCATCCTTTTTTCAGCACCAAAGAATGGATTTGAAACAGCATAATAACCTTGATAATCAGCAGCAGTTGCTATTATATGAGCAGCTGTAACAGCTCCCTGTCCACCTAATCCAGGCATTCTGATATTGACTCTCTTCCTTTTCATAGTAAACCCTCCGCTTTACGTTTTTCGATAACTTCCTGAGCTTGTGGTGATATGTACTCAAAGAACTCAAACCTTTCTTTATCCTTGCTTCTCATCTCTTCAAGACCTTGGTCTGAGTTAAGTCCTATTTCAAGTATACATGGTGTATATAAGTGTACATATGTAGGACCTACTTCTCTTGCTACATAAACTGCTTTCTTAATAACAGATTCAACTCTTTTTGGAGATGAAACAGTTAATCTTGCAACATAGTGACATCCAGAATCTATTGCTAGTTGCCACATTGGAACCTTTTCAAATTGTTTACCTTTTGGTGCCATTTTAAAGACATGACCCTTAGGTGTCATTCCACTTTCTTGACCACCTGTGTTAGCATACACTTCATTATCAAAACATATTGTTGTTATTTTTTCTTGTCTGAAAAATGACTGTAAAGTACAGTCAAGACCTATATCAACTGTAGCTCCATCTCCTGCAAGAACTATCACGTCTTTAACTCTATTTGGATATCTATACTCTAAAACCCTTTTAATTCCAGATGCTACTGCATTTTGGTTTCCAAATAACGAGTGAACTGTATGCATAGCAATATGAGGGAAAACAAGGGATGTACAACCTGTAGAGTTTACAATAACGGTATCTTCCGGAGCGGGAATAGAGGCCATTATATATCTTAATGCTGCAGCTTCAGGACAACCGGCACAAAGAGAGTGTTCTTCTATAAGCTCCTTATGGAAAGGAAGATCCATAACACCTCTTTTAGGATTTCCCCATGTAGCATTCTCTTGGAGTTCTATGATTTCCTTTGGCATTACATCTAAAAATTCTTTATTTATCTGAAAAACTTTAAAAGACATCTCTAAAACCTCCTATATTAATGAACTTTCAAACTATTTAAAACTTCATTTACTATTACCTCTGCAGGCATAGTCATTCCACCTGCAACCCTAGGTGACCCTATTATTTCAGCATCTGAATATCTGTAAAGTGCTTTCTTCACTTCCCTTTCTAACCATCCTACAACGTTAAACTCAGGAACAAATATATACTTGGCATTTTTAACAGCAGCTCTTAATTCATCATATGGGAAAGGTCTTATAGTTTTTAGTTTTACTACCTTTGCCTCAATTCCTTTTTCATCTTTTAGTAATCTAACAGCCTCTTTAGCTTGGGATGCAGCTGTTCCTGCAGCTACGAATACAATATCTGCATCTGGGTTTCCAAACTCTTCTATTAAACCTCTTAAATAGTGTTTAGCAAAAGGTCTTGATCTCTCTATTGCAGCCCTAACTTCAAACTGCCAACTAGCATGTGTTGCATATGATATGTAATTAGATTTCATAACAAACGGATCCCTTAAAAATCTTCCAGGAGGTGCTTCAAGATCTATGACAGGCATTGGAGCTTTGTAAGGATTATAAGGTGGAAGAGCTATATCGTCTGGTGGAAGCATAACCGCTTCTCTTGTATGAGAAACAAAAAATCCATCTACAACAGTAATGATAGGAACATGAACAGATGGATGCTCTGCAACAACAAACCCTGCAAGAATCATATCAAATAGATCTTGAGCATTCTCTGCATACCATATCATACATCCTGTATCTAAAAGAAAACCAACTTCAAGATTGTCTGGCTGAATTGATAAAGGAGCATTTACTCCCCTTGCCATAAGAACAAGTTGAACAGGTATTCTAGTTCCAGCCCACATAGGAAAATTTTCAAAAGCTCTTAGAGTTCCTGGACCTGAAGTAGTCGTTATGGTTCTTGCCCCAGCTAAAGCACATCCTGCTACTTCTGACATAACTCCAAACTCTGACTCTCCTCTAAAGTAAACACCAACATAGCCCTCAACCCAAAGCTCTCCTATAAGATGAGCTGCTTCAGATTGTGGAGTTATAGGATAAGAGACAGAAGCATCAACAGATGCCCTTTTTACAGCTTCTTTTACAGCTTCAGAACCTGTCATAAAGAATTTTTCCCTTGGTGCTTCAAAAAGTAAATAGTCCGGTGATACTATCTTTTGACCTGATTTATTATATTGGACCTCTTGAGTTGATACATTTGACATGATATTTACCTCCTAGATTTTATAAAAAAAACATCTATATATATTTAAAATGCTTCAATGATTTTAATCATCACTTTTTAACTCCTCTTTAACTTCTTTAGCTATCTTTATGAATTTTTCAAGCTCTTCTGGATGTTGATCTCTTAAAGTTATCATAGCATCTTCGTGTCCATCCATACTACATATTGCTATCGTAAAACAGTCTGTTTCTGCTCTTATAATCTTAAGGGCAACATTTGCATAGTGACAGTGTACTCCTACAAATATACAAGCTTTTATATTGTTATGCCATATTGTCAAGTTAGGATGGTTAGGGTTTATTTCAATTTCTGGATTTATTTTTGGGTATTTAGGTCTATAATCATACATAGGAATTATCTTAGCACCTAAAACTTGAGCTAACTCTTTTATTAATTTTGCTTTTTTCTTAGCATCTTCATTCCATGCATACAGAACCTGCGGTCCAGGGAATATTGTTGGATTCTCCCTAGTTAACATAGCTTTAGCAGCTTCTCTCATAGCAACTTCTTCATCAACTATCTCATCAAAAAGTAGAGCTTTTCCTTTAGGTGGATTCAACACACCTTCTTTTATAGCTGCCGGATATGGTGAAAAACCAATTGGTCCTAATTTAGCCATTTTTAAACCTCCAAATTTAATTTATATACTAGCATGAACTTCTGGCATAACCATACGTATAGCGTTCCTCTTTAGTAAATTGGTACACACATATACACATAATGCACACCCTTTACATCTTTCTGCTGAAACATATGCATGTCTCTCATCTGGAGTGCTTATGTACATCAGAGTATTTGGTTCTGGACAGAATAGAGTACACTGATTACATTTGTATTTAGAACATTCATCATTTATAACTTCTGCAACGTAATACATTTTACAGACCTCCTTTTAACGTTTAGTTAAAATTATATCACAATTCATTAAAGTTTAAATTGTCTAATAAAAACAATTTATTTTTTTCTCTATCTATGACTACTAATCTAACCCACTCATTTTTTAGTAACATCATAGGGTGATCTGTTTCAGAAGCGGCAGATACAACCTTTTCTAAAGGAGCTTCTACAAAAACCACGATTCTGGCAGGTTCATGAAAAGCTTTATTTTCAAAATAAACTGTTTGATAAGGTAATCCTATCTTCAAATCTGAGTAGTTAGAGTTAAAAACACCGAACCTACCTACAACGTTATGATAAACTTTAGATCCAGATCCGAAAACTTCATTACTAACTGTAGAAAAGTAATGTTCTGCGTTTATCCATTGTGCTATTAAAAATGGTCCATTTAGTATCCTTTTCAAGATTACATTTTCAGGGTCTAAAGTATAGTCATAGGAATGTAGGAAAAATCTATTCCTTAAAATAGAGTTCATACATGACTCTCTTCTTCCTACAAAAACACCTATATTACTTGAAAGTCCCCATTCAGGTCTCATCTCAGACCAATCTACAGCTCTTACTAAGATATCTTCCTCACTATCTGCATAAGGTAAAACTTTAATTCTCTCCTGTCTGGTTCTTGCAGAGGCTATTTTAAAATCTCTCTTTATCTCCTCGAAAAGTTCTATTTTTGTGGAAGGGATAAGCTCCTCGTCAAAAAATTCAACTTCATCTGTAGTAGTGTTGTGTAAAGCAGGTATAAATATGGTATCTTCTGGTATTTTTATATTCATAATTTTTCTAACTTCTCTATTGTTAAGTATAATGCTCATAGCTCTTACATTGTGATATCCACTATTTCCTCCGCAGGCACCACAATCCAAAGCAGATTCATAGGGATTGTTATCAGATACACTTCCATGTCCAACTAAAAATACAAATGGAGGAAAGTTATCTGTCATACCTATAAGATTTAAAAAGTTATCTGCAACTTTTGCTTTTTCCTCTAACGTATATCCGATGTTTGAGAATTTATATTTTATATAATGAAAATAATCTTTATTTATCTTATGCTTATCTAATATCTTTTTCTCTCTTTCGTCTAAATTATCATTTAACATTTTATTTAAAATCTCTTTAGCTTCTTCATAAGATCTATGGTCAGATTCCATCTCAAATACATGGAGAATTTTTTCTACAAAGAATTTTTCAGTATATTTTTCGACTTCTTCATCTGACAGCTTATCCAAACTATATATAGTTTTTGGAGGCTTTGCCTTTATTTTCTGGTTAAACTTCGATAAATACTTAGGTAAAAATGTTTTACCAAAAAGATTATAACCAAATAACCAACCAAAAGCTTCTACTGTAAAAAATGGAGTATAAGGATTATTTTTAAGTTTATCTAATGTCTTTTTTAAGGTATAAAGAATATCTTTCTTTTTTTCATAATCTGAGGTACTTTGAGAAGGTAATTCAAATATAACCTTCTCAGGACTTTCCATAGCTGGACAAAGTAGAAGTTCATGACTTTTATCAAATTCTATCAGAGCAACTTTGATTCCAAAAAAGCCTGCAACACCGTAAGTTTTATAGTTATCTATCCTCTCTATATTTCTTCTTATAGCCTCAGATCTAACATCTACACAAAAAACTGCAGCAGCTTTTGGCTTTTCAGTAGGTTTATACTCCCTTAAAAATTCATTTCCATATAAAACAGCATAAGACTCTTCTATAGATTTCGTCCATATATAACCTTCCTCTTCTTTTATAAGCTTAATTAAACGATAAACTTCCATAGGATCTTCAATTTTAAATAGTTTCTCATTTACATAAGCTATTCTTGATATTTCTCTATTTATGTCTTCTTCCATATATCTTTTAAAGATACTCTTATAATCCGGATTTTTCTTAAAAATCTCTGAAATGTATTCTGGAGGTAGTTCTCTACTATAAGCAAGAAGCTTTAGGATAATTTCCTCTCTATTATTCTGGAAATAGTTGTATAAGTCATCATAATTCCTTATGTTAGTTTTATTCATTTTTTTGATGTACTTTAACTCATAGTATAGAATTATAGAAATAAAACTTAACAGGTCTGCTGGATTTTCTTCTTGATATGGATAATAAGGCGTATTTTCTCTATACTTTATAAAGGATGCCCATCCAAAAAAGTTTACCAATAACCTTTGGATATAGTTGAGTAGATTATGTGGTTTTATCTCTTTTTGGAAATTATTTAAAATGTCTTCGATATTGAAAGATTGTCCTTCAAACAATAGGAAACATTCCCACATTCCTTTTTCTCTGAAAGGAAAAGTGATACTAGCTTGACCTTCATCTAAAAATCGTGAAACAAACTCTATAACCTCATTGTAAAATACTTGATATATGTTCTGACCAAAAATGATATCTAGAAGCTTACTAAAACTATAATGACTCATAATTTCTTCAAATAAGAAATCAAGATTGTTATACATTTTATCGGAGGTGATAGCTTCCCTTAAAACTTGATAGGAATCCAAATTATAATCAATATTGTAATCATATTTAAGTTTTAACCAATTTGGGCTTAAATCTATCATAAATTTCCTTACCTTATATTTATCTATATCAAAACTGTTTGAGTTTAAAAATTGAAAAATATTATTTTCAAGTATATCTTTTCTTATTACTCCACTTTTATACAAATCTACATAATATGAAGGATCCATATAAAGGTCTGTATCAAACATCTTAGAAGCAACCTTTAGAGCATCTTTAAAGTGCATATGTTCAAATTCATGGAGAGGGTTATGGTGAACAAACATAGTTAAAGGCCAATATTTTGGAAGAAAATCTGTAGCTTTCTTAACAGTTTCCAATAAAGTCATCTTCAACCTCCATCAAAGGTTCAATAGATAAAAAACTCCTAAAATTAAATTTGTTATAGATAAAATTGACATTAAAAAAATATATACAATATCAGGCTCTTTATATATTAGATTTTTATTAGGATTACCAAATAGTAATTTATTAGTCATAACTGAAAATATGGAAAAGTTGAATATAAGGAGTAATAGTACATACACAGTATCCAAAGATAGTTTACTGTTTAGCAGATAATTAAATACAACACCAAAATTTAAAAAAGGAGGAAAATTTGCCATCATAAGAAGAACTATCCTAACAAAAACAGCAAATTTTGGAGATGACAAAACTAAGCCTTCTATGCCTAAAAAATCAGTTTTATAGGTTTTCTTAATAAATCTTACTATAGTTAAGTATAACCCAACTGTTGTTAAAAACGACAATCCATAATAAATCTTTTCATTGATAATAAAAAACATAGGAAAATTTGCCAGAAAATATAGATTAATAATTTTCATAAAGTTGTAGTTCTTACGGAGAGAAAAAAATGAAAAAGACAGTATAACAATACCTAAAAGTGATATGTACTCCATAGTACCTCCAATTTAATCCATTTTGAATAATTTAAGTATCAATTTTCTGTAGTATAACTCCTCATAGAGGATTCTATAGATTTTCAATATCCATTTCTTAAATTTCTCTCCGTTTTCGCTAAATGTGTAGTAATAGGATAAAAACCACACAAACACTGCAGATAAAATCAAAAATACAATTGCCATAACTATCAAACCAAAAGATAGATGAGCAGCTTCAAATAGTTTTTTATAGTTCTCACCATATAGATAATTTTCAAAAGTAAGACCTAAGAATGAATATATTAAAACTATAAGGGCAAAGGATATAATAAGAGATAGTATTATCCCTAATGATTGGACTTTTGAAATCTTAAAAAAGGTGCTAAAGAGTTGAAAGCTTGCCAACCAACCGAAAGCTAAAAATATTAAAGCTGCATAATAATTTGAAAGATCCTGTTTCAACAGAAACTCTATAACAGTATATAAAACTAAAGCTGTTGTTAAAGATATGACTATAAGATTAAGATTTTTATTAAATTTAGTTTCTTCTTCAAGAAAAATTTTATAAGAAACTGACTTTGTTATATTTGGTTCCTTTCTAGCCTGGTGTATAACATTTCCAGATTCAAGGAACAATGTAGCCTTAAATATACCATGAACCATAAGATGGTAGATTGCAAGGCTAAATGCACCTACCCCAACTTCCATAATCATATACCCCATCTGACCAACTGTAGAGTATCCAAGGGCTCTTTTAATGTCTGGCATCGTAAGCATAATTAAAGATCCTATTATTGCTGTAATAAGACCAAAGATAAAAGCTATATTTAAAGCATATTCTGTATGTAAAAAAAGGTAAGCAAATTTATTGAGGATTATACCTCCTACATTAACAACTCCAGCATGCATCAATGCGGAAACAGGTGTTGGACCTTCAGATGTATAAGGTAGCCATATATGGAAAGGAATAATAGCCGATTTAACCATTGCTGCCAGAATTAGCAAAACACCTGGTATCTCTAAGTCAAAACTACCTTTTAACCACATATATTTAAGCTCAGATAAGTAAGGAGTTTTACACTGTGAAACTATCATTATCATAGATAACACAAAGAGTAGATCTCCCAATCTATGTATCCACAAAGTTATATTTCCAAAATATGTTGCAGATTTAGAATATGACCTAAAGGAGATTAAGTAATAAAGAGAAAGGCTTAAACTTATCCATGCCATTATAATTAGTAAAATATGGTTTGCCATAAGTAAAAAGTATATAGAACTGAATATAAAATTAAGTAATATGAAGAATCTTTTATAACCTACTTCATCCCACATATACTTAGCTGAGTATTTTCTTATCACTATTCCCAGTATAGCTACATACAAAGTTAGTATTGAAGACAATCTATCAAAACTCAGTAGTAAATTTTCTGAAACAATAGCATGATTTGTCTTAAACTGTTGATAAGTCCCGTAGATACTCAATCCTACTATTATAAGAGAAAAGAAGATACTTATTTTAGGAATTACTTTTTTAGAATCTATAAAGGTAATTAATCCAGCTATAACTATAGGAATAAATGGTATAAGGAACACAATATTACTCATGTATGTACCTCTTTATATGTTTTATTTTTGACTGAAAAGATAACTTTCTATTTCCAGAAGTCCTTCAACTTCAAAAGAAGACTTTAAATCCGGGTTTAACAAAGATAGAAAATCATTTTTAAGTCCAACTATATTCACACTTTTTGACCCTATAAATTCAGACACATCAGTAAATCCTTTTTTCTTTACAAGGTTTGCAACATATTTATTGATTATATTTACTAAATCCTGATCTAAATCTCTTATATAAACTCCCTTAGAACCTAAAGATAATAAAGTCCCAACTTCAAAAGGATTTACAACCTCTAAAGTTTCTACGAAAATAGATATATCCTTCATATCTACATTATTTTCCTTTAGAAATTTCTCTGTAAAAGCTAATACAAATGGAAGAGGTATAGATACTCTAGAAGGTAAAACATCTATATCTGTAAGGACTATATTCTTATAACCTTCCTTAATAGCTTCAAGGATTCTTAAGGCTATTATCTCAAGTCCTATCTTTAAATCAGATATAGGTATTCCTTCGTATATAGCATCGTATAGTAAATTTGTTATTCTCCTTTCACTTGTCAAATCTTGAAGTTCAACTATAGCAAAGCTTCTGTCTGCAGGAACATTGTAAGGAACAACTTTTGATGTATCCTTTATAGGCATAAAATCTTCATATGTCAAAACGGCTTTATATGAAAAATCATTAGAAGGTTCAATGAGAAGATTATGTTTGAAATACCTATAAGGAGTGAATTTACCATCTAACGGAGGAATAAGTTTGTCTTCTTCAAGTAACCTCATAGACTTTAAAATATCTGTCTGCATTTTTATATTATCCTTATCAGGATAGTATTGTTTACCCATTCTATCACCTCAAAAATTTTTATTTAAGAATTTATGATATAATTTCTCTTCAGATAATTTTATGATTTAAAACTTAAAATCTTTAGCTCGTTCAAAAATATAGAAACTAATACACCTTTATCTATTTTTCCTGGAAACTCTTCGAATGTATAATTGCCATAAGTATAGTTAAATAGCAAAGGAGTATCTACATCTTTGAATTTCAAAATTCCTTTTGACCTTATCAAATTTTTTGGAAAGCTTTTTACAATTTTTATAAATTGGTCATAATATAAGGCATCATTCTGATAATAATCTACTTTCTTAACATAATCTTTATGAGAATGTTCATCTTTGATAAGTGATAGATCCATCGATATAGGTAAATCTATATCTGTAAATATATATTCTGGAATACGTCCATATGTTGTAGTTATCAACTCATACTTTGGAATAAGATATTCTCCTGTAAGCAAATTTTTCAAATTGTATTTATCTTTTAGGGAAGCTATCTCTTTTTTCAGAGATTCTATTTTCGATTGTTCTATAAGGTCGATTTTATTTAAAACTATTATATTTGCAGAACCTATTTGATATTTAAAAACATCATCATCTTTGTATTTTTCGTAATTTAAACTATCTATCAAACATATAACACTTTCAACATTATATCCTAAAGATACCAAAGCTGAGTATATAGGAAAAGGTTCAGATAAACCAGACGTTTCTATAAAAAGATAGTCAAAATCATATTTAGATTGTATATCAGTTAATACCTTATTAAGCTCATCATACAAAACACAACAGATACAACCCTGATTTAATTCTAGCACTCCCTGGTTTTGTAATTCAGCTGATAAAACTTTGCCATCAATACTTACTTCCCCAAACTCATTAACAATAATTACAACCTTCTTATTTTTAAAAAATTCCTCTATGGATCTAACCATAGAGGTTGTTTTACCACTTCCAAGATAACCTGTAAATATATAAGCTTTTTTATTCACCACTAAACTCTATGCTATCTATCTCTTCTTCAAACTGCTCTATCTGAAATACAATGAAATTATAAGCATCTTCAACAGTTTTCTCATACAAAGATGGAGATATAACTATCTCCCTCTCTCTAACATCAGTTTCTGTTGGATAATACCTAACCAGTACAGCTGGTTTTTCTAAAACTTTTCCGTTTTCATCGAAAAATCTTACCTCTATTTCTGCATCAGGAAGAATTGAAGAGCTATCTAATTTTTGCTTTAAATGTTTTAAAAACTCTACTTTATCCATAATAACTCCCTCTAAATTTAATTATTAATAGAGGAAGGGCAATACCCCCTCCTTTTGCATATATTACTCTGATACAGTTGCCATAACCATCTCTATACAGTTTCTTTTTAGAAGTTCTCCACATACATAAACACATATAGCACAACCTTTACATCTAGCTTGATTTACATAGGCAAAATTTTTGTCCTTAAGAAACATAAGAGTATTTGGTTCTGGACAGAATAATACACATTGATTACATTTATAAGTAGAACATTTATCTATCTTAGTTTCGGCAACGTAATACATTCTTACCTATCCTCCTTTCTTTATACTATTGCGGTTTCTTGTTCTTCTACCCATCCTTGTTCTTCAGCCATTTTGAGAGCTTCTTTAATGACCATCATATTTTTCTCTAAAAGCTCAACTTTTTTCTTAAATTTTTTCTCAATAGCAGAGTCTAATGATGCAGTTCCACCAGAAGCTACGAATGTATTTCCTAAAAATCTTTCTCTAACAGCTTTTTCTATATCTTCTTCAGATACAAGTTTTGTTATTCCAAAGAATACACCTATCATTGCCATATTAGTTGCAAGTTCTGTACCTGCTAAATCTAAAGCTATCTTTGTAGCAGGAAACTGTATAACTTTTGTGTTTAAATCTTCCAAAACTTTCCAGTCTTCATCTGAGAGAATATCAACATCAGTATTTATTATAACCATTCCATTTTCTTTGAGACCAGAATAAAAAGGCATTGTGTAAGATTTACCATGGGTAATAACCTGTGGATGGTATATCATTATAACGTTAGGGAAAATAACTTCCCCAACTTCGTATATAGGTTGGTCAGAAGCTCTAACATAAGCTTCAACTGGAGCCATTCTTTTTTCAGAACCAAAGAAAGGAACCAATGATGCGTACTTTCCAGAGTTAGACATAGCATTACCTATTATATGAGCAGATGTAACAACACCTTGTCCACCAACACCTGCAAGTCTAATGTTGTACCTTTTCATGTTTAAAACCTCCTATTTTCTTTTAAAGAGAAACCAGGGAAGTATATCCCTGGATAATTAGTCATTAAACCTTAACTTCTTTTCCTTCTTTATTAGATTCTATTTCTTCAAAGTAAGCTTTAACATCGTCAGACATCCATTCGTAGAAGCTAAAATCTTTTTTCTCTCTGTTTCTTGCGTCTTCAAGAACTTTATCAGTAGGAATAGAGTATTCTATATTACAAGATGTATAAGCGTGTATAAATGTTGGTCCAAAATGTCTCGCTGCTAAGATAGCTCTTTTTATCGTTTTTGCAAGTCTCTTTGGATTTGTAGGGGCTATTCTGGCAACATAAACACATCCTGCAGCTTTAGCAAGTTCAACAGCATTTATCTTGTCAAACTTTTTACCTTTCGGAGCCATTTTTAATTGAACACCTTTTGGTGACATACCACTTTCCTGTCCTCCTGTATTTCCATAAACCTCGTTATCTACCATAATAGTTGTAAACTTTTCTCTTCTAAACCAAGAGTGCATTGTCATTCCGAATCCTATATCCATAAGCCCACCATCACCTGCTACTACAACAACATCCTTAACCTTATCTGGAAATCTTATCTCTAATGCTCTTTTTAATCCTGATGCAACTGCATTAGTATCTCCATAGTTTCCATAGATAAATGGGACTGCTGCTTGGGAGAGTTGAAGTCTAGCACATCCTGCAGTTCCTATAACAATTGTGTCTTCAGGTTTAGGTAAAGAAGCATAGAATATTCTTATAAAATAAGCCATAAAACATCCAGCACACATAGGGTGTTCTTCAACAAGCTCTTTAAATGTTCCGAGTTCCTGTATATCGTACTCTTTACCAAATTGACCATATTTAACAAGGTCAACGTAATCTTTTGGCATATAATCTTCAAAACCTGTTGTTATTCTGACATATTCTAAACCCATAATACTTACCTCCTATATAGTTAAAAATTTATACTAAAACTTTTCTATCCTTTTTAACACCGAGTATCTTGTAAATCTCATCCATTATAAGCTCTGTTGGTAAAGTCATACCACCGTAAACCCTTGGACCACCTACAACTCTATCGTTGTTTGGTATAGCAGCTTTTACTTCCCTAGCTAACCAACCAACTATGTTATGCTCAGGAATAACTATACCTTTTGCATTCTTTAAAACTTCCCTAATCTCTTTTTCAGGGAATGGCCTAATAGCTTTTACTTTTACTAAACCTACATTAAGCCCTTCCATCTGAGAATATCTAACAGCTTCTCTTGCTTGAGCAGCAGCACATCCTGAAGCAACAACAAAAACTTCAGCATCAGGATTAATGACTTCTATAGGACCACCAAGATATTTGTATATATACTTCATAGCTCTTGTTGTTGAAGCCCATACTTCTTGTTGCCATACAGCATGTATAAGGTAGCTCATGAAGTTAGATTTCTGAACAGGAGCATCCCTTTGAATTCTTGCAGGTGGAATTTCATTATCTGTAGGAGGAACAGGTGCTTTATAAGGATTTCTTGGAGGTAATTTCATATCTTCAGGTGTTAAATTTACATATCCCTTTGCATGAGTTACAAAGAAACCTTCTGTAGCTACAGCAACTGGAACATATACATCAACTTGTTCAGCTATTACGAAAGCTGCTAATGTAAAGTCGAATACATCTTGTTGATTTTCTGCATGTAAAACAACTGCACCACAGTTAAGAAGATACGATATTTCAATATTGTCTGGCTGTATTGATAATGGAGCATTAACAACCCTTGTAAGAACACCTAAAACTGCTGGTATTCTGTGTCCTGGCCAAGATGCTATAGCTTCAAGACCTCTTAATAATCCAGGTCCAGAAGTCGCTGTGAATACTCTCACACCACCTCTCGCAGCACCTGCTATAGCAGAGAATGCACCATACTCTTCCTCAGCTCTATAATAATCTTTTAGATATCCTTGAGCCCAGAGGTCACCAACTAAGTGCATCACTTCTGATTGAGGTGTAATAGGATATGCTATAGCCATATCAACATTAGCCCTTTTAACAGCTTCTGCCATAGATTGAGCACCAGTAATAAATTTACGTTCCCTTGGAGCTTCTAATAAAAGATAATCAGGGTCCACAACTTTTTGTTCTGGCATAGTTTATACCTCCATTTGATTTAAAAAATAATAGAAATTTTACTCTGTATCTGTAACTATTTCACCTTTTTTAGGCATAAGTAAAAATACATATTCTCCATAATCATGGAATGAAATTGTTTCCCAATTTTCTTTAGGTAAGGATGGGTTTGGTGGAGGTAATTTAGGTTCCCATTGGATTCCTAACTCATTTCTAACTTGAACTAAAATATCCTTAAACTTCCTTATTTTTTCTCCGTGGGCATCTCTTAGTGTTACCATCGCATCTTCGTGTCCAAGCTCTCCACATATAGCTATGGTAAAACAGTTTGTTCCTGCTCTTATCATTCTTAAAGATAGATTAGCATAATGACAATGAACTCCTACAAATATACAAGCTTCTATCTTATTATGTAGAATAGTTAAGTTAGGATGGTTAGGGTTTATTTCAGCTTCAGGATCTATTTTAGGATATTTTGGTCTGTAGTCAGGCATAGGAATAATACGGCAGTTTGGAATCTCTTTTGCAAGCTCAAGTATTGCTTCTGCTTCTTCAAATGCAGTAGGACTCCAACCCCATAAAATTTTAGGACCAGGAAATATAGTAGGATTCTGTTTTGTGAGCAAAGCTTTAGCAGCTTCCCTCATTGCTATTTCTTCGTCAACTTCCTCACCATAGAGAAGACCTTTATTCGGAGAAGACGGGAGACTCACACCTTCCAGAGCTGCTACTTTTGGCATATAACCTTCTGGACCTGGTACAACTTTCATGATTGACCTCCTATTTGAGTATTTAAACCATAGAATAATATAACACTGTTTTATTTTCATGGCAACCTTAACTTAAAAAATATCTTATTAAATTCATGATAATATTCATAAATTTAAACACCTTTCAATATTTTTTCCACAGTTTCTCCTATTATAGATGGATTTTTAACTGTTGTAACACCAGCAGATTCAAGAGCCTTGTATTTTTCTGCAGCTGTTCCTTTTCCACCTGCTATTATAGCTCCTGCATGCCCCATCCTCTTTCCGGGAGGTGCAGTAACACCAGCTATGTATGCAACTACAGGTTTCTTTACATAGGATTTTATAAACTCAGCAGCTTCCTCCTCAGCCGTACCACCAATTTCTCCTATCATAACAATTGCCTCTGTCTCAGGGTCATCTTGGAACCATTTTAAAACATCTGCAAAAACTGTTCCCGGTATTGGGTCTCCACCTATTCCTACTGCTGTTGATTGCCCTATTCCTCTCATTGTTAACTGATAAGCTGCTTCATAGGTTAATGTTCCACTTCTTGAAACTATTCCTACTTTACCTTTTTTAAATATGTGTCCCGGCATGATTCCTATTTTTGCTTCTTCCGGTGTTATAACTCCTGGACAGTTTGGTCCTATTAAAACTGTTTCTGGATAGTATTTTTTAATATACTGCTTTACAGGAAGCATATCGTTTACAGGTATTCCTTCTGTTATACAGATAACTGTTTTTATTCCGGCATCTACAGCCTCAAGTATTGCATCTGCTGCAAAAGGTGGTGGGACAAATATCAAAGAGCAATCTGCTCCAGTTTCCTCAACAGCCTCTCTTACTGTATCAAATACAGGGATACCTTCAACGTTCTCTCCTTTCTTTCCTGGAGTAACACCAGCAACAACCTGTGTTCCGTATGCTTTACATTGAATTGCATGGAAAGACCCTTCTCTTCCTGTAATTCCCTGAACTACTACTTTTGTATCTTTATTTACTAATACTGCCATATCTTGCCTCCATTACCATATTTTTTAACTGCTAATATTACTAATTAGGCTCCTTTTGCTGCTTCTACAGCCTTTAAAGCACCTTCCCACATTGTGTCTGCCGTTATAAGTGGAAGTCCAGATTCTTGAAGCATCTTTTTACCAAGTTCCACATTTGTTCCTTCCATTCTAACTATAACTGGTACATTTATAGATACCTCTTTTGCTGCTGTTATTATACCTTCTGCAAGTCTGTCACATCTGAGTATTCCACCAAATATGTTTATAAATATAGCTTTTACGTTAGGGTCAGAGAGGATAATCTTAAATGCGTTTGCTATCTGGGTTGCATTTGCAGAACCACCAACATCAAGGAAGTTTGCAGGTTCTCCTCCTGCAAGTTTTATTGTATCCATAGTTGACATTGCAAGTCCAGCACCGTTAACCATACAGGCTATATTTCCATCAAGTTTTATATAGTTAAGGTTATACTTCTTAGCTTCAACTTCAAGAGGAGATATCTGGGTAGGGTCATCCATCTCCATAATCTCTGGATGTCTGAATAGCCCGTTATCGTCAAAATCAACTTTTGCATCTAAGATAATAAGATTACCATCTTTTGTTAAAACTAACGGGTTAATCTCTACCATAGATGCGTCAAGTTCTATATAGAGTTTATACAGGGTTGTAAATAAAGATGCTGCTTTATTTAGAAGATTTTTAGGAAGTCCAAGTTTTAGAGCAAGTTCTCTTGCATGATAACTTCTAAGACCTATAAATGGTTCTATAACATGGGTTATTATAGCTTCTGGATTTGTTGCAGCGACTTCTTCTATCTCCATTCCACCTGCAGCAGAAACCATTATTATAGGTTTTGATTTACTTCTATCAAGTGTAATAGCTACATAGTATTCTTTGTCTATCTGGGTTCCTTCTTCTATATAAAGTCTACTTACAGGAAGTCCTTCTGGACCTGTTTGGAATGTTGCAAGTCTTTTACCGAGAAGTTCAGATGCTATCTGTTGAACCTCTTCTATAGATTTTGCAAGTTTTACTCCTCCAGCTTTCCCTCTACCTCCGGAGTGAATCTGTGCTTTTACAACAACAGGCCATGTTCCTAGTTGTTCTGCTGCCTCTACAGCTTCCTTCACATCAAAAGCCGGATATCCTCTTGGGACAGGCAAACCATATTTTCTGAAAATTTCTTTTGCTTGATGCTCGTGGATTTTCATCTAAACCTCCTTAAATTACTAATTTTCTATACTTTTTCTGACCTTCTTCAAAAACATCGCCACCGTATATATCGTTTGCAACTATAACCGGAAAATCTTCAAAATAAAGTTTTCTTATAGCTTCCGGACCTAAATCTTCATAAGATACCATCTCAACTTTTGTTATATGTTTTGATAAAAGGGCTGCAGTTCCTCCGTAAGCTGCAAAATAAACAGCTTTATATTTTTTTAAAGCTTCTTTAACTTCCGGACCTCTCCATCCTTTACCTATAGTTCCTTTTAAACCAAGTTCTAAAAGTTTTGGTGTGTATTTATCCATTCTGTAAGCTGTTGTTGGACCAGCTGAACCTATGACCTGTCCCGGCTTTGCAGGAGTAGGTCCTACATAGTATATAACCTGACCTTTAACATCAAATGGAAGTTGACCTGTTTTTTCATAATCTTCAAGCATCCTCTTATGTGCCGCATCTCTTGCAGTATATACCCATCCAGAGATAAGGACCTTATCTCCTGCTCTCAACGTTTCTATAACTTCATCTGTTAAAGGTGTTATTATCTTCTTTACTTCTACCATAGCTTACTCCTAAATCTCTATCTCTTTATGTCTTGCTGCATGGCATTGTATATTTACTGCTACCGGAAGTGATGCTATATGGCAAGGTGCTATCTCTATCTTTATATCTATGACTGTTGTTGTCCCTCCAAAACCAAGAGGTCCAACACCGAGCTGATTTGCAAGTTCTAAAAGTTCTTCTTCTAATTTTGCAATTCTTGGATCTGGATGTCTCTCTCCTATGTGTCTAAAGAGAGCTTTTTTTGCTAAAACGGCAGAGTAATCAAACGTTCCACCTATACCAACTCCAACAGTAAAAGGAGGACAAGCGTTTGGACCTGCATTTGCTATTGATTGTAATATAAACTTTTTAACCCCCTCTATTCCGTCTGCTGGTTTCAACATAGCCTGTTTTGACTGATTTTCAGATCCACCACCCTTTGCAGCAAACATTATCTTTATCTTATCTCCCGGCACTATATCAAAGTATATTAAAGCCGGAGTGTTATCTGCTGTATTCTTTCTGTCAAATAAGGGATCATAAGCAAGAGAAGCCCTTAGATATCCTTCTTTTGTAGCTAGTCTTACACCTTCATTTATTGCATCTCTCAAACTTCCACCTATTATCTTAACATCCTGTCCCACTTCTACGAAGAAAACAGGATATCCTGTATCCTGACAGTAGGCTACTTGCTCTTTCTCTGCAACTTCAGCATTCTTAAGTATCTCTTGTAGTATCTCTCTACCTAAAGGTGATTCTTCTTTTTCTACAGAAAGTTTAACAGCTTGGATAAAATCTTCTGGAAGTCTATACTCTGCATCCATAACCATATCTTTAACTACTTTTACTACATCATTATAATGAATCTCTCTCAACTTTCTCACTCCAAAACCAAAATTTTTATATTAATTTTAATTCTTTTATTCTCTCTATACCTTCTTTAACTGATTTAACCGATTTTTCCCACATAATTTTTTCTTCTTCAGAAAGTTTTATCTTTATAAGTTCTTCCCAACCATGGGCACCAACTTTAACAGGAAGTCCTACACATACATCATATGCTTCATAAAATCTGGCATCTTCACCTTCTAAATAAACAGAACAAGGCATAACTTTCTTTTTATCTTTTAAGATAGACTCAACCATCTCAACAACAGAAGCTCCAGGAGCATGGTAGGCAGAAGTTCCCATCAGATTAACAATCTCTCCTCCACCAAATCTGGTCCTATTTACAAGTTCTTCCAGTTTTTCCTTTGTAAATAAATCTTTTAGTGGTGTTCCACCTACATTTGAAACAGATAGAAGTGGCACCATCTCATCTCCATGTCCACCGATAACAAAACAGTTTATATTTGATATAGAAACTCTAAGTTCTTGTGATATAAATGTTTTAAATCTTGCAGTATCAAGAACTCCAGCCATTCCCATAACTTTATTTTTTGGAAATCCGGTTATCTTCAAAGTTGCATAAGTTAAAACATCTACAGGGTTTGATACAACAATCACAACAGCATTTGGGGCATAAAGTGCTATCCTCTCAGATACAGTTCTTATAATATTCACATTTGCAGATAGAAGATCATCTCTACTCATACCGGGTTTTCTTGGAAATCCGGCAGTAATAACAACTATATCTGAATCTCTTAAAGGTTCATATCCCTGACCGTCTGCAGTAACCGTATATCCTTTTACATCTACATCAACACCTATAGCGGCAGTCATCTGTTTTATATCAAGTGCTTTTCCTTTTACAACTTCAAAAACTTTATCTTCTGTTTTTTTAGCTAAATCAAAAAGTTTAACATTGGCAAGTTCTCTGATTGCTATGAGATTTGCAACGTGTTCTCCAACATTCCCTGCCCCTATAATAGATACTGTAGGTCTTTTATACTCACCCATCTAAGCCTCCTGATTGCTAAATGTAGATATTAGCATAAAACAATATTATAAAATTGTCAATAAAACAGTGTTTGATTTTTAAACTGAAAACAAAATAAAAAAGCCGGATATCTCCGGCTAACTATAATAAAAAAGGAGGTTTCTCAGCAGCAGGACCTAAAATCTATAAGATGCATTTACATATATAAATCTTCCCGGTTCAGGAATTTTTACAGGATTTCCACTTACAGAAATTCCTCTAAATGGATCTCTCACATAAGAGAGATAGTTGTAGTAAAATCTGTCAAATAGGTTATCAACTCCAACACCTACAAAAAGTTTATTTCCATAATTATATCCAGCTTTAACATTCATTATAAAGTAAGAAGGTGTTTCAATCTCTTTTAAATCTGTGTCTACATTTGACTGTTTTGCTTGGTATATTCCTTCAACAAGTCCGTAAAATCTACCATCATCATACTTAACTGCCAATCTTGTTTTAAGAGGTGGTATCTCTGCAAGATTACTGTTTTTATACTGACCACTGTCCTTCTTACCTCTCTGATAAGCAGCCCCTGCTTCAACTGATATTTTATCATTAAAACCATAAAAGATATTTATATCACCTCCATAAATATGGGCATCTATGTTTTGATAGGTTGTACACGTAGTGGTTCCTGTACCAAGGCAATTTGATCCAGCTGGATACATTCTAAGATAGATATAATCTGTCAAATCACTGTAAAATAGATTAACTTTTATTGCAATATTATTAACAGGATAAAACTCTCCACCTAAATCAACTTCATTATTTTTAGTAGGTTTCAAATTAGGATTACCATACCATGGAGCAGAACCACTTAAGGCAATCCATCTCTCTTCTGGGTCAGGAACCCTCACTGTGTGACCAAATCCTATATAAACATTATTCCTTTTGTCTATGTTGTATTTAGCAAGTACATATCCAGAAGGATAGCTGTTTGTTTTTGAGAAGGTTGTTAATAATCCATTAGTAATAAAAATTTTATTATTTCCAGATATTAAATTTTTATCAGCTTTGGAATCTGTGTAGTCAAATCTAAATCCTGCATATAAAGTCCAGTTTTGTATATCTTTAACACCTTTAATAAAAAACCCAACATTTTTTATATTAACATCGGGAATCATTCCAGGGTTTCTGTTACTACCACCTCCTTGCACGTTATCAGCATACCATTTTCTTAAATAGTAATCAATACCAAAAGTAATATCTATAGAAGCAATATTTACATCTTTTGAAAGTTTCACACCATGCATTTTTGATTCAGCATAAGTTTTCATACTGTATCCTAATAAAGGATAAGGATTAGAAGTAGTTCTAAAAGTGTCTCTCATATCGTGTTTAACTTCGTTGTAGTAAGCAGAGAGTTTTAATCCTATATCTTTTAGATAAAAGTCAGCATTAAATCTGTTTGTTCTATCATATAGAGCATCCATCTTTAAAGCTGGGTAAAGGACATTTCTGGCATTTTCAAAAGCATAAGAAAGTTTTAATTCTGCATTTTCATTTGGAGTTATTAAAACTTTAGACCAAATCCTATCTATATTAAAAGCTTTCTCGTTTATGTATTGAGGTTTATATCTAGCTAGTTGACCAGAAGGAGTTGAATAAACAGCATACTCTGTTACCCTTTTACCCTCACCAGTTCTGTAAGGTTTTGAGTACTGGTTAGAAGCACCTACCAAGACTTTAATAAATTTATTTCCTACATTACCTTGAATATAACCAGTTCTGTATTCAAAACTTCCATATGTTCCCCCTACTTCCCCCCAAACTCCTTCTTTAGGATTCTTGGTTTTAACATTAACAACAGCAGCAAGTGATCCAGCATTTTCAACATCAAAAGGTCCCTCTTTTATCTCTATCTTCTCTATTTGAGGTGTAGATACATGGAAAGAAGCAGGATCCATCCTATTTGGACATGCCCCGTATATCTTTGAGTTATCAATCAAAACATTTATGTTATCCCTCATAAATCCCCTTATATTTATATCATTTGCAACTGAAGCCTTTCTCATAAAGTTTATTTCCGGATAAATTTCAGATAAAATCTCACCTAAATCTATCTGTCTTGTAATTTTAATATCTTCCTCAGTTGTTTCTTTCTTCATAGCTTCTTCTTTTTTACTTTCACCTTCACCAATAATTTTTTCAACTTTTATACTGTCCTGAGCATTGGCAAAATTGATAGCAACAACTGTAAAAAGTGTAAAGCTTGCAAGTTTCTTCATAGCTAACCTCCATATGTTAAATATATGTTTATATTTTAACTTGATTTAACGTTAAAGTCAAGTAAAATTTTATCATAAAATTTTTAAATTTTCAAAATAACATTTAATGGTATAAAATAATGCAAAGGAATTTGCAAATTTGAATTGAAACGGAGGTATTTTATGAGAAAGTTTTTATATCTAACTTTGTTAATTTCTTCAATATCAAATGCTGAAACTTTTGAAGAAATTCTGCAAAAAGCTTACGAAAGCAATACTATAAAAGCTAAAGAGTATGAAGTTAGGTCTTTTGAGGGGGATATAATAAAGGCAAGGGCTTTTGCTAACCCAAATGTTTATACAGAGTTTGGAAAATTGATTAGCAGAGGAAAGTCCTATGCAACATTGACAGAACTATCTTTAACTCAACCTCTATATTTATACGGACTTAGAAAGTATAAAACTCAAGAAGCTATAAACATGTATAACTCTGCAAAATACGGTTTTGATTTATTCAAGAGAGAGTTTACGGCAGAAATTTACTACCAATTTTACGAAGCTCTATATCAAAAGGAACTTTTAGATATAGCTTCAAAGGAATTGACTTTTTCCGAAGAGATTTACAACTTTGTTAAAAAAACATACCAACTTGGAGAAATAAGTAAAGTAGACCTTTTGAGGTCAGAAAAAGATTACAACCTTGCAAAAATTAATCTTGAAAAACAGAAACTTCTTTACAAACAAAGTTTAGAAAAACTTTCCGCAACTATAGGTTATCCTGTTAAAGATGTTGAAGGAGAATTTCAAAAGATAGGAGATATTAAAGAGATAGATATATCTGAACTTCCACAGATTAAAATATATAGAGAGAATATGTCTGCCTTGGAAAATCAGGAAAATTACTACAAATCCTTGGCAAAGCCTCAATTTTCAATAGGGTTTAAAATTAAAGAAGCTTCTAACAGCAACTATGAAGCTGGATTTTTTCTATCAGTTGAACTTCCTATTTTCTACAGATACTCAGGAGAGATAATATCAGCAAGGAATAGAAAGGCTTACTTTGAAAATCTTTCAAAATATACACAGGATAGTTTAAAGATAAAACTTGAATCTATTATGAAAACAGACCAGATTTTAAGACAGCAACTTAAAGAAGTTGATGAGAATGTAATTCCAACACTTGACCAACAGTTACAACTTGCAAATAAAAGCTACAAACTTAAAGTAATAACTCTTTTTGAACTTACAAATATTAAAAATGACTACTTCCAAAGTATGAGATACAGAGCAGAGATTTTAAACCAAATTCATAAAAACTTCTCAGAATATTTAAGGATAGGAGGTAAATTATAAAAGTGGTTAAAAATCATACAATTTAAATTTAAGGTGTTTAAAATATGTTAAAAAAGTGATAGAGGAGTTAACAGATTGATTGTTAAAATTAGAAGAGGAAAAGACATCCAATCTTACACTGTGGATAACATTGATAAAAGAACAACAATACTTGAAGTTTTAGATTACATAAAATTTAATAACGATCCAACATTATCTTACCGGGTTCAGTGTAGAGCTTCTATATGTGGAACCTGTGCTGTAAAAGTAAATGGAAATACTGCTTTAGCTTGTAAAACAAAAGCTCTGGATATAGCTAACAACGATGAGATACTAATAGAACCTGTAGGAAACTTGCCTATTATAAAAGATTTAGTTGTAGATCATGGTGAGTTTTTAGATAAATTAAAACAGGCAAAAAGTTGGTTTGTCCCAAAAGAACCATTAGAAAAGGTTTTTCCGGAAGAGATATCTACTTACGATAGGGAAACTGACTGTATTCTCTGCGGTATATGTTACAGCGTATGCCCGGTATTTCAAAATGATAAAAATTTTGGTGGTCCGATAAACTTTGTAAAGATTTTCAGATTCTGGAAAGACAAAAATGATGCTTTAGGTGATGAGAGAATAGAGATAGCAAAGTTAAATAACATAACTTCATGTATCCATTGTAAATACTGCACACTGTCCTGTCCTAAACAGATTCCTGTAGAGGCAGACATACTTCAGCTTGAGTTTTATGGAAAACAGAAAGGGATAATACAACAAAACCAGCAGATAAATAACCTCTTCGGATTTGGCTTTTAAGAAATGTTATATCTATCTTTATAAAGCTGTATAAATGTATTTAAAAGGGCAATAACAACTGGAGCAAAAAATATACCTAAGAAACCAAAGAAGTTAATACCACCTATAATCGCAAAAAACAGAATCATAGGATGTATATCAACCTTACTCCCTACGACTATAGGTCTTATTATGTTATCGATCAGACTTATAACAAAAGTCCCGTAAATAAAAAATATGATACCTGCTACCAAACTTTTAGAGGTTAATATATATATTGCAACAGGAACCCAAACCAAAGAAGCTCCACCAAACGGTATAAAAGCAGCTAAGAATGTTAAAAAGGCAAGTAAAAGAGCATAATCAACACCGATAACAACAAAACCTAAAAAAGCCAAGAAAGATTGAGCTAATGCTACAAATACAGAACCAAGTATTACACCTTGAATGGCAAGATAAGATGTAGAAAAGAGAAAATCTTTTTCTCTTTCATCAAGAGGTATTATTGAGTAAACATATCTATACAGTTTTTCCCCATCTTTAAATAAGAAAAATATAGTAATAGCCATAATAAATATCGCTACTATAAAGATTAATGTATTTGTTGCAAAAACTTTCGCTTTATCAAAAATAAATCCGGAGAATCCTTTTATATATTTAACGATAGATTCATAAGCTTGACTATCTAGATTGTTGTAGAATTTATCATAAAGTTTTAGATAGATGTTGTATAAAAAAGGATACTCTTTTAGCTTTTCAACTATCTTAGAGGGATCTGAAATATATCCGGAAACCGTAGGATAAAACTCTATAATCTCTTTTGTCAAAAAAGATACTATAATGGCTATAGGCATAATTATAACTGCCATAATCATCAAAGTACTGAGTAAAGAAGTAAAAACAGGCTTCTTAATCTTTTTCAGAAGAAATCTGTGGACAGGATAAAATATAAGAACCAATATTATAGAGGATGATATCAACGTTAAAAATGGTTCAAATATCTTATAACTTAAAAATAAAAAGAAAAGAAAGGAAATGACAAAAAATACATTTCCTAACTTTTGATAATCACTAAACAATGTTTATTACTCTTCTCCTTTCTTTAACGCTCCACCTATAAATACAATGATACCTGTTAAAATAGTAAAAGCAGTCATGATGATAAACGCTAACCAAGCTTCCATGTTATACACCTCCATAAATTAAAATATCTTCTGCTTGAAATAATGTATAGTATTTTCTAACCCTTTGTCAAGTGAAATCTTTGGTTCCCAGTTTAAAAGACTTTTTGCTTTTGATATATCAGGACATCTTTTTACCGGATCATCTTCCGGTTTTTCTCGAAATACTATTTTAGATTTACTACCTGTCTTATTTAGTATTATCTGGGCAAGTTGATAGATTGTTATCTCTTCTGGATTTCCAAGGTTTATAACCTCTCCATCTAAACCATCCTTAACAGAGGCTAAGAATATACCTTCGACTAAATCTGATATATAACAGAAACTTCTTGTCTGATTTCCATCTCCATACACAGTTATATCTTCCCCTTTAAGAGCCTGATAGATAAAATTAGGGACAACCCTTCCATCGTTTAAACGCATTCTTTCACCATAAGTATTAAAAATACGTAATATCCTCGTATCTATACCGTGTTCTCTATGGTAAGCCATCGTCATAGATTCTGAAAATCTTTTAGCTTCATCGTAAACAGACCTTATACCTACAGGATTTACATTTCCCCAGTAATCTTCCCTTTGAGGATGAACCTGAGGGTCTCCGTAAACTTCAGAAGTGGAAGCAAAAACATACCTTGCTTTTTTTACCTTTGCAAGACCAAGTGTGTTAAGGGTTCCAAGAGAATTTACTTTCATAGTTTGAATTGGATATTTTATATAGTCAACAGGACTTGCAGGACAGGCAAAATGTAAGACTATATCTATATCATCAGCTATATATATAAAGTTAACTACATTGTAATGTATAAATTTGAAATTTTTATTTCCAAAGAGATGGGCTATATTATCAGGACTTCCTGTTAAAAAGTTATCTAAACCAATAACATAAAAACCTTCCTTTATAAATTTATCCGCAAGATGACTACCTATAAATCCAGCTACACCTGTTATAAGAACCTTCAATCTATCTACTCAGAAGTTTTATTGCTTCTTCAACAGTTATCTTCTCATGGACTATCTTTGAAAGAACAGAAGTTATAAGAGATACATCTCTATGCTGGAATATGTTTCTTCCAATCGAAAGTCCGGCACATCCTGCTACAACGGTAGCATCATATACCATTTTCAGTAAAGCTTCATCAGAATCTACCTTTGGACCACCGGCTATAACTACTGGAACAGGACAACCTTCTACAACCTTCGAAAAACTTTCCGGGTCACCTGTATATGGGACTTTCACTATATCAGCTCCAAGTTCAGCAGCTACTCTTGCTATATGGGCTATAGCTTTTGGATCATAGGGATTCTTAACTTCCGGACCTCTGTAATACATCATTGCAAGAAGTGGCATCTGCCACTCTAAACATTTCTTAGATACCTCTCCAAAATCCTTAAGCATCTGTTTCTCATCTTCTGCACCTATATTAACATGTATAGATACTCCATCTGCACCAAGTTTTAAAGCTTCTTCAACAGTACAAACTAAAACTTTATCATTTTTTCTCAGAGATAGGTCTGTAGATGCAGACATATGGACTATGAGACCTAAATCTTTACCTTTACCTCTATGTCCGGCTTCTACCATACCTTTATGTAAAATAATTGCATTAGCTCCACCTTCTGCTATCTTTTGTATAGTTTCTTTTAAATTAACTATACCTTCCATAGGTCCGGAAGATACACCATGATCCATAGGAACTAAAACAGTTTTCCCAGTATCCCTATTTATAAGTCTCTCTAACCTAACTCTCTTCCCAATAGACATTTCAACCTCCGAAAAATTATTAAAGACTATTATTATATATTACTTTTCTCGATAGATTCTTCGGTTTTTAGAGTGTTTTTATTTTGAGATTTTTTAACTATATCAAGCTCTTGCTGACAATCTTTCAACTGCTTTGAGAGTTTACTATTTTCTATTTTAAACCTTATCCAATCTCCAATTGTTAAAATGATAGCTAAAATAGAACCGATTATAACACTAAAAATAATAACTATTGAAAGAGGCATAGGAACTGTTTGATATCCCGGAAGTAAATTTACAGTTACCGTCGTGTTATTCATAGCAACAAAGTAAGCAACTATAAGAAGTATAAAAAGCCAAATTATAAGCCTTAATTTACTCAACATCTTTAAGTCTTTCCTTTAATTTTAGGTATGTCTCTTTTAAATCATAAGAGATTATTCTTGTTTCTCCTAAAACCGGCATAAAATTTGTATCTCCATTCCATCTAGGAACTATATGGTTGTGGATATGGGTTTCAAGACCTGCTCCGGCTGATTTTCCAAGATTATAACCAATATTAAATCCATCCGGTTTTAATACTATCTTTAAAAGTTTTACCATCTTCTGACTGATAACTGATATCTCACAAAGAGTTTCACTGTCAAGCTGAGTAAAATCTCCTATATGTTGATTTGGACAGACCATAAGATGTCCGGCATTGTATGGATAGAGATTTAGAATAACAAATACATTTTTTCCTCTGTATAAAATAAGATTTTTTTCATCATCTTTCTCTTCAAAGGCTTTACATAAAAAACAGCCTTCTGACTTTTCAAGTCCATCTATATACTGACTTCTCCAAGGAGAGTATAATCTTTCCATTTTAAACCCCCTTTTATATAACTGTTAAAATTTTACTATAAATTCAAAAAATAGTTTATTAAAAATATGTTAAAAAATATGTAAACAGTTTAGAATTTTTGGTATATTTATTTCTTATATTGTTGATAGAGGTTATAATTTGAAAAAGATAGGAGTTGTCCTTGTAAATATGGGTGGTCCAGACAGCTTAGAAGCTATACAGCCTTTTTTATACAACCTTTTTTCAGACCATGATATTATTCAGATACCAAAACCAATACAAAAACCTGTTGCCTATCTAATATCAAAGATAAGGTCTAAAAAAACAAGGAAATACTATGAGATTATGGGAGGTAAATCACCACAGAAAGAGCAAACTTTAGCTCAAGCAAAAGCTCTACAAGAAGCTTTAGGTGATAGATTTAAAGTTGTTGTAGCTATGAGGTACTGGCATCCTTTCACAGAGGAAGCATTAGAAGAACTTTTTAAAGAAAACATAGAAAAGATTATACTTTTACCTCTTTATCCTCAATATAGTAGGACAACTACCGGCTCTTCCTTTAATGAGTTTGATAGAAAAGTAAGGAGATATATAAAATCTGGTAAATTTACTGTTTTATCTACCTTAAAAGGGCAGGATAACCCTTACTACTACTCTTCAAACATTCCGATAGTAAAGATTAACTGCTACTATAACGACACTAATTATATAAAAGCTATGGTCAATAATATAAAAGAAAATCTACCTAACTATAAGGATTATTTTTTCCTGTTTTCAGCTCATAGTCTTCCACAGAAGATAATTGAAAGTGGAGACCCTTATAAAAAGCAGACAGAGGAAAGTATCAGACTTATAATGGAACATTTCCCTAATGTTAACTACAAACTCTCATACCAAAGTAAAGTTGGTCCGGTTAAATGGTTAGAACCTTTCACAGATGAGACTATACAGAAACTTGCAAAAGAAGGTATTAAAAAATTAGCAGTAATACCTATATCTTTTGTATCTGAACATTCAGAAACTTTGTACGAACTTGATTATCTATACGGAAGTATGGCTAAAGATTTAGGTATAGAAAGTTATGTAAGAATACCTACTTTAAAAACTCATCCTCTATTTATAGATACCCTAAAAAATTTGGTAGTTAAATATCTTTAGTATTTACATCTATTGATATCTTTGCTTTTTGGCTAAAAGTTTCATAAAGTTTTTTTAACACATCTTTTTTATCTGTGTTAAGGATAACTTTAAAGTATTTACCTGAATATATTTGAAAAACAATTTCTTCGTTGGAAAAATTCTCAATTAAGAACTGTTTTAAGCTTTGAGAGTAATCTTTTCTCTTGAAGAAGGCTTCTACTTTTGTAAGTTTTACAGCTGGTGGATATTTATATTTTCTTCTAAATTCAATTTCATATCTATATATATCCTCAATATGTCCTTTACCTTGTAAAATCTGAAACACTGGTTCTTTATCATCTATATTAGAAAATAGTATATATCTATCTTTTACATAAAAAGCAGGTATAAAAACTGCCCTATAAAACTTTTCATTTGCTCTGTAATCTTCAACTGTCTTGAGAAAATCCGGATAAAGATTAACAACTACATCAAATTTTTTAAGGATAAACTTTGATTCTAATGTAGATATAACTTTAACTGGAGTGTCTATATCATCTTCCAATAGAGATACATTAACCGACAACCTTTTCTCTAACTCTTCCAAAACTCTATAACTTCCAAAACCTTCTTCTTTTAAGATATTATCACAGTCAGGACATCTTTTTGAGTAAGGAATGACTTTATTACACTCTGGACATTTTAATACCTTCCTACCTTTTTTAACAACAACCTTAAGTGGTACCTGACATCTATCACATAACCACTCAAACCCACATCTCTTACAGTGAACAAAAGAAGCCAAATAAGATTTATTTACTACTATCAGACTACTTTCGTAATTTTTAACTATACTTATCAGTTTTTCAATTGATTTTCTTAATCCTTTAAAAGGATAGATTTCTAATTTAAACTTTGGAATATCTGCTTTCTTGATTATTTTAGCTTTCTTAGAATTTAACAGTATAAAATTTTCTAAGGAAGATAAAGTATCTGCAAATACTACCGGAATATTTTTATACTTATGTATAAGATAAGACACTCTCTTTACATCAAACTTTGGTGTCTGTAAAGATTTATAACTTTCAGAACTTTCATACTCAACAATTAGTAAAGATAAATTTTTTATCGGAAGAAGTAAAGAAGATAAAGTGCCTATAACTATACATGGTTTTTCTCTTATACTTTGGAATATCTTAAACTGTTTATTTTCAGAAATTCCATCATTATAGATATAAACATCTTTAAAGTATTTTGATATGTAGTCATAAAATTTAACTCCTGCATGTATCGAAGGGAAAACTATCAACACACTTTTTGAGTTTTTAATATATTCGTAAAAAAGTTTCAGATAGTATTTAACTCTTAAATCAAACGACAGATTAGACAAAATATATAATCTATTATCTAATTCTTTTTCTTTTTCTGATAAAAACATCTCTACTTTTTGGTTTGGATTCTTAACTGCTGTTTTTATACTTACATCAATTGGCACTAAAATACCTTTTTTTATCAAAGATAAAATAGTTTGCTTTTTAATTGAATACTCTAAAATCTCTTTGTAAGAAAGTTCTGACTTTTTATTGAAAAGTTCAATTAATCTCTTCTGTGTATCTGTAAGTTTAACAGCTTCCAAATTTTCATGATTTAAAGTAAAAACTTTTCCTACGATATCATCTATAAATTTACCTTTAAGTTTATTAGGCAGAAAATAGTAAGCTGTTATTCCTATAGGTGATATATAGTATTCGGATATACTTTTAATTATCTTTATACCTTGATTATCAAAAACCTGAAAGTCATCTATCTCTATAACATCTTTTATTTGGCTTTCATCTAAATAATCTGGTTTTGATGGAGAAACATCAACAACTATACCATAGTATTTAAGCATATTTAAGGGAACTAAAACCCTTCTTCCTATAACAGAATCAGGATTAATATCTAAGTCAAGTTTATAAATAAAAGTTTGGTAAAGACTTATAGGTAGAGCAACATCAACATACAATATCTAATCCGATACCTCTTCTATGGTAAAATTCTGATTTGTGTAAATGCATATCTCACCGGCTATTTTAAGGGATTCTTCAACAATCTTCCTTGCATCTAAATCCGTATTTCTGTATAAAGCCAAAGCTGCAGACCTTGCGTAATCACCTCCAGACCCAATAGCTAACACTGGTTCATCTGGCTCTATAACATCTCCATTTCCGGAAATCAAAAACATAGAATCCTTATCTGCTGCAACAAGTATAGCTTCCAATCTTCTTAAATATTTATCCATTCTCCAATCTTTTGCAAGTTCAACAGCAGACCTAAGAAGATTACCTCTATGTTTACTTAATTTTTCTTCTAATCTTTCCAAAAGAGAGAGTCCATCTGCAGCACTTCCTGCAAATCCTACGACAATCTTGCCATCATTTAACTTTCTTATTTTCTTTGCAGTATGTTTAACAACGGAGGAACCTAAGGTAACCTGACCGTCTCCTCCTATAACAGTTTTTCCATATCTTCTAACTATAAGGATGGTTGTACTTCTACTTTTCATTCTTCTCCTTTAAAAGTTTTGCTATTGGATCGTTATCATAATTATATGACTCTCTCTTAATCTTAGATGTAGGTTGATTTTCTACTTTTATAGCATTATCTTCCATATATTCCTCAACATCTTTAACAGCTTCTATACTATCTAAGTTAGAAGGTATCCTTTTTGCAAACAAGAATCTTCTCTGATAGTATTCCTGATTTATTGAAGTAACCTCTACTCTATTACCTCTGGAAGAAGCATGAATCATTTTACCATCTCCAATGTATATACCTACATGGGAAGGGAATCTTGCATAAGTTGCAAAAAATAGAAGGTCTCCCGGCTTTAGATCCTCTTTTTTCACAAAAAAGCCATATCTTGCTTGTTCTCTTGCAGTTCTTGGCATCTTGTATCCTGCAAGTTCAAAAACATGCTGGACAAAAGATGAACAATCTATACCGTTTATGTTATCTCCACCAAATCTGTATTTTGTTCCAAGCAGCCCGACAGCATACTTATATATCTCCATATTAGGTTCTATATTTTTATTATAAACTATGGAACCATAAGAGTATGAAACCTTACTTATACTGTATTTAGAACTTTTGGATATATGCTTCTTTTTGGAACTTTTAGATGCTTTTTCAGATTTAGATACAACCGAATGTCTTGAATGTTTTGAATGTTTTGAATGTTTTGAAGTAGTTTTATGTTTAGCCTCCGCTATTGAGGGAGCAAATATAATCGACAGAGAAATAATAGCAGCTCCTATTTTTGCAAACACCTTCATGGATTATCCCCCTATTCCTTTTTAACTGTCAAAAATTATAACAGTTATTTTTCGGCATGTAAACCTTTTTGATAAAATATCTAATAATTTCATTTTATTAATGTGGTAGTTAAATATGGAAATATTACCTTTTTACAAAAAGATAAATATATTCTCAAAAGCAAGTAAAGAGGCAAAGGCGTTCTCTTTAAAACTAAAAGAGTGGCTAAATTTACATAAAATAGAATCAGAAGTTATTGAAAATCTTGCTGACCTTGAAAAAGAAGAAAATGTAAAAGATTTAGATATGATTATTGTAGTTGGTGGAGATGGTTCGGTATTAATAACAGCAAGGAGAGTAGCCAAGTATAAAATCCCTATAATAGGAGTAAATCTTGGAAGGCTTGGTTTTCTTGCAGAAATAAATAAAGAAAATGCTTTTAATCAGTTAAAACTTATTCTCTCAAAACCTCTCTGTATATCAAAAAGAATGATGCTTCGGGCAACTCTTTACAGAGATGATAGAGAGATACTTGTTGCAGATGTGTTAAATGATGTTGTTGTTAATAAGGCTATTCTTGCAAGAATTGTTGATGTTGCAATTTATATAGGAGATAGGTATATAACTACCTATAATGGAGATGGTATAATAATATCGACACCAAATGGCTCAACAGGATATGCCCTATCTGCTGGAGGACCAATTGTTTATCCTACCATGGAAGTTTTTATAGTTGTGCCAATATGTCCCCATACATTGACAGATAGACCTATAATTCTACCTACATTAGAACCTATTACTATAGATATTGTATCTAAGGAGAAAATTGCATGGCTTACACTTGATGGACAAGAAGGAACACAGCTTTTTTACGGTGATAAAATAGTTATCCAACAGTCACCTTATTACACTTATCTTGTTAGGACACCTTATAAAAATTATTTTGATATACTTAGGGAGAAGTTAAATTGGAAGTGAGAGTTGGTATAGGATACGATATCCATAGACTTGAAAGAGGTAAAAAACTTGTAATAGGTGGAGTTGAGATTCCTTTTGAAAAAGGTTTTAATGCCCATTCTGATGGAGATATACTATTTCACGCTTTAACAGATGCTTTACTTGGAGCAGTCGGATATGGTGATATAGGAGAACTTTTTCCAGACACAGACCCTTCGTTTAGAGATATGGATAGTTCTACTTTTTTAAAAAAGGCAAAAGAGATTGTTGATGAGAAAGGTTATAAAATATCAAATATAGATTCTGTTATAATAATTGAAAAACCTAAGCTTTTACCTTACAGAGAGAAGATAATAGAGAATACGGCAAAAGTTTTAGGTATAGAAAAAAATAAGATATTTGTAAAAGCTAAAACCAATGAGAAGTTAGATAGTATAGGTGAAAGCTTAGGAGCAAGTTGTTATGTTACAGTAATTATTTATAAGGAGTGAGAACATGAAAGATATAGATTTAAATACAACAGTTGAACAGGTGTTGAGAAAGTACCCATACAGTAGAAGATTCTTTGAGTCTAAAAATATGTACTGTAATGTATGTGCCTGTAAGCCTCACGAGAGATTACAAATTGCAGCAATAAATTATGGCCATGACCCTAATCAGTTTTTAGAGGAACTTAAAGAATTTATTAAAAATTATGGAAAGTCTGAGCAAGATTAAAACTATAATTGAAAAACTTATAAACAGCAGTGATACTTATCTGTCAAGAGTAAAGGGACTTTCGGAACTTCTAAAATCAAATTTAAAAGATGTTATTCCGGAAGGTTTATACAGAGATATTGACCATATAGATGATTTACTACCAGCTAAGAAGAGAGATTTTTTAAGGATTATATACAATCATATAAATAAACCTCTGCAGCAGAAAACCCAAACAAAAACAGCATATTTTACTATAAAAGACCTTGAGAAACTTCAGATAGAGAAATTAACAATAATAGATAAAAATCAGTTAAAAGCCTTTAAAAAAATACAGATTAAAAATGTTTATGATGCTCTTTACTACTTTCCTATAAAATATGAAGATAGGAGAGTAAAAAACATAGCTAATGTTAGAGATGGTGAAACCGGAACATTTTTCGCAGAAGTAGAAGATATAAAAAAAATAAATAGAGGAAGACTGAAAACAGAAGTAACTTTAAGACAGGGCAAAACAACCTTCTCTGCTTATTTTATGCATGACCAACCTTACCTTTTTGTCTATTTTAGAAAAGGAAAAAAGGTTAAACTTTTTGGTAAGGTTTCTGTTTACAAAAAGGAGATATCTATGATACATCCGGAGATGTTGGAACCAATAGAAGATTCAATAGACACAGTAGCACCAGTTTACTCTCTCAGAGGAGACAGTAATGTAAAAACAACATCTCAAACTATAAATCATCTAAGAAGAGCTATGTTTAAACTGGTAGAAAAATTTGCTAATGTGGAAGATTTTTTACCGGAAGATATAAAAAAGAGAAATAAATTTCCAGATTTATCAGATGCTTTAAAATTTATACATAAACCTTCAGAAGATACAGATATAGATATTCTAAATAACTTCTTAGATATGCACCAAAAAAGATTGATATTTGATGAACTTTTTCTTTTAATGTTAGTTCAAAAATATAGACGAGCTTTACTTCAAAAAAATAAGTCATATAAGATTGAGGTAGAGAGTAATTTTTTAGAGGAGTTTGAGAAAAGTCTTCCTTTTTCTCTTACAAATGCACAAAAGAGAGCTATAAACGAGATACTTTCAGATATGTCAAAAGATATACCAATGAATAGAATGTTACAGGGAGATGTTGGAAGTGGAAAAACTTTAGTTGCAACTGCCGTAATGCTTGCCGTAGCAAAGAAATGTTATCAATCTGCTTTAATGGTACCAACAGAGATACTTGCAAATCAGCATTTTAATAACATAAAAAAAGTTTTATCTAAATTTATACCGGAAGAAAAGATAGCCCTTCTTACCGGAACAACTAAACCAAAAAAGAAGGAAGAAATCTATAAAAGACTTAAATCCGGTGATATACTTATAGTCATAGGAACCCATGCATTAATAGAAGATAAAATACAGTTTAAAAACCTTGCATTGGCTATAGTTGATGAACAACACAGATTTGGAGTTGAACAGAGGAAAGCTCTCATAGAGAAAACAGAGAAGATGCCACATATACTAGTTATGACAGCAACACCGATACCAAGAACATTGGCATTGGCAAACTATGGAGATTTAGATATATCAAAGTTAGATGAACTTCCCAAAAACAGAAAACCAGTAAAAACTTTATTATTTTACGAAGATGAGAGAAATAAGTTATACTCATTTGTAGAAGAGGAACTAAAAAAAGGTAGACAGATTTATGTAGTTTATCCTCTCATAGAAGAGTCAGAAAAAACAGATTTAAAATCTGCAGAAGAGGGATTTAAACACTGGCAAGAAAGATTTAAAAATTATAGAGTTGGATTACTTCACAGCAAAATTAAACAGGAAGAAAAAGATATTATAATGCAACAGTTTAAAGATGGGAAAATTGATATATTGGTATCAACAACTGTTATAGAGGTAGGTGTTGATGTTCCAAATGCTTCTGTTATGGTGGTAGAAGAAGCCCATAGATTTGGACTTTCCCAGATACACCAGTTAAGAGGAAGAGTAGGTAGAGGAGAATATGAAGGTTTCTGTTTTCTTATGGCACCAATAGAGCTTAGAATACCTGTAAAAGAGCCGGATAAGGAAAAGAGAAGACAGAGAGCATTAGAGAGATTGAGAGTCTTAGTTAAAACAAATAACGGTTTTGAAATAGCTGAGTATGACCTTAAGATGAGAGAAGCCGGAGATTTGGCAGGAACAAAACAATCCGGAAAGTCAGACTTTAATATAGCAGATTTACAGAGAGATGAAGAGATACTAAAATTAGCATCAAAGGAAGCAGAGAATATAATATCCAAAGACCCATACTTAGAAAAACATCCACAGTTAAAAGAGATGGTTTACAAAAGATACGGACAGAGATTTGATTTGGTTAATATAAGCTAAAGAGGTTAATATGAAGCAAGATATAAGATGGATTCAGAGATTTAAAAATTTTGAGAAAGCTTTAAAACAACTTTCAAATGGAATTTCACTTTATAATGAGAGAGAATTAACCGAAATAGAAAAACAAGGATTGATACAGACTTTTGAATACTCTTTTGAGCTTGCATGGAATTTAATTAGAGATTACCTTATATATCAAGGAATTGCAGATATAAGAGGTTCACGGGATTCCTTTAAATTAGGTTTTAAGTATAGTTTAATAGATAATCCGGATATATGGTTTGAGATGATTGTGTCAAGAGATTTAACAACACATACTTACAATGAAGATCTAGCAGAGGAAATTCTACAAAAAATAGCAAAAGAATACTTTCCAGAGTTTGTTAATCTGAAACAGACGTTTGAGAAGTTGATTGAAAATGAATAAGTTTGGATTAAAAGAGGAAGTTCTAAAGAAAATTATAGATGTTATATCTGCTAATAAAAAAGTTAAGAAAATCGTCCTTTTCGGTTCAAGAGCTAAAGGAAACTTTCAGAAAGAGTCAGATATAGACCTTGTGATTATAGCTCCAGATTTAACATTTTCAGAGTATCTTAAAATCTTAACGAATCTTGAAGAGTTAGACATACCTTACAAAATAGACTTACTTCACTGTAACTATTTAGGTAGAGATATAAAAGAACATATCAGTAGAGTAGGAGTAGAGATTTACTCACACAACCACTAATACATCTTGATTAGCATATTTTACTATTGTGGAAGATGTACTTCCCATTAAAAGTCTCTTCAATCCTCCTGACCCTCTCCTTCTAACTACAATTAAATCACAATTATTTTCATCTGCATAACTCATTAACTCCTCAGCAGGATCACCTTCAAGAACCTTATAGGTTGCTTCTAACCCTTCCTTAGCTACCTTTTCCATAGCTTTCTTTAAGAATTTTTCTTCTTTCGTTATCTCCTCTTTTTCATACTTATCTATCTCTTCCGGAGTTATATAATCTATATATCCAAAGTCCAGTGGTCTTATTACACCAACAATATGGAGTTTTGCACCGCAGCTTTTAGTAATTTCAACAGCTTTTTCTAATGCCTTTTCAGAAGATTTTGAGTTATCATACCCAACAACAATACTCTTAAACATATTTATACCTCCTTACTTAACTACTATATTAACAATTTTGTTTTTTACTACAATAAATCTAATAATCTCTTTTCCTTCTGTCCACTTTTTGACAGATTCATCGTTTAAGACTATCTCTTTTATCTGGTCTTCTGATGCTGAAACAGGAACTTTTACAGTAGCTCTTAACTTACCATTTATCTGAACAGGTATCTCCACTTCATTTTCTGCAAGTAAACCTTCATCAGCTTTAGGAAAAGGTTGATTTATTGTAAAACCACTTTTTCCTAAAAGTTTCCAAATGTAATCTGCAACAAACGGAGTAAATATAGAGATAAGAAGTGTACTTTTTTCAAGAGCTTCCTTTAAGACATAAGGATTTTTATTTTTATAAGATTGAAGTTCATTTAAAAGCTCCATCAGTGCAGCAATAGCTGTGTTAAATTGGAAATTTTTCTCTATATCTGTCCTTACCTTTTTTATAGCCCAGTGAAGTTTTTTTCTGATTTTTATATCTTCTTCTGATAAATCTCTAAAACTATCAGAGTTATATTCAACATCTTTAACTAAATCCAAATTATCAACTACATAGTAGAAAAATCTCTTTAAAAATCTATGGGCTCCCTCTATACCACTTTCTGTCCAGTCAAAATTGTTCTCCGGTGGTGCTGCAAATAAAACATACAGTCTTACAGTATCTGCTCCGTATCTCTTTATCATCTCATCAGGGTCAACTGTGTTATGTTTAGATTTTGACATTTTGTCAGATTTACCATACTGTTCTTCAAATTTAGTTAAAATAGATAAGTCTATACCTAACTTTTCAAAGAGAAGTTTTACATTATCATTTACATTTAGATGGTTTTCTTCAAGAATATCTTTTAGCTTTCTTTCATCTGTACTTTCTATATTGAGTTTCTGTTTTAGCTCTCCTGCGGTTGAGTTTTCATCTATACCAAGTATCTCAAATAGTTTTTTTATACTTATCCATTTTTTTAGAACCATTCCTTGTGTGAGAAGTTTATCAAAAGGTTCATCAATATTGACTAATCCTAAATCTCTCAAAAATTTTACAAAAAATCTTGAGTAGAGAAGATGTAAAATTGCATGTTCAATTCCACCTATGTATATATCAACAGGCATCCAGTAATTTGCTTTCTGTGGGTCAAAAGGTAATTTATCATTGTGAGGGTCACAGTATCTTAGGAAATACCAAGAGCTATCGAAAAATGTATCCATAGTGTCTGTCTCTCTCTTTGCAGGTTTTCCACATCTTGGGCAGGTTGTGTTTACAAACTCTTCAACTTTTGAGAGAGGAGACCCACCTATGCCGGTAAATTCCACATTTTGAGGTAAAACAACTGGAAGTTGGTCTTCCGGTACCGGCACTATTCCACAACTTTCACAGTATATTATAGGTATAGGAGTCCCCCAGTATCTCTGTCTTGAGATGTTCCAGTCTCTTAATCTGTAATTAATCGTTTTTTTACCTAAACTTTTTTCTTCAATATAATGAATTATTTTTTCTTTGGCTTCCTGTGAAGGTAAACCGGAAAATTCTCCGGAGTTGATTAAAATTCCTTCATCTTCATAAGCAGACTTTTCAAAATTCCATTCTTTATCCGGCTTTATAACCACTTTTATAGGTAAGTTGTACTTTTTAGCAAACTCAAAGTCCCTCTGGTCGTGAGCTGGAACTGCCATTATGGAACCTGTTCCATATCCCCAGAGTATATAGTTGGCAGTGTATATAGGGATCTCTTCACTAGTAAGAGGATTTATTGCATACCTACCTGTAAATACTCCCTCTTTCTCTTCTACTAAACCTCTATCTTTTGTCGAAAGGGATTTTATCTTCTTTACAAAATTTTCAACTTCGTCTCTAAAAGGTGTATCTTTTGATAGCTCTAATGTCAGAGGATGTTCCGGGGCAAGAGCTATAAATGTTACTCCATAAAGTGTATCCGGTCTTGTTGTAAATACTTCTATGTACTGCTCTGAATCTTTGATTTTAAATTTAACAGTAGCACCGACAGATTTTCCTATCCAATTTTCCTGCATAGCTATAACTTGGGCAGGCCATTTTCCTTTTAGTTTTTCAAGGTCACTTAATAACTCTTCTGCATATGCAGTTACCTTAAGATACCAAGAAGGTATTTCCTTTTGTTCTACAGATGTAGAACATCTCCAACATTTTCCTTCTATAACTTGCTCATTTGCAAGAACTGTCATATCATGGGGACACCAGTTAACAGTAGCTGTTTGTCTGTATGCTATACCTTTTTCAAACATCTTCAAAAATATCCACTGATTCCATCTATAGTAATCAGGATTACAGGTTGTAACTTCTCTATCCCAATCATAAGAAAATCCTAATCTTTGAAGTTGAGACTTCATATAATCTATATTTTCATAGGTCCATTTTGCCGGATGAACTCCACTTTTTATGGCAGCATTTTCTGCTGGCATACCGAAAGCATCCCATCCCATAGGATGTAATGTACTTTTTCCTGTCATTCTAAGATACCTGTTTATCACATCACCAATTGCATAATTTCTCACATGACCCATATGTATCTTTCCGGAAGGATAAGGGAACATCTCAAGTACATAGTATTTCTGTCCTTCCTCTTTAGTTTTAAATAAATTCTCTTTTTCCCACTCTTTTAACAGCTGTTCTTCTATATCTTTAAAGTTATACTCCATTTCACCTACTCCTTGTTAATTTTTTAATTAAAAAGTTGAGAATGGCTTCCTATAAATACTAATTCAATTTCTTTTTCCATCATGTAAATAACTAAAATGTCTCCTGCTATATGCAACCCCATAAATCCCTTAAAATTCCAAATCAAAGGATGATCTTTAATTTTAAGATGGTAAAGACGAATCATTTCAACTTACTCACTTTCCCTGTATAACTCTACAGAGCCATCTTCTCTAACTACACCCATAAGGCTTTCGTAAGAGGAATAGTAATAAGGTGTAAATGCTTCAAACTCTGCACTACAAGTATCTACAACTTTGTAACTTACCGGAATTCTTCTTTTTCTTATCTCTTCTTCTGTAGTTTTAAGTAGTCTTGCAAGTTCTCTATCGGAAAATCCCCACTGTTTTGCTTTTTCAAGTTCATCATCTGTAATTGAGTCTATATCTTTTGAAGCTAAATACTGTTCATAATATATAATCTCTTTTATCTGGTGTAAAAACCATACATCTATATGGGACATCCTGTTTATCTCTTCAACTGAGTATCCTCTTCTGAAACCTTCGGCTATATACCAAAGTCTATCCGGATTAGGTTTTATAATCTTTTCTTTAAGTGTTGTTTCATCTACATTTTCAAGTCCTATATAAAACCCGTATCTTCCAAGCTCTAAACTTCTTAAAGCCTTCTGTAAAGACTCTTTAAACGTTCTACCTATAGCCATTACTTCTCCAACAGATTTCATCATTGTGGTAAGTGTAGAGTCTGCTTCCGGAAATTTAGCAAAATCAAATCTTGGTATCTTAACAACCACATAATCTATTGTAGGTTCAAAAGAAGCTGGTGTCTTCTTTGTTATATCATTTGAAAGCTCATCAAGAGTATAACCTACAGCAAGTTTTGCAGCTATTTTTGCTATAGGAAAACCTGTTGCCTTTGAAGCCAAGGCAGAAGAGCGGGAAACCCTAGGATTCATCTCTATTACATAAAACTCTCCCGTTTTAGGATTCTGAGAAAACTGAACATTTGAACCTCCGGTTTCTACACCTATCTCTCTTATAACGGCAATAGAGTAATCTCTAAGTATCTGATACTCTCTATCAGATAAGGTCATAGCAGGAGCTACAGTTATGCTATCTCCTGTATGAACTCCCATAGGGTCTAAGTTTTCTATGGAACATACAATTACACAGTTATCATTACCATCTCTCATAACTTCCATCTCAAACTCTTTCCAACCTATCACAGACTCTTCCAATAAAACCTCTCCAATAGGAGATGCTTCAAGTCCTGCTTTTACTTTTGGGAAAAACTCATCTATGTTATAAGCTATACCTCCACCTGTCCCTCCCAAGGTGAAGGAAGGTCTTATGATAACCGGAAAACCTATCCATCTGATAACTTCCTCAGCTTCAGCTAAAGATTTAACAACAGCACTTTTTGGCATAGATAAGCCTATCTTTTCCATAGCTTTCTTAAACAGGTCTCTATCCTCTGCTTTCTTTATAGCTTCGTAGTTTGCACCAATAAGCTTAACATTGTATTTATCTAATATTCCCTTCTCATATAGGTCTATTGCTAAATTCAGGGCCGTTTGTCCTCCTAAGGTAGGAAGTATAGCATCAGGTCTTTCTTTCTCTATTATCTTTTCTAATACGGGAGTTATTAGAGGTTCGATATAAGTCCTATCTGCAATATCTGGGTCTGTCATAATAGTTGCTGGATTTGAATTAACTAATATAACTTTATAACCTTCCTCTTTCAAAGCTTTGGCTCCTTGAGTACCAGAGTAATCAAATTCTGCCGCCTGTCCTATAACTATAGGTCCAGATCCTATCAACATTATCTTTTCTATATCAGTTCTCTTTGGCATACTATACCTCTTGAAAATTTTAGAAAATATTTTAACCTAAAAGAAAAATTTGCATTTTGGTTAAAAAGTTTATATAATATAATTTACATCTTGTGGGAAAGTGGCGGAACTGGCAGACGCGAGGGACTTAAAATCCCTTGGGGGCAACCCCGTGAGGGTTCGATTCCCTCCTTTCCCACCATCTAAAAATTCACTTAAATCCTCAACTATGTTATAATATTTCTCTAAGATTTCTAATTTTATTTATTAAGGAGGTTTAGATGTCTATAACTGCTGAGAAAAAGAGAGAGTTGATTAAAAAGTTTGCCATCCATGAAAACGATACAGGTTCTCCTGAAGTCCAGATAGCAATACTTACAGAGAGAATCAAAAACTTAACAGAGCATATAAAGGCAAACAAAAAAGACCTTCACTCAAGAAGAGGTCTGATAGGACTTGTTAACAAAAGGAGAAAACTTCTCAAATATTTAAAGAGAGAAAGTGAAGAAAGATACAAAAAGATAGTAGAAGCTCTCGGTTTAAGAGAATCTGCTGACGAAAAATAATAAATACACGGAGATAATATGGATGAGATTAAAGTCCAAACCGTTTTAAACGGTACTCCATTTTACATAGAGACAGGCTATTTTGCCGGTCAATCAAATGGGGCAGTAATAGTTAGACAGGGGGATACAGCAGTTTTGGTTACAGCTGTTATGTCCGAGGAACCTCAAGCTGATATAGATTTTCTTCCACTTACAGTAGAGTATAGGGAAAAGCATTACGCTTACGGTAAAATTCCTGGTGGATTTATAAAGAGAGAAGGAAAACCAACAGATAGGGAGATTTTAGTTGCAAGAAATATAGATAGGTCTATAAGACCTATATTCCCTAAGGGATTTTACAACGATGTAATAATAACGGCATACACTCTTTCAGCTGATGATCAGTTTGATCCAGATGTTCTTGGAATAGTAGGAGCTTCTGCTGCACTTCATATAAGTGATATTCCTTTTGAGGGACCTATAGCAGGTGTAAGAGTATGTAGGGTAGATGGAGAGTTTATTGTAAACCCAACATACCAACAGAAAAATATAGCAGACCTTGAGATAGTAGTTGCCGGGTCAAAAGATGCAATAGTTATGGTTGAAGGTGGTGCTAAAGAGGTTCCAGAAGAGATTATCCTTGAAGCAATGTTATTTGGACATCAAGAGATAAAGAAATTAATAGACCTTCAAGAAGAATTAAGGGCAAAGTATTCAAAACCAAAAGTAGAAGTTTCTGTAGATGAAGAAGCTGAAATTTTAAAAGAGAAGATAAAAGATTATTCTTATGAAAAAATAAAGCAAGCATTTCTGATAGAGGATAAAAAACAGAGAAACAAAGCTATAGCCAACATATTTGAAGAAACTATAGCTGCTTTAGAAATTCCAGAAGAGAAGAAGAAAAAAGCTTCTTTCCTATATAAAGATGTGGTCAGTAATGTAATGAGAGACCAGATACTCTTTGAAGGAAGGAGAATAGATGGAAGAAAACCAGAAGAGATAAGACCTATTTGGATAAAGGTTGGAGTATTCCCGAGAAATCATGGATCTGCTATATTTACAAGAGGACAAACTCAGGCATTTGTTACAACAACACTCGGCACACTTTCAGAAGGACAGATAGAGGAGAGTATCGAAGCCGGTGAAGTTATGAAGAGGTTTATACTTCACTATAACTTCCCACCTTTCAGTACAGGTGAAGCAAAACCTCTGAGAGCAACTTCCAGAAGAGAGATAGGACACGGAAATTTAGCAGAGAGAGCATTAGAACCACTAATTCCTTCAGAAGAAGATTTTCCTTATACAATAAGAGTTGTTTCAGATATTCTTGAGTCAAACGGGTCAACCTCTATGGCTACAGTTTGTGGTGGGTCCTTATCACTATTCGATGCCGGTGTCCCTATGAAAAAACATGTAGCTGGTATAGCTATGGGTTTGATAAAAGGACAAGATAGATTTGTCATCTTATCAGATATACTCGGAGATGAGGACCATCTTGGAGATATGGACTTTAAAGTGGCTGGAACAAGAGATGGTGTAACATCTATTCAGATGGATATAAAAGTAAAAGGTTTAACAAAAGAAATATTACATCAAGCTCTAATACAGGCAAGGGAAGGAAGGAATTACATACTTGACCTTATGTATAAGGCAATTCCTGAACCACGTAAAGAACTATCTCCATACGCTCCAACCGTGACAAAATTGAGAGTTTTACCTGAAAAGATAAGTCTTATAATAGGACCTGCTGGAAAGAACATCAAGAAGATAATAGAGGAAACAGGAGTTAAGATAGATATTGAACCTGATGGTCTTGTTAAGATATATGCTCTCCATAAAGCAGCAGCAGAAAAGGCTGTGTCAATGATAAATGAGCTTATTATGGATATTGAAGAAGGGGAAGTATATCTTGGAAAAGTAACCAGAGTTGAAGACTACGGGGCTTTCCTTGAACTTATGCCTGGAAGATTATCCCTACTACATATATCTCAGATTACCGGAGATAGATTAAAGTCAGCAAAAGATGTCATAAAAGTAGGAGATATTCTCAAAGTTAAAGTTACAGAGATAGATGAGCAAGGTAGAATAAAAGTATCCCTAAAAGATGCTCCTGAAAATATAGAACCTAAAAACAAATTTATGTTTGAGTAAAAAATAAGACAGGCTTTTTAGCCTGTCCTGTAATAAAATCCACCTTCCTCCTTTATAATCCCCTTTAAAGTCATCTCTAAGAGTATAGAATCAATTTCCGGATTAAAATCAAACTCTTCCAATATCTGGTCTATATGTTTAGGTGAAGTAAGTAAAGAAAGTATCTTCTCTTCTACATCTGTTAATGTCATATATTCTTTTTCAACAAAGTTAGACAAAAAGGGAACTTCTTTAAATATATCATCAACAGATAAAATAGGTATAGCAATACCCTGTTTTATAAGAAGATTATTCCCCAATGTAGATTCTTGATTTAAATTTCCGGGAGGTGTAAATACAACTCTAGAATAACCGTCAGCATATTTTGCAGTTATTAGACTTCCAGAACGTAATCCAGCTTCTAAAACAATAGTTCCATAAGAAATTCCGGCTATAACTCTGTTTCTCTGTGGGAAGGTGTATTTAGATGGCTTTGTTCCCAATGGAAATTCTGATATTAAACAGCCATTACTTACTATCTTTTCATACAGACCCTTATTTTGGGAAGGGAAAATAAAATCAATACCATGTCCTAAAACAGCAGTGGTAAAACTTCCTTCTTCTAGTGCAACCTTATGAGCCATAGAATCTATACCGAAGGCAAGTCCGGAAACTATATTTACCTCTTCTTTAGCAAGAGGTCTAACAATATTCTCTACTAAGAACTTACCATATACAGATGGATTTCTCGTCCCAACAACAGATAAAGTATTTTGAGGAATAGGGAAATTTCCTTTTACATACAAAATAGGTGGTGGATCCGGTATCTCTTTAAGAAGTTTAGGATAGTCTGAATTTGATAGAGGAACTATCTTAACACCTAATTTATTAGCTTTTTCTATCTGCCTATAACCATCCTCTAAATCTCTATCAGATATAGATTCAACAGCCTGAATCAGATTTTTACTTATATCATTAAGTTTATGTATGTTTTCAACAGCTAAAGTAGCAGATCCAAATTTTTCTACTAAAATCTTGAATATCCTATATCCTATCCCCTTTACTTTGGAAAGAGCTAGGCTAAAGGCTATTTCCCTCTCTAACATACATTACTCCTTATTTTTTATGCTAAAATTATAACAGTAAAAAATAAAGGGAGAAAAATGGAAGAAAAAGGAGCGATAAAAGATCTTATAGATAAGATTAAAAAAGATAAAAAATTAGAGGTTTATCTCTTTTACCAAGAAGCTCCAATAAGACAAATTTTAGAAGTAAGTGATATACACGAAGCAAAAAAACAGGTAGAGTTTAAAATAAATGGTAAAATTGAAGCAGCTGTTAATGAATCAAAAGAACTTTATACAAAAATCAACAATGAGATACTTATCCTAAGGCCTCTAATTTGGAATAGAGAGTTTCTGATCACCTCTTTTCCGTCGTTTGCTATAGAGCCTAAGTTAAAGAGAGGTTATCCAAGGGTTAAATGTTCAAATAAAAATCCGATAACTATGGAGGACAATAAACTTGGATTATGTCTAACTATAAGGGATATATCAGAAGGAGGCATAGGCTTCAAAGTAGATAAAAGTGTAGATATCAAGGAAAACGATATCCATAATGTAAAACTTAACATAAACGGGAAAAAATATGATGCTAAAATTAAAATTTTGTATAAAACCCAAACTAATGAAAATTTAAACAAAATAGGTGCTAAATTTATAGACCCATCTGCAAAACTTCAAGATGCAATAGCTAAGTATGTTTTTGATAGACAGACGGAGATAGCAAGGATATTAAACAACTTCAAAGATTAAGGAAGATTTAGGACTTTATGACACTGTGGTATTATCCTACTTTCAACACCTAACTTTAAAAGTTCATCCTGGATAACTAAAGCTTTTTCGACCATCTCTCTCTTATTACTTTCTGGCTGTAAAACAATAGTATCATTCTTTAGAATATCTATATACTCTGTTTTAACTATATCGGAAAGTTTTATATTCTCATCTATGACAAATTTAAGCTCACTTATATACGGAAGTAACTTTCTATGGACAAAGTAAAAAGGTGGTTTTGGAGAACAAGTTATGTATATCTTCGACCAATCAAGGTTTTCTAAATTTTCATTCCACAAGGTACCGTTAGTTTCTATAAATACATTCAAACCTTCTTCTATAAACTTTTTAACAAGAATATGTAGATTTTCATTAAAGAATGGCTCTCCACCTGTTATACAAACTCTATTTATACCGTAATGTTTAACTTTTTCAACTACTGTATCTAAATCTATCTCTACGAAACTTGCTCCATCGTAGGAGTAGGTTGTATCACACCAGCTACATCTTAAATTACAACCTTCAAGTCTTACAAAAACAACCGGAAGACCAACCCATCTTCCTTCACCTTCAACACTTCTAAAAATCTCTACAACTTTAAATTTATACAGGTCTTTCTTCAACAACTTCATAAGCTTCTATTTGGTCTCCTACTTTAATATCATTAAAGTTCTTCAAAGTAAGACCACATTCATATCCTCTTTGGACTTCTTTCACATCTTCTTTAAATCTTTTTAGTGAGTTTATCTCTCCATCATATATGACTATTCCGTTTCTTACTAACCTTGCTTTTGCATTTCTCTTAATAACTCCTTCTGTAACATAACATCCAGCTATAGTTCCTATAGATTTTGCTTTAAATATCTGTCTAACTTCTGCAACTCCTAATAGTACCTCTCTAAGTGTAGGAGCAAGCATTCCCTTCATAGCTTTTTCAAGGTCTTCTATAGCCTGATATATTATGTTATACAGTTTTATATCAACATTCTCTTCTTCTGCTGCTTTTCTGGCTCCGGCATCTGGTCTAACATTAAATCCTATTATAATTGCATTTGAAGCAGCTGCTAACATAACATCACTCTCTGTTATAGGTCCAACTGCTGTGTGTATAATGTTTATAGTTACTTCATTAAATTTAGAAGCAAGGTCTTCTATAGATTTTTTAAGAGCTTCCAAAGAGCCTTGAACATCAGCTTTTATAATAAGATTTATCTCTTTAACTTCACTTAAATTTTCAAGATGTATCCTTGTTCTCTTTGCGAGAAGTTCTTCTTCTCTTCTCTGTTTTCTTATCTCTGCAAGTTGTTTAGCTTCTCTTTCAGTTGCTTTAGCTATAAATTTATCACCAGCAGAAGGAACTTCATCAAAACCAAGGACTTCAACGGGGGTTCCCGGTCCTGCAGATTTTAATCTCTCACCTCTTTCATTAAACAGAGCTTTAACTTTGCCCCAGCTATACCCTGCAACAAAGTAATCTCCAACATGTAAAGTTCCGTTTTCTATTAATACAGTAGCAACAGGTCCTTTTTTAGGGTCAAGTTTTGACTCTATAACTGTTCCTACAGCCAATCTGTCTGGATTTGCCTTAAGTTCCAGCATATCTGCAACAAGTAGGACCATCTCAAGAAGTTCTTCTACATTTTTTCCAGTTTTTGCAGATATATCAACAAATACAGTATCTCCACCCCATTCTTCCGGAATCAAACCATACTGTGTTAATTCTTGTCTGACCCTCATAGGGTCTGCACCTGGTTTATCTATCTTGTTAACAGCAACTACTATCGGTACTTTTGCATTTTTTGCGTGGTTTATAGCTTCAACAGTTTGAGGTTTTACACCATCATCAGCTGCAACTACAAGAATAGCAATATCTGCTACTTTTGAACCTCTTGCTCTTAAAGTTGTAAATGCTTCGTGCCCTGGTGTATCAAGAAATGTTATCTCTCTACCGTTAGGCAAGGTTATTTTGTATGCACCTATATGCTGAGTTATACCTCCGTGTTCTCTTGCTGCTACATCTGTTTTTCTTATTGTGTCTAAGAGTGTAGTTTTTCCGTGGTCAACATGTCCCATAACTGTTACAACAGGAGGCCTTGGAACAAGGTTTCCCTCTTCTATAACTTCTTCTTCTAATTTTTCTTTAATTTCTTCTTCTTTTTCTTCACCTTCTATCTTTATCTCTGCAAGATAGCCGTGAGATTCAGCTATCTCTAAAGCTATCTTAGGGTCTATAGTTTGGTTTATAGTAGCAAGTATCTTTTTCTGTAAAAGGTCCATAAGTATCTGATTAACAGGTAAATTTAACATATCAGCAAGTTCTCTTACTGTTATAACTTCCGGAATATATACTATCTTTAAATCTTCTTCTTTTGAGACTTCTTCTTCCTTTTCTTTCCTTTGTTGCTTTTTCTTCTTAGGATGGCTCTCCATAAGCTTTCTGAGAGCTTCCATCTCTTCTTTTTCTTCTTTTATTCTTCTCTCTCTTTCCTCTTTAGTCTCTTTTTTATCAGGTTTTTTCTCTTCTTTTATAGATTGAGGGATAATAGGAGCAAACTTTTCCTCTCTTGGAAGCTTTTCTTGAGGCTTCCTTTCTTCTATATTTCTCTCTTCTTTTTTTTCAAAAGTTTTTTTAAATTCTTTTCTTTGTTCTCTTTCTCTATCTTCTCTTCTTTCATAAGGTTTCTTTTCATAATGTTTCTTTTCGAATTTTTCCTTCTTTGCTTCAGGTTTTTTTCTTTCTTCAAACCTTCTTTTCTCTTTCCTTATGTATCTTGTTTCCTCTGTAACAGTCCCTTCTATAACTACTGGCTCTTCCTTTTCTACCGGTACAACTTCTTCCTTCACTGTTTCTACAGGTTTAGTTTCTACCTTCTCTTCAACTTTTACCTCTTTAATAGTTTCTACTACCTCTTCTCTTTCTTTTACTTTTTCTTTCATTTTTTCTTCTTTCTTTTGAGCTATCAAATTATATAAGTCATCAACAAACTTTTGAGGTACAACAGTAAAGTTTGTCAACTCTCCTTCGTATCCTAAACTTTTTAAAAGAGATGACAACTCCTCGAAAGTTATACCTAACTTATGATAAAGGTCAAAAGCTTTTACTCCCTTTGGTTCTTCAACCTTAGGTTTTTCTCCAACCTCTTTTTCCTCTATAGGAAACCTTAATCTTATTATCTCAATTTCATCTTCAGAGAGTTTATCGTTTACCTTTATCTTCTTACCAGTTTCTTCAAAAATTATATTTTTTATCTCATCAACAGATATTCCAAACTCTTCTGCTACTTGTTTAACATTTTTCTTCAAGAACTTCCTCCTTTAAACTTCTTTCTAAGATGGTTTGAATTTTCATACCTAAACCATCTTTTTTAACTATAACTACACCTATGTTATTTTTCCCAAATAATTTACTTAACTTATCTTTATCCCAAATCTGGTATACATCTACTTTAAATTTAGAAAATATATTCCTTTCTGTCCTTTTAGAAAGATCTTTTGCTACTATTAAAAAGTAATCTCCCTTTATTCTTTCCAAAGTTTCAAAACCAAACTTTACACTTCCAGCCTTGTAAGCTAATCTAAGTAAAGGCTCTAAATTTTCCTTCATTTTGTCGGTAATCTCTGAATCTTCTCAAAATCTTCTTCACTTAATATATCTATATGCCAACCTGTTAATTTATGGGCCAACTTAGCATTTATACCATTTTTACCTATAGCCAATGACAACTCATCTTTTGGAACAGCTATCTCTATCCTCTTTTCTCTTGGAAGTAATCTATACTTTTTTGCTCTTGCCGGAGAGATAGCTCTTATTACGTATCTTGCAGGTTCTTCGCTCCATTCTATAACATCTATCTTTTCTCCGGAGAGTTCATTAGATATAATTTGTATTCTACTTCCTTTAAATCCAACAACTACACCTACAGGGTCTATATTTTTATCTTTTGAGTAAACAGAAACTTTTGCCCTTTCTCCCGGTTCCCTTGCTACATCTTTTATTTCTATCTCACCTTCCTGAATTTCTGGAACTTCTATCTCAAGTAATTTTCTTAACATATTCGGATGAGTTCTTGAAAGTATAACCAATGGTCCTTCAAACATCTTTATAAATCTTTTAAATTTACTTTTCTCCTTTATAGGATAACTGTTTTCTTTTACGACTTTTAAAATTAGAGCTCTTATCCTATCTCCTATACTGTATCTTTCCTTGGGAATCTGCTCCTCTATTGGTAAAATAGCCTCTATTCTCCCTAAATCTACAACAATATCGTTTCCTTCAAATCTTCTAACTGTTCCAGTAACTATCCTACCTTCCAGCTCTTTAAACTCTCTGTATAAAATATCTCTCTCAACTTTTGAGATTTTATGCTGTATTACATCTTTCACTACTTTTAAAGCAATCCTACTTAAATCTTCTAAGCTAAGTGGAACATCTACAAATTTACCGTAGTCTGCATTTTCATCATACTGTTTTGCTTCTTCTAAAGATATCTCTCTATTTGGGTCAGATATAAGGGGACTAACCTTCTTCCTTACCAAAACTTTAAGTTCATCTTTCTCTTTATCAAATATTACCTTTACACCTTCTTTAAGTTTTAACTCCTTTTTAACTGCAAGTAAAATAGCTTCTTTTAAAGCTTTTTCTACAACTTCTTCTGGAATATTTTTTTCTTTTGCTACTGTTTCTATAACATTCTTTAACTTCACAGGCATTAACTTCTCCTAAAATTCTAATTTTGCCGAAGATATTTTATCTATAGGTATAAGAATAATTTTTCCATCTTCATCGATACACACTTTGTTATCTTCAATACCTTTTAACACTCCTTTAAATACATTTCTTTCATCTATCATTTCTGAGGTTTTTATCTTTATATCTCTTCCTTTAAAAATTTCATATTCATGAGGATTTTTTATCTTTCTGTCTAAACCAGGAGAAGATACTTCCAAAGTGTAAGAAGTAGGTATAAGGTCTTCAACATCTAGTAAAGAGCCTATTCTCTTACTTACCCACTCACAGTCATCTATAGAAGTGCCTTCCGGATTGTATATATATATCCTCAAAACTGGTCTTTTCCCAGAAGTAAGCTCTACATCAACAAGTTTTAGCTCTTTCTCTTGGAGTATAGGTTCTAAAAGTTCTTTAACTCTGTCAGTTACCTTCATAAATACCTCTAAAAAATGTAATTACTGTGAATTATAAATTTTATCATAAAAGATGTTGAAAAGAAAAAAGAAGATAGCTTTTGATATCCCCTCTATATAGATAGTATTTCTTTCTCTTTTGCCTCTGAAAGAGAGTTTACTTCATCTATATACTTATCTGTAAGCTTTTGAAGTTTGTCTAACGCTTTTTTAACATCATCTTCAGAGTAGCCTTCTTTTTTGAGTTTTTCTATATTCTCTTTTTCGTCTCTTCTTATATTTCTTATAGCTATTCTTGCTTCTTCCGCAAATTTATGGATAAGTTTTACCACTTCTTTCCTTCTCTCTTCAGTCATAGGAGGAAGGTTAAGTCTTATTGTATTTCCTTCGGTTTGTGGGGTTGCTCCTATGTTAGCTTCTTGTAGAGCTTTTTCTATAGATTTAACTGCACTTTTATCCCATGTTTGAATCATTATAACAGAAGGTTCAGGAGTTGATATTGTGGCAAGTTGCTTCAAAGGTATCTCACTTCCGTAATAATCTACCTTTATATTTTCAACCAATCCTGTAGAAGCTCTTCCTGTTCTTATTCCGGCAAACTCCTCTTTTAACTTGGCAACTGCTCCTTTCATCCTTTTTTCTGCTTCATTGAGATACTGATCTATCATCTTCCACCTCCTTACACAACTAATGAACCTATATCTTCACCAAATACTATCTTCCTCAGATTTCCTTTTTGTTTTATGTTAAACACAGCTATAGGAAGTTTGTTTTCCATACACAGTGTTAAAGCAGTGTGATCCATAACTTTTAGATTTTTATTTATTGCATCAAGGTAGGTTATTCTCTTTAGAAGTTGAGCATCTGGATACTTAGCAGGATCTTTGTCATATATTCCATCTACTTTTGTTGCTTTAAGAAGTAAATCTGCCTTTATCTCAGCAGCTCTTAACGCTCCGGTTGTATCTGTAGTAAAGAATGGACTACCGGTCCCAGCAGCAAATATAACAATTCTACCTTTTTCAAGATGTCTTATAGCTCTCCTTCTTATATAAGGTTCAGCTATCTGCCTCATCTCTATAGCAGACATTACTCTGGTAGGAACATTTTTCTTTTCAAGGACATCTTGAAGTGCTAAAGCATTCATAACTGTAGCAAGCATACCCATATAGTCTGCCGTTGCTCTATCCATACCTATTTGAGTTCCTTGGATACCTCTGAATATATTCCCACCACCTACCACTATAGCTATCTGGACACCTATCTCATAAACATCTTTTATCTCATCACATAACTCATTAACGAAGGATGGGTCTATTCCGTATTCCCCATCCCCCATAAGTGCTTCACCGGAAAGTTTTAGAAGTATCCTTTTATATACTATAGGCAATTTTTACTCTCCCAACTCGTATCTACAGAATCTCCTTACTTGGATATTTTCACCTATCTTAGCTATGTACTCTTTTATTAACTCTTCAACTGTTTTCTTATCATCTTTTATATAAGGTTGCTCATAGAGACAAACTTCTTTGTAAAACTTCTCAAGTTTTCCTTCAGCTATCTTCTCAGCTATATGGGCAGGTTTTCCTTCTGCTAAAGCAGCCTCCCTTGCTATCTCTCCCTCTTTCTCTACCACTTCCCTAGGTATATCTTCTCTCTTAACATACTGAGGTTTCATAGCAGCTATCTGAAGTGCTATCTCATTTGCAAGCTTTTTAAATAGTTCATTTCTTGCAACAAAGTCCGTTTCGCAGTTTAACTCAAGTAAAACTCCTATCCTACCACCTGCGTGTATGTATGAATGTATGAGACCTTCTTTGGTATCTCTTCCGGCTTTTTTCGCAGCCTTTGCTATTCCTTTTTTCCTTAATATCTCAACAGCCTGTTCTAAGTTTCCGTTAGCTTCCTCAAGAGCTGCTTTACATTCAAGCATTCCAGCTCCGGTCATCTCTCTTAAAGTTTTAACAAGTTTTGCATCTACAGCCATATTACAGTTCCTCCTTAGCTTCTTCTACGGCTTTTTCTTTTCCCTCTTTTATTTCTCTTTCTATAACTTTAGAAAGTCTCTCTTCTTTTGAGTAATTTTTAGCTCCCATGTATCCAGATTCCACAACTTCAGCTTTAGCTAAAAGTTCTTCTTCTATTGTCTTTGTCTCGACAACTGTTCCAACAGATTCTCTTAGCTTTTTACCTTCTAAAACTGCTTCTGCTATCTTTGATGTAATTAGCTGAATAGCTTTTATAGCATCATCGTTTCCAGGAATAGGATAATCTATTTTATCAGGGTCACAGTTTGTATCTGCTATTGCAACTACTGTAACACCGAGTTTATTTGCCTCTGTAACAGCTAAATCTTCTCTAACTGTATCAACAACAAAAATAATATCTGGAATTCTATCCATATTTACTATTCCAGCTAATGTTTTTTCAAGTTTCTCCTTCTGTTTTCTAAGTCTCATAACTTCTTTTTTAGGGAGTATCTCAAATGCTCCCTCTGCTTCCATTCTTTGAAGTTTTCTTAATTTATCTATACTTTTCTTAATAGTATAGAAGTTAGTTAACATACCACCAAGCCATCTGTGGTTAGCATAGTGAGCACCACATCTCTTTGCTTCTTCTTCAATAATAGATTGAGCCTGCTTCTTTGTTCCCAGGAAAAGTATCTCTGCACCGTTAGCAACCTGCTCTGTAACGAATTCTAAAGCCTGTTTAAATAGAGGAACGGTTTTTGAAAGGTCAATGATATGGATACCGTTTCTCTTGGTGTAGATGTACTCCTTCATTTTAGGATTCCATCTTCTAACTTGGTGACCAAAGTGAACTCCAGCTTCAAGAAGTTCTTTCATACTAATCTCTACTGCCATAAAACAATCCTCCTTTAAGGGTTTTTTCTTCCACTTCCTAAAAAGAAACCCGTAAGGGCAACCCTTCTATAGGAAGTGTGCTTAATTAAGTTAATTATTATACCACAAATTCAGTCAAGTAAACTATGTAATATATTCCTAACTATCTCAGATATATTCTCTCCATCAAAACCAAAACCTAAAAACTCAATAAATGCTAGAAAAAGAAAAGGAAGCATTATTCCAGTTAAAGCTATAACCTGAACTACCATTCCAGCGTGTAAATTCCTCTTTAGGACAGATTCTGAAGGATTACGTGGACTATAGTAAACTACTACCTTTTCACCTTTCGGGAATTCTGATAAAATCTTTTTTACTGTATTTATATCAGATTGAAAATCAGTTATAAAAACTTTCGATGACTTAAATTCTCTACCATCAACTTTATACACATACTCAACTAAAGGCTCATAGGTTTCATAACGTGTTATACTCTCAACTCTCTTAGGAAAAGACTCTAAAATCAGACCTTCAGTTTTTTTCCACAAAAAAAATCTAAAATTTTTATATAAAATAAATATGGTTAGAGCTGATGCAAAAATTACATAAATTATGAATAAGTCTAACGAAGTCATCTTCCACACCTTTTTAAAAGCATAAAAATATTATATAGGAGATTAGGATGAAAAACGAAGTTTACCTTGGACTTGGAAGTAATGTTGGAGACAGAACTAAATTTTTGATGAATGCAGTCCATATATTAAGTGAAAAGTTAAACATAATCAAAACTTCAAGGATATACACCTCAAAACCTATAGGTTATATAGACCAAGATATCTTCTTAAATATGGCTATATACTGCCGAACTGATATGGATTTAAAGTCTCTTTTTGATTTTATAAAAGAAGTAGAAAAGAAGGTTGGAAGAGTGGAAAGATTTAGGTGGGGTCCAAGAGAGATAGATATTGATATTCTGTTTTTCAATAATGAAGTTTATAATTCAGAAGATTTGATAGTTCCCCATCCAAGATTACATGAGAGAGATTTTGTCCTAGTACCTCTTATTGATATAAATCCAAAACTGATTCACCCAGTTTTAAATAAGACAGTAGAGAAACTTTTAGAAGAGGTAAAAGAGAGGAGCATTTTATAAAAAGTGGCCAAGGGCGGAATCGAACCGCCGACACTGCGGTTTTCAGCCGCATGCTCTACCAACTGAGCTACCTGGCCAACTCAGGTTAAATATTATATAACTTTATTTAAAATTCTGCAAGAGGTTGTATAAATTCAATAGATCATGAACACATTGTCATAAAAATTTCTATCATACTCAAATTAAAACTATACAATTTCTCCTTTCCACAGAAGACCGAGTTTAAAATTAACATCCTCTGTTGGAAATATCTTTCTTACTGCCTTGAGAGAATACTCTTTTTGTTTTTCGTAATCTTTTTTATTCTCTCTATATATTCCTTTTTTAGTTCTCTGTGAAGGGTTGAGTTTTCAAATCTTTCAAAAATTTCTATCGTCTCTTTAATAATACCAAAACTGATGTATAATAATTCAAATGTAGCCCTTTTAAATTATCATAATAATCTTCCTTTTCATCTCACACTATTTAGACGGAACTTAACATAAAACATTAAAAATCAACTTTCAAAAACTTTCTTCATTCTACCAGAACTTCGGTTATTTCTTTATCTTTTATAAGTTTTATATTTTTCTTTATTACCAATCCTCCAGATAGGACTGTTCTCATAGCCTCTTCTACTGTTAGGTCTGTAAATATTACATCTTTTTTATCTACAAAAAGTAAAAATCCGGAAGTAGGGTTTAGTGCAGCCGGAACAAAAACCATAAGTTTTTCATTTTCACATATTTTAACCTGATTTGATAGAAAACCTATAACTAATGAATCCGGATGAGGATACTTAACTAAAACAACCTTTGAAAAACTCTCTTTATTTAAAAATAATGTTTCAACTGTCTGTTTGGTTGCATTGTATATAGACCTAACTACCGGAATTTTTGATATTAAAAGTTCCCAGTATGTTAAAACTTTTTTACCAAAGTAATTTTGTGCCATTAATCCTAGTATAAAGATTATGGATAAAGTTATAACTATACCTATACCGGGTATCTCCGGGACTGGAATACCTATAAGTCTCAAGTATGGAAGGATTAAGTCGTTTATTGTTGTTAATACCGCCTTAACAACCCAAAATGTAATAGCAACAGGTATTAAGACAAAAAGTCCTGTTATAAAATAATTTTTCAACCTACCCATCACTTCTTAACTGTCTCCGGTTTTTTAAATGGTTCAGGTAAATACTGAACCGTAGGTATTCCAGAAGGTTGTGGATAGAGTTCCATAAGAGTGTACACTTCTTCATCTATCTCAGTATTTACATTTATTCCTAACTCTCTTAAAAATTCCACTGTTAGAGGATAATCGTGTGTATATTTACCTTGGGATAACTCATAAGCTATCCTATCTGCCCTATCTTCTGGATGTCCTTTTTTAATAAGGATACTTTTAACAGTATCATACATCTGTTTTAAAGCTTTTTTACTCATATCTATCTTTACAAGGGTTTCATCATCTATATCTTTTGGCTCTTTTATCTTCTCTATTGCTACCAATGAAGCAGCAGGTTCTGTGCCAAGCTGCGGGTCAACAGGTCCTAAAACTGCATGAGGATCCATAACTATTTCATCTGCAGCTAAGGCTATAAGTGTACCTCCGGACATTGCAAAATGTGGCACTATAACTCTGACTTTACCTTTATGGTCCGCTAATGCTCTTGCTATCTGTGTAGCTGCAAGGGCTATTCCCCCCGGTGTGTGGATGATAAAATCTATCTGTTTTTCTTCAGGTGTCATTCTTATTGCTCTTAAAACAGCTTCTGAGTCTTCTATTGTTATCATCTTCATCATAAAAAATCCAAAAAGGGAACGGGTCTCTTGACGGTGAATCATAGTTATAACTTTACTGTTATTCTTCTCCTCTATTGCTTTAAGCAATTTTTCCCTACTGTAGTTTAAAAGCTGTGTTTGGATTATAGGAAGTATAAGCATCAAAATAAAAAATAACCAGAATAACTGACCTATAAAGTAAAATCCAGATGGTTCCATCAGTTTACCCCCTTATTTAAATCTTCAAAAAGTTCTCTTATCTTTGTTTCAAGGTGATTTTTATTTTCTATCTCTTTAATAAGTTTTATAAGATATCTGTTATCTTCCATACCGTTTATAACTTTTTTGTAACTTCCGGTTTTGTATCCCATTTCCTGTCTTATATGATTCAGTATATTTTTACCAAAGTAAAGAAGATAGAGTTTATTAAAGTCAAAAACTTCTTTAACGAGAAGTCCAAAGAAAAAGAGAGTTCCGTTGTAATCTCTCCTTAGGGATTTTTCTGCAACTCTTTCTATTAGAAAGATGTATGTATCAACTTTATCCTTCATATAAACATCTGCTAAGTAGTGGTTAAGATAATCTCCTTCTATACCTTCAAGATTAGAGAAATCTCCGGTTACAGCTTTCTTAAAGTATTTTAGATCCGTATCATTTTTTAGTAGAGATATTGATAGTATGAAGTGGAATATATCTGCAAGCTCTATCTCTAAATTCTCTAGATCTGTATCCATCTTTTTCCACCATTTCCACGGAAGGCTTTCCATACTTTCCGCACATTCAAGCCATATAGCTCTGTAAAAGTCTTCTTCTTTTCTCTCTGATCTCCAATTTTTGCTTATCTTTAAGTTAAGTTCTTCCTGTAATTCTAAACATTCTTTAATTTTATCTTCCAAACTTCCACCTTCTTTCCTAAATGATATTAACACTATTATAAAGTATTTCTGAATATACTGTCTTTTTCTTCGAGAGTGTTTAAAAGTTTTGTATCTATTGACCCATTTTTTAGCATATCGTGTAGGGTGTAGAAGTTAGAGATATGTTCTTTCAATCTTTTAGTAGCATACTCTTTTGCTGTTCCAGTTGTTATCAGAAAAGTCCAGTCACTACTTTCTGCCAAGAAAAGCTCCCTTTCCATCTGTTTTAAAACTCTCAAATCTATATCTGTAGGGTTATTTAGAGATTCTCTTAATGTTTTTAATGTAGCTTCCATATGGTGAAGATGTTTATAAACCCAGTCATTTCCTCCGTTTAACCAAACATCATAGTATCCTCTATCTCCCCATGAAGAAGGAGAAGGTTTTATAACCTGATTTTCTGGATAGAGTTCAAGGTATTCAGAAGGTGTTATAGGTGTTATCTGCTTATGTTTGTATATCTCTTTAAATAGATGATAAAGAAAGTCAACACCTTCAAACCACCAATGCCCGAATAGCTCTGCATCGTAAGGAGAAACCATAAGAGGTAGTCTATCCATAAACTGATTTAGGTATTCTGCCTGTTTCTCTCGGGAAAAATGAAAATGCTGAGCGTGTATCTTTGTTTTGTTATAAGCATTTTCCGGAATATATGGTTCTTTGTCTGCTAAATCCACATTTCCAGTTATTCTGTAATACTTTATACCTGTATAAACTCTAACGCCATCAGGACTTATATAATCTTTTATATACTCAAAATCAAGGTCAAAACCTATATCCCTGTAAAAATCTCTATAATCTGGGTCTCCTGGATATCCTTCTTTTGAACTCCAAACTTGTTTTGATGACTGTGGGTCTCTAGCAAAAGCTGCTACTTTTGAAGGTGTATAGACAGGAGCAAAAACACCATACTTAGGAAAAGGTTTACCATAAGTAAACCCATGAGAATCAAGGAAAAAATACTCTATTCCATACTTTGCAAGTATAGAATCAAGTCCGTCGTAGTAAGCACATTCAGCTAGCCATATTCCTTTAGGGTCTTGTCCAAAGTGATGGTTATAGCTTCTTACAGCCATATCTATCTGTCTTTCTACAGCTGATATATTTGGATTTAGCAATGGTAAAAATCCGTGGGTTGCATTACAGGTTATTATCTCTAAATTACCTTCTCTTTGGAAAAATCTATAACCGCTTAATATATCTCTGTTTAACCAATTTGTAAAAAATTCTTTAATCTGGTTTAAAATGTCGTTGTAAAAGTGGGCTAATCTGTTGAAGGTAGGACTGTATTTTGTCCTGTTTATCTCTTTTTCAGTCAACTGTATAAGTTTATTAAGATGCCTTTCGTACTTATTTATCAGATACTCATCTGATAGCATCTGGGCAAGTGGTGGTGTTATTGATGTTGTAAGTTTAAAGTCTATACCTTCTTCTTTAAGTTTTTTTAGTCTCATTAAAAGTGGTATATATGTCTCCGTTATAGCTTCAAATAGCCAATGTTCTTCAAGAAAAAATTCATACTCCGGATGTTTAACAAAAGGAAGATGTGAGTGTAAAACAAGCATCCAGTATCCTTTCATAGTCTCCCCCTCTTTAGTTTAAACTTTTAATATATTCTATATCATAAAATCTCTCCTTTAACTCTTTTACAAAAAGAGCAGCATCTTTACCGTTTATTATCCTGTGGTCAAAAGAGAAAACAATTTTCACATAATCTTCCTTCTCTACACCTATTGCTGCTATACCACTGTGATTATAAGGCATAATAGCATCAAACATATCAATACCAAACATTCCTAAATTTGATATACTGAATGTTCCCCCTTCAAAGTCTTCAGGATCAAATTTTCTATTTTGTGCTTTCTCCCTAAAAATTTGTAGCTGTTGTTGAATATCATTAAGGCTTTTATCTTCTATGTTCTTTATAACAGGAGAAAAAAGCTCTTCATCAATTGCTATTGCTACAGATATATTACTTGATGGATAAATCCTATATTTTCCATTATCATAGTATATCCTAGTTCTGTAGTGATTCTGCATAACATCTCCAAAAACTTTAAGTATGTATGTTGTTATGGTAAATCGCTTATTATCCATGATATGTTTAAGATAAATTGTTTCGTATATATGAAAAGTTGGGACAACAGCAGACTTTGATAGATGTTCTATAAGTCTTCTCTGAAAAATAGATATATCTACAAGTTTATAGATATTATTCTTTTTTATATATCTGTATATATTCTCTTTTGAGAGATTACCTTGAAGGTCTGTGATTAGTTTATCAATATTAAGGTTATACTGTTTCAAATCTTCTAATGTATCTCTGTCTATATACTTAGAGTAAATATACTCTCTTACATCTTTTTCATGTGCCGGAGATGGAATCTCTCCTTTCTCTTGTAGCTCTTTAAGAACAAGTCCGAAATCTGCTGAAAGTTTCTTTGCATAAGGTGATGCCAAAGCTCCTTTAGCTGTCTGGGTTTGTTCTTGTACTTTAGGAGGTTCTTCTGGTATTTCAGTAGTAATTTTCTCCTCAACTGTCTGGCTTTGTTCTTGCACTTTTGGGATTTCTTTTGATATCTCACTGATATTTTTCTCTTCAGTTTTTACAGGTACCTCTTTTGTTATCTCCAAAATTGCTATAGGTTTCCCAACTTCTACTTCTTCTCCTTCTTCAACAAGAATCTTTTTTAAAATACCTTCTTTAAAAGTAGGGACTTCCTGAATAGCCTTCTCTGTTTCTATCTCGACAATTTGTTCATTCTTCTTAACGTAATCTCCTTCATTTTTTAACCATCTGACTATAACTCCTGTCTCCATTGTATCGGTTAATTTTGGCATTGTTATCTCATAATCCATGTTCCCTTCCCCAATTTATTATTTTGGTGGCTATCTTGTCAGGAGTAGGTATAGAGAAAAGTTCAAGGTTTCTGTTGTATGAAATTGGTGTATCCTCAGCCGTAATTCTAAGAGGTGGTCCATCAAGGTAGTAGAAGCAGTTTTCCATGACTTTTGTGATTATCTCTGAAGTGAAACTACCTGTTTTTGGCTCCTCTGAAACTACAACTAACCTCTTTGTTTTTTTAACTGACTCATAAACTAAATCAAGATTCAGAGGACTTAAAGAAGTAAGTTCAATAACTTCAACAGTTATACCTAAAACTTTTTCAACTTCTTTAACTGCCTGTAAGGAATCATGTAACATCTTTAGATATGACACTAAGGTTATGTTCTCTCCATTTTTTATGACTCTCTGTTTAGTTATATCAAAGTTATCAATCTCATAAAATGGAAAATCCTGAGAATAAAGTAGAATATGCTCTAAAAATATAACAGGGTCATCTGAAAGTATTGCCTGTTTTAATCCATAGTAAGCTGTTATACTATCAGAAGCAGTAAATACTTTAAGACCAGGAATAGAAGCAAAAATCCTCTCAAAAGATTGAGAGTGCTGGGCTGCAAGCTGTTTTGCCACTCCTTGAGGCATTCTTATTGTTAAAGGAATACATAGGTCTCCACCGCTCATATATCTTATTTTTGCAAGATGGTTTACAATCTGATCGTATGCAAGTAAAGAAAAGTTTGAGGTCATTATCTCTGCTATCGGGCGAAGTCCTCCAAGAGCCATACCAATGGCATTACCTACTATTGAGTTTTCTGCTATCGGTGTATCTATAACCCTTTTCTCCCCGTACTTTGCAAATAATCCATCTGTAACTCTATAGTTTCCTCCGTAGAATCCTATATCTTCCCCAAGAAGGACAATCGTATCATCTATCTCCATTAAATCATCCATAGCTTTTTTTAGAGCATCTCTGTATAACATCTCTCAATCCTCACAGAATATATCTTTATAAAGTTCTTCTAAATCCGGTTCCTTAGAGTTTATAGCAAACTCTACAGCTTCCTCTATTTCCATCTCAACCTTCTTATCAACCTCTTCTACGAACTCCTTCGTTAATAAACCTTCTTTTAGGGCTTTCTTTAACAAGTTATCAATCGGGTCTCTCTCTTGAGCCAATTTTAACTCTCTGGCAGACCTATAATCTCCACTATCACTCATAGAGTGAGGTTCGTATCTGTATGTCAATGCCTCTATAAAGTAAGGTTTTCCCTCCTGTTGAATATACTCTTTTGCTAAAGAAACTGCTTTATATACTTCAAAGACATCCATACCATCTACTTGAACTGCTGGCATATAATCCTTAGCTTTTTTATAGAGGTCTTTAAAGGCAGAGACTCTGTCTATCCTAGTTCCTATTGCATAGTTGTTATTCTCACAGAAAAATAGAAGTGGAACCTGATAAACAGCTGCCAAATTCAAAGATTCATAAAAATTTCCGGAGTTTGTAGCTCCATCTCCAAAAGCTACCATAACACCATCGGATTTACCAAGATACTTTTTAGCATAGGCAAGCCCAACAGCATGGGGAATATGGGCTCCTACTATAGCATTTCCACCATAAAAGTTAAAACTTGAGCTATAAAAATGCATAGATCCACCTTTTCCTTTTGATATACCGGTTATTTTTCCAAAAAGCTCAGCCATTAAAAACTTAGTAGGTATACCTCTTGCAATAGCATATACATGGTCTCGGTAATGGACAAAAAACTCTCCATTTCCAAATCCAAGGATAGCACCTACGTGAGTCCCCTCCTCTCCGATGGCAAGATGCAAAAAACCTCCTATATTACCTTTCATATACTCCTCTTTTGCCCTAAGTTCAAACTCCCTTCCAAGTTTCATGTAGTAATAAAATTTTTCAGCTAATGATTTGTTCATCTTTTTCTCCGTTATATTTATGACTATTTTAAATTTAACTTTGATTTTTGCTAAAATCAACATTCTTATTAAATAATCTGTAAACGATAGGTAAAACTATGAGTGTAAGTAAGGTTGATGTAAATATACCACCAACTACCACAACTGCTATTGGTTTTTGGACTTCTGAGCCAATATCTGAAGTCAGTAGAATAGGTATAAGTCCTAAGGATGAAGCTGTAGCTGTTATCAGAATAGGTCTTAATCTTAATCTTGTGGCTTTCTCAATAGCATCATCTAAACTTAATCCAGATTCCAAAAGTTGTCTTATGTAGGATATTAAAACTACACCATTTAGTGTTGCTATACCAAAAACAGCTATAAATCCTATAGAAGCTGGGACAGATAGATTAAATCCGGATATGTATAGAGCTAATATACCTCCAATAGTTGCAAATGGAACATTAAGCATAACTATCAGTGCATCTTTAACAGAGTTATAGTTTATAAATAGAAGTATAAATATCAGAAGTATAGCTATAGGAACTATTATAGATAGCTTTTTCATAGCTCTCTGTTGGTTTTCAAACTGACCTCCAAACTCTATATAGTAACCCTGTGGAAGTTTTATCTGACTGTCTATCTTTTGTTTTATATCATTTACAAAACCTCCAAGGTCTCTTCCCTGTAAGTTAGACTGAACAAGGGCAAATCTCTGTCCATTTTCGTGTCTTATCTCTGCAAAACCTTTTGTAATCTCTATATCTGCAACCTGCCAGAGGGCAAGTACATATCCATCTTTCGTTTTAAATGTTAGATTTTTTAATTTATTTACATCATTTATAACATCATCCGGTAATCTAACCACCACAGGAAAAGTTATCAATCCCTCCTTCACAATGTTTATTTCCTCTGACGCAAAGTAATTTCTAATCACAGAAAACAGGTCTTCTACTGTTAAGTTATATCTTGAGAGTATATCTTTCTTTGGAGTTATCTTAAGTTGAAGTTTTCCACTCTGGGCTTCTGCCTCTACATCTACAGCTCCCGGTGTGTTTTTTATCAGATCTTCAATCTTGTAGGCTATCTCATTTATCTTGTAAAGGTCATCTCCAAAGATCTTTACAGCTACTGTAGATTTTACTCCGGATAGTAGCTCATCTATTCTCATCTGTATAGGTTGTGTAAAACTGAAAGATACACCTGGCAGAGCCGTTATCTTTTCTCTTATCTTTTCTTCTAACTCCTGTCTTGTTTTAAAATTTTTCCATTGACTGTATGGTTTTAAGACTATAAAAGTTTCTATGTAGTATAAATCTTCTGGCTCTCCTTTTTCTGTTCTTCCTATGTTTGAGAATGCATACTCAACCTCTTCAAACTTTTGGGCTTGCTCTTCAATAAAAAAGGCAACCTCTTTTGCCTGATTTAGGTTAACATTAGGGTCTAAGAAACTTTTTACAAGGATACCTCCTTCATCAAGTGTAGGAGCAAACTCTGTTCCTATCCTTGATAGTAGAAACAGAGAAAATATAAATAAAGATACCACGGAGATGATAACAGCTTTTCCGTGTTTTAATGCTTTGTTTAATATTTTATGATAATAACTATTTATCAGTTTTATAAATCTCGGCTCTTCTTCTTTAGACGGTTTAAGTAAAAAGTAAGATAAAACTGGCATAAACATAAAAGCAACAAACAGAGATGATAAAAGAGCAAATATTATAGTTAGAGCCAAAGGTTTAAAATATTTTCCTTCTACAGATTCAAAGCTAAAGATAGGTAAGAAAACTATTACTATTATCATAATTGCAAAAAATACAGGTTTAAAAACTTCTCTTACAGATGCCTGTATGATATGCATCTTATCAGCACCCGGATTGCGGGAAAAATTTCTGTAAATATTTTCTATTACTACAACTGTTGCATCTGCAAACAGTCCTATACCTATGGCAAGTCCTGCTAAGGACATCAGATTTCCACTTAATCCAGCTCCTTTCATAAAGATAAAAGCCGTAAGTAAAGTAATTGGAATAGAGAGAATAGTCACAAAAGCTGCCCTTACATTTCCTAGATAGATAAACATAGCTATGGCAACAAGAACTATACCTTCTATGAGAGCTTTCTGTATTGTATGGATAGCTTTCTCTGTCAAATAGGATTGGTCATAAAGAATTTCAAACTTTACATCTTCCGGAAGTATCTTTTTTATGCTCTCTATCTTATTTTTTAGATTTTTTACAACCTCCCTTGTATTCGTGAAAACCCTCTTTAAAACTATATTTCCTTGGACTTCTTTATCATTTAGTGTAAAAGCACCTCTTCTATTTGGAAGCTCTCCATCTTCTACTGTAGCAACATCTTTTATTTTAATTACAAAGCCATCACTTTCTTTTACTGGAGTATTAAGTATAGAGTTTATATCTGTGTAATATCCAACCCCTCTAACTATCAAATCTCCTTCTGGAGTTTTTGAATATCCACCTCCGGCAACTGCTGAAAAATTTTTTATTGCATTAACCACTTCTGTAAAATCTACGTTGTAGTATAGCAGTTTATCAGGGTCTGGTCTAACTACAAAAGCTCTATCCGGTCCCCATTGAACTATATCTTCTACCCCCTCTACAGATTTTATAAGAGGCTTTATCTTCCATTCCTGAATAGTTTTTAGCTCTGTAAGTGGTCTTTTGTCAGATGTAAGGGCATATATCATAACATTTCCTAATCCGGATGTATTTGGTCCCATAACTGGGTTATATCCTGCCGGAAGATAGCTTTTAGCATTCGCCAACTTCTCCATAACAAGTTCTCTGGCAAAGTATATATCTGTTCCATCTTTAAAGAAAACAGATATATAAGAGAGTCCCGGAATAGAAACACTTCGGACAATAGTAACATCTTTAGTACCACCCATAAAAGCCTCTATTCTTCTTGTTATCAATGTTTCAACCTCTTCTGCAGAAAGTCCCGGAGCTTCTGTGTATATATTTACCTGAACAGGAGTTGGGTCAGGGAGTGTATCTATAGGTAAAGTTCTATAAGAGTAATATCCTAATGAGATAACGATAAAAAGTAGAAACAAAACGATAAATCTATACCTTAAAACCATAGCAACCATACTTACTCACCTCTTCCAAACATCTTAGCTTTAAGAAATATCACACCATCAATGAAAATCTCTTCTCCTTCCTTAAGTCCGGATATAACCTTAACGTCATCATTAAATTTTTTACCCAACTTAACTTCCCTCAAAACAGCTTTGGAAGACTGTTTAACAAACACAAAATTTTTACCATTATGATTGACAACTGCTGAATAAGGTATAACCAGTCCTTTTTCAGATGATATCGGTATCTCTACATTTACATACATATTAGGTTTTATAACTTCTCCCGGGTTATAAACCTCAACCCTAACTAAATTTCTCGAAGTTTTTGGGTCTATCTCCTGATTAATAAGGGTTATTTTACCTTCTACCTTTTTACCTTCCGGATTTATAACATTAGCTTTTTGACCTACTTTTATAAATTGGGTATCTTCAAAGGGAACCATAGCTTCAACCCATAAGATTCTGCGGGAGTAAATTCTCATAATACTGTTTCCTATAGTTACAGGCATACCATTTATAGCTTTAGATTCTGCTACAAAGCCATCTACCTTACTTCTTAATATTATTGAGTTTCCTTCTATCTCTCCATAGGACTTTAAAGCTTTGATTAATGCATTTAACTCTCCTTTTGCCTTTTCATACTCTATCTTTGCACTATAAAATCTACTATATGGAATAACTTCCTCTCTATACAACATCTCTTCTCTTTGAAGTACATCCTGTGCAGTCTTTAATCTCACCTTTGCCATCAGGATGTTTGATTGTATACTTGCAATCTGAGGCGAGTAAATTTTTACAACAACATCACCCTTTTTAAGAATATCACCTTGCTTTACAAACACTTTTTCAATAATTCCATCAACAGGAGAAGACACTTCAAAGCTTAAAGTTGGATTTTCTACTACTTTTGCTTGATATGTTTTTGTCCAAACCTCCTGTGTATTTCTAACTTTTAAGGTTTTTAAATTGAGCTTTACTTCTACATCCTTTGTAAGAACTATCTCCTGACTGTATAAATTACTAAATAAGAATAATACAAATAAAATCACAAATCTCATAGTTTTACCTCCAAATTTTTGATTTTAAAATATATAGGTTTCATACAGATATACGGGGAGGTTTAAATATATAATAGATATACTCAGACTTAATTCTCTGAGAAAAATAGACAAAGAAGCCACTAAGAATCTGACTTTGCTTTAAAATTAACAACGGTCTAAAATCAATATAAGGCATATGTAAATCGCTGTGTATTTCGGATATACGATTTTCTCCGGACTTATCTGTAGTTGATTCTTGTAAAGCCACAATTTCTATTTTATTTGCTTCTTTTGACATAGAAAGTAAGTAATCATGAAAAACATTAAAAAGAAGGCCAAAAAGTAATATATAAGCAATAAAACGTCTCATCTTACCTTGTAAGTAATATTTTTAGATAAGTGTTCGTTATCCCATAGCTTATCTTAATAACTATCATCTGTCCTTCTTTAGAGTAAGCAAGGACTGCATCTCTTCCAATGGTTGCAGACTCTTTTTTCCATCCTTCTTTTTGCATATTTGTATCAAAGAATTTTACTAAATCCTGTATAAATCCTTCACCTTTATAAAGTAGGTAAGCACGGTAAACCTGACCGTTTTCGTATATAAATGATTCAGATTCAATAAGGTAAAAGTTTGAAGGAACTATAAAGTTGTAATCTCCCTTTCTTTCCTGTTTAGCAACAAAGTTAACCGGAGCATTTGGCTGTATAACTATCTCATTTGAAGCACACCCAAAGAGAAAGACACCTGTTAAAGCTGTTAGTAAAATCTTCTTCATCACTTTACCACACAAATAAAAAAAGCTTTCAATTAATTATATCACATAATTTATAAAAATTTTATAAATAAAAATAGCGACAAAAAAGTAAAATAGTGATCAAATAAAAGATGTTAAAGTTTTTAAAGGAGAGATATATAAAATGGGATTTGATTTATTGATACAGAATACACTTAACCCACCTATATTGTTCTTTATTGCAGGCATGCTTTCCGTATTTTTAAGAACAGATTTGGATATACCTCAACCATTACCAAAGCTATTTTCTCTGTATCTGCTAATATCTATCGGAATACATGGAGGATACGAACTCTCGAAAAGTGGAATAACCACGGATGTTATAACAGTTTTGGGTTTGGCAATGTTTTTAGCTTTTTTAGTACCTATATACTCATTTTTTATTCTTAGGTTAAAATTGGACATATATAATGCTGTTGCTATAGCTGCTACCTATGGTTCTATAAGTGCTGTTACTTTTGTTACAGCTGGAGCCTTTTTAGAAAGTTTAAACATTAAATTTGGTGGCTACATGGTAGCAGCAATGACTTTGATGGAATCACCTGCTATAATAATAGGACTTATAATATTGAATTTATTTGCAAATAACAAAAATAATAACTCTGAGAAAACTAGCTGGAAAGAAATTTTAAGAGAAGCTGTTTTCAATCCTTCAGTATATCTTTTAATGGTATCCTTATTTATAGGATATATAACAGCAGAAAAAGGATGGAAGGCTATGGAACCTCTTTTTTGGACTCTCTTTAAAGGTATGTTAGCATTCTTTTTACTTGATATGGGAATTATAGCGGCAAAGAGAATAGGGGAAATAAAGAAAGTTGGAATGTTTTTAGTTGGTTTTGGTATATTTATGCCAATCTTCAATGCAATGTTGGCTATTTTTTTAGGATATATATTTAATGTCCAAAAAGGAGACACCTTTATGTTGTCAGTTCTTGCTGCAAGTGCATCTTATATAGCTGTACCAGCTGCTATGAGATTATCAGTTCCTGAGGCAAATCCAAGTTTATACATTACTATGGCTTTAGCCATAACTTTTCCATTTAATATAACGTTTGGATTACCACTTTATTACTTCATTGTAAATTTAATTTGGGGGTAAGATAAAATGGAGGCAAGAAAAAAAATTGAAGTAGTTATTGACAGCTATCATTTAGGAAAGGTTACTGAAGTTTTTGAAAAAAATGGTATATCCGGATACACAATTATAAAAGATGTAATAGGAAAAGGTGAAAGAGGATTAATGTCTGCAGATGAGTTGACAGATGCTTTTAAAAATAGCTACATTTTTACTGTATGTAATGAGGAAAAAGCGTTAAAAATATTAGAGCAGTTAAGACCAATACTGAAAAAATATGGAGGTGTATGTTTATTGTCTGATGTTATGTGGTTAATACATTAATTTTATGTTAAACTTTAAATTAAACTAAACTTTGTTTAAATTTTTCTATTAGCGGTAAAAGTTTTATAAATATCTCTTTGTAATCTTTTTCTCCACTTTCCACATTATCCATAAATTCTTCTAACTGCCGCGTAAACTCCTCAGAAACATAATACTCAAATTTAGTTGTAAGATAACTGTAAACCTCTCTTCCTAATTTAGTAGAAATAAGATATCCATTTTTAAGTTGAAATATATACTTTCTCTGAAGTAAAGTAGAAACTATCTCTGCATAAGTTGAAGGTCTTCCTAACTTTTTCTGTTTCATCTGTTGTATTAAAGATGCCTGTGTAAAAGGTAAAACTTTAGGAATTTTAAGAAGTTGTTTATCTTCTACTATTAGTTCTGGTGGTAATTTTAAAGGTTCAATTTTACCGTAAAATCTGTTAAAGCCATCTTGGACAATCTCTGATATAAAATCCTCTTCGTAGCTGTAAGAATCTATAGATAATCTGTAAGTGGTTTTTACAACTTTTACCTTCCTAGTTTGACTTGCCATAAACCTGTTGAATATAAGACTGTAAATTTTATATATATCTTTAATGTTGTTGTTAAAAGATAGTAAACCATAGGATACTCTTAGTTTTATATCTTCTAAATCCCAAGATTTTGTAGGTCTTATACACTCATGGGCTCCTTCACTATAAAACTCCCTTGGATAGAAATAATCTTCCCCTAATTTTTCAACGATGTAAGGTTTTGCAACTTGATATCTTCCTACCTCTGACACTCTTGTTGAGTCTGTCCTATGGTATGTGATAAGTCCAGATTCAAACAGTTCTTGTAGTAAATCCATAGTGTAATCTGAGTTAAATCTGTAAAAGTTAAAGGCATCTTCTAAAACTGTATCTGTAGTGTATGGTGTAGGTGGTGATAGTTCTATAATCTCCTCTTTAACAGTTTCTACATTAACTTTGTTTAAATGTTCAAAAAGTTGCCGAGCTAAATTTTTATCTTCTATATCAAAGCTAAATCTGTGTCCGATTGAAGTAAAAACTAATTTGAATTTATAAATTTTTGACTCCTTTGTCCTCTCTATAACCCAACCTAAAACAGGTGTTTGAACTCTACCTGCAGATAAGCCTGTCCTTTTAAATCTATCCCAAAGTTTTTCTGATAGAGAAAAACCGACCCATCTATCTGCTACCCTTCTTGAAAGTTGTGCCTTAACTTTGTTGATATCTACAGACCTTGGAGAAGATATAGCTTCTTTGAAAGCTTGTTTTGTGATTTCGTGGAACTCAAGTCTTTTTATATCTAACCTGAAAGGTTTGATATTTATATATAGGTCATAGGCTATCTTTTCACCTTCGGCGTCAGGATCAGAAGCTATCAAAACTTCATCAGAATAAAATGAAAGTATTCTTAAAGCCTCAATTATCTGTCCTTTGTCAAAAATATTTTCCTTATTATGTATCTCTTCATCTACATACTGTTTATTCGTAGTTTTATCTATCTTGATACTATCAAAGACAGGATAAAAGTTATCATCTTTTTTTATAACTCCATATATTCCTTCTTTTCTTGAAAGGTTGAAAATATGTCCAAGGGAAGCTGTTATAGATAGAAGTGTGTTTTCGGTAGGTATCTCATATACTATAACATTTTTTATCTTTCTCATTGATGGTTTTCCAAAAAAGGATGCTATTGTTTTTGCTTTGTGAGGAGATTCAACTATAATGAGTTTTGATTTAAAATCTACAAATCCCTTTTCAAGGCTTTCCCTCTCTTGTCTTACTCTTTTATCTGCTTGGATAATATAATCTAAATCTACTTTTTTTATCTGAAGCTCATCTGCTATATAGTATCTTAACCTCCTTTTTAAGCTATTTAGAGCTTTTTGACTATCAGAAACTACTATTGATAGACCAGGAAGTAGACCTTTTGATGTTAATCTCGATACCCTTCCAGACCCTTGTAGATAAACTTGAGGATTCCCAACAACAACATACAGACTACCATCCTCTTGTGGTTCCAGAAACACCTCTTCACTTTCTCTTAGCTTCTCTCTAAACTCTTCATTATTTAATTTTTCCTCTATAAACTCTTTTATCCTTAGAATTTTCTGATAAACAGCTTCATACTCTTTAAGTTTATCTTCCTTCATTGTGAGATATTTTTTAAGATAGTTAACATTTGCTATAGCCTGAATCTTCTCCTCTTCATCAAAGAGAGGCATAAGTGATAAAATTAGGTTATGAAGTGTAACTGGAAGAGGTTCTATCTTATCTATTTTAAATTTAGATTTTGGGACTCCTACAAATATAACATACCTTAAAATATCTGGAAGGTCTATACCTCTTAGAAGGGGGTTTGATAGGTGAGCAAGACCAACAGCTACTTCAATCTTCTTATTTTTTATCTTATCTAAAAGCTCACTTTCTTTTAAATCTAAGTAAGAAGCTACTTTTATTTTCTTTTTCTTTAGTATATCAGTTGCTTTTTCAACATACTCTTTACCGAGATTATCATCTATGAAAATGATACCTCCTTCTTTCAGATACTTTACAATCTCAACAACTTTCTCCATCATAGATTCAAAATCTCTCTCAGATTCTACATACATATCTTCAACATTTCTCAATGTAGATACAAACCTTGCAATCTCAAAGCCAAGTAGATTTTGGAAAAGGATAGCTCTGTTAGTTTTCGGCTTTAATGTTGCAGAAGATACGATAAGTTGAGTTTTAATCTTCTCTCTTAATTTTGAGAGTTTTTCATAATACTGGGGACTGTTATCTCTCTTTAAAGCAAACTTTATATCTTCATCACTAAAACCTAACATATTAAAGAGATGTTCTACATTCTTACCACTTTTTAAAAATGAGTCAACATCATCAACTAATATCAAAGAAAAATTAAACTGTTTCAGTTTTTCAAAATTTTTATGCATAAATGCTATTGTACATATAAAGATATCAAAATCTCCATTTTCAAAAGCCTGCTTTTGAGATTCTCTTCCTGTGTAAGCAACTATATCTCTATTTATTCCTTCATTTTTCAATATCTTGCTAAAATCTTTCAGTTTCTGATAAAACTGCTGGACTAAAAGTTTGGTAGGTAAAACTATGAGGACCTTTCCAGATACTAGAAGAGAGAGGATAAGTCCAAAACTTGACTTCCCAGTTCCTGTTGGTGCCACTATTGCAAAAGACTCTCCAAGATAAAACCTCTTAGCCCAGTTAATTTGTAAAGAAGATGGTTTATTTTTTAAAACTTTCTCAAAGACTTTACTAAAATAATCAACCTTTTCTAAAGTTTCACAAAATCTATCAAGTAATTTTAAATTGTTATCACTTCTTAGATTAACACATATCTCTTCTAAATTAGCTACACTCTCTTTTGGAAGACAGTTCTCACAGGGAAGACCCTTACTTAATCTATCGTCTGATATTAAACCTCTACAGTTTGGACATCCGGATTTGATGTAAAAAAGCATCTTTACATCTCCTTGTTGCAAATCCTTAATTAGTAAATTAATATTTATATTATCACAAACATACAGGGTGTAAAAAATGGATAGAGAGGAGTTTCAGAAGTTATACGGTGATGGAGAAGTTTTACTTGACTCTGTGTTTAAAGGTTCTCAAGCTATTGAGAAAGCTCCAAAAATTTATGGTGTTCCAACAGGGATTGAAGGTTTAGATGATTTGTTTTTCGTTGTTGTTTCAGAAAAAGGTAAAATTGTGAAGAAAAATTTGGGAGGTATTCCAGCATACTCTGTCTTTAATATAACTGGAGTATCAGACACAGGTAAAACTTTGATGGTAGAGCAATTCGCTGTAAATCAAGCAAGTAAGGGAGAAAAGGTAGCTTTTATTACAGTTGAAACTCCAGCAAACTTTGTGGCAAGTTCTCTAAAGTTGAGAGCTACAGCAATGAATCTTAATTTTGATGATTTTCAGGACAATATAATCATCATTGATGCAGCATCTTCTACAAGACTCAGAGAAAATATTCCCGATTTACTTGCAACATTAGCACATGTAATAAAAGAGTATAAGGTAAAATTTACAGTAGTTGATTCAGTTACGGGATTATTTGAAACAAAAGAGATGCTTGCAAGGGCTGTAGTAAGGAGATTGTTTAACTTTATGAAAAAATGGTATCAAACTGCACTGTTTGTATCTCAAAAAAGAAGTGGACACGAAGAACTTACGGCAGAAGCAGCAGGTGGTTATGCAGTAGGACATATAGTTGATGGTACTATGGTTTTGGCAAAAGAATTAGTAGATTCTTCTTATAAGGCAAAACTTTACGGAAAACCGGTAGGAGATATTGTTAGATTATTCAGAATTGATGGTTGTAGAATGAGTGGTCATGATACAAAAACACATTTCTTGGAGATAACAGAGTCTGGTTTAGTAAAAATAGGACAACCTATAGGTAAATAAATTTATTTAGGAGGATAAAGATGATTGTGATAGGATCACCTATGACAGATGAGAAAGAAGTTGAACATCTTGTAACAAGGGTTTTCTTTAAATCTATTGAACTTTTAGGTGGGATGAGTAAACTTGCAGAGTACAGGACATTGACATGGCTTCCATCGTTAGCAAGAGCTTCATATGTTGTAGTTTTAAAAGATCAGTATATGAAAACTGATGAAGAGATAGCAGAAATTGTTGGTCTAACAAAGAACACTGTACGTAATATACTAAGAGCTGACCCTGAACTTGCTCTAAGAAAGGTAAAAGCTTTAGAAGAGCTTGTTAAGGAAGAATCAAAGGAATTAAAAGTCCACACAGCTGGGGGAGTTGCAAAATTAGCTTACAGGGAAGTAAAAGAAGGTAGAGAAGCTCAAACATTAATACAATACTGTTCTGCAGTTGCAGAAGATATGGCAAAAATTTTAGAGATTCCTTGGGCTTACTTAGTTTTAAAAAAAACAAAAGGAATTCACTACCCAATAACAGATTCATCTTCTCTAAAAGAGAAATTACAGGGAGTATCTATAAAAGGATTTTCAGCAGAAGAGGTCATATCAAAATTACACTATCCTATTAAAAACCCTGCAGAGCTTATCCATGAAATAAAACAGGTTTTACTAAATCAGTAAGGAATATTATAGAGTTTCTTTACATAATGAATAAGGAGGTATTTTTTTGCCTCCTCTCTCTCTTTTTCATCTTGTATATAAATTTTTTTAAGTTGATGGTTTATAGCTTTTTCAACTATCTTTTTCTCTTCTTCAGACATTTTTGAGTATATATACTTTGCCACCTCTGAGGCTATATAGAAGTTTGCAATATCTCCGGGTATATTTGACAATTCTTTACTTTTGATGATTTTTTTCGGTATGTTAAGTTTTTGAAAAATCATATTCCATAAAGTCCTATCAATATCTTTTCTATTTTGTTCAACTCTTTCATACTCAAATTTTTGATTAATATATGTCTCAATGTTTTCGGTATTAATCTTTATAGGTTTAACCTCTTCCTGAGCTGGATTTCTGATTTTGTCAAACATCTCTAAATTTTTCATTAAAACATTCATAAATTCATTAACTTTAACTTTCTTTGAGCCTACTTCTTCAATAGATAAATTTAGAGCTTTCTCAATATCTTCATCGCTGTATTTATTTAATATCTCGTTTAATTTTTCATATATTTCTTCGTTTAATGAGCCGTGGGTTTTTCCTATCTTTGTCAAAATTTTTTCTGAAAGTCTCTTTAATCTGTCATTTTCTTCCATTGTTTAAACCTGTAAAAGATACTAGCTGAGTTTTCAAGTGTAGATGTGTATTTTAAAGCTTCATCTATAGTTTTTCCTACTGCAAAACTTCCATGGGTCCTAACTATAACCGTATTATAACCTTCTTTAAACTTTTGGGCAACGGATAAAGCTAACTCTAAAGATGCTGAAGGTTTACTAACATTTACAATAGAAACCTTCTTTATAAAAAGTATTCCCTCTATATCAATAGGTATAAACTCTTCAAGGAAGTATCCTAAAACTGTTGCTGTTATAGGATGTGCATGAACTACAGCATTTATATCCGGATTTTGTTTGTATATCTCCCTATGGACTACAAGCTCTATAGAGGCTTCTTTATCTTTATCTGTGTTTTCAAATATAGGTAATTTTATTATGTCTTCATCTTTTAAGAAACCTGCCATTCTGCCGGTTTTCGTTATATACAAAAAATCTCCCTCTCTTATACTGAGATTTCCACCATGAGAGGATACAAGACCAAGTTCATGTAAAACTCTTCCAGTAAATTTTATCTGATATAAAATTTCCCTATTCAAGTTTAACTCCTACTATAGGTATTCCCCATTCGTCAGCTTTTTTTAAAAAGATATCTCTATCAAGAAAGTAAGTTTTCCCCGCTTCTACAGCTAAAGCTTTCCCCCTAATCTTCTTTATATTCTCAAGGGTTTTTAAACCTATTACTGGTACGTCATATCTCATATCTTGATTTTTCCTAGCTGCTTTACACACAACAGCCCCTTCAGATACAAGCTCCTTTGACCTTAATATACATCTATCAGTCCCTTCTATACCTTCGACAGCAATAACAACCTTATCTTTAACCAAAACAGTTTGACCTATATCTAAATCCGCCACTTCCTTTGCTATATACATTCCAAATCTTATATCTTCCATCAATTTATCATCTGGTTTTATCTTTGTAAAAACTCCTTCTGGAACCAGTAGATTTTTTAAATAAGGTGTTGGATCTATAAATTTAAAACCTTCTTTCTCTAATTCCTCAATTATCCCGTGAAGTATAGATTTAGCCCTTCTATCTTTGATTTTTGCCAAAAACTCCCTTGCTCTACTGTCTAACTTGTGAAAATGAAATAGTATAGATGAATGTTCTATTTTTCCAAGCATAACGAGGTTTTCTACATTTAAACTTTTCATAGTGTCTATAATTTTTTGAGCTTCTCCAAAAGAAAACCAAAAAGTTTTACCAAACTTTTCTATTGATCTGTCTGTTGAAGATTTTACTGCAAAGATGTAAAGCTGATTTTCTGTTTGGGAAACAGATTTTGCAAACTCTAATGGAAGTTGTCCGGAGCCTGCAATAAGACCAATCTTCATTACTCCATCTCGTCTTGTGCTGTCACCACCTTTCTCTTAGAAGCCTCTGGAGCAATACCTCTCTTAGTAGTTTTAACAAAATTCAGTAAATTCTCTACTTCCGGAGTTTTAGGTAAAGTTTCCTCGACCTTTTTTATACCTTCTGATAAAGTTTTAGAAGTCCTGAAAAGTATTCTGTAAGCTTCTTTCAAGAGTTTTATCTGTTGATTTGTAAAACCTCTTCTCTTTAAACCAATAATATTTAAACCATATAACATAACATGATTTTTTGAGGCTCTTGTATAAGGAGGTATATCTTTATCTACAGCAGAGGCACCACCGACCATAGCATAATCACCAATCCGACAAAACTGGTGTACAGGAGTAAGTCCACCTATAAAAACATAACTTCCCACTCTAACATGTCCAGCTAATGTTACACAGTTTGCAAGTATAGTGTTATCACCAACTTTACAGTCATGGGCTACGTGTACATAAGCCATTAAATAACAGTTATTTCCTATCTTAGTAATGCCATCATCAAAAGCGGTTCCTCTGTTTACAGTACAGTATTCCCTTAAAACGGTGTTATCTCCTATCTCAACGTAAGAGACCTCTCCTTTAAATCCAAGATGTTGGGGAAGTCCTCCAATAATACAGCCTTCGTATATCTGGCAGTTTTTACCTATCTTTGAGTATCTCTTTATACGGACATTTGAAGATATAACAGTGTTATCCCATATCTCAACATCTTCCTCTATAATAGAAAAAGGACCAACTTCTACATTGGTCCCCAATACTGCCTTTTCACTTACTATCGCCGTAGGATGAATATTAACAGACATAAACTACCTTTATGCCAATATAGCTTTTAAAACTTCCTTAGGTTGGACACCTACTTTAGTATCTACAACTCTTCCGTTTTTAAATACCATGATGGTAGGTATTGCCCTAATTCCGTATCTCATAGCAAGGTTTGGATTTTCATCAGTATTAACTTTAACAACCTTTGCCTTTCCTTCCATCTCTGCTGCTATCTCTTCAACAATTGGAGCTATAAGTCTGCAAGGACCACACCAAGGTGCCCAAAAATCAACTAATACAGGAAGGTCAGAATTTAAAACTTCCTGTTCCCAGTTTGACTCATTTACAGCTATTACTTTTCCTGCCATATTTATTCCTCCTGTGCTAATTTTTTATAGAGTTCCAAAACTCTTTTATCCTTAATATAATAACACACAATTGAACCTTCTCGTTTATATCCGAGTATCCCTCTGTTTCTCAATACAGAAAGATGTTGAGATACATTTGGTTGAGGTAGATCCAAAGCTTCCCATATATGTTTAACACATTTTTTACCACTTGCCAGAAAACCTATTATCTTTAATCTACTTGGATGGGCTAATGCTTTGAGAAGTTCAGCTGTGTCTTCCAAAAACTGTTCATCCTGCCACTTTTCAATTTCGTTCTCTGTATTCATATTATTCACCACTATAGCTTTTAGGATATTAGAATAATATTATAGATATATAAAAATACTTTTTCAAGCAAAATATAAACAAAGCCGAAGTTAGTTATATTAAACCTTTTCTATCTTTGCCGTCATATCAAGAGGTTTTGACCAATATAGTGAGGTTGTGACTATTATATCTATTCCTGTTTTTGCATACTCTACTACATTATTGTAATTTATTCCACCAGCTACTGCTATAAGAGTGTTAGGATTATTAACATTTCTATAATTAACTATCTCTTCTATATCTTCAATACTCCATTTATCAAGTTGAATAAAGTCAAATCCTGAATCTATAGCTCTTTTTGCTTCCTCCTTTGTATCTACCTCAATTCCAATCTGCTTATTCCCAAGTTTCTTTTTTATTTCCTTTGATTTCTTCAAAACATCCTCAAAAGAGATAAACTCTAAGTGTTGTTTGAATATTAAAACAGTATCAGATAGGGAGATTCTATGAGGGGACGCTCCACCTGTCATAATAGCTTTAAGGACAAACTTTTTAGTCATTGGCATAAACTTTCTTGTAGTAACAACTGTCACATACGGATTTACAGATTTAGCTAACTCTACAAATTTATTAGCTGCAGTTGCAATACCGCTCATATATTCAAGGATATTAAGAGAGATTTTCCAAGCTTTATGAAGTGCCTTTACATCTCCATAACCAATGATGATTTCTTGATTTTTGTCTATTTTATCTCCACTTTTTAGACTGTATTCGGTCTTTATTTTTAATCTCTCAAATATTGATTCCACCTCTTCTGTTCCACATAAAATTCCTTTTTCTCTACTGATAAATGTTATCTTTCCTTCTCCAGATAAGCCCAGAACCTCTGTTGTAAGGTCTACAAGAGGAATATCTTCTTCCAAAATCCTATCTATTTCACTTGCTGTCAGTAAAATCATCTGTTTCTCCTCCTTGTTGATTATTCGGATATCATTATATGAAAATATAGCTATATAATTATATAAAAATTTGTATCAAATATGATAGATATCATACATATTATAGCTAATTCCTTATATAAATTTCCATATAAAAAAGGAAGTTGTGTAATAATCGTTAAAAAGCCATTAATTGGTATGCTTTTAGTAAAATACTTTATGGAGGTTTTATCATGATAAGAAGCATCAAAAAACTGGGGTTAGCTACACTTTTATTATCTGCTCCTACTTTCGCAGCAGATGATATTTTCTCAGCAATCAAAGAATCAAAATTCTCCGGCTCTTTGAGGGCTAAATACTTCCTTACTGATTGGGAAGACGAAAGTAAAACAACCGGTGTTTGTCCTCCTAAGGCTACTGAATGTAAAGATGCAAAAGGCTTTTCTGTAGGTGGTGGATTATCTATGAAGACTGCTCCTTTATATAACATCTCTGCTAAGGTTTCTTTCTGGACGGTAACTGGATTTGGATGGACTGGCAAATCTGATGGATACACAGCTACAACTTCATTAGACCTGTTTAAAAATAATGCATACGGACAAGGATACTCTGTTTTAGCAGAAAGTTATTTAGAGTATAATGACAAGAAAAATATGGTAAGAATAGGTAGAACAGAATATGAAAATCCATTTTTTGCCTCTAACGATACAAAGATGATTCCGGCAACTTTTGAAGGTTTATTTATCCAATCTAACATAATTAAAGATACAACTATAGAGTTTGATTATGTTACAAAGATGAAACAGAGAAGAGATACAGAGTTTGGTAAACTAACAAACACAATAGACACGCCGATTGCTATAAGAAAACACTATGAAAATCATAATGATCCTGACTTAATGGTTTTTGGTGTTAAAAACAGATCTATAAAGAACTTACAACTTCAACTGTGGGGAATGCACTGGTGGAATATAGTAAATCAAGTTATGGCAGAAGCAAATTACACATTCAAAACACAGGATTTAACTCACACTTTTGGAGTCAGAGGATATTTGCAGTACGATGATGGTGCAGGCAAAATAATAAAACCAAAAGATAACAAACTCGGAGATAATGATAACAGTATAGATTCTTGGCTTTACGCAGTTAGATATATACTTGGCTATAAAAACTTCAAATTTTTACTTGCATACTCCCAAACATCCAAAGATGGTGATATAATAGCTCCGTTTAGAGGTTTTCCAACAGATGGTTATACAAGGTCTATGACTCAGACAGATTGGAACGCCGGAACAAAAGCTTATAAGATAGGTGTAGATTATTCGGTTCCCCAGATTAAAGGACTTTTAGTTCAGTTAAGTTACTCTTATTACAACAGGGATGAGAGTAAGGTTCCATACCAAAGTATGACAAATAGGGGATTTAATAATGGTGATACTAAACAGTGGAATCTTGATATTACAGAGAGATTTGAAGGTAGGTTAAAAGGACTTATGTTGAGAGGAAGGTTTATGATACAGGACAACGATAAAACAACAGCCTGCTTATCAACTCCTCCATCTCCTCCTTCTCCATTAGACTATAAAGTAAGGTGTAATAAAAATACAAATAACAAAGAAGTTAGATTAGAGATGGTTTATAACTTTTAGAATATCCTTTCAACAAAGCCTGCTGTTGCTAACCTAAAAAAATGAAAGGGAGATGGGCGGATAATCTTTTTTCTTTTCTTCGTGTAATTATATAAAAATCTATACAAAATATGATAAAAATCATATCTTTTCCATGTTGAATTTTATATAAAATACTATACAAAAAGGAGGTATCTTATAGTGCTTAGAAACTCATCTGTAGGAATGGGGAATCAATTAGTATATTCAAGGTATGGTATAAATACGGATAATAAAAAATTTAGATTAAAGATGGGGATATAGCTTTTAGACATGGAAAAGAAAATTATTACAGAAATCTATCTTAACGTTGACGATAAAGGCTACTTAGGAAAAGGTAGAGTTGAGCTTTTGAAGTTAATTGATAAATACGGGTCTATACTAAAAGCAGCAAAAGAGTTAGGTATGAGTTATAAAGCTGCATGGGATATGGTTGATGCTATAAATAACCTTTCACCAAAGCCTGTTGTTGTTAGCCTAAAAAGTGGAGGAAGAGGGGGAAAAACTTTTTTAACAGACTACGGTAAAAAGTTGGTGGAAAATTACGAGAAGATAGAATATTTCATGAGAGAGTTTTCAAAACATATATCAGAAAACATAGATAATGTAGACGAATTTTTAAATAACTTTAGGAGGATGAACATGGCATTATCAGCAAGGAACAAAATTTTAGGGAAGGTTGTATCTGTTAAGATAGGTACTGTAAGTATAGAAGTTGAGGTTGAAGCCGGAGGAAACAGGTTTATAGCTTTAATTACGGAAAATGCCGTTAGAGAGTTAGAGCTAAAACCAGGAGATGAAGTTTATATCATCTTTAAAGCTTCAAATGTCCTTTTATCTACAGAAAACGGTATGAAACTGTCTGCAAGGAACAAGATAAAAGGAGAGGTTATAGAAGTAATCGAAGGTGCAGTTAATGCTGAAGTAAAAATAAAAGCCGGAGATAATGTTATAACTGCAATAGTGACAAGAGAAGCTGTAAAAGAGTTAGGTATAGATGTAAATAGTGAAGTAACTGCAATAATAAAAGCTACAGATATCATCATTGGGAAAATCTAAATGGATTATAGATTAAAAGGATTTTCTGTTGGTTTTTCAACTGGAATACTTGGAGGTTTGGTAGGTTTAGGAGGAGCAGAGTTTAGATTGCCCCTTCTTTTAAAATTTTTTAACTTCAACACATTGGAAGCAATAATACTTAATAAGTTTATGAGTTTGATAACTGTTAGTTTCAGTATTGTTTTCCGGAGTCAAGCTTTGAACTTATCTAATATTACTTCAAATATACAGATTATTATCACGTTTTTAAGTGGAAGTTTGATCGGAGCTTGGTTTGCTGCAGACTGGGCAACAAAAGTTAAACATTCACTTCTCAACAAAGTTATTGCATTTTTAATGACTTTGATTGCCATCGTTATGTTATTGAGGGCTTACATAGAGTCTTTTTATTTAGGTATAGATGGATTTATGTTGATACTGATAACTGTAGTTGTAGGATTTTTTATAGGTATAGTATCTGCAATATTGGGGGTAGCTGGAGGGGAGTTATACATCCCGTCAATAACATTACTATACAACACTAATATAAAACTTTCTGGGACACTGTCTTTACTTATAAGTTTTCCTACAATGCTTGCTGCTTTTGCAAGATACAGTAAAGACAACAGCTTTGTAGTTATAAGAAATAATAAAAGTCTCTCCCTTTGGATGGTTGGAGGAACTTTTTTGGGAAGTTTTGTAGGTGGCTACCTACTTTTATCATTACTTCCGGAGAAACTTATTATCTACATTTTAGTTTTATTACTCTTTATATCTGCTTATAAAATTTGGAAACATTAAACTTTAGGAGGTGTTTTTATGTTAAGGTTTGTTCTACTAGTTATTAGTTTGCTGTTTGGAGTAAGGGCTTTTGCCGGAGAGATTACTATTTATGCAGCTGCTGACCTTAGCCATGCTTTTGATGAAATTCAGAAGATATACGAAAAGAAGTATCCTCAGGACAAACTCAAAATAATCTACGGCTCTTCCGGTCAAGGTTATAGCCAGATACTAAACGGTGCTCCTTATGATATGCTATTCTCTGCAGATATGGGATACGTCCAAAAGTTAAAGGAACAAGGTTTTACAATTTCAGAACCAAAACCTTATGCCGTAGGTAGGTTAATTATCTGGACAAGGAAGGACTCCGGAATAAATGTAAATGAAGGTATTAATGTTGTTTTAAATCCTGCAGTTAAAAAGATAGCTATAGCAAACTGGGAGGTTGCTCCTTATGGGCTTGCTGCAAAACAGTGCTTGGAATATTATAAGCTCTTTGACAAAGTAAAAGATAAATTGGTGTTAGGAGAAAATATAACCAAAACTGCCCAGTATGTTCAAACAGGAAATGCAGAGATAGGATTTTTATCTCTTTCTTTAGCAAAAAGTGAAAAATTACAAAAAGAAGGTGTTTATTATCTCCTTCCAGAAGGATGCCATAAACAGATATTGCAAGGTCAAGCTATTTTGAAACATGCTGCAAGCTCAAAAGAAACATTAGAAACCGCAAAGAGATTTGAAAGTTTCATAGAATCTCCAGAAGCAAGGAAGATCTTTATAAAGTATGGATTCATTCTTCCAGGAGAAAAGGGTGAATAAAATTAAAGGATATATAAGGTATGTATCATCTAAAGAAAACATATCTATCGTAGAGGTTGATGTAAAGTCAACCTCTATTTTCCTTTTACTTTTAGAGAATCCAAAAGATGTAAGTTATCTAAAAGAAGGTAGAGAGGTATCTCTTATCTTTAGTCCATTTGCAGTTAAAATCTCGGAGGATAAACCTGAAAAGGTATCTATATTGAATATTTTAGATGCTTATATTACCTATATAAAAGAGGGGAATATTCTATCGGAGATAGTTTTAGACTTTGAAGGAGATATTATAAAGTCATATATAACCACCCTATCCTTAAAAAAACTTTCCTTAGAAATAGGTAAAAAAGTTTACCTACTTATAGACAGTGTAGATATTATGTTAGAGGTTGAATAATGGAAGTTCTTAAAACATTAGAGTGGTCTCCATTTGTGCTTACATTTAAAGTTGCTTTTATTACAACTTTCCTACTTCTTATCATCGGTATTATAATAGCTTACTTTTTGTCATATTCAAAATTTAAGATGAAGTCAGTTTTTGAAGCTTTGATAGCTCTACCACTTGTATTACCACCATCTGTTTTAGGTTTTTATCTGCTTTTGATTATGGGTAAAAATGGATTTCTTGGAAAGTTTTGGGAAAAGATAGCCGGACACTATCTTGCATTTCATTTTGAGGGAATAGTTATTGCATCAATTATATTTTCATTTCCTTTTATGGTTCAGCCCTTAATTGCTGGATTTAGGTCTATACCTAAAAGTTTGATAGAAGCTTCTTACACACTCGGAAAATCAAAATTAAAAACACTTTTATATGTTATCCTTCCTAATATGAAAGCTTCCATTATAACTGGTATAACATTAACATTTGCACACACACTAGGAGAGTTTGGTGTTGTTCTTATGATTGGTGGAAACATAGAAGGAGAAACTCGAGTTGTATCTATAGCTATATACGACTCTGTCGAAAAACTAGATTACACTACAGCCCATGTGTACTCAGCTATACTTTTTGGTATATCTTTCTTAGTCTTATTCATTGTGTATTCTCTCAATAGGAAGTTAGAGGTCAAGTTTTAATGATTAAGGTAGATGTAAAGAAAAAGCTGTTTGGACCTGATGGTGAATTTTGGCTTGATATTGATTTTGAGATTGAGAAAAATGAGTTTCTTGCTGTTTTCGGAAAATCTGGAACTGGTAAAACCACTTTACTACGAATAATAGCAGGTTTAGAAGTAGCAGATGAAGGTTATATTGAGTTTAACGGTAAGGTATACTTTGACAGCAGAAGAGGTATAAATTTACCTCCACAGAAAAGGAATATAGGGTTTGTTTTCCAAAACTATGCACTATTTCCAAATATGACAGTTTATCAAAATTTACTGTATGCCTATAATGATAAGAAGAAAGCAGATGAGATATTAGAAAAAGTGGAACTTTATCAGTTAAAAGATAGATATCCATCTACACTATCAGGCGGACAGCAGCAGAGGGTAGCATTAGCAAGAGCTTTAATGAGAAATCCAGATATACTGCTACTTGATGAACCTCTTTCAGCACTAGACCCATCTATAAGGTCAAAACTACAAGAGGAACTTAAAAGTATACATAAAAATTTTGGTTTAACTTCACTTATAGTGTCCCACGATATAGTAGAAGTGTTTAAGTTAGCCGATAGGGTTATTCTAATAAATAAAGGAAAGATAGAAAAAATTGGAAAACCGAGAGATATCTTTATAGAAAAACAGATTTCTGGAAAGTTCTCATTTTATGCAGAAGTCATAGATATAATGGAGTCTGATATTTTAAACATAGCAGTATTAGAAGTTAATGGTAATCTTATTGAAGTTGTCGTAGATGAAGATTTAAAGGTTGGAGATAGGGTTTTAGTAGGTGTAAAAGGATTTAATCCAATTGTCAAAAAGTTAAAGTAACAAAGCTGAGAGATAATCCCCTCAGCCTTGTTACTTATAGCAATAACCTCTCCCCCTCCCGGTAAAATCTATGCAACTTTTTCAATTATAGCCTTTGTAGATATAACATGTTTATGTAATCCAAGTTCTTTTGGTTTTAAACCTATTGCAAGACCTATCATCTGAGGAAGGTGTAAAACAGGCATTCCTATATTTACACCAATCTTCTCTTCAGCTTCCGGCTGCATAGCATCAAGCTGAGTATGACAGAGAGGACAAGGTGTAACCATAAAGTCCGCTTGCTGTTTCTTTGCTGCCTGTGTATCCATAGCTGTTAATCTTAATGTTACCTTATTTTCTGCAGACCAGAAAGAGTGAAATCCACAACATGCAAGTCTTGCCTCATGGTCAACAGGATTTCCACCTAAAGCTTCTATTAACTTCTCTATGGAAGAAGGATTATCTGGGTCCTCATAACCTGTTAGGTAAGGTGGTCTTATTATGTGGCAACCATAGAAAGGAGCTATGTTAAACTCCCTTAGAGGTCTAACCACCATACTTCTTATCTTATCAAGACCAACAGCATCTATAACTTCCCATAGAAAGTGTGTAACCTCTATTGTTCCTTTATACTCAAGGCCAGCTTCTTTTAGAACTTCATTAACAGCTGCCTTTAGCTCGGGGTCGTTATCTAACTTAAATTTTGCTTCTCTAAGCATAAGGGTACAGGTATTACATATAGTAAGCATATCAAGTCCAAGCTCTTCTGCAAGTGCAAGATTTCTTGCATTTATTGTGAGTGATAAAAACTCATCTTTCTCCTGAACTGCTCCGGCACCGCAACATGTAGCAGCTTCAAGTTCTATAAGTTCCATTCCAAG
>JBEULE010000017.1:0-4014 GCA_041287495.1 Hydrogenothermaceae bacterium
TTCACGAAGGTCATCTCTCACTTATAAGGAAAGCCAAACAAGATAATGAAGTTGTTGTTGTGAGTATATTCGTAAATCCGATACAGTTTGGGAAGAATGAAGATCTTGATAGATATCCGAGGGATTTTGAGAGAGATTATAGCTTATGCGAAAAGGAAGGGGTAGATTATCTCTTTTACCCTTCTGTTTCTGATATGTATCCGGAAGATTTTAAAACTTATGTGGAAGTAATAGACATTTCAAATGTCCTATGTGGAAAGTATAGACCCGGACATTTTAGAGGTGTTGCAACTGTAGTCTTAAAACTGTTTAACATAGTTCAGCCAGATAATGTTTATTTTGGAGAGAAGGATTATCAGCAGTTAAAGATAATACAGAGAATGGTTAAAGACTTAAATGTTCCGGTTAATGTTATTGGCTGTCCAATATTTAGGGAGCATGATGGACTTGCTATGTCTTCAAGGAATAAATATCTATCAGAGGAAGAGAGGAAATCAGCAGTATTTATAAGTAAGGCACTCTTTGAAGTTAAAAAAGCTTTTGATAGTGGTATAAAAGATGTAAATTTACTTAAAGAGATAGGTTTAAATATACTAAAACAGGCACCATTAATAAGGGAGGTTCAATACTTTGAGATAGTCCATCCGGAAAGTTTAAAGTCAAAAGAGATAGCAGAAAATAGTGATATTGTTGCAGTTGCAGTTTATGTAGGAAATACAAGATTGATAGATAACATAAGATTATAGAATGGAGGACTTATGAGTATTCTTAAAGAAGTTGTAGACTCTCTATCTTACTACATACAAGGGAAAGAGAAGGCAATAGAGCTTACTCTTATATGCCTGTTTTCAAGGGGACATCTTCTAATAGAAGACCTTCCGGGACTTGGTAAAACTACCCTTGCAATAGCTATTGCAAGAATATTGGGAATGGATTTTGGAAGGATTCAAGCAACCTCGGACTTGCTTCCCACAGATATTACCGGACTTTCCATATACAACAAAAACACACAGCAATTTGAGTTCCATCCGGGACCAATTTTTAACAACATCATACTTGTTGATGAGATAAACAGAGCAACACCAAAAACTCAGAGTGCTTTACTTGAAGCTATGGCGGAAAAGCAGGTTACAGTTGAAGGAAAAACATACAAACTTCCTAAACCTTTCTTTGTGATAGCCACTCAAAATCCGGTGGAACAGTATGGAACCTTTCCACTTCCGGAGTCACAACTTGATAGATTTATGATGAAGATATCTCTTGGTTATCCTTCAAGGGAAGCAGAAAAGGAGATAATATTGGGAGGAAGTAAGAGAGAACTTTTAAATCAGATAAAACCTATAATCTCTAAAGAAGAAGTGATCAGATTACAGGATGAAATCAGAGATAAGGTTTATGTTTCCGAAAAGATAGCAGATTACATACTAGATATAGTCTGGGCTACAAGAGAAAGTAAATTCCTTGACAGTGGATTATCAACAAGAGGAACATTGGCAATAACATATACAGCAAAAACAAAAGCTTACTTTGAAGGTAGGGATTTTGTTATTCCGGAGGATATAAAATCTCTTTCTACCTATGTTATTCCTCACAGAGTTATCTTTAAGCCGGAGTATGAAACTCAAAAAGAGGAGGTAATAAAATCTTTAATAAATCAGATACCGGTTCCTTTAGTATAAAGATAACGAAAGCCGGCTGGATATATATTGCTATAACCCTTTTTATAGGTTTTGCTGCCGTAAATACAGGTAATAACCTATTATTTTTTATACTTTCAGCCTTCTTAAGTTTTATGGCACTTTCCGGATTTATCGGTAGAAGAAATATTAAAGGTATAAAAGTAGATGTAGAGTTTCCACAGGAAATTTATGCAAACATAGAATTCCCTCTAAAAATAAAAGTAAAAAACAGTAAAAAATTTTTACCTGCATTCTTAATCAGAGTGTATATAGCCGATAAATCCGTTTTATTTCCTCTAATAGAGAGAGAAGAAGAGAAAGTTGTGAGTTTTAAAATAGATAAAAGAGGTTTATTCAGTCTAAAAAACATTGTGGTATGTAGTGTCTTTCCTTTTAGTTTCTTTATAAGATGTCAAAGTTATAAAACTGATGTTGAAAAGATAATCTTTCCACAGCCAAAAAGATGTGACCTGTTAGAGAAGTTATTAGAGAGCCTAAATAAGAAAAAGGGAGAGTATAGTATAGATAAATCCGGATACGAAGGAGATATTATATCTATAAAAGATTACACAACCTCAACACCGATAAAATATATCCATTGGAAGGCATCTGCTAAATCTGATACACTAAAAGAAAAAGAGCTATCTCAAACTGGGTCAACACCTATAATAATAGATTTTGAGAAAATCTATTACAAAAATCTAGAGGAAAAACTTTCCTGTATTACCTATACTGTCTTAAAAGCCTCTTCTTTAGATACAGACCTATACATTAAGTGTAAAACAGATATCTTTTATGTAAAAGATAAAAACCAGAGAATAAAGTTTCTTAATCTCATTGCAAACCTGTAATTAAAACTATATAATTTTTCCTATGAGACCGATACTAAAATGGGTTGGAAATAGAATAAAATTTGATATGAAATCTAAACTCATAACCTCCGGATACGGAATAGAAGTTAAAGTAGAGAATGGAGAGATAAAAGAGAATTATCCAATATTACTTCAAAGAATGGCAATAGAACTTGGAATAAATTGGTTTAATCTCTTTAACCGATGAATCTTGAGAAGATTGTAAAGTTAAATACATATTTAGTATCCGGATTAATTTATGTTTTAATTTTTTCTTATATTTCGGCTGTTTATAAGCTATCTTTTCTGTTTTTATTTGCAGTAGCACTGTATAGAGATTTTTTTAAGCAGGTTTATATTCCTCGTATCTTTTTAAACATATCTGCAATAGCTTTAATTTTATTTATGGCTGTAAGAATAAATATAAACGACCTTATAACACCGGTTGTAGAGACTCTTCTTCTACTTTTATCTTTAAAACTTCTTGAAGATAAAAAATTCAGAGATTATATGCAGATTTATCTGCTTATAACCCTAATCTTTGCCGGATACTCTCTTTTATCTATCAGTATGGTCTTCCTACTTTATCTCATTCTGTTTATATTCTTACTAAATTTTTCCATTATACTACTTACATACTACAATGAAGATAAAAACCTTCAACTTACACAAAAACAGTTTAAAACTGTATTAATAAGATCTACCATAATTCCTATATTATCTATACCATTAACAGTTTTCCTATTTTTATTTATACCAAGAACAAATTATCCACTTCTAAACATCTTGCCGGCACAGTCAAAAGGTAAAACCGGATTTTCTGATAATGTCTCTTTAGGAGAGGTTTCATCAATACAAGAGAGTAATCAGACTGTTTTGAGAATATCTATGGACAGGGTTGCACCGGAGATATACATAAGAGGAACTACCTTCAACAGATTTGACGGAAAAAGTTGGGGAAATACCGTTCCGGAAAACATCAGAACAAATAAAGTTTTTAATCTGAAAAACATAGTTTACTACACAGCTTACTTGGAACCTACCTACGATAATTATCTGTTTTTGGTTGATATACCATACAAAGTAGACCTTGGAAAGCAAAATTATGAATACAATCCATACTTTCATAAGGATCTTACAGTAACTACATCCATGCCCATAAATCAGAAGATTAAATATGATGGAATATCAATAATATCTGATAGTTATGAAGAAGATACACCTACAGGATATTATCTTCTACTGCCGGAAAATCTCTCAGAGGAAGTTATAAATTATGCAAAAAAGTTTAAAGTAGAAAATGATTATAAAACAGCTATTAATATAGTTAAAGAGTTGTCAAAATTTGATTACTCACTTACAGATCTTCCTGTAGGTGAAAATCAACTTGAAAAGTTCCTATTTGTAAAGAAAAAGGGTAACTGTGAATATTTTGCAACCGCAATGGCTATAATCCTTCGTATAAACAATATTCCATCAAGAGT
>JBEULE010000018.1:0-7173 GCA_041287495.1 Hydrogenothermaceae bacterium
GGCACAGGTCTGTTCTTTTATAGACAACCTTTAAAGAATCCGGCTTTTGGTTTTGGTGATATTTTATATTCTTTAACCTCTATAACAGGTAAATCTCCTTCTTTACCTACTATTTTTCCACTTACATCTATATTACCACCAAATCCTTCATCAAGCTCGTACATATAGATATTTTTTGGAGCTACAGCGTAGAATGTGTTTTCCGTTACATCGTATACAACATATCCAGTTTTAGCTGCTTCAGCCGGTGGGCAGGATGATAAAAGTTCAAAGCTTCCTGTTTCCTTTGCTTTTTCTGCACAGGATTTTGCAGTTATTATAGCACTTGAAAGGTCTACATCTTCTCCAACATTTTCAGCAAAAGAGCTAAAAGTTAAAGATGTTACTGCCATTAAAGATAAAATCAACTTTTTCATGATACCAACCTCCTACTTTAATGTCTTCATATAAGCTACTATATCATTAATATCTTGCTCTGATAGATGAGCAAATGATGGCATTTTAGAAATTTTTCTACCTTTTTCATCTTTTGTGTACCATGTATACATCTCGTTATTTGGATATGCACCGTTTTTGTCTGGTTGTTGGGATTTGTCATAATGTCTATTTATATTGAGATTTCTTATAATAACCGCAGATGGATTTATTATTGATTCTTTCAGATAAACAGGATTGGAGTAGCCACCTATTTTAGATAGGTTAGGAGCCAAATCAGGTAAAGCATTATTTTGGTCTGCATAGTTATGACAACCATTACAACCATTCTGAGCCATTAATTCTTTTCCTCTATTTGGGTCTCCAATGTTACCGTATCCCCAAGATAAGTAAGATATATAAGCTTTATCAGGGTTTATACCTTCTATTTTTAAGAACTTCCATCTTGATATATTCTTTTTCCCGCCCCTATTCAAACTATCTCCATCCCAAACAGCAAAAGCAACTGGTATTATTCCGGATTTTAAATCTGCCGGTTTAACAGATTTTCTAAATACAGCTGTGTACTCTTTTTTATCTTTGTCATAATCCATAGTGAGAGAGAATGTGTTTTCCTTATTCTCAGTTAAAGATCCAAAAGCTTCTGAAATAAAAGATTTAACATAATCCCTATTTTCTACCATCTTTCTTAGATAAACTACAACAGGATTACCCTCATTTCCCATACCTATGTATGGTAAGGTTTTTCCTCTTCCATAGGAAACAGGAAATTGGACAGATATACCATCTGCGTATTTATCAGTAGTTAACGTAGGTTGAACAGATAAGGTATCATCTTTCCATTTGATAACTATATATAGATCTTTTCCTGTATATACAGAACCTACTTGAAGTTCATTTATATCAGCATTTTTAGCATTTTTATCATTTAGCTTAACAGTAACCTGTGGATAGATATCTACCTTTTTAAACTCTACATTAGATGGATCAAACTTAGAAACTTTTTTAACAGTGATAATTTCATCTTCAAAACTGTCAGCTAAGGTTGTAGCTACTACTCCTACAATACCTATCGTAAGCAGCTTAAATTTCATCTATAACCTCCTTAATATTCAATTTTTAAAAAGGGGCTTTTAGCCCCTTACCTATTAATGTTGACTACTTTTTGTTTCTTCTTTCTGAGGAAGAATTTTCTCATGGAATGTGTAATCTTTTATCTCTACCCTCTGAGTGTTTGCACCTTGCAAGTATCTCTGGTCTATAACTTTAAAGAACTCTGTTCCTTTAAGTTTTTTATCTACTAATCCTTGGTAGTAGTTATTATCTAATCTGAACATATCTCTGTGGGAGTACGCAATTAGGATATCCATAAGTTCAGACTCTTCTCCTCTAGCTCTTTTCTCTTGTTCTCTTTTTAGAGTTTCAAGGGCCTGATGGACTTCTTTACCAAACAGAAGTTCAAGATACTCAATAGGTGTTCTCCTTGAGCCTTCTATAGGTTCCATGTTTTCATCAAATTTTGGTGGTTCAAAGAGAGGTGGGACATAGTAAACATTTGGCTGTGTTCCAAAGTCTGGTCTTAGAGGTAAAGCAACTTTATATTTATGGACAAGTTTGTATACTTGGCCTTCTTCGTCATCTAAAAATCCAACGAATCTTATTCTTCCTACACATTGATGGGCACAAGCCGGAGGAAGACCTCTTTCAACCCTTGGGAAACAGAATATACATTTTTCTGATTTTGATATCTTAGGGTTAAAGTATATCTTTTTGTAAGGACATCCAGCTATACAGTATCTGTATCCTTGACATCTTTCAAGATCAACTAAAACTATACCATCCTGTTCTCTTTTGAATATTGCTTCCCTTGGGCAGGCTGCAAGACAACCAGGATTTGAACAGTGATTACATATCCTAGGTATATAGAAGAAGTAAGAGTTTGGATATTCACCACCACCTACATCTTCATCCCAGTTTGGTCCCCATTCCAGCTTATCTGTATTTGCATGAAGTAGAGACCCGTTAAATAGTTCATCATGGTTGTAATCCCAAGGAACACCATAATCCAATACCATATCTGGAATAATTCCATCTCTAAGATTACCATTTTCATCAAATCCACCACCTGCTTCCATCCAATCTCTCGGATATCCATGCCCAGGATGGGTTTCAACATTATTCCAATACATATACTCTCTTCCGTTTCTGTTTGTCCATTGTGTTTTACATGCTACTGTACATGTTTGGCAACCTATACATTTATTTAAATCCATTACCATTGCAAGTTGTCTTTTTGACATTTAACAACCTCCTTCTATACTTTTTCTATATCTACAGATGTTTCATAAGCGTGCTGGTTTCCGTCCCAGTTTCCACCAAATTTGAGATGTCCCCAACCATCGGAAAGCTCGAGTAAGTTAAGAGGAGAAGCAACTACTTCGTTATGTCCTTTTCTTCCTTTATAGAAGAAAGGTTCCCATCCATGTTCAAGTATTACGGCATCTTTCGGACAAGATGGATAAATCTTTGCCATAACATAAAATTCACCAAGAGAGTTATAAACTCTTACTTCATCGCCATCTTTTATTCCTTTTTTCTTAGCTATCTCTGGATTTATCATTAGATAAGGTTTTCCTCTTTGAAGTCTAAGTAAAAGTGTTGAAGTTTTGTATGTTGAGTGGATGGACCATCTTGCGTGAGGAGTCATAAGAACAAACGGGTATTTTCTTGGTCTGATTGGTTCTTTAGCAGTTGGAACATTAGCACCTTCCTGTATCCATAGATCATCATCTACATAGTAAGTAATTCTTCCAGACAAAGTTTCAAATCTTTCATAAAGGTAGAGGTTGTTTTCAAATACGTTATAAGGTTTGTCTGGATAGAGAGGGGAAGACTTTCCAGCCTTTTCATTAAGGACAAGATATCCACCTCTTTTAAACATAGATTCAATAGTGTTTGGTTTAAATTGGTCTGTACTTTCAAGAGCTATTTCTACCGCATCTTTATCAGTTCTCAACTGACCATTGATTGTGTATTCTTCAACGAGTGTATCAAGGTCCCTGTATCCAGTTTTTGAAAATTCAGGGTCCGGTATCTTAATATACTTTTGGTCTCCTGTTTCTTTGTATTTCTTCATAGCTATCTCTTGTATCTTTTCAACAATCATAGTACATATTTCCCATTCAGATTTAGCTTCACCAACAGGCTTTAAATTTGCCGGTGGATGGGCAAGATTGGCAAATCTGTGATAACCTGGATTAGTTCTTATATCCCAAACTTCATAGTGAGATTTTGCTGGAAGAAGTATATCTGCATAGTTTGCAAAATCAGACATTCTGAAATCAACGTAAGCTATAAATTTAGCTTTCTCTAAGAAAACCTTCTTGTAAGAACTACCTTTATTCCTTCTAAATCTTGCATCTGCAAAAAGTAAGAATGTTTGTACATTATTCCAGTAAGATTTTCCTTTACCTACTCCTTTATCACCTTCAGATTTAGATAACATCTCTTGAACTTTCTTTTTGTAATCTTCCTTAGACATTCCCATAACTTGTTTAAATGTATCTTCTTCATAGAGCTTATCAAAATCCTGCATCATATTTCCAAGGACAAACTCACTTACAAAACCAGAAGCAAACCTTTCCCTGTATTTGCCTCCAAATCCTGATATTTTTGCAAGACCGCTTATAGACCACTCATTTTCAGAGTTAAATCCACCGTAAGGTCCTAGTCTTCCACACAGAGGAGTTATAGAAGCTATAGCTCTCTGGGCTAACATACCATTGAAGTATTTACCTATTGTAAATCCCATAGATAGTGTAACAACTTTTGGAAGTGCTATATCTTTTGCAAGTTGTTCCACAATTTTTGGATGGACATTAGTAAGTTTAAACACTTTTTCGGCAGCAAATTTCTGGGCTTCTGCTTTAACAAGTTCAAAAACGGGAGTAACTTTTACTTTAGAACCATCTTTTAATCTAACTTCATAAACTCCCTCTAAAGCTGGGTCAATATCCCATCCTATGTCTTTAAGTCTCAATGTTTTAATAGGATTTCCTTCTGAGCCTGGCATTATTGTAAATTTACCATTTTTAAGGTTGTAGGATAGGAATACCTCATGTTCTTCAAAATGTTTTCCTTGAGCCTTTTCCTCCATGTTATGGAAAATTTCTTTATCGAAAGAAGGGTCATTAATATCAATATCAGATAGTCTTAGAAGTTTTTTATTATCAAGTCTTACTAAGAAAGGAAGATCTGTAAATACCTTAATAAAGTTAGGTTTATACAACTTCTTCTGTATTATTTCGTTTATTATTGCCATAGCCAAAAAGCCATCATATCCTGCTCTCACAGGAACCCATAGGTCAGCACTTTTACAGGTTGCATTATAGTCTGGAGTTATAACTATAACTTTTGAACCGTTATACTTTCCTTCCCATACATAGTGAGCATCTGGAATCCTTGATTTATTAGGATCCTGACCCCACCATATCTGAACATTTGCTGTATATACAAAGTCGTAAGTAAAACCTATATTACCTTCACCGTAAACAAGTGATACCCCCGGAAACATATCACCAACGTAGGAAGCTATATAAGGTCTAACAGCACCGAGCAATGTTCCAAGTCTTTTTCCGGAAGCAGCCCTTGCTTCTGTAAGCATTCCTGCTCCAACGTGTATATAGTTACCTTGAGGACCTACAGTTAGCATAGTTTCGTATATTTTTGTTGCAACTTCTGTGATAGCCTCATCCCAAGATATTCTCTTCCATTTTCCTTCTCCTCTTTCTCCAACTCTCTTCATTGGATAGAGGATTCTGTCTTTTTCATACATAATTTGAGAGTGTTGAACACCTTTATTACAACCCCTTGGGTTTGCATCTGGAATTTTAGGATTTAAAAGTGGATAGTTAGCAGATTGATTCTCCCTTGTAACTATACCATTTTGAACCCATACATCCCAAGCACAGTTTCCTTGACAGTTTACACAGTGATAAGCCGTCCCATGTTCCTCTTTCTGTCCATATGTATATGCAAACTCTTTTCTATACATATTCTCAATATAAGAACTATTTGGATAAGATGATCTTGGATCTTCAATTATCATAGCATTACTTTTAGCAAATGCTTCAGAGGTGCCAACAGAAGTTGCTACACCTGCAGCTGATACAGCTTTTAAAAAATCTCTCCTTGATATTGCCATCACTTTACCTCCAGGTTATTTTCTATTGTTTTATAAACAACCACCACCGCCACCTGCTTTAGGTGGAGTATATTCTCCTGACTCATCAGGTAAACCTGCATCCTGCCATGCTTTCATGCCACCTGCAAGGTTCTGAACATTTGTAAACTTCTGGGCACATTTCTTAAATATCTCCGGGTTTCCATCTGTTGATACTATAACAGTATAAGCATAAGGATTTATCCTTTTAAGAGCTTCTTGTAAGTTTTCAGTTGTCATTTTTGATTCATCACAATTAGGAAATGGTAAAGCTCCAGGTATTCTTGAGTCTTCATATCCACCTACTTCATCAGAAGAAGTAAGCTCCCTCACATCAACTATCTGAACTTTCAATTTAGGATTTGAAAGTTTTTTATAAAGTTCCTCTGCTGTGATAGGTATATTTTTTTGAAGTTCTATCTGTTTTTTACCTAAGCTTATAAGATAAACGGCCAATATAGCTATTATTACTATATATACAGCTCTCTCTACCTTTGGATTCATCACTGATTACCTCCTTGTGTAGCAGAAACCTGGGATGCTTTTTTCTCGAGCTCCCCAATCTGCTTATTCATTCCAACAGCAGATACTATCAAGACGATTATCGCTATCCAAAATAAAACTCTCTCTATCATACTCATATTTATCCACCTCTATTAATCATAAACTTCATCTGAAATTCTTTTAGCTTCTATAAATCTCTGCCATCTTCCCATATATATGAGGTTGGCAGTGATAACACCGACCAAAAAGTAAGTTCCTGACATAACCATACTACCTATGGACAGAGTTGGATAAGCTGATAAAAACGCTCCAGTCGTACATCCTCCACCTATCATAGCTCCCAAAGCTAAGAATAGCCCTGCAAAAAACACTAAAACCATTCTAACCACTGGAATAGGAGCAACAGCTTGTGCAAAAGCAGGAGGAACAGGATCAAATTTAAATTTACCAGATATTAAAGCAGCTAAAAATGCTCCTGGAAGAACACCTATAATAAGTCCAGCATGCCAAATAATATCCTCAGTAATCTTAGGAACAACATTAGATAATGGATGTCCTAAACTAGCTGCTATCCAACCTACTAAAGCAAGTAATGCACCGGAGAATCCAAGATATTCACCTTGAGCTGTAGCCCAAGCTATGATAGACCCTGCAGCTACTCCACCTATAGCCCAGTGCCACTCCTTAGCTAATATAGATTCGTTAGTTGAAGATTCTTGATAAAATTTTTTTGCCGGATCAAGCCAATCAGCAATTAATGCAAAAATTAAAAACAGTACACCCCAAGCAACAGCCAAAGGTCCATAAGGAATTCCTAAAACTCCGTAAAGAGTTAAATCTCGCCTATTTCCCAAAATACCAGCTTCTACAAGGGATGGCTGTATAGCATTGTAAACAATAATACCTAAAACTAGTCCAGCCACTCCAGCTGCAGATATAAATTTACCTGCTCCAACCCTTGCAACACATGTTCCCGGACAGAATCCTGCAGAAGCCATAGCTAAACCAAACAT
>JBEULE010000019.1:0-85436 GCA_041287495.1 Hydrogenothermaceae bacterium
ACCAAATAACTTTTTAGTGGAGAGAAATCCCTATTAAAGGATTTCCCAAGAATAGGAAGTATAAGGGCTACCTCAGCAACTTGCCATTGTTTGTAATCAGTCCAATACTGACCTCTCACCTGTTCCTTCCTTTGGTTTACAAGTTTTTGAGCCAATGACTCACTGCTAAGGTTTTTTAGCAATTTAATTGATTGCTTAATTTGCTTTATCTCTTTCTTTATAGGTTTCTGTTTATAAGTATTATTTTCATTGTTTAACTTATCTTCTCCAAACATCCCTCAAAGAATTTATTTAATTTTAATTTTAGGTTCTGAAAATAAAATTTTGATGAAAAGGAGATAGGGAGAGAGTTCTCCCTATATGTTAGTAATTGAAAAATTGAAGTTTATAACCGGATAAATCCTCTACCTTTTTTGCCACATTTAGTATAGTGGCTTCATTAAAGGGCTTTCCTATTATCTGAAGTCCTATAGGTAAGTTATCCTTTAGGCCACATGGCACACTTATAGCTGGCACAGTAGCAAGATTTACTGAAACTGTAAATATATCTGACAGGTACATCTGTATTGGGTCAGAAGATTTTTCTCCGATTTTAAAGGCAACATCCGGAGTAGTTGGAGTTATAATTACATCAACATTTTCAAAAGCATTCATAAAATCTTTGTATATTAATGTCCTTACTTTTTGAGCTTTTAGATAGTAAGCATCATAGTATCCGGACGATAAAACATAAGTTCCTATCATTATTCTTCTCTTTACTTCTGGACCGAAACCTTCATCTCTGGTCTTTGAATACATCTCTTCAAGGTCAGAGTAATGTTTAGTTCTATAGCCGTATCTAACACCGTCAAACCTTGCAAGGTTAGATGAAGCTTCAGAAGGAGCTATGATGTAGTATGTTTCTATGGCATATTTTGTGTAGGGAAGTGATATCTCCTCTACAATAGCACCTTCCTTTTCAAGTTGTTTAACAACATTAAGAACTTTGTCCCTTATCTGACTATCTAAATCTTCTGGAAAGTACTCTTTAGGGATACCTATCTTTAGACCTTTTATATCTCTGTTTAAAAACTTTGTAAAATCATCAACTGGAATATCCTTAGATGTTGAATCTCTTAGATCTTTTCCGGATATTACATTCATAAGTATTGCTGCATCTTCTACTGTTCTTGTTATAGGACCTATCTGGTCTAATGAAGAAGCAAAGGCAACAAGTCCATACCTTGAAACTCTACCGTAAGTTGGTTTTAACCCAACTACACCACAGAAAGCCGCCGGCTGTCTTATAGACCCTCCTGTATCAGAGCCTAAGGAAGCTATAGATTCACCACTTGCAACAGAAGCAGCAGACCCTCCAGAAGACCCTCCTGGAACTCTATCTAAATCCCAAGGATTTTTTGTAGTGAAAAATGCAGAATTTTCTGTTGAAGAGCCCATAGCAAACTCATCTAAATTTGTCTTCCCAAAGAGTATATAGCCCTGTGATTTTAATTTTTCTATAACAGTTGCATCGTAAACAGGAACAAAATTTTCAAGCATCTTTGAAGAACATGTAGTCCTTATACCTTTTGTTGATATATTATCCTTTATAGAAATTGGTAAACCAAAGATAGGTGGTATATTCTCTAATTTAGTAATCTCTTCATCTTTTTTCTTTGCCTGATCTAAAGCTATATCGTCTGTAGAAGTTACAAAAGCCTTTATTTTACTTTCTACCTGATTTTTTCTATCTATAACTGATTCTATAATCTCAGAAGGTTTAACTTCTTTTTTTCTAACTAATTCTGATAACTCTTTTAAACTTTTCTCCCACAGTTTCATCAAAGTTCTCCTGCCTCTTCTTTTGAAGTTGGTTTTTCTTTTACTGAAAGATTATCAAAGTATTCTTTATATCTTGTATCTGGTGTTGCTTTAATCTGCTCTAGTTCCTGTGCATGCTCTATACATAGAGTAGTCCAAGGAATAGCTTCAAGTCTCTCTTCCTCTATCTCTTTTCCGCAGACTTCACATAATCCGTAAGTTCCATCCTCTATCCTTTCAAGAGCTTGGTCTATCTGATTTAATATCTCTATTTCTATGTCTTCAAGCTGTCCTAATATTTCCTCTGTAATGTTTATTAAAGCATACTCTTCTAAATCTCGTGGCTGGGCAGATTGTTCTGCTAAAACTTTTTCTGTTTCTTCCTGTTTAAAAAATCTCTCTAAAATTTGTGCTCTCTTTTGTAGTAATAGCTTTCTAAATTTTTTAAGCTTTTCCTCATCCATCATATTTAAACCCTCTAAGTGTATATTTATTCAAAATTATAGCACAAACAAAGGTCGTAAAAATGTTAAAATATGTTATCGTTTAATAAATAAAGAGGTTTTAAGTTGGAAAAATTAGTTATTTTTATACCTCTTTTTATTTTTGGGGTTATATCCGGTGTTATCTATTTCTGGCATATGTGGAAAAGTATAGGTGTTTACGGGACTCAAAAGGGTAAAGTTTTAATGAGTATGATAGTGAGATTGCCCTTTCCAATAGGTGCCTCCCTATTAGGTTACCTTATAGGTAGGTTTGAAGGAATTATAGCTGTATTACTCGGTTTTACCACTTTTCAGATAGTTTTTCTTGTTAAAAAGGGACAAGCTCTAAAAAGAGAGATGGAAGAAGAACTTAAAAGGGAGATAAATGAGAAGAAAGATTAGATTTTTATTATCAAAATTTGGTGAAAAATTATCCAACATAGATTATAGTCTTATAAATTTTCTGGAAAATTTTGACAAGATTATACATCTGTTTTTAGCCGTTCTTATCGTTTTTGTTGCTATCTCGATATTTGCTTGGTTTGTCCATGATGTTGTAAATCTTGCTAAAAATATTATTGAGTTTAAAAAAAATATAAGCTCAAGTGCTTTGAGACTATTTGGAACTGCAATACTACTTTGGCCACTTTCTTCTCTGTTAAAAGCAGAGGTAATGTTTATAAAAGGTGGAAGGATATCTGCAAACCTGTTTATAGATGCTGCTATAGCAAGTTCAATAAGGTCTGTTTTAATGTCATCTGCAGAAGGTGAAGAGTTTATAGATATGTATAAATTTATCATAGCTATAGTAGCTCTTGCTGTAGTTAAGTTGTTAATAGTGTTTGCTGAAAATTTAGAAAGGAAGGAAAAAACTGATGATAGAAATATATGAATTATTAAAAATTATAGCGATTTTTATACTTGGATTATCGATAGGAAGTTTTCTAAATGTAGTGATTTACAGAATGCCAAGGGATATGAGTATAGTTTACCCTCCTTCAACATGTCCAAACTGTAAGAATAGGATAAAATGGTATGATAACATTCCAATTATATCTTACTTACTACTTAAAGGTAGATGTAGATTTTGCAAAGCTGATATAGGAATAAAGTATCCAATTGTAGAGTTTTTTACAGGTGTTATGGCTGTTTTTACCTATCTTAAATTTGGGTTTGACCTTGAGTTTCTCTTTTACTTTTATTTTGTGTGTAGTATGATAGCCCTTAGTTTTATAGATTTGGAGTTTAAAATCATTCCAGATAAAATAAACTTTTCTGGTGTGTTTGTAGGTTTAATATTCTCTATTGTAAAAGCTATAAAGTTTTCAAGTTTTGAGCCTATAATTGATGCCGTTTTAGGAAGTGTTATAGGTGCCGGATTTCTTTTTGCTATTGCTTATATGTATCTAAAATACAGAGGGATAGAAGGTCTTGGAATGGGGGATGTAAAGCTCCTTGCATTTATAGGTATATACACAGGTTGGTTTGGTGCCCTATTTACGATTTTTTTAGGTTCATTGGTGGGAGCTATTGTAGGTATAGCTTTTATAAAGCTATCAAAGAAAGATTTCCATTATGAAATACCATTTGGACCTTTTCTGGCTTTAGCTGGTACTTTATACATATTTTTTGGAGATTATATAAAACAAATATACTTTGGAAGTTAAGAATGGAGATAAAATACAAAGTTTGGCTAGAAAAAGACGGTGAGATTATCATTGGTCAAGGTAGGGAGCTTTTACTGAGGTATATTGATAAAACTGGCTCAATTTTACAGGCTTCTAAGATGCTTAACATAAACTACAGAAAAGCACTCTACTACATAAGAGCTACAGAAGAGAGGTTAGGGAAAAAACTTGTTGAAAGTCACAGAGGTGGTTATAACAGAGGTGGTTCTGTTCTTACAGAAGATGCAAAGAAATTACTAAGAGACTACGAAAATATTGTAAAAGAGTTTGAAAAAGTAAAGAAAAAGTTTGAAAAATGAGCTTAATACAGAAGAGAAAGATATACTTTGCCGGACTTTTTAGTGTTATCGTATTTTTTGCAATTTTGATAATACTTAAAATTCCCATTATACATAGTTTAGATGATTTTGGTTTTTATATTATCATCTTCAGTTCAATAACTCCGGCTACTTTACTATTTCTTAGAGATGTTAATTTTAAGAAAAAAGTTTTAATATCATATCTTCCGGCTATTTTAGGATTTATACTTTCACTGTTATATAACAATAGCCTTTATTTTTTAATCTCTTTTCCTATATTTTTCCTTAACTTTATAGTAATATTCCCAAGGAGTAAAGATGGAAAACTATCTTGATGTTGTAAAGAAATTAAGAGAGGAAGGAAAGAGGATAGTTTTTACAAACGGCTGTTTTGACATTATACACGCTGGACATGTTGATTATCTTGAAAAAGCAAAATCATTAGGAGATTTTCTGATAGTAGGGTTAAACAGTGATGAATCTGTAAGAAGATTAAAAGGGAAAGAAAGACCAGTAAATCCTCAAGACCAAAGAAAGAAAGTTCTTGAAGCCTTAAAACCTGTAGATATGGTTATTATATTTGATGAGGATACACCGGAGAGACTTATAAAAGAGATAAAGCCGGATATTTTAGTAAAAGGTGGAGATTGGAAGATAGAGAATATAGTTGGTGCAGATTTTGTTATGTCTTATGGAGGTAAAGTTTATACGATAGATTTTGTCTATAACACATCAACAACAAAGATAATCCAAAAGGTAAAAAATGGGTCTAGCTAACAAACTCACCATTTTAAGGATATTTTTGGTTCCAGTTTTTATAATCTTAATAGGATACTCTCAACCTCTGTATGCCCTTATAGTCTTTGTTATAGCCGGACTTACAGATGCAATAGATGGGTATATTGCAAGAAAGAGAAATGAGATAACCCAATTTGGTAAGATTATTGACCCTATTGCAGATAAAACTCTTCTACTTTCTGCATTTATATTTATCTACAACGGTAATCTTCCGTATAAATTTCCATTTTGGTTTGTTGTTCTCGTAATATCAAGGGATACCTATATCTTAGCAGGAAGTTTTCTTATATACCTTATAAAAGGAAGTTTAAAAGTAAGTCCTTCCATATTTGGCAAATTAACAACATTCTTACAGATAACCACTGTAATTTATGTTTTATTTGTTAACACAAATCCAGACATTTTTAACATCTATCTATACGATATCTTGATAGGATTAACTGTATTTATGATGGTTTTATCTATTCTCAGATACAGCTACGATGGATTTAATCAGCTTAACTCTTCTTTAAAAGAAAATCACTGAAGATTTCAAAAGATTTAATAAGGTTTTCTATAGGAATATACTCATTTCTTTGGTGGGCTTGGGCCGGGTCTCCCGGTCCAAAATTTACAGCATCTATACCATACTGACTTAATCTTCCAACATCTGTCCAAGCCTGTTTTGCTTCAACTTTCAAACTGTATCTACTTACAAAATCTTTAAGTATAGGATTATCTTTACAAACTTTCCCGGAAGGAGATAAATCTGTAAACTCAACTTCCACATCTTCTCCAACAAACTTTAAAAAATCTTCTTTTGCTTCTTCAATTGATTTACCGGGAGCAAATCTGTAATTTATGTTTAATCTGAACTCTTCCGGAATTATATTTCTTCCTCCAGAAAATTGACACATTGTAGCATTCATAACTTCATAATATTTAAGACCGTCAAAATCGTACTCAATCCTATCAAATTCTGCCAATTTTTTTAACAAACTATGAGCTTTATGAATAGCGTTATCTCCTTCCCAAGGTCTTGCAGAGTGGGCTCTTTTCCCTTTAAAAATAACCCAAGCATGCATAGTCCCAAGGCAACCCATCTGTATATTGTTGTTTGTAGGTTCCAGTGCAAAAACCAAATCTGATTTTTGGATTATATCAAAATTTTTTAGAAGTGGTTCTAAACCGTTATCATTATAAGGACCTTCCTCTTTCTCATAAAACACATAAATAAGATTGTATTCACTCTCTCTATCTTTAAAAAACTCAACAAGAGACATCATAACAGCTAATCCACCTTTCATATCACTGGCACCAAGTCCGTATATCTTTCCGTCTATAATCTGACCGGTAAAGTCATTACTTCCTGGAACTGTATCAAGATGTCCCAGCAAACATACAATTTTTTTACCTTCATCAAAATCTGAGTAAGATATCAAAGAATTACTGTATCTTATAACATTCTTTAGATAACTTTTTAAAAAACTTTCCAAATAGTCAGCTATCTCTCTCTCATTACCTATAACAGAGTTAATTTTAACAAGATTAACCGTATGGTTTATAAGAGTTTCTCTCATAACTGGATTTCCTTTGAATAACCTAACTTTTCAGACAGTTCGTTAGACACTTCTAAAAATAGATCTTTCATCTTTCCGTGAAGTAAATTAAAAGGTAATCTAAATGAAGGTGCAGACAGAGTTATAGCAGCTACAACATCTGCTGTATAGTTTCTCACAGGAACAGAGATACATCTTACCTCTTTTTCCCATTCTTCATTGTCTATAGCATATCCTCTCTTCCTAGTTTCTTCAATCTCCTGAAGAAGTTTTTCTTTTTCTGTAATCGTATTTTCAGTAAATTTCTCAAGTTTAACTTCTTTGAAGAACTCATCTAAATCTTCCTTGTCCATATAGGCAAGATGAATTTTTCCAGAAGCGGAAGCATACATAGGTAGAAGTCTTCCAACCCTTGATTTAACTACAACATCTCTATTGACTTCATAGGCATCAATATAAACTATTTCAAAATTACTTTTTGCTGCAAGATAAACATTTTCATTAAATTCCGTAGCAAGTTTCTGAAGGTAAGGTCTTGCCTGTCTTCTTATCTCAGCATGTAAAAGGTAAGACTGACCAAGCTCAAAGTTTTTTATTCCAAGTGCATACATCTTTTTTCTTTTATTGTAATTTATATAACCTCTGATAATTAAAATCTCAAGAATCTTTTCTAATGTTTGTGGAGAAACAAGAAATTTCTCTTCTAAATCTTTAAGTTTTACAATATTTTTCTTAGCTATATAAAAGAGGATATCAAAGGCAAGATCTACATTTTGAACTATATAATCTGATTTGTCTCTTTTACGATACATTTTTTCCCATTTTGATTTTTTAATAAAAAGCGGAGCCGACGGGATTCGAACCCGCGACCTCCTGCGTGACAGGCAGGCGTTCTGGGCCGAGCTGAACTACGGCTCCGTTTTTAATGGGCGGTAGAGGAGTCGAACCTCTGACCCCCTCCTTGTAAGGGAGGTGCTCTGGCCAGCTGAGCTAACCGCCCAATGGAAGAAATATTATATTACAATTTTTATCTTAATGCAAGAGGTTTATAATCTCTTGATTATAGCCTCTACCATCTCTACTGTCCCAACTTTCTTTGTTCCTATAAACCAGATATCTGGAGTCCTGTATCCATCTTCAAGGGTTTTTTCAACAGCTCTTTCTATATCTCTAGCAGCTTCCGGTAAATTACAGGTAAGTTCAAGCATCATAGCAGCAGATAATATCGTAGCTATTGGATTTGCTACTCCTTTACCTGCTATATCTGGAGCAGACCCGTGTATAGGTTCATAGAAAGCGTATCTTTCACCTATACTTGCAGATGGTAACATTCCAAGACTTCCAGTTAAAGCTCCGGCTTCATCTGAGATTATATCTCCGAATATATTTCCGGTCACTATAACATCAAAATCCTTTGGTCTTCTTATTAACTGCATAGCACAGTTATCAACATACATATGTTCAAGTTCTACATCAGAGTAATCTGCATGGACTTCGTTTACTATCTCTCTCCAAAGACCACTAACTTCAAGGACATTGGCTTTATCAACACTTGTGACTTTATTTCTTCTCTTTCTTGCAATTTCAAATGCAAGTTTTGCTATTCTTTTAACTTCATGTTCATAATATATCATCGTGTTATATCCAACTCTTTCACCGTTTCTAACTTCTATACCCCTTGGCTCTCCAAAATATACATCCCCAGTAAGTTCCCTTAAAACTACAAGGTCAACTCCTTTAATTATTGATTCTTTTAGAGGAGATGAATCAAGTAAAGGAGTGTAGGCCTTTGCTGGTCTTATGTTTGCATAGAGGTTTAACTCTTTTCTTATCCTCAACAATCCCTTTTCAGGTCTTTTATCTGTAGGAAGGTTATCCCACTTATCTCCACCGACTGCTCCAAAAAGTATAGCATCACTTTCTTTACATATCTTTAATGTTTCCTCCGGAAGTGGGTCTCCTGTCTCATCTATAGCTGCTCCTCCAACAAGTCCATACTTGTATTCAAATTCAATGTTATACTTCTTCTCAATAACATCTAAAACTCTTATAGCTGCATCAATAATCTCAGGACCTATTCCATCTCCAGGTAAAACTGCAATTTTAAAAGTTTTCTTCATAACTACCTCCTGTATTTGTTAATCTATAAATTTTAAACTAATATCTACCCATCTTGCAGAATGTATCAAAGCACCACTTGATATAAAATCAACACCGGTCTGGGCATAACTTCTTATATTTTCTAAGGTTATGTTTCCGGAAACTTCAAGTTTTTTCTGACCATTGTTAAGCTTAACTGCTTCTTTTATCTCTTCCAAAGACATGTTATCAAGCATTATTATATCAACATCAAGTTCAAGAGCTTCCTTAAACTCTTCTAAATTAGAGACCTCAACCTCAACTTTAACCATAGGCGAGATTTTACTTTTTACCTGTCTTACAGCCTCTTTTATAGAACCAACCATCTTTATATGGTTATCTTTAAGCATCACCATATCATACAAAGCAAACCTGTGATTTTTGCCTCCTCCGACCCTAACAGCATATTTTTCAAAGGCTCTAAAACCTGGTGTAGTCTTTCTTGTATCTAATATATAAGTGTTTAATCCGGATAGAGCTTCTACATACTTTCTCGTGTTTGTTGCTATTCCTGAAAGTCTCTGAAGTATGTTTAAAGCCAATCTCTCACCTTTTAAGATAGATTTCCCATCTCCTTCAACAGATGCTAAAATCTTACCTTTCTCTACTTTCTGACCTTCTTCTTCAAACTTTTCAAAATTTATAGTTTTATCTATAAAACTAAACACATCTAAAGCAAAATCTAAACCGGCAACTACTAACTCTTCTTTTGCAATAAAAACTGCCTTTACATTTTTATATACATCTAAACTGTCTGTTGTTATATCACTATAACCTATATCTTCCTGTAAAAACTCCTCTATCTTCCTTCTTAAAAAAAGTTTATCAATCATAAAAACCTCTTTACTGTTTCTGAGCAACGAATCCCATAGAGATAAGTGCCCTATAAACTTTATAGGCATAGTCTCTTCTACCGTTATATCTCCATATAGCATCCCATGTAAAACCATACTTATTTATATTTTCTCTCAATATATGTGCGGATACCATTATATTATTGCATGGATTAAGTAAATATACCGGGTCTATTCGTAATCTCTTTATATTCCAAACATTTATCTGACCTATACCAACATCGTAGTTATAACCATTTTGATGTAAATATGTTAGATAATAAACGGCTTCCTGATAACTCCTTGGATTTATAACTTTTAAAGATTTTCCATTATGATTTATATTTATAACCCAAGGTCTAAATCCACTCTCAACCTTTGCTATAGCAACCAATAAAGCCGGAGGAATGTTATATCTTGCAGCTGCCTGCAAAAAACAGCTGTTTAAATCTTCACCGTGAGAGTTAAAACTTATAGAAAAGATTAAAAGAAAAACAGCTAAAACTTTCTTCATAGCAATTATATTTTACCAGAATTATCATCCTAATTTATAAAGTTATGTTATATAATTAAGATAAACAACAACAGAGGAGAAAAAATTGGACAAGTTTACCGAAATTATTCCTATGATTTTATACTTTATATCTTCTATAAGTTTTTGGGTTTATCTATTTAACAGAAATGAAAAAATCCAAAAGATAGGACATTCCTTCTTTGGTTTAGGATTTAGCTCCCAGATAGTTTTATTTGTTATAAAAACCTTAAAATCCGGAAGTATACCTCTATCTACCATAACAGATATAATCTTTTTTCTATCTATGATAATGGCTACCATATTCTACGGCTTTTCCTTTTTATACAGAAAGCAGCTAATAGAATTTGGGTCTTTAATATCTCCGCTTGTTATGTTTCTAATAGCCTTTACAATACCTCTTAAACAAGAAAATGAAAATGTATATAATAATTTCTGGTTTTATCTTCATGTTGGGTCTTTAATTTTAGCTTACGGACTTATAGTATTTTCTTCTATAACAGCTGTTATATACATAATAACAGACAGAGATTTAAAGAGAAAGAAACTAAACTCCTTTTTTGTATCTAAATTTTCATCATCTTTATCACTGATAAATGAAATTGAGTATAAATCAACTATACTGGCATTTATTTTTTTAAGTATCGGTATAATAGCCTCTTCTATTTGGAGTGCAATATACATAGGTAAACACTGGATATGGGATGTAAAACAGATAATGTTATCTCTCCTTTGGATATTCTACGGATTTATACTACATACGAGGATAATAAAGAATATAAGAGGTAGAAAAGCTTCCTACTTAACATTGATAGGAAGCATCATAGCATTTGTTGTATTCTGGCTTGTAAGACATCCTACTTTTTAAGTAGATAAGAAACTTTAAAGATTGATATAAGTTCAAGCCCTTCTTTTTTGATGTTTTCCTCTCCACCTTCCTCTCTGTCAACAAGGGTTATAACTCCAAGAACATTAAGGCCAAAATCTCTGGCAACCTTAACAGCTTTTAAAGATGACCCAGCTGTTGTTACCACATCTTCAAGGATGTATACATTTTCTCCCGGTTTTACATTTCCCTCTATCTGTTTTCCTGTTCCGTGTTCCTTTGGTTCTTTTCTCACCACAAATGGCTTTATTGGGTTTTTATTTATGTAAGATATGATGGAAGTTGCATAAGATATAGGGTCTGCTCCGAGGGTCAATCCTCCGACAGCATCAACCTTCTTATCTTTAATTATCTCATATATAACATTACCTATAACATATCCACCTTCCGGATCAAGTGTTATAGTTCTAAGGTCTATATAGTAATTGCTCATTTTTCCAGAAGCAAGTTTAAATATAGGTTCATCTGCTACTTTTAAAGCTCTCTCTCTTATCAATTCCTCTAATCTTTTTCTGTAATCCATTCCTCAAAACTCCATCTTTATTTTATTTCTAACTTTATAAACTTCATCAAGGTCTATCTCTGCACTTACAACACCTTCTTCATTTTTTTCTATATCAAGTATATCTCCCCAAGGAGAGTATATAGCAGAATGTCCGGCATATTCAACATTTCCTATTTTTCCTACTGTATCACTTACTACTACATAAGACTGTGTTTCTATTGCCCTTGCCCTTGATAGTATTTTAAGATGCTCTACTCTTTCCTTTCCCCACTGTGCTGGGACAAGTATTATCTCAACATCTTTCTTCCTAAGATGATAGGAGATATTAGGATATCTTAGTTCAAAACATATCATAAAACCAAGATTTCCGGCTGAACTTTCCGTTATATCAAAGTTATTTCTTCCGGCTTTGAAGTATTTATGTTCATCTGTAGGTGTAAAAAGTTTTACCTTTGGTCTCTTTGCTGTTATCTCTCCGTTATCTATAATAAATCCCATGTTGTATATATCATTTTTTTTCCTTTCTGGCACTGTCCCTGCTATAACTAATGATTTTTCAATAGATATCTTCTGAAGTTCTCTGTATATTTTTGGAGTTTTCCTTGAATGTGTATATAGATTTTCATTGTCAAAACCACAGCTAAACATCTCCGGAAGCAAAACAAGAGAGTTTGAGTTTATCTTTTTTGAGTTTAGGATAGAGTAAATCTTCTCTAAATTACTGTCTATATCACCTATTTTTAAATTAAGCTGTAAAGAGTAAATAAACATAAAAATATTTTAACATATAAAAAGTTCTACCTTAGACTATGAATCTCAATAACTATCATATTAAGAAAAATGAACCATTCTTTAATTACCAATTAATAACTAAGCTGTATATTTTTATCAAAACTTATGGAGGTAAAAAAGATGAAATTGAAAGAAAAACTAGAAGTTGAGTTCAAAGAGGTAAGTTATATCTGTAGATGTGGTAGTATAAACAAAATTGTTGTACTTGTTATTAACGGATATGGGTTTGAAGATAGCTACTGTGAAAACTGTAGAAAGAGAAACAAAGTTGAAGTTGATGAGAACTTTATATACACCAAATCTATATGAGGGAAAATATAACCATAAAGGCAATACTTACAAAAAATCCAAGTATAACTCCTGCTGTCTCAAATCCAAGAAGAATATTCAAAACAAACCATACAAAAAAACCACCTAAGATGGAGTAGACAGCTCCTTTTGAGTTTGATTTATCCCAGTATATACCAAAAACTAACGGGGCAAACAGTGATACAAGTGTTACAACAGAAGAAGAAGAAACAAGCTGATATATAGACTCTACAGAAAAGGCAAAAAATAGAGATATTAATCCAACTATCAAAACAACTAATCTATTAATAAGAACAGCCGAAAAGTTTGAAATTCTAAAAACTTTCGGCAAGATGTTATTGGTTATTATAGCCGAAGGAGCTAGTATAGCAGCAGAAGAGGTACTAAGTATAGCTGATAAAATACCAAAGAAAAATAGTATTTTTAAAAATGGGTTGATGGTATTTATATAATCAAGTAAAGGATTATCATTAAAACCTAAACTAAATTTAGAATAACCGGCTATCAAAAGAGGTATAAAAGCCACGGATAGATACATCAAACCTGCTAAATATGAGGAATAAATAGCAACCTTCTCAGATTTAGAAGACATAAATCTCTGAAACAGGTCTTGCCCCGGAATCGACCCAAGTCCAATTATAATCCAAGCCAACATATATTCAGATATAGAAGATATATCTGGATCCGGTAAAAATTTGAAATAATCCGGAGGTATATCTTTTATAACATTTTCTAAACCACCCACAGAAAAAACGAGATAACCGAAAACCAAAAAAATACTAAGTAGAATCACAATAGTTTGAATAAAATCAGTGAGTACTATAGCCCACATACCACCAAAGTAAACCATCAAAACAGATACAATAAACGCAAAAATAATTCCTAAAGAAAGAGAAAATCCGGAAACAGTCTTAAAAATCAAACCAAAAGCCACAAACTGAGCTGCAATCCATCCAAAATACGATATAACTAAAAAAACACTTGCTATATTTTCAACTCTCTCCCCATACTTAACTTTATAAAAATCTGCAAATGTAAGTAAATTCATCCTATAAAGATGCTTTACAAAAAACATACCTGACAGTATTAAACATAATGCGGCTCCAAAAGGCTCCTCTATTACCTTTAAAAGTCCTCCATCTGCAAACTCCTGAGATGCTCCAAGTATAGTTTCAGATCCAAACCATGTAGCAAATAGTGCAAAAGTGGAAAGAGATAAAGGAAGAGACCTTCCAGCAAGGAGATAATCTTTTTCTGAAGATATGAACTTCTTAGAGATAAAACTAATTCCAACTAAAAATAAAAAGTAAACTAAAACAAGCCACAGTATCATTTACAACTTAAAGTAGATTTTCCAGAAAAATTTAATTTATTCTTCATTTTCCACCTGTTAACTTACTTTCCCAATACTCTATCTGCTTTAAAATCTGTTCTTTTGCTGTTCCTCCAAGAGACCTTCTCCTATCTACTACAACCTCTGGTTTTAAGAGAGTTAAGACATCTTCTTCAAATAAATCACTAAACCTTTTTAACTCCTCTAATGTTATACTTTCAAGGTCCCTACTCTGAGATACAAGATATCCGACTATACTACCAACTATATGATGTGCCTGTCTGAAAGGAACACCCTTTTCTACTAGGTAATTAGCAAGGTCTGTTGCAAGGGAAAAACCTCCAGCAGATCTGTATGTTATATCCTCTCTGATTTTAAGACCTTCCACTATCTTTTTTATTCCTATGATGGAACCTTTTAAAGTTTTTACAGTGTCAAACACAGGCTCTTTATCTTCTTGAAGGTCTCTGTTGTAAGCCATAGGTAATCCTTTAACCGTAGTAAGTACAGACACTAAATTTCCATAAACCCTTCCAGTTTTACCTCTTATTAACTCTAAAACATCTGGATTCTTTTTCTGGGGCATTATTGAGGACCCTGTTGTTAGCTTATCAGGAAGCTCTACAAAAGAAAACTCAGTAGAAGAGTATATAATCATATCTTCACAAAATCTTGACATGTTAGCCATACATATAGCAGAGATTGATAAAAATTCAATGGCAAAGTCTCTACTTGAAGTTGCATCTATAGAATTTCTCATAATCTGAGAAAAACCAAGTTCTTTAGCTACAAATTCTCTATCAATCGGAAAATCTACTCCGGCAACTGCACCACTTCCAAGTGGAAGCATATCAACTCTCTTTAAATTATCTAAAAATCTGTCTCTATCCCTTGAAAACATCTCAAGATAAGCTAAAAAGTAATGGGAAGCTCTTATAGGTTGAGCTCTTTGAAGATGAGTATAGGCAGGCATTATAACATCAATATACTCTTTTGCTTTATCAAGAAGAGACAACATCAAACTATCTAAAAGACTAACTATCTGATTAATCTGATCTCTTAGGTAAAGTCTAAATACTGTAACTACTTGATCATTTCTTGACCTTCCGGTATGTAATTTTCCACCGGCAGGACCTATCTTGTCAGTTAAAGCTTTTTCTATATTCATATGAACATCTTCTAACTCTCTTTTAAATTGGAATCTACCTTCCAAAATCTCTCTCTCTATCTCTTTTAAACCTTCTATAATCTTCTGAGCATCTTCCTGTGGTATTATCCCCTGTTTTCCAAGCATTTTTGCATGGGCTATACTTCCCTGTATATCGTATAAAGCAAGTTCTTTATCAAAAGAAACACTTTCAGTAAACTCTTCAACAAATTCATCTGTGTTTTCAGAAAATCTACCACCCCATAGCTTTTTCTCTTGCATAAACTACTCTCCTTTATTAACTGATTAAATTTAGTCTAACTATATTTAATGCAAATTGTGATATATACAATCTAACATCATTTCTTTCACCTTTGTAAATTTCTTTATAAACTTTTATATTTTTACCATCAGAATATCCAATGTAATGAAGTCCTAACGGCTTATCAGGAGTTTCTCCCGTTGGTCCAGCAATTCCAGTATCACTTACAGCGATATCTGTTTTAAGTAAATTTCTAACACCTATAACCATCTGTTTTGCAACTTCTTCAGAAACGGCGCCTACACTTTCAATAACATTTTTATCAACTCCAAGGACATTTACCTTTATCTCGTTTGAGTATGAAACCACTCCTCCTATAGCATAGGAAGAAGAGCCGGGAACATTTACAAGTCTTGAAACTATCAGCCCTCCTGTTGAAGACTCTGCTGTTGATATTGTCAATCCATTTTCTTTGAGAATATTTCCTACAACCTCTTCCATCTCAATATTTGATTCTGCATATATGTAGTTTCCAAGTCTGTTTCTTATAGTATTAACTTTATCATAAAGTTCGTTTTCTTCTAATGTAGATACAAATATATCAACTCCCTTTGGAGAAACGTTATAAGACAGGTTTTTCACATCTTCAAGTAAGTAGTTAATATCAAGTTCTTTCATACCAAAAGTCCTAAAAAGTTTAACATACCTTACTGGCTTTGTAAGTTCAAGTCTTTGAAGTGCTTCTTCAAACATAGGTTTTAACTCTGATGGAACTCCCGGAAGAGCAACTATAACTTTTCTAACATCATCAAGAGCTTTTAAAAAACCTAAAGCTCTACCAACAGGATTTTTTATAGGAACACTTCCATAAGGAATCTTACACATAGATTTTCTCTCTTGTGTAAACTCCACATTCTGGCTTTTGTAGTATTCCTTCAACAGATTTAAACATTCCTCATCATAAACAAGAGGAACACCTATAGCATCTGCTACAGCTTGTCTTGTAAAGTCATCAGTAGTAGGACCAAGTCCTCCACTGATAAATACCATATCCGACCTATCCAAACCATACTTTATATAATTTACAAGGTCGTAGTGATTGTCTGGAACCTGTATTATTCCCTTAACATCAACACCTCTCTCAAAGAGAACACTTGCCATATAGTTTCCGTTTCTATCTATCTTTCTACCTTCTGTAAACTCACTACCGGTTACTATAATAACAGCCTTCATAACTACTCCTTATAACTATTCAAAACTATTTTGATATTTCTACTTCCAGATTTTACTGCTTGGACTTCAGACTCACAGTAACCACCTTCATCAAATGGATTACCACTTTTAGATGTTTTTGCATAAATTAAAAGGTTTCCTTGGAACGTTTTAAAATTTTCTTCCATTATTACATCTGCTGGAGATATTGTAAATTTGTAAGGATAATCAGGACTTTTAATCCTTTTAACTGCCAAAGGTTGAGGGGACTCCATGTTTCTAACTATAATAAATAAAAATCCAGAACATTTATCTTTTATCTTAGCATCAACTGTTATCACACCAGTAATCTTGTTCTGATCTATAAATTCAGCTTCTGGAGGAAGTTTCTGACAAGATGATAATAGGATAAGAAAACCTACAATAGTGATAAAAAATCTCTTCAACATCTTCACCTCAAACCTAATATTCATTTCAATTTTATCACATTACCGGTTTACCTTGTGGATAACTTGTGGATAACATGTGGATAACTTGTGGATAACTTTTTCTAATTACCTTAACTTATCCACAAAATCTTAAAGTTATCCACAATCTATCCACAATCTATCCACAGTGATTCAGCTAGATTAAACTTTTGATAAATAAATATTTTTTAGAAAGTTATCCACAATTTAGGGCCCTATTATTCTTATTATTATTTATATACTTTTGTTAAAATATATAAGAATTAAATAGAATAAGGAGTAAACTTTGATAAAAGTTTTAGTTGATTTAGAATCAGATAAAGGCATATTAGATTTGATAGATAATGTGAGGAAAGAAGTTAATTTTGAGATAGAGGAAAGAAGTTTCTCCGATTTAAAGCCAGCTATTGGTATTTTAGATAAAAATGGAAAAGTTAGGGTTGTATTTTTAGGAAGTCCTAAATTTGAGGGATTGGTTGAGAGTATCAAAATATTCAGTTCCGGAAATCACAATTTTTCAGAGAGAATTCTCAATTTTTTAGATATGATAGATAAACCTGTTGATATAAAAGTTTTTACTACACAAGGATGTGGATGGTGTTATCCGGCTATTGTTAAAGCTGTAAGTTTTGCTTATTTGTCTGAATTTATAAATGTGTTTATATATGACTGCTATTCTTTTCCAGATTTAGCTACATCCTATAATGTTATAACTGTTCCAAAAACAGTGATAAACGATAAAGTTGAATTTGTAGGTCCAAAAGACGATAATGAGTTTTTTGGATATATATTAGCAGCCATAAAGGAGTAAATTTTTGATTAAAATAGCACTACTTGGATCTACAGGGTCTGTTGGAAGTCAAACCCTTGATGTAATTAGAAATTATAGAGATTTAATAAAACCGGTTATTCTTGGAGCTTCTAAACCTTCTGAAAAACTGAAAAGTCAAGTTTTAGAGTTTTGCCCTGAATATGTTTATATTAAGAATTTTGATGAAGAGATATTTTACGGTTCAAAAGTTATAACTGAGTCAAATATTGAAGATATCGTTAGTTTAGATGTTGATATTTACATAAATGCAGTCTCCGGAATAGATGGTATAAAACCTACTTACCTTATTTTAAATGCCGGTAAAAAGCTTGCTACTGCAAATAAAGAATCAATAGTATGTCTTGGAGAAATGCTAAAAGATAAAATTAAGACTGTCCTTCCTATAGACAGTGAACATTCTGCCATATACCAAATATTAAAAAAAGAGGATAGATGTGTTAATAAAATAATCCTAACTGCTTCTGGTGGACCTTTTTTGCATAAACCTCTAGAAGAGTTTCAAAATATAACTGTTAAAGAAGCTCTCAATCATCCTAGATGGAGTATGGGTAAAAAGATAACTGTAGATAGTGCAACACTTATGAATAAAGGATTTGAAGTTTTGGAAGCCCATTATCTGTTTGGTTACGATTACGAAAAAATAGATGTGATTATACATCCAGAAAGTATAATACACGGAATGGTAGAGTTTTGTGATGGTACAGTCATATCTAATATGTCCTGTCCTGATATGAGAATTCCTATCTCTTATGCTATTTTCGGTGAGAGGAAGTTTTTAAATATAAAACCTTTAAAACTTTATGAGATAGGCTCTTTAACTTTTTACAAACCAGATTATGAAAAATTTCCACTTTTAAAACTTGCAGTTGAGTGTGGAAAGTTAGGTGGAAGTTGTCCAATAGTTTTAACTGTTGCAGATGAAGTTGCTGTCAATCTGTTTTTAGAAGGTAAAATACAATTTACAGATATACATAGGGTTATAACTCAGTCTGTCGAACAGATAAATATTCCCATACCGTCAAATATAGACGAACTACTCAGTATAATAGATTTCATTAAATCCCAGATAAGAGTTATAGATTAATATAAAAAGTATTATAAAAAACCTATGGTTAAATTTTAGTTTTATTGATATAATTAACTTGTTAAGAATATCTAAATTATACCGAAAATATTTATAAAAAGGAGGAAATTTTTTCATGAGAAAGGTATTGGTATCTCTTCTTTTATTTGTAGGTTTTAGTTATGCTCAAAATTACGGGAACAGGATTACTACAACTGAATATTTAGATCAGGCAAGAGATGCACTGAAGAAAGCTTATGAGTCCGGTGCCCATATTAAAGCTCCTTATGAGTATTCTAAAGCTTCTGCTTATTACAGTATAGCAAAGGAAAATGCTTCAAACTTTAATCTAGATAGTGCAGTCGAAGCTTCTAAAAAATCTATAGAGTGGTCCTTAAAGGCAATTGAGAAAACATTTAAAGGAGTAGAAAAATGAGAAAGTTGTTTATCTGTGGATGTTTGCTATCTTTAAGCTTTGGAACATCCTTTGCTGAAACTAATACTATTGTGGATATATCAGAGTTAGAGTCAAGATTAGAGAAGCTATATCAGATGCATGCTAAGGAATGCTCACCTACAGAATTAGCTTATGCAGAAACCTATTTAGATGAATTAAAAAGAGCTATAAACGTCAAGGGAGTAGACACTCTTAGTTATCCGGTGAAAATAGATTACTATCTATCACTTGTAGAGAAAAATGTATACAGTGATAAAGATGGGGACGGTATTCCATGTTATAAAGAGATAGATATGGGAACTAATCCGGATATAGCTGATAGGAGAGAGGAAAAATCACAGGCACTTGCTTTAATGGAAAACAAAGGAGAGAAACAACCTGTTGTAGCCCAAACAAAAAAAGAAGATATAAATCCACTTAATCAACCTGTGAGAGTTCATTTTTATTTTAATAGGGCAGATATTAAGGAAGAGTATTTACCATATCTTAATGTGGTAGCAAAATTTTTAAAAACACATACTGATGTAAAAGTTAAGATAGTTGGATATACAGATAATATTGGTTCTAAAAGTTATAATGATAAACTTGCCATGAAAAGGGCATTGTCTGTTAAAAAATATCTTACAAAAATGGGTGTTGAACCAGATAGAATTGTGATAGAAGGTATAGGTAAAGATAGATATCTTGTGTCCAATGATAATAATATTGATAGATTTACAAATAGAAGAGTAGAGTTCTATATAATAAACATAGCAGATTAAGGAAGGTTTTTGGCTTCTGGAAGAACACACGATTTAATAAATTTAGCAGCTTTTGGTCCCATAGTTTACTACCTTCATCCTATGGATTTTGTTAGTTTTACAGCTGGTTATATGGTTGGAACCTTTTTACTTTCTCCTGATAACGATTTATATCATTCATCTGTAAATAAGAGATGGAAAGTGTTTAAATTTATATGGTACCCATACACAAAGTTATTTTCCCATAGGGGTATATCTCACATACCATTTTATGGAACATTTACAAAACTTATCTATCTTGGGGTAATATTTTTAATATTTATCTTTTTGCTAAAATATATACTGACCAGTTTTGGAGATACAACACTCAGCAGTTATCTTAGTTATATAAAATTTGATTGGTATATAATAACAAATCCTGTGGTTATTTCATTTTTTACCGGACTTTTAATTTCAGAGATGATACATATATTTACAGATATCATTTATAGTACTTTAAAACCAAAAAAGAGGAAGAAAAAGAGATGAACCTTAGATATTCCTATCCAATTGTAAATATATTTGGCATCACAATAAATATAGATATTAGCTGGTTGTTTGCTTTTTTTCTTGTATCACTTTCTTTATCGGAAGGTTTTTACCCTCAGCTTTATCCTCATTACTCTGTATACTATTACTGGTTTACTGGTATTACTTCTGCACTGTTTTTATTTGTTAGTGTTTTACTTCATGAACTTTCTCATTCATTAGTTGCAATAAAGGAAGGTATTCCTGTTAAAGACATCCACCTTTTTATATTTGGTGGTGTTGCTATGATAGAACAAGAACCAAAAAGTCCATTTCAGGAGTTTAAAATAGCAATAGCAGGACCTATGATGAGTTTTCTTCTAGCTGGAATGTTCTTTGTTTTTGCTTACTTATATCCCAAAGATGACCTTTTTAACGGATTTTTAAACTACATGTTTTTAGTAAACTTTTTTCTTGGAGCTTTTAACCTTATTCCGGCTTTTCCTTTAGACGGTGGTAGGATTTTAAGGTCTATACTCTGGACTAAAAAAGGTCTTTTGAAAGCCACAGAGATAGCTTCTAAGATAGGTAATTACTTTGGTAATTTCCTTATACTTATAGGTATCTTCTTTTTAATTACCGGCAACTTTATAAATGGTATATGGTTTATCTTCTTGGGAATTTTTATAAAAAGGGCTTCAAAACAGGCATATTTAAGTACTAAACTTTATTTACTTCTATCAAACTATAGAGTAGATAACTTTCTTACAACCCTTACCCCTCTATTTTACTCTGACCCTATTGAAAATTATATAAATATATATTATCCGTTTTATAGAACAAAATTATATCCTGTTATCTCAAAAGATGGAGATATACTGTATCTAAATTATGATGATTTAAAGAAAATGCCTTCTTTTGAGTTAGAAAATAAGACAGCAGGAGATTTTGCCAAAAGTTTTAGATTCAGTGTTGACCCTTCTGATAAACTTACAACTGCGTATAAGATGATGTTAAAAAATAATTTAGAAGAAATTCCAGTTGTATATAATAACACATTTGTGGGGTTGTTAAAGAGGGATATAATAGATAGTATAATAAAAAGCAGAATGGGAGAGGAAGATGAAAGCTCTTCTTATAGAAGATGATAAGATATTATCTGACCAGATAAAGAAAAGATTAGAAGATATGGAGTTTGATGTTTTTCAAGCTTTTGATGGTGAAGAGGCTATTAGTTATCTTGATTATGATACTTACGATATTATAATACTTGACCTTATGCTTCCTAAATTACATGGTTATCAGATATTAGAGAAGATAAAAGCAAAAAATATTCAAACTCCGGTTATTATACTAAGTGCAAAATCAGATGTAGAAGATAAAGTTAAAGGGCTTTCAATTGGAGCAGATGACTATCTTACGAAACCCTTTAGCTTTCCAGAACTTATTGCCAGAATAAACGCACTACTTAGAAGAAGTAAAAAGTTTGAAGATGTAACAAAATTAAAGTATGAAGATTTAACTATAGACCTTGTCAAAAAGGAAGTTAAAAGGGGAGATAAAAAGATAGATTTAACTGTAAAAGAGTTTGACCTTTTAAGATATCTAGTTGAAAATGCAGAGAAGATAGTAACAAGAAATATGATACTTGAGAATGTGTTTGATATAAATTTTGATATAGAGAGTAATATAGTAGATGTCCATATACACAGACTAAGAGAGAAGATAGACAAAAAATTTGATAAGAAACTTATCCACACAGTCCGTGGTTTTGGTTATGTCCTTAAAGGTAGCTAAATTCTATAAAAAGATAGCATTCAGAGTTATCCTACTCTATACAGCTATAATATTTCTATCATTTTTAGTCCTATTTTTCATGGTTTACTCTTTTTTTGAAGTTTATTTAGATAACAGAGCAAAAGAGCAACTTCTTGAAAAGGCAAAATCTTACAAAATACTATACAAGCAGGAAAAGTTAGACGGATTATTGAAACAGCTAAAGAAAGAAGCAGAGGTATTAAATATATCAGAACAGTTTTTCAAAGTTTATAAAAATGGAAATGAGATTTTGACAGTCGGAGAATTCTATACAGATATACCTTTAAAAGATGTTATTCATAAAAGGCCAGATTATTACTCTTTTATGGTTATAAACAACTACTACATTTTGATATATAAATTATCAAACAGATATATCCTTGTTATTGGAAAATCTATGTTTGCAAACAATAAGCTTTTAAATAGACTTCAGGAGATATTCTACATATCTTCTGCAATAGCTTTCCTTATCTCTGTTGTAGGAGGATTGTTAATCGCGGCTACGATAACCAGAAAACTGAAAAAGATATCGGAGACTGCGAAGGATATATCCAGTAGTATGGATTTAAACCGAAGAATCAAGACAACCGGAAGCGGAGATGAAATTGATGACCTTTCAACAGTGATAAACACATTACTTGACAGAATTCAGATTCTTGTAAATACGGTAAAAGAGACATCTGAAAGTATAGCCCATGACCTTAAAACGCCCATTGCAAGGATTCGTTCATCTATAGAGAATGCAATCATGAAAAACAGTCTACCTAAGGAGTGTAGTGACCTTTTGGGATATGTTCTTGAAGAAACAGAGATAATAAACCAGATGATAGCAGACCTTTTGACTATATCAAAGATAGAATCTGGAGCTTATAAATTAAAATCTGAAAAAATGGATCTTTCTGAAGCAGTTTTTAAATTATGTCAACTCTTTAAAGATTATGGAGCTTCAAAGAAAGTAAAGGTTGAATGTGATATAGAAAAAAATATAGAGATTTTAGCAGACCCTAAATTACTTTCAAGAGCGATAGTAAACCTTATAGATAATGCTATTAAATTTAACGTAGAGAATGGAAAAGTGTTTATATCTTTAAAGAGAGAGGAAAATAACATTGTTATTAAAGTAGAAGATACAGGAGTTGGTATTCCAGAGGATAAAATAGACAAAATATTTGAGAAATTTTTTATGTTAGATGAAAGTAGGTCTGTTTATGGAAGTGGTTTAGGTTTAAGTTTAGTAAAAGCAGTAATAGAAGCCCACAAAGGGCAGATAAAAGTTTTTAGTAAAGAAGGGGAAGGGACAACCTTTGAAGTGATTTTACCTGTTGGTTAATTGTTTATTTAACATTTTGATATATAATTTTCTTTTAATAATTTTGGAGGTTATTGTAGGTATGACAGTTTTGGCGTTTTTGATATTACTTGGAGTTTTGATAACTATACATGAACTTGGACATTTTCTTTTCGCAAGGCTCTTTGGTGTTAAGGTAGAGTCCTTTTCTATAGGTTTTGGTCCTCCTATTTTTAAATGGAAGGGAAAGGATGACACTGTTTATCAGATTGCTGCTATACCTCTTGGTGGATATGTGAAGATGTATGGTGAAGACTCTATGACAGAACCAGTTCAGGGAAGTGTTAATAAGGAAGCATTTTCTGACCCAAAGTCTTTCCATTCAAAACCTAATTGGCAGAAGATGTTGATAGCATTTGCCGGACCACTTTTTAATATAATTTTAGCAGTTATACTTTTTATAGTTGTTTATATGGTAGGAATTAAAGAACCTGCTTATCTTTCTCAACCTGTTGAAGTTGGATATGTTGAGAAAAATTCCTTTGCAGATAAAGCTGGAATAAAACCTTTTGATAAGATTGTTAAAATAGATGATAAAGATGTAAAAAACTGGAAAGAGTTTATGATGGAGATAAGCCTTAAATCTAGTAAAACAGCTGTTTTTACTATTGAGAGAAATGGAGAAATACAAAAGATAGCTGTAAATATTCCACAGGACCTAACAAAGGATAGTATAGGTATATCTCCTTTGATACCTGCTAAAGTCGGAACTGTAATGGAAAACTCTCCTGCAAAGAAAGCTGGATTACAGAAAGGAGATATTATAATAGGTGTAAATGGTAGGCCTATCAATAGTTGGTATGAGTTTGCAGAGTATATGATGAGTATAAAAGATTCTAATCCTATCAATCTTATAGTAAAAAGAGGTGAAAAGGTATTTAGTGTTTTTGTTAATCCTGAATACAATCAAGAACTTAAAAAATATACTATAGGTATATCACCAGCATTTGATCAGAGAGTTGTAAAATATTCATTTAGTGAAGCTGTTAATAAAGGAATAGAAAAAACAGTAGAGCTTACGGGAGCTATATACGGAGTTGTGAAAGGATTGATAACTGGTGAGGTATCTTTTAAAACTCTCGGAGGACCTCTCTCTATAGCAAAATTTTCTGGTGAAGCCTTAGAGACTGGTATTACAACCTTTTTATTTGCCATGGCATTTATGTCTCTACAACTTGGATATCTTAATCTTTTACCTATTCCAGTTTTAGATGGGGGACTTATCCTTATCCTTCTAATAGAGACTATCATAAGAAGACCACTTCCAGAAAAAGCGAAAGAATATTTAGCTTACTTTGGTTTTGCTTTACTTGGAACATTGATGATATATGTCATTTTCAACGATATACTTAGAGTGTTAACATAAAATATATTAAATATATTTTTATATATGGAGTATTTATATGGCTACAAGAGTAGGTATAATTGTTTTAAGTGGAACATTGGATAAAGTTATGCCAGCTTTCATAATCGGAACAACAGCAGCTTCTATGGGTATGGAAGTAGGTATGTTTTTTAGCTTTTATGGACTTAATGCAATTCACAGAGAAAAACATAAAAATCTTAAAGTATCTCCTATTGGTAATCCAGCAATGCCTATGCCTATAACTGTTCCACAAATTATTACAGTTATGCCGGGTATGATGGATTTTGCCACATCTATGATGAAAGGAATGATGAAGAAACACAAATTCCCATCTTTGGAAAAACTTATTCAAGATGCTAAGGATTTAGATGTTAAACTGTTTCCATGTCAAACCGCCATGACACTTTTTGGTTATAAATATGAAGATCTGATTGATGGTGTAGAAAAACCTGTTGGTGCTGCAACATTCTTAAACTTTGTAAATGCTGGAAATAAATCGTTAGTTTTAAATTTTTGATGAATTGCTAGTTAAATTAGTAGATGAAAAGGTTAAAAATCTATCTATTCTAAATCCTCTCTTTAACACAGATAATATACTTCTTTTATCTAGGATTATTGATGGATTTTCTTTTATAGCTGCGAATAAAATTTTCCAACCGGTTAGAAGATTTCCAAATCTTAAATTTATATCTGCAATATGAAAAAGAAAATCGGCTTTATAATTTTTTGGAATTTTTTCTTTGTAATCTTCATAGACTTTTAAAGTTGAGTAGAGCATCCTTATATTTCTACTTGTTCTGTTTCTATGTTCTCTCATTCGGACTTTATTATTGTCTAAAATCTTTATTTTTAAACCTTTTAAGTAACTTCTTATAAATATTTCCCAATCTTCTCTGAGTATTATATCCTCCCTGTATCCTAAAAATGCCTCTTTCCTGAATCCAGAAGCAGAAGGATAACCAATCTGCCCAGAGAAGATAATTTTACCAACATCTTTAGGTATATTCTTCTTTGATACCCTTCTGATATTACTATCTTCGTCTATAAATGTTCTTGGAAATGAATATACGATGTCGTTATACTCAAGCTCTATTATTGATTTTTCTATATAATCTTTTTCCCACTCATCATCATAGTCTAAAAAAAATATAAATTTACCTTTCGCATTTTCAGCACCAATGTTTCTACTGTAAGACCTTTCCATATTCTTTTGGTTTTTTATAATCTTGAGTTTACTGTTTAATATATTTTCAAAATGTTTCTCTATAATTTCTACCGTTTTATCTGTAGAACAATCATCAACAACTATAATCTCTAAATCTTTAAATGTCTGATTTAAGACAGAGTTTATCGCATTTTTTATAAACTTTTCCCCATTATAAACTGGAATAATTACTGTAGCTTCCATAAAGCTATTTTATCACAAATTTAGCCACCTATTGAGGTCATAACTCTTACACAGTCAGAAAATGAGTAGTTTGATTTCTGTATATTTGCATTAGATATCTCCTTTGCAATTAAAACCTTCTTTATAAAGTTATCAAGATCTTCATCTGTCCCATTTCTAAGAACATCCTTAACAGGAATTTCTTCATCAGTCCGTAAACACAGTTTTATCCTTCCCTCTGGTGTTAATCTTAGTTTTGAACATCCATCACAGAATGGATTAGATATAGGTGTTATGAATCCTATTTTTACTTTATAATCTGGAATCTCATAAACTCTCGCAGCTCCACTTCCTATGGAAGTAGTAGGAATTAGTTTCCCAAATTTTTGCTCTATCTTTTCTTTTATCTGTTCTAAGGGTCTTACCATATCTAAATTCCATCGAATAGAACCTTGTCCTAGCGGCATCATCTCTATAAATCTAACTTCAACATCATACTCTATAGCAAAATCTACAAAATCTAAAGCTTCATCTTCATTTAATCCTTTTATTATAACTGCATTTACTTTTATAGGTTTAAATCCAAGTTTCTTCGATACTTTTATTCCTTCTATTACATCTTCTAAATTTCCTTTTGTTATTCTGTAAAACAAATCCGGTTTTAAACTATCTATACTTATATTTAACCTCTTTAGTCCAGCTTTTTTTAATTTTTTTGCATGTTGAGATAAAGTTATTCCATTTGTTGTCATACCTATGTCTTCAATCTCAGGTATATCAGAAATCATCTTTATAAGTTTCTCTATCTGAGGTCTTAATAAAGGTTCTCCTCCTGTTATTCTGACTTTCTTTAAGCCATACTTTGTCATTGCTTTCACAAGTCTTGTTATCTCTTCGTATCTTAGAATCTCATCATGGGGAATAAACTCCATATTGTCTGGTCTACAGTAAAAACATTTGAGATTACATTTATCAGTCACTGATATTCTAAGGTACGATATTTCCATCTTAATCTCCTTAAATTTAATTAAAAAATATTATTGCTTTTTTGTCAATTTGACAAGATTGAAATAACGACAGAGTGCTACAAAAAAGTGCATCTTTTACTTGACTTTATATAAAAAAGATCTCATACTATTTTCTATTAAAAATAGAAGATGTTTAAAGAAGTACCACTTCAGAAGGGGGAAATCCAAATCTAATGTCCCGCAAAAAAGTAGTGTTTCTTTAAACCTCTTCTAAGAAGAGGAATTTTTAATTAATTTTTTGGAGGTTTTAGTTACATGCGTATCACAGGTACAGTTAAGTGGTTCAACTCAAAGAAGGGTTTTGGTTTCATCACAAGAGATGATGGCCAAGGAGACATTTTTGTTCATTTTTCAGCTATCCAGTCAAGAGGATTCAAAACTCTTGAAGAGGGACAGAAAGTAGAGTTCGAAGTTGTTAAGGATGAAAAAGGTCCTAAAGCAGCTAATGTTGTAAGGTTGTAAGGAGGATTTTAGTATGAGAGTAGTTGGAACAGTTAAATGGTTTGACTCTAAAAAAGGTTTTGGTTTTATAACAAGAGATGATAATGGGCAAGACATATTTGTTCATTTTTCAGCTATTAAAGGTTCTGGATTTAAAAATTTAGAAGAAGGACAAAAAGTAGAATTTAGTATAGTCCAAGAGGACAAAGGTCCAAGAGCTGTTGATGTAGTAAAATTATAAAAAACTATCCCTCCCTACTGGGAGGGTTTTAAATCTTTAACTTTTTCCTTTATTTTATAGTAGGTGTCAAAATACTCTTCTCTTTTGTCTAATTTTAACACCATCTCAATATATTTTAAAGCTTCTGTATAATCACCTTTCTCATACAGAACATAGGCAAGATTATTTAAAATATCCGGTCTATTTTCTCTCTCTAAAGCTTTTTTATAGTATTCTATAGATTTATCTAAATCACCTTTTTTATAATACAGATTTCCAAGATTAAAGTAGGGTAGGTACCAATTTTTATTTTTATTTATGGCTTTTTTATACTCTTTTTCTGCAAGGTCATACATATTTTTCTTTTCATAGATTACACCTAAATCATTGTGTTCCTCTGCTGTTAACGGGTCATCATAGACTATAATTTTTGGTATGCTACAAGAGGATATGGATATAAGTAGAAAAAAACTACATATTACCTGTAGATAACCAATATAACTTTTCCTAATTTTTCCCATCTCTCTTCAAACTCTCCATATTCTATAATCTTCTCTGGTTCATAACCAGTATGGGCTATAAATCCTTTTTCATTATAACCAAATATAACTATGTAATGGGGTTTTGATACTATCCAGAAACCAAGGTCTATAAGGGCAATAACAGGTTGATTTAAATCAATAAAATGTTTAATTTCCTCAATAGATGATTTTTTTAACACTGTTTTAAATCCTTTCTCTCTGGCAAAATTTTCTAAATCTGTTATAAGGGCACCTTTTAGTTTATCGTTATAAACATATTTGGCTATCTCTTCTTGTGGAATATTGTAGCTATAGAAACCTAAAACAGAAGACAGAGATGCAGGTCCACAGAAATCTGTTTTTTGCTTAACAAAGGGAACACTTTCTATCTGTGTTCCAAATGTGTAGTAAATTAAGCCACTTAAGAATACAAAGCTGAAAAATTTATTCAAATTACCTTATGATTATCTCTTTGTTTAAAAGTTTTAAGATTACTATAACCAAAAGTATTATTACTAAAACCCCTATTACTGCTCCTATTGCATCACCACCGGCTAAGACTTTGTCAGAAGCTTGTGCCAACATATGTATCTGCTCATCTGACATCTTTGATAGTTTTTCTTTAACTTCTTCCTCAGTTAAGCCGTAAGCTTTCAGTTTCTCTTTTACAAGTTTATTTTCTAAAGCTCTCTGTATTTTGTTTATCTCGATATCTCTCTGACTTAATACATTCTCCTGTTTAGAAGAAAGTTGTGATTCTACTATTGAAGCACTGGCTGGTGATGTTGATAAAAATGTTAAGTATCCTGCCATATATAAAGCTATTACCGGATTTTTAAGTTTTTTTAACATCTTCTCAACCTCCTAGTTTAGTTTTAAGCTAATTTTAATACACTTTTCGGTAATATGTAAAGTTTTATAAATCCCTAAATAACTTATAAAACAGGATAGCTAAGAAAACAAAACCTATGGTTAAACTTATGTCTGCTATATCTTCTTTTTTACTGATATAGAATAAACCACTACTTATTATAAAGCCTACTGAAAGTATCGATAAGGTCAATTTGTCTGTCTGTTTTTTATAAAACTCTTTAATTTCCTCAAAATCTTTAAATATCACTCTGAATGTTAATCTCTCTATCTCTAAGGTTCTTATTAATTTATCTAATCTAAGAGGTAGATGGTAGTAAAAACTTACAGTGTTTGAGGTATCTTCCATTAAATCTCTTAGCCTATCTTTAAATGACTTGGTTAGAAAATTTGTTAATCTCTCTGTTGGATTGAATGTTTCATTAAGAACCCTTATAACTCCATCAAGGCCTATTGAAGCCTTTCCTAAGTAAGCTAAAGATGTAGGTAGTTTTAAATTACACTCTCTAACTAAATCTATTATCTCAAGAACCATATCTTTAAGATTTATGTTTGCCAAAGTTTTGTTGTGATATTTATCTACAAAAAATTCTACATAAGTTTGTAGTTTATCAAGGTCTGTCTTTGGTGTTATCATTTCCATTCCTTCATAGAATTTCATGGCAAGTTCTGTATTTTTATTTATAACTGCAAATATATGTTCGTAGAGAAGTTTTTTCTTCTCTCTTGGTAAAGTTCCAACCATTCCAAAATCTATAAGGCAAACTTTACCTTCTTTCGTAATTATGAAATTTCCAGGATGTGGGTCTGCATGGTAAAAACCATCTTTAAAAACCATCTTGTAGTATGCATCTGTTATAAGTTCTGCTAACTCTTTTCCGTTAAGATTGTATCTTTTAATATCTTCTGGTGAACTTATCTTAAATCCTTCAATGTATTCAAGAACTAGTATGTTTTTGTTAGAAAAATCAGGATAATACTTCGGAATATAAAATTTTTCATTAAACTCTTTAAAATTTTCTCTAAATGTTGTAATGTTGTTTGCTTCTATCTCAAAATCGGCTTCTCTTAATGTTGTTTGTTTATACTGCATTACTACTGATTTTAAATCAAGGTCTTTTACAAATTTTGAATGTTTTTCTATAAACGATATTATCTTCATAAAAAGTTTAGCATCTATATTTATAAGTTCTTCTAGGTATGGTCTTTTTACCTTTATAGCTACCTGTTCTCCAGATTTTAGTCTTCCTCTGTAAACTTGAGATATTGATGCTGATCCAATTGGCTTTGGATCTATCTCTGTAAATATCTCTTCTAATGGTTTTTGGTACTCTTTTTCTAAAAAAAATTTTATCTCTTCAAAAGGTATAGGTTTAACACTATCTTGAAGTTTTATTAACTCTTTTATTATTGATTGGGGGATTATATCAGGTCTTATACTTAGTATCTGCCCAAGTTTTATAAAAGAAGGTCCTAACTTTTCAAGTGATTCTCTGATTTTTTGTGGTCTTATATCTTCTTCTGTATCTATACCAAAAAGTGCTTTAAAGTATTCGTATATATTGTAAATACCTATTTTTGATAACTCTAATGTTATCTCTCTAAATCTTCTGTATAGTTTAAGTTTTCTTTTTAACATTACTATCTAAAAGCTCTCTCATCTGTTTTGCCACATTTCTTATTTCCCATTGAGCATGGATGTTGTCTCTCTTTTCTATAAAGTCGTATATATCTGTTAATGTTCCAGATACTACTATACTTGTTCTCCTTCCAGAAGGTAATATAAATCTTGCATCTTCTCTCTTTATTTTAAACTGATACACAAGTGTGTTGTATATTGATTGAGTAAGATTGTCAAGGGATTTTGCAAGTTCAAAACTTTGAGGGTTTTCTTCTATGGAAGGTGGTATTATTAGATAGTTTTCATCTTCTTTTACATATCGTTGACTTCTCTGTGAAAAGTTAAGTTTGGTGTGCCGGACTAGCTGATGAGTCATATTTCTACTGACTTTGTCTATGTAAAATACAGCCCAACCATCATACTCTGTTTGTATTTTTAAAAGGGTAACATTTTCAAGTTGTCCAAGAGGTTTAATCTCACTTTCAAATTGGGCTATCTTCTCAAAAGATTTGTAATATTCCTCTTCACTAAACACAAGAAGTTCCTCAAGATAGTGTCTTAAAGATATACCAATTACATCTGGATATTTTAGATTGTAAACTGACTTGAACTTTGTTGCTCCTATCCTTAATGCATCCTCTTCTCCAACCTTTTTATATACAAAAGAATGAGCAAAAACTGAAAAATGTTTGTAATTTCCAAGTTTTGATAGAAACTCTGCTCTTTTCTCTTTTTCTACTATTCTTGGATCTTGTAGTAGATAGTTTAAATCTCCGGAAGTATAACAGACTCTCGCACCAAAAGATGAAAATGGAATAACATCTTTAAAGTCTTCTACTGAGAAATGTTTTAGGATTAGAGACATTAAAAACTCCTCATTTGTAATGGAGTGGAGGGGACTCGAACCCCCGACCTCCTACACGCCAAGCAGGTGCTCTCCCAACTGAGCTACCACCCCATAATGTTATTATTAATTATAACATATTACTTCTTATAAAAATGAGTTGTATTATAATTTTAATAAAACTATCTGAGGAGAAAAAGTATGAAGATACATTTTTTTGAAGTTGAGGATTGGGAGAGGTTATATCTTGAAAAGAAGATTAAAGATTTAGGAATAGATGGAGAAATAAGTTTCACTAAAGAGCCGCTTGATAATGCAAGTGTAGAGTTATACAAAGATATAGATGTTGCTGTTGTATTTATATATTCAAAACTTTCAAAGGAAGTTATAGATAAGCTAAAAAATCTTAAACTTATAATAACTAGATCAACAGGGTATGACCATATAGATATCACCTATGCAAAACAAAATGGTATAACAGTTTGTAATGTTCCTGGATACGGTAATAATACAGTTGCTGAGTATACATTTGCACTTATACTTGCCCTTGCAAGAAAGTTTAAACCGATGATAGAGAGAACTTCAAAAGGTATCTTTTCAAGGGATGGGTTAACAGGTATAGATATTATGGGGAAAACTATCGGTGTTATTGGAGCTGGAAGAATAGGTAAACACGTTATAAGGATAGCTTACGGTTTTGGTATGAAGATACTCGTATATGACAGGTCAAAAGATCAGGAACTTATTGATAGGTATGGTGTTGAGTATGTTAGTCTTGAAGATTTACTCCGGATGTCTGATATAGTTACAATTCATGTTCCTTACAATAAATCAACTCACCATCTTATAAACAGATTTAATATAAAACTTATGAAGTTAGATGCTATGCTTATAAACACATCCCGTGGTGCAGTAGTAGAGATTGAAGCTATAGTTCAAGCTCTTAAAGAGGGAAGACTTGCAGGAGGTGTTGGATTAGATACATTTGAAGCCGAAGATGTATGGATAGAGGAGGAGTTTTTAAAGAGAGATGATATTCCAGCTATAAAACTAAAAAAAGCAATGGAAACATTTTATATTTTACATTCAGAGAATGTTATCGTTTCACCACATAATGCATATAATACAAAAGATGCTCTTTACAGGATATTGGATATAACACTTGAAAATCTTAAAGATTTTACACAAGGTATATGTAAGAATGTTGTTACAGAGGTGTGAGATGATAAAAGCTGAAAAGGACAGTTATTTAGTTGATAAAGTTTTTGATGGACAGAGAATAACAGAAGAAGAAGCTTTATATATGCTTGAAAATTTTGATTTACTTACTCTTGGAAGATTGGCAGATTTTGTAAGACAAAAGAAACATCCTGAAAATATAGCTACTTTTGTTGTAGATAGGAATATTAATTATACAAATATCTGTGTTGCCGGTTGTAAGTTCTGTGCTTTTCAGAGAAGGAAGTCAGACAGTGATAGTTATGTTCTTGATATGGATGAGATTTTTCAAAAAGTTCAGGAGCTTGTTGAGTGGGGAGGAACTACACTTCTTATGCAGGGAGGCTTAAATCCGGATTTAAGACTTGATTTTTATGTTGAGATGTTTAGTAGAATAAAGGAAAGATTTCCAAATATTCAGATACATTCCCTCTCTGCTACAGAGATTAACTATATATCCAAACTGGAAAAAATTCCAGTTATAGAGGTTCTAAGAATTTTAAAAGAAGCCGGACTTGACTCTCTACCTGGAGGAGGAGCAGAGATTCTATCTGATGAAGTTAGAGTTTTAATATCATCAAATAAGACAACGACTCAGCAATGGCTTGAAGTTCACAGATCAGCCCATGAGCTTGGAATGAGATCTACTGCTACCATGATGTTTGGACATGTTGAAAAACCAAAGCATATAATTCAACATCTTAAAAATGTCAGAGATCTTCAAGATAAAACTAATGGTTTTACAGCTTTTATACCTTGGACATTCCAAAAAGGAAATACCCAGCTTGACCACTTAGAACCTACAACATCTGTTTGGTATTTAAAAGTTTTGGCAGTTTCAAGAATATTTTTAGATAACTTTGATAATATTCAATCTTCCCATGTTACACAAACTATGAAGATAGGACAGATAGGTTTAAGATTTGGAGCTAACGATCTTGGTAGTACCATGATAGAGGAAAATGTGGTAGCATCTACTGGATTTAAAGTGTCAGCACCAAGACCTGAGAAGATGGCAAAATATATAAAAGAGGCAGGTTTCATTCCAGCCCAGAGAGATACATATTACAACATCGTAAAAATTTACAACTAATCTTTACCTCTTTGAATTTTGGATAAACTGATATATAATATTTAACCTAAACATGGAGGATGTAGCTCAGTCGGCAGAGCACAAGGTTGTGGCCCTTGGGGTCGCGGGTTCGAGTCCCGTCATCCTCCCTTTTATATTATATTTACTGATTTTTCTCCTTTTTCTAAATAGCCTATTATATAAGGTTTTTCGCCGAGGTCTTCTAATATCTGGATTGTATCTTTCTCATCTTTTTTATCAACTGCCAGTATGATACCTATTCCCATGTTAAAGGTTTTGTACATTTCCCTTTTTTCTATCTGGCCTTCTTTCTCTATCCATTTAAATATAGGTAAAATTTCCCAAGACCCTTCTTCTATAACTGCTCTTAGTCCATTGTTTATGACCCTTATTAGATTTCCGGGTATTCCTCCTCCGGTTATATGGGCTATAGCCTTAATATCAACTCTCTTTGAAAGTTCTAATATAGGTTTTACATATATCTTTGTAGGTGTTAAAAGCTCTTCTCCTAAAGTTTTTCCAAACTCTTCAAAGTAGTTTGTATATCTATAACCTTTTAGCTCTACCAGTTTCCTAACTAAGGAGTAGCCATTACTATGGACGCCAGATGAACCAACTCCTATAAGGATATTTCCTTCTTGGGTTTTACTACCGTCAACCATCTTCTCTCTCTCAACAACACCAACTGCAAAACCTGCTAAATCATACTCTCCATCTCTATACATCCCAGGCATCTCTGCTGTTTCACCACCAACTAAAGCACATCCTGCAATCTCACAACCTTTAACTATACCTTTTATAACATCTACGGCAACATGAGGTTCTAACCTTCCAGTTGCAAAGTAATCAAGGAAGAAGAGAGGTTTTGAAGTTGTAGTTATAAGGTCATTTACACACATTGCTACAAGGTCTATACCTATTGTGTCGTGTTTATCAAGGATTTGAGCTATTTTTAGTTTTGTTCCTACACCATCTGTAGATGATGTTATTACAGGTTCCTTGTAGTTTGCTATTTCAAGTAGATAAGCTGATGCAAATCCTCCTATCGGAGTGATAACATTTCTGCTGAAGGTACTTTTTACTAATGTTTTTATCTGATCTACAAATTTATCTGCCTTTTCTATATCAACTCCGGCATCTTTGTATGTAAGCATCTTCTACCCCTCTAAAATTTAAAGATATACATAAATCCGTGGAGTATCAAAAAACTATAAACTCCGGCTAAAACGTCATCCAACATTATTCCTATTCCCATAGGATACTTTTCAAGAGCTTTTATAGGGGGAGGTTTCAGTATGTCAATTATTCTGAATATAACAAATCCGAGTATAAAGTAGATTAAAATCTGATTTAACTGATACTTTGAAGGGTCTATACCTATCATAGTTATCATATATCCTGCAATCTCATCTATGGTAACAAAAGAAGGGTCTTTGTCCTGAAACTTTTGACTTATGATGTGTGAAGCCCATATTCCTATGAGTATAACTGACATTGTTATTGAAAATTGAGCTAATATACCTTTATCCCAGTAAAGGTAAAAAAACGGTAATGCTCCTAATGTTCCAACTGTCCCAGGAGCTATGGGAAACTTACCAAGATAAAAAGAAGTTCCTAAAAACATAGCTATCTTTTCGGTTAAATTCATAAAATCTCCACTTTTTTGGTTGATTTAGAATATAATTATATCATACAGAGTTTTGGAGGATACCACTATGGATGTAGGCACTTGGTTTCCTATAGTGATATTAGGAATGGTAATATTTACATTTATCATTTTTGGTTTATTTGTTTATTTAGATAGAGGCTGATGTGGATAGGTTGTACTTTATAACTGATAGGAAAAAGTTTAAAAAACCTTTTTTAGATCAGATAAAAGTAGTTTTAGATAAAGGTGTAAGATTAATTCAGATTAGGGAGAAAGACCTGCCCGACGATGAGTTGTATAGACTTGTGGAGAATACCTTGGAGATTGCAAAAGGTTATGATGTTAAGATTTTTATAAATTCAAGGGTGGATGTTGCTGTTCTTTTGGGTTTATATGGAGTACACCTTCCAGAAAAAAGTCTTCCTATTAAATCAGTAAAACATAAATTTTCTAATTTAGTTATAGGTAAGTCTTGTCATACCATCGAAGAGGCTGTTAAAGCTCAAGAGGAAAGTGCAGATTATATATTCTTCTCTCCAGTTTTTGAAGTAGAGGGAAAAGGTAAACCTGTGGGTTTAGATGGATTAAGAGAGTTAGTTAAGAAAGTTACTATTCCAGTTTATGCATTAGGTGGTATAAATAAAATGAATATTAAGGAAGTTTTAGATACAGGTGTTTATGGTGTAGCTGGTATAAGAATGTTTTTAGAGGATTAAGATTTGAGAAAAGAGGTTGATATACTACTTAAAGATATAATAAAGAATCCACCTAAGAAATTTATTCAGATGCTTACAGGTAAATTACCTGTAAAACTTTTAGATACAGAACTTCCTTACACAACTAATAAGAAAGCTGATTTTGTTATAGAGCTTGGGGATAATTCTATACTTCACCTTGAATTTCAAAGTTATAACGATAGAAATATGTTAGATAGGATGCTTGAATACTTTTTTTTAATATACAGGAAAACGGGAAATAAAAATATATACCAGTTTTGTATATATGTTGGTAATGACTCACCTAAGATGGAAAATGAAATTCAATTTCCGTTTTTTAAATACAGTTATAAACTAGTAGATATGAGGCAGATAAACTGTCAAGACTTAATAGCAAGTGATAATATAGAAGATAAATTATTGGCTGCCCTTTGTAACATAGAAAACCCAAAACTTTATATAAATCATATGAGAGAAGTATTGGATAATTTACCAAAAAAAGAAAGGCAGGATAAAGTTTATCTCTTGATTGAAATAATGAAATTGAGAGATATCTTAAAGGAAGGATTAATAAAAATTAAGGAGGATTCTACCATGCCTATAAGAGTTACTATAGACCTTGATGAAATTATAAATGATCCTTTGTTAGGTGAAATTGCAAAAATGGCTATAGAGAAAGGTGAAAAAGTTGGATTCGAGCAAGGTTTACAACAGGGTTTACAACAAGGCTTACAACAAGGCTTACAACAAGGTTTACAACAGGGTAGAATAATGGAGATTCAGAATAATATTATAGATATTATAGAATCTAGATATGAAGATATTCCTCAGGGTTTAATTGAAGATATAAAGAAAATAGATAATATTGATAAACTCAAGAGTATACTCCGCTACAGTGTAAAAAGTTCGTGTATTGAAGATGTAATTTCCTATGTAAAGTCAGTAATGGGAGATTAGTATGAAAATTTTATACATCCATGGATTTAACTCTGCTGGATATGGAGATAAAATAAATTACCTTAAAAAAGCTTTTGGGGCGAGAAATGTTATAGCACCAACTTTAGATTATGATCCTGTTGAGGCTGTTTCTCAGCTTGAATTTTTGACAGAAGCAATTAAGGATAGAGATAAACTATACTTGGTAGGCACATCATTAGGAGGTTTCTATGCCATTTATCTTTCATTAAAATTCAAGGTTCCAGCCGTTTTGATAAATCCATCAATAGATCCTTATAAATCATTACAGAAGCAGGTTGGACCTCAGAAGAATTTTAAAACAGATGAAGAATATATATTTACCCAACAGCATCTTGAAAGTCTAAAAAATTTTTATGTTAAGGAGCTGGAACCTATAAAAAATTTAGTTTATGTATATCTTGATGAAGATGACGAGTTACTGGATAGTAGAGAAACAGCTAGATACTTTGAAGGTTTCCATGTAGTTATATATCCCGGTGGGAACCATAGATTTACCCATATGCCTCAGCTTATAGAAGATTTTAAGAAGATACTACAGGAGGATAGATGAAGAAAGTAATAATCCTTGGAAGTGGCCCTAATAGAATAGGACAGGGAGTTGAATTTGATTATGCCTGTGTACACTGTGTTTGGGCAGTTAGAGAAGAAGGTTATGAAGCTATAATGATTAACTGTAATCCAGAAACGGTCTCTACAGATTATGACACTTCCGATAAACTCTACTTTGAACCGATAGTCCTTGAAGATGTCCTAAATATCATAAATAGAGAGAATCCATACGGCGTAGTTGTACAGTTTGGAGGACAAACTCCTTTGAAACTTGCCAAACCACTTGAAGACCTAAATGTCCCTATCCTTGGAACCCCACCAGAGAGTATAGATATAGCAGAAGACAGAGAAAGATTTAGGAACCTGATTATAAGGTTAGGTTTAAAACAACCAGAAAGTGGAATAGCAAAATCAAAGCAAGAAGCTTTTGAGATTGCAAAGCAGATAGGATATCCAGTTTTAGTTAGACCTTCGTATGTCCTTGGTGGAAGAGCTATGAGACTTGTATATGATGAAAATGAGCTTGCTTCCTATGTGGAGGAGGCTGTAAGTGTATCTGAAGATAAACCACTTTTGATAGATAGATTTCTCGATGGTAGTATTGAGCTTGATGTTGACTGTGTGTCAGATGGTGAAGATGTTTTAGTAGGTGCAGTTATGGAACATATAGAAGAAGCTGGAATTCACTCTGGAGACAGTGCAACATGTATTCCCCATTACAGTCTTCCAGATGATATAGTTATAGAGGTTAAAAATCAGACAAAAAAACTTGCAAAGGCTTTAAACACAGTTGGACTTATGAATGTACAGTATGCTATCAAAGATGGAGAGATATATATTATAGAGGCAAACCCGAGAGCTTCACGGACAGTTCCTTTTGTAAGTAAAGCTATTGGTTATCCCCTTGCAAAGATTGCCTCAAAGACTATGTTAGGTAAAAAATTAAGAGAGTTAGTTCCGGAAGTTTTCCAGATTCAGAACCCACATCCTGCATCTGACTTTTTAGATAGAAGTTTCAACATGTTTGCTATAAAAGAGGTTGTATTTCCATGGAACAGATTTCCGGAGGTTGACCCACTTTTAGGACCTGAGATGAAAAGTACCGGTGAAGTTATGGGAATAGACAGAGATTTTGGACTTGCCTTCTACAAAGCCCAGGCAGCAGCTGGTTTAAAATTGCCTCTTGAGGGAAATATATTTATATCCGTTGCAGATAAAGATAAACCTTATATAGTTGATATAGCTAAGGACCTTGTAAATATGGGATTTAAAATATTTGCTACATCTGGAACCTATAAATTCCTAAAAGAGAAAGGTATAGAAGTAGTGATGGTAAACAAACTTTCAGAAGAAAGACCTAATATCGTTGACAGAATAAGAAACGGAGAGATAGTTATGGTTATAAATACTCCTTCTGGTAAAAGGGAGAGGTCCGACGCTTACTATATACGTAGGGCAGCTGTTATAAATAAGGTTCCATATTACACAACAGTTAGGGGAGCATGGGCAGCTGTTGAAGGAATAAAGTCTTTTAAAGGGAAAGGTTTAGAAGTTTACGCATTACAGGACTTAAGGAGGTAAGAGATGATAACATATTTCGAGGCTTTAAAGATAGTTCTTGATAACGTAAGAGAAACTGGGGATGAGAAAGTTCTCTTCATAAATGCTCTAAATAGAATCCTTGCAGAAGATATATATGCAGATGATGATAATCCACCGATTGATAATAGTGGGATGGATGGATATGCTGTTAGATATGAAGATATAAAGGATGCATCAGAAGATAAACCTATAGCTTTAAAAGTAATAGGTGAAAGTAAAGCCGGAGGAGATGATATAGAGCTTGTTCCAGGAACAGCTATATCTATATATACAGGGGCATTAATTCCAAAAGGTGCAGATACAGTTGTTCAAAAGGAACTTACAAAAAGAGAAGGTGATATTGTATATATATACAAAGCTCTTAAAAAAGGATCAAATATAAGACCTAAAGGGGGAGACTACAAAAAAGGAGAGATATTACTAAGAAAAGGAACTGTTTTAAGACCTCCGGAGATAGGTATACTCTCGTCTGTAAATAAATCTACCGTGTATGTTAAACAGAAAGTAAAGGTAGGGATAATAACAACTGGAGATGAGATTCTTGATGTAGGAGAGCCAAGGACAAAGCCCTCACAGATAAGAACATCTAACACATACACACTTTACACACAGATTTTAGAAGCCGGAGCCTTGCCTGTAATATTAGGTTTTGCCAAAGATGATCCAGATGATATAACTCAAAAATTGAGATATGCTAAAAACTGTGATGTATTACTTACAACCGGTGGTGTATCTGTTGGAGATTATGATTTAGTTAAAGATTTTGTTCAAAAAGAGTTGAATGTGGACATACTATTTTGGAAAGTATCTCAAAAACCCGGAAAGCCTGTGGCTTTTGGTGTGTGGGGAGAAGATAGGGAAAAGTTATTCTTTGGTATTCCAGGAAATCCAGTTGCCAGTATGGTTGTGTTTGAAACATTGGTAAAGCCAGCTATAAAGAAAAAAATGGGTCATAAAAACTATTACAATCCAGTTATAGATGCTTATTTAGAAGAGAGTTTTGAGAGAAAATCAGTAGATAGATTAGAGTTTGTTAGAGTTGATATTGAATATAAGAATGGTACATTTTTAGTTAAACCTTTTGAGAAACAAGGCTCAAACATCTTAACAAGTATGGTGAACTCAAAAGGGTTGATGATAGTTGATAAAGGTGTAAATTTATTAGGAAAAGGGCAGTCTGTTAAAGTTATAATCTTTGATAGAGATTTTTTGCCAGGAGAAATTTAAGATGGCTCTAAAACATTTTTACAGATTTTTACTGAAGTTTTTAGTAGTTACCCCTGTAGCTTTCTTTACATCCTGTACAGAAGTTGAAGACCCTTTAACTGGACAAAAAACATTAAGCCTTATCTCTACTCAGCAAGAGATAGAGATAGGAAGATTGTATATCCCACAAGCTATAAATGATAACGAAGGACTTTATCCTGACAGAGAAGTTCAAAACTATATTAGAAAAGTGGGATACAGGATAGCGGAACACACCCCAAGGAAAGTTGATTACCAATTTTATCTAGTAAATTCAAAAGATGTGAATGCCTTTGCACTTCCGGGAGGACCTGTTTTTGTAAATAGAGGCCTTATACTTATACTTGATAATGAATCAGAACTTGCCGGAGTTATTGCCCACGAACTTGGACATATAAATGCCAGACATCACGCAAAATTTTTGGAAAAAACATACGGTTTAAATATTCTTTTGAATGTTCTTGCAGTTGCAACATCTAACTCACAGTATCAAAATTTAATAATGCAGATGGCTCAAATCGGTGCCGGCTTACTTCAGCTTAAATACAGTAGAGACCAGGAAAATGAAGCAGATGCCCTTGGAGTTAGGTTTACCTACGAAAGTGGTTATGATCCAAGAGGTTTAATATCCACATTTGATAAGTTTAAAAGTATGGAGAAGGAAAGTAAATCTGTTGAGTGGCTTTTAACTCACCCACTTCCGGATACCCGTATAAAGAATGTTTCACAGCTTATCAATCAAAAATATCCGGATAGACTACTTCTAAAAAAGGACAGTCCTGAATTTCAACAGATAAAACAGAAGATAATGAAAACAGCCCTATCTTATGATTATGTTGAGAAAGCTAAAGAAAGTATAAAAAATAAAGACTTTAATAAAGCTATTAAGGATCTAAACAGTGCAATAAACCTGTATGAAGAAAATAGCTCTGCCCATACTTATAAGGCATTTGTCTGCTACCAGATAAAAGATTTTAACTGTGCTTATAGATCGTCTGTTTACGCCTCAAGGATAGACAATCTATACTTTTTACCTAAACTCTTAGCCGGAGCTTCTGCGGTAAAATTAGGTAAAGATTTTGAAGCTATAAAGATATTAGAAGAAGCAAAAGATCTTATCAACACAAGTCCTGACCTTTACTACTTCTTAGGAGTTGCTTATCAAAATATAGGTAATAAACAGGATGCCTATAAAAATCTGAAAACAGCCCTTGATATCACAGACGGCAAGAGAGGTTGGGAGCTTGATGCAAGACAGAGAATATTAATCCTAACAAGATAATCTCAAGCAATAACCCTGTTTCTTCCTTCCCTTTTTGCTTGGTATAGTTTTTCATCAGCTTCTTTTATCAGGTTGTTTAAGTTGTTATGATCTTTAAATTCCGCAATACCAAAACTTGCTGTAATCTTAATTTCTTTCCCATCATAAATTAAAGGAGTTTCCTCTAATTTTTTCCTTAAATTTTCAGCTATTTTATATGCTTCTTCAAGAGATGCATTTGGTAGTAGTATCAAGAACTCCTCTCCACCCAATCTGAAAACGTAATCTGACTTCCTTAAATTTTCTCTGATAATATTAGCAAAATGTTTTAGTGCTGCATCACCAACTAAATGTCCATATGTATCGTTTATATTCTTGAAAAGGTCAATATCTGCAATTATTATGGATATTGGTTGTCCGGTAATTTCTATAATTTCAAGATATTTATTAAATATCTGTTGTAATGCTCTTCTGGTAAGTAGTCCAGTTAGAAAATCCTTTGAAAGTTCTAATACCATTATCTTTGTATTTATATAGCTTATCTCATTTGATAACCATAAAGAGTTTGCTTCAATTTCCATTATTATGAAAAGCATTTCTCTATAAAGTCTGTTTTTTAAGTACTTAGTTGCTATAGCTATAAGGTTGTGGAAATTTCTATGTAAAGACTTTATATTGGTGTAAATATCTTCATCATCTGTTATTGTTTTTCTGCTTTCTTCTATCCATTTCCCAAGATTACATTCTTCATATTTCTTATCATTCTTAAATTCTTTCTCTTCCAATATGCTAAGTAAAAACTCTTTAAAATATTCAAGATGATATGTAATATGCGATAATGTTTCACCGTAATCTCTACTTTTGATGTAATTTATAAGAACTTCCAAATTTTGGATAAGTTCATTAGTATAAGAATTTAAATAACCTTTTGAGAAAATTTGAACTATATCCTCAAATAATCTCTCTATCCTTTTTGCTTCCCTAAGATCTATATCATTAGGAAGGTGATCTATAAAGTTTCTTCTTAAAAAATCAAAAAGAGAAATTGACTCTATAAATAGGATTCCCATCTGATGAAAGGATATACCTTCTTCGTAGAAAGCCCTTATTCTTGTTTTATCTTTAAGTGTATCTATTAGAAGGTGTTTAATATCTAAGATGATATTATCTTTAAAAACAAAAGATATAAAGTTCCTCTCTATGTATGTAGAAAGTCTCTTAAAGATGATATCTATTTTTTTATCTGTAAAGTAGTTAATCACTTCCATAAAAAATCTCCTTTTGTATCTAATGGAGCATAGATATCATACCCTCACTCCACTTTAAAGCCTCTATGGTTATATCTGCCACTTCTGAAGGATTTAATAGAAGTTCTTCTGAAAGCTCTTTTATATTTTTATTCTTTTGGGTTTCTACCTCTTCTACTAATTTTAAGATTTTACCAAAAAATCCGGACTTTTCTTTTATCTCTTTTACGAGATTCTCGTTTAAATTTAACTCTCTAAGTATAACCTCTAATGGCACATTAAATATACTTTCTCCAAAAGACAAGATACCTATCAGAAAAGCGGTGTCAGATATCATCTCATCATTATTTATTTTTTTAGATATTATTTCCATAAATTTTCCTCTAAAAAGAGCCCTCTTGATTAACTCTTTTTTTGTATCGACAGTAGCAACAGATATCATGGAGATAAGGAGAAGCCAGTTTAACAGATTTTTCTTTCCTAAGTATACGATAGCTCTATTTATAGATGTTATGGGATTTGCAAGATAAAAAAATGAGGAGTTAACATACTTTAATAGTTTTAACGACAGATTCGGAGAACCTTTTATATAATTAGCGATAACATTCAGATCATCTTCTTCATGGACTAATCTTATAAGTTTGAGTGTTTCTAATTTTGAAAAGTTATCAAGATTTGCTTCTATTTTTTTAGGTTTTGTGAAAAACTCCCCTTTAAATAGATCACCACCTGCTTTTTTAAATCTATCAAAATCTTCATAACTATCTATGTTATCTAAAATAATAGTTAAATTGTTACTTTTTATTATTTTTATAGAATCTATATTAAATATCATTTGAGAATCTACCTCTACAAAAGAGATATTATCTTTTAATGATAAAAGTTGATTTAAATTTTTATCATCAGAAAGGTATAGGCAAAATTTATAACCGTTTTTACTTAACTCTTTTATCTTATCCATAAGGACCTTTGAATTTATCTGTTGGTCAGTTATCTTTATAATAAAGATATCTTTAGGAATTAAAGATGTAAAATCTGTAAATACTATGATATCAGTTGGTAGATTTGTAAATCCTACTTTACCCTGTAAACTTTTTATAATTTCGGAACCCGATAAGATCGTATATATTTTTCTTAGTGAGTTATTGAAATCAACTTTCTCAGAAGTATCATAGTCTAATTTTATATCAAACCCAAATATCTTTTCCTCTCTGTCAAAAATTGGAATCTTTGCTAAAAATACTGTCTCCATTTAACAACCTTTTTAATTTTTATTTATTATATCACTTTTTTATTTTTGGAAATTTTGTATAGGATTAGGGAAAATAAAATCAGAATAGTTAGATATAGGATGCTGAATATAATATTTTTCTCTGTTAGTTTTACAAATAGGTAATTTAGAATTATATAGACCATTCCAATTAATGCGGTGATAGACAGTAAAGTTTCACGGGATTTTTGAAATTGTAGTCCCATAAAAAAACCTATAAATCCTATAAAAAGAAATGGAATTGGAAAGTATAACCTATCTACCAAGATAGAAATTATTTTATTTTTATTATCAGGAATAGTTTTGACAAGTTCCGATATTTTTAAATCTTCTAATGCTATCTCTTTTACATAAGATACATCAATATTGAAGCTATACTTTTGGAATTTCAGAATATTGTAAGAATTTTTTGATGGAAGTTGAATATATCCATCCTCAAATATAATATAGTTACCGTAAAAATGACCATTTTTTGCAGTTATTAGAAAGCCGTTAGACCTGTTATGAAGTATTATGTTTTTGAAGTTGTTATTCTTCTTTTCATCTACATACACATATACATTTTCACTTATCTTAGAGAAGTTTTTAGGTTGAATACTGTCCATAATGTAAGCCTTCACTTTAACTGTGAGAAATTTAGCCCTCTCTCTGTTTGCATAAGGTACAACAATAGAAGAAAAGATTAATGCAACCAACGTAAAAATAATAGTCCATACTAATGTTGGTTTTGAAAGCTGTTTGTCGTCGATACCTAAACTATAGATGGCGTATATCTCGTTGTTTTCTCTGATTTTTATACCAACAAGTAGCCATGCTATCAGAAAACCAAAGAGAAGTTGAAATTTTATGAAAGATATATCAAGAAGCGTTAAAATGTTTAAAAAATCTATAATGTTCATTGAGTAAACAAATGAAGGAAGATGTAGAAGTTGGGAGGATACGATAACGAGAGAAAATAGTAGTATTAAGATTATAAATGTCTTTATAAATGATACTGATATATGTTTGTAGAGTATTTTCATAACCTACTTTTTAGTTGATAGAATATTTTATCCTGTATCTCAAACATTATTTTCTCATCTTCTTCAGATCTCTCGTGGTCGTAGCCTAAAAGGTGAAGTATCCCATGAATAAGAAGCCGGAGTATCTCTTCTCTTTCTGTTAATCCTATCTGGTGTGCCTGTCTTTTTGCATATGGGACTGATATTATAATATCTCCCAAAACTTTATACCTATATCCTATGGTTTCTTCCAGGGGAAAAGAGAGGACATCTGTTGGTTTATTTTGTCCTCTCCAATCTCTGTTTATCTGTCTTATCGTTTCATCATCTGTTAATGTGATACTTACCTCAACATTATCTAAATTTAGTGATTTTAATATATCTGCCGTTATATCTTTGATAAATTTTTTTGTTATATCTCTGTCTTTTATCTGTTTATCAATCAGTATTCTGTTCTTCATATCTGTTGTACGCTTCTATTATTCTTTGGACTATCGGGTGTCTAACTATATCTTTTTCTGTGAACTTCGTAAATCCTATACCTTTGACACCTTCTAAAACTTTTATTGCCTCTACAAGTCCAGATTGTGTTGTTTTTGGAAGGTCTATCTGTGTTATATCTCCGGTTATTACTGCTTTAGATCCAAAGCCTATACGGGTTAGCAACATCTTCATCTGTTCTCTTGTTGTGTTCTGTGCTTCATCAAGTATTATGAATGCATCGTTTAATGTTCTTCCCCTCATAAAGGCAAGTGGAGCAACTTCTATTATCTTTTTTTCTATCATATCTACAACTTTTTCTGGATCAACCATATCATAGAGAGCATCGTAAAGTGGTCTTAGATATGGGTCAACTTTCTCTTCCAAAGATCCTGGTAAAAATCCAAGTTTTTCTCCGGCTTCAACAGCTGGTCTTGTCAAAATTATTCTGCTTACTTTATTCTGTTTTAAATATGAAACTGCAACAGCCATAGCCAAGTATGTTTTCCCTGTTCCGGCAGGTCCTATTCCAAATGTTATGTCGTTGTTTTTTATGGTCTCTACATAGAGTTTTTGTGTAGGTGTTTTTGCCATTATTGGCTTTTTACGGTAAGAGAATAGTATAGCTTCTGGAGGGGTTTCCTTTAAAGTTTCTTTACTTTCTTTCTCCTGTTTATAACCAATAGCTAAATTTCTAACATCCTGAGGTGATAGTATATGTCCAACTTCAAAGTAGGAAGATATCTTTTCCATAAACTCCTCAAATCTGTCTAAGTTTTCCTCTTTTCCAGAAGCTATTATGGATGTTCCTCTTGCAAATATCTGTAAATCAAAGATATCCTCAAAGTACTTCAGATTTTCATCTCTTGAACCTACTACATTAAAAAATGCATGTGGTGGTATCTGGACTTCAAGTTTTAAAATGTCAGAACCTCCTAAAAAATTTTTATTTTAAAAAATTTATACCAAATCATAACTCAAACCAGCCTTCTGGTAATTTAACATATATCCTATGGTTTTGGGTGTCAACCTTTTCTACAAACTGACTTACAAACGGTAGATGTCTTGTTTTTCCATCTTCACACTTTATTATAAGTAATACCTGAGATAACCTATCATCTACTTTTTCTACTTTCCCTATCTTCCTATCATCTTCAAAAACTTCACTATCTATAAGCTCAAAGATGTAATACTCATTTTTTTCTAAAGTTGGAAGGTGTTTTTTTGATATGTATATTAAGCTTTGGGACAACTCTTTTGATTTTTCCGGAACATCATAATCAAAGAATTTAATTAGCCATTTCTTCCTATCTATCATTTCGATTTTTAGTTTCAGCATCTCACCAGCTAGTGTTTTAAGGTATACATATTCGGGAAGCTTTACATCTATAAAAAGCTCAAATCTTATGTTCCCTTTAACACCGTGGACTTTGTGAAGTTTTCCTACTGCTACTAAATCCTCCATCCTACTCCTAATAGATACATTTTGGTAAATTTTTTAGTATACTTTCTGCTTTTTGACGTATATTGTCATCATTATATTTTAACACTTCCTTTAGTAAACAGGATGCTTCTTTTCTTTTTTCTGCTTTTGTAAGTATAGCTGCTGCTTCAAATCTGGAATTTACATTTATAATGTCTATATCTGGGTTTATGTATATGGCATTTAGGAAGTTGTTTAACGCTTTATTTAGATCCTTTCTATCTTTAAATACTAATCCAAGATAGTAATAACTTTCTGCTGATATTTTAGGATTGTCTGACTTTGTTCCTTCCTGTAAAAACTTTATAGCTTCTTCTGTTTGTCCTTTTTTATAGTAGGTTTTGCCTATCATCAACGAGACCATTTTGTTGTCTGGATATTTTTCATAAAGCTGTTCTAAATACTGTAAGGCATTATTGTAATCTCTCTTATTAAGTAAGATGTTTGCTATTTTCAACTTTACATCATCGTTTTCACTTATCTGGTAGTAGATAGAAAGAGCATCATCTATCCGGTTTTGTTTTTCAAAAATCTCTCCTAATGTTAATTTAACATTAAATATATTCTCTGAATTTGGATATCTATTTAGAAATTCAGTTAAAGTTTTTACTGCTGATTCTAAATCTCCCTTCATGTAGTAAAGCTGTCCTAACTTGTAAAGTGCAGTTTCAGATTCTGCCGTTTTAGTATCTATCATTTCTTTGTATATTTTTTCTGCTTTTTGATAATCTTTTTCATCTGTGTATATCTGGGCAAGTTGTAGTTTCAACATTGGAATAAGTGGATAATTAGGATATTTTCTTATAAAATTTTCTATCATATTTTTACTGTTTGTAGAACCTTCTTTTGTTTCAAGGACTAAGAGGTTGTAAGTAGCATCTATCGTTTCTTTTTTCCCAGAATTCTTTGATATAAAATCACTGTAAATCTGCCTTGCTAAATCTGTCTCTCCCAAGTTAAAGTAGCTGTCAGCAATTCTCAATGTGGCTTTTTTTGTCAGGTCATCATCTTTATATCCGTACATGTTTAAGAAATTTTTAAACTCTAAAGCAGCTAAATCAAATTTTCCCTCGGAAAAAAAGGTGTAAGCATAAAGATATGAAGCTTCTTCTGAGATACGACTATCTCTATCTTTTATAGATTTTAAAATCTGTCTTGCTCTCTCTATATCTTGAGATTTTAGGGTTATATAAGCTTTTAAAAGTGTAGACTTTTCATCATTACTGTTTTCTATAATTTTTGAAGCTGCTTCTAAATCTGAGATGTTGTATGCAGATACAGCTTTCATATAAGGATTTCTAAAGGATTTAAATGCATTTTTGTAATCTCCTTTTTCAAAGAAAAACCACCCTAAGAAGTCGTAGGCTTTTTCAGGATTTAATATTTTAAGCTGTTTTACAGTTTCTACAAAACTTTCATCATCTTTTGTGGTTAGATATATATCCGCCAAATATTCCAAAGCTATTTCTTTATAATCTGTATCAACAAGTTTCAGGAACTGTTTCTGTGCTTCTTCATAATCTTTAAGTTTGTATGCTATATATCCAGTGTAAAGTATTGTTTTTAAATCTGGACTTCTATTTACAACATCTTTAAGAATGTTAAATCCATATTTATAATTTCCTAAATTATACATATTTACTGCTATATTTTTGAGGATAACATCTTTGTATCTATCAGATAGATAAAGTGCTTTCTGAAAGTATAGAAAACTGTCTAAATAGTCTCCACTTTTTCCATATTTCTGTGCTACAATTATATAAAGGTCTTGGCTTAAATTTTCATCTCTTGTTTCTAACATCTGTGCCATTTCTATAGTTTTAGCTTCATCAAAAAGTCCTATTCCGTAGAGAGCAAAATTTGAAAATTTATCAGATATAGATATCTCCCTTATGTATCTGTTGAATAATTCTAATCCTTTATCTTTTTCTCCTGTTAGAGAATAGGAAAATCCATCTAAGATGTTAGCTATCTTTTTGATATTTATGTTTTTCGTCTGGATTTTTAAAGATAGGGAGTCTTTATATTTTCCTCTGAAAAATTCTGTATATTTCTTCAAGTATTTACAGTATTCAACAAATGATATATCAACATTATCACAGTTAGATTTCATATTTAGGTCGTTGTTTTTGAAAAGTTTTAACATATCCGTTATAAAGATTACATCAGGGTCATCTTTTGGTAGATTACTTAAAGAAGATTGAACATTCTGAAAATCTCCTCTTAGTAGTGATACAACAGCATAGGATAGACAGTTTTCTCTAAGAGTTTGTAAAGAACAGCTTTTTTTAAAAAATTCTGCTGATTTATCTAAATTGCCTTTTTTAAACTCTGTATATCCAAGTATGTAGTAAGCATAGTATAAATAAGGAGAATCTTTGTATTTTTCAACAAATTTCTCTGCTTTTTCCTGTGCAAAGATAAAGTCACCTTTTGTAAAGTTATCCATAGCATCTGCTATCATTGCATTTGATGGAGGTATCCCTAAGTAAGCTTTAGGCTTTTCTACGGAAAGAAAAGGTAGATTCTCTATTCCTTCTTTTGTTAAAAAGATATCCTTAGGGATATCCGGAGTTATATTTATGTCAAATAACTCTAATCTCTGAAGAGGATTTAACAGCTCTCTCTTTTCCTGTCTTACATCTACAATCTCAACCGGAATATTAACAGGTGCAATTTCTATACTGTTTTGAGCGTGTGATAGATTTAAAATCAAAATGAGAAATATGAATATTCTAATAAACATAACTTAAAACCTCTCTTGCCTTCTTTATATCTATCTCTATCTGTTTTTTAAGTTCTTCTACAGATTCAAATTTTTTCTCTTCTCTTAATCTCTCTATGAAGTAAATATTGACTAAACTGTTTTCTTTTACTTCTTTATCAAAATGTTCTATTATATGAGCTTCTATAAATACTTTTTTACCATCTACGGTAGGTCTGTTGCCGTAGTTTACAACAACCGGATACCTTTTATCTCCAAACTCTAAAAATCCGGCATAAACACCCATCTTTAAACATAGGTCATCATTGGGTTTTAAATTTATAGTTGGGAATCCTAACTTTTTTCCAAGTCCATCACCTTTTACTACTTTTTCCTTTAAAAAGTAATCCCTACCTAAATATTTCTTTGCCTCTTTTATATTACCTTCCAATAGAAGTTCCCTTATTTTACTACTGCTTACTCTCTCTCTATCTAAGCATATATTGTCAAAGGCTTCAATCTCTATTCCTATCTGTTTTCCGTATTCTGTTGCAAATGTTATATCTCCTTCCTTCTTATAACCAAAACGCCAATCTTTTCCTACTATGATTTTTCTGCAATTTAACTTTTCTTTAAGAAAATCCATAAACTCTTTTGGACTTTTTTTATAAAAACGTTCATTAAAATCTGCTACCAGTATGTAATCTATGTTCTCTTCTTTTAGAAGATATATCTTTGTTTCAAAGTTAACTATACTACATTTATAGTTTTGTGGTGATAGTATTTTACGGGGATGGGGAAAAAATGTTATAACCACAGATTTAGCTTTAAGTTTTAATGATTCTGATTTCACTTTGTCAAGTAAAGCTTTGTGTCCTATATGGATACCATCAAAATTTCCTACCGTACATACAGTTTTCTCTTTTATATCTAAATTGTGAATTGATAAAACCTCAGTCATAACTCCTCTTTTAAAAATTTTTCAGCTGCCTTCAGTATCACACCGTATCTAAACCCACGATTTTTAAGAAATTTTACCACATTCTCAAAGTTTTTTTCTTTCCTAAAAGACCTTTGGAGTATATTTAATGCAGATTGAAGTTCCTCTTCAAAAGAAATCTCTAAATCTTCAACACCTTTACTATAAAGTTTTTTCTTAAGTTTTAAGTAGCCTTCCCCTTTCTGTATAGACCTTTCTTTATATCTTTCCAATAGTTTCTCATCATCTAAAATTCCGTCTTCTCTTAGTTTTTTTATGATATCCTCTACATCTTCTAAGTTAAAACCTTTCCGGATAAGTTTTCCTCTAAGTTCCTCCTCAAAGTAATCTTTTTTACTTAGAAGATAGTAAGTGTAGCTTTTTATATCCATCAGAAGGTTTCAAAACCCATTCCTTCTTCAGATCCTGTAGATATACCTTTAATTTTAAGCTCAACATCTGATGGATTTGTAGCATAGAGTAATGCATTTTCATAGGAGATTAAATCTTGGTTGTAAAGGTCAACAACAGCTTGATCAAAGGTCTGCATACCGTACTGCTTTTTCCCTTTTTCCATAAGATCCTGAATCATAAATAGTTTATCAGGGTCTTTTATACATTCTGTTATTGCACCTGCATTTATCAGTATCTCTACTGCCGGAACAACACCTTTGCCATCTTTTCTTGGAATTAATCTTTGGGATATTATGGCTTTTAAAACTGCTGCAAGCAAAACCCTTAAATGGTTTTGCTCCTCTGCCGGGAACATATTTATAATTCTGCTTATAGTGTCCTTTGCGTCTTGAGTGTGGAGCGTTGATAAAACAAAGTGTCCTGTTTCTGCTGCTCTTAAGGCTGTTTGTATTGTCTCTAAATCCCTCATCTCACCAACCATTATAACATCCGGGTCTTCCCTAAGAGCTGCTCTAAGTCCTGTAAAAAAGGATTCTGTATCTGATCCTACTTCTCTCTGTGCTATGTAGCATTTTTTATCTCTATAAATATACTCTATAGGGTCCTCAATAGTAATTATAACTTCATTAACTTGTTCATTTCTATAATCTAACATTGATGCCATTGTTGTTGATTTACCTGAACCTGTTGGTCCAGTTACAAGTACCAATCCTCGGGGTTCCAATGCTATACTTTTTAGAACTTCCGGAAGATATAAACTTTCAAATTTAGGGATCTCTGTTTTTAATGATCTCATATTGATTGCATAACTACCTCTTTGTCTATATATATTCACCCTGAATCTACTTACTCCCGGTATGGAATATGATATATCAACTTCTCCTTTTTTTATCAGCTCCTGTTTTTTTACTTCTGAACCACCTAATATTTTTGCTATCCAACTCACCATATTTTCTTGTGTTATCTGTGGAAACTCTTCCAATGGGATAACGTCTCCATGTAAACGGACTTTTGGTTTTGAAGAGACCTTTAGATGAAAATCAGAAGCACCTTTGTTAATCCCTGTTTTCAATACCAAATCAAGATCCATTTAAACCCCTCTCTTTTATAAGATTTTCAAGTTTTTCTCTTAATTCCGGATTTTGTTTTAAAAACTCTCTTGCTTTTTCTTTCCCCTGTCCTAGTTTTATTTCCTCTCCATCATCAGCTTTATAAGAATACCAAGCCCCACTTTTCTTTATCAATCCAAGTTCTTCTCCTAAATCTAAAATTTCTCCCTCTTTTGATATTCCTTCGCCGTATATAACATCAAACTCAGCTTCTTTGAAAGGTGGAGCTAACTTGTTTTTAACAATCTTAACCTTTACTCTACTTCCTACTTTTTCTCCAGCATCTTTTATATCCTGTTTTCTGACTTCCATCCTCATATCTGCAAAGAATTTTATAGCTCTTCCTCCGGTTGTTGTCTCTGGGTTTCCAAACATAACACCTACTTTTTCCCTTATCTGGTTTATCAGTATAAGAGCTGTATTACTCTTGTTTATTGCACCTTTTAAAACCCTCATTGCTTTTGACATAAGTCTGGCATGTAATCCGACATTGGAGTCCTCTATATCTCCCTCTATCTCTGCTTTAGGAACTAATGCTGCTACGGAATCTATAACAATAACATCAACAGCATTACTTCTCACTAATGTTTCAGCTATCTCTACGGCCTGTTCTCCGTAATCAGGCTGAGATATTATGAGATCATCAAGATTAACTCCTATGGCTTTTGCATATTTTGGATCAAAGGCATGCTCTGCATCTATGAAAACAGCTTTCCCACCTCTTTTTTGTGCTTCTGCTATTATATGAAGTGTTAATGTAGTCTTTCCGGAAGATTCAGGTCCGTATATCTCTATCACTCTTCCTTTAGGTATCCCACCTATTCCTGTAGCTACGTCAAGTGTTATTGAGCCTGTAGGAATAACATCTACAGACTTTATACCTTCAGAGGATAAAGTCATTAATGAGCCTTTTCCGTATTTTTTCTCTATCTGCAAAATCGCACTTTCAAGGGCTTTCTTTTTTGCCTCTAAATTTTGATTTTCCATAAAATTTCCTCCTCTATTAACCTATAATCTTAGGGACTACAAAAAAACCACCTTCAGATTGAGGTGCATTTTTTACAACATCTTCGTTTGAAATAGATTTTGTAACAATATCTTCTCTATAAGGAGTTTCTTCCATCATTAACTCATAGAAAGGTGGGACATTTTCTGTATTTACTTCTTTGAGATTCTCAATAAAACCGACTATATCCATAAACTGTTTTGGTAAAACTTCAGCCTCTTCTTCAGAAAGTTTTAATTTTGCAAGATTTGCAACCGTAAACACTATCTTTTCGTCCATCTTTAACTCCTTATGATAAAAGTCATTTTAAATATATTCTGATATTCGTATATTATATTCAACTTAATTTTTAACCCCCTCCCTCCCCCCTCCATATATGGCTGGCAGCAATGCCAGCCCTTTTTAGTTTCTATCTTCTTTTAGAAAGCTTAGCTTTTATAAACTTTAAAGCCTCTGCTGGTTTATCTATCAAATCTTCTCTACCATATTTTATTAAAACATTTTTCTGTTTCTCTGACAACTGGTAATTTTTTAGGTTTTCTTTTTTTGCTTTGTCTATAAACTTTTTAAGTAAATTTTTATCCGACAATTCTTTCTCTGTAAGTTTTAATCCCGTTTTTTCTGCCAAAGCTTTTGCATACTCTATCTGTTTTTCTGAAGGAGCTTTTGAGGAATGGTTCTCTATAAACTCTCTTATCTTTTTTGGATCGTCTAATATATCATCTATGGATTTTCCATATTTCTTTGCAAGGTCTAACGCGTAATCTAACATCTTCTTTGATATAAGAGCCTGCGTCCTTAGTTTTGTTTTTTCGTGTAACTGTTTTACAAACTCTTTCCAATCTTTCTTATTCTCTTCTACCTTGTCTAAAAACTCTTCCATCTTTTTTGTAAAGTCATAATCTATAACCCAGTTATATTTACTGTTTAGATATTCAATAAGATAAAAGGCATCTTCAGTAGGTTTTAGAGTGTTTCCCTCTTTTATCACATATCCTCTATCTTTTATGGTTTTTATGATTGTTGCATAAGTAGAAGGTCTTCCTATACCAAGTTCTTCTAACTTCTTTACCAGACTTCCCTCTGTATATCTTGCAGGAGGCTTTGTAAATTTTTCATCTATATTTACTTTTTCCACTTTTACTATTTCATTTTTCTTAAAAGGAGGTAATAGGGATATATCTTCTTCCTCTTCCTCTATATCGTAAACAGCTTTATAACCTTTAAATAGTATTACTGTTCCAGAAAGGATAAAGTTATAACCTTTAATATCAAGGTTTACATTTGTCCTTTCAAATATAGCGTCTTCCATCTGAGATGCTACTGTTCTTTGGTATATCAGTTTTAGAAGTTTAAAGTGGTCTTCGGAGAGACCTTTTTCTTTTATCAATTCTCTCTGTTTTTCTAGATTTACAAAATTTGTAATCCTTATTGCCTCGTGGGCATCTGCCTGTGTATTTTTAGATTTGTATATTCTTGCTTTTGAAGGTAAGTATTCATCTGAAAATTCTCTTTTTATAAGTTCTCTTATACCTTTTATAGCCACATCTGATATTCTTGTGCTATCTGTTCTATGGTAAGTTATAAGACCGCTTTCAAACAGGTCTTGGGCAAGTATCATCGTTTTTTCCGGCGGAAATCTCAAAACTGAGTTTGCGGTCTGTTGTAAGCTTGATGTGGTAAAAGGTGGCTTTGGAGATCTTTTTGATTTTTTCTTCTCTATACTTTTAACTGTGGCTTCTTTTGCACTTTTAATATCTGAATATATATTCTCTGCTTCTTCTTTATTTTCTATCTTCTGTTTTTCATAAACAGCAGTATAGATGTTATTTTCTTTTGATATTTCTGCTGTGATTATATAGTAAGGAGTTGGTTTAAAGTTTTGTATCTCTATCTCTCTTTCGACTATAAGTCTTACTGCTGGAGATTGAACTCTACCAACACTAAATCTTCCCCCTATCTCTCTTGAAGCTATAGGTGAAAGTATATAACCTACAATCCTATCTCCGACTCTTCTTCCTAAAAATGCATTAAATAGTCCAAAGTTTGTTTTGTCAAACTCTGGTGCATCTTTTATCTTCTGGATTATGTGGTCTTTTGTTATCTCATGAAATTCTGGTCTTTTTATGCTTTTTGCTTTATTTTTAAGTTCTTCATACATAAAGTATCCTATTGCATATCCTTCCCTATCTGGGTCTGTTGCAATGTAAACTTCAGCATTTTCAGCTAACTTTTTAATCTCAGTGACTATCTGTTTATGTTTTTGGGATTTAATTATAAACTTTGGCTCGTAAGTTTTAAGATCAACCCCTATCTCTTCTTCAGGAAGGTCTTTGAAATGCCCTATGGTTGCCTTTACTACAAAATCTTTGCCTAAAAAGTGAGATATCTCTTTTGCTTTTTTAGGTGATTCTACTATAACTATCTTCTTCATCTTTTCTCCAAAATTTTAAGTGCTTCTTTTCTCTGTCTACATGTAGCACACTCTCCACATGGAGGTTCTGTACCTTTATAACAGGAGTAAGTTTTTTCAAAAGGAACTCCAAGGTCATAACCTAACTTTACTATATCAGTTTTAGTCATTCCTAGGAATGGAGAAAAAATTTTAATTCGGTTTTTCTTCTTTGCAACCATAACTGAAGATGCGTTTATAGCTGCTTCTGCAGAAGATATAAACTCTGCTCTACAATCTGGATAAGGAGAGTCAAGGGAGTGGACACCTATACCTATATTTTCAATACCGTAAACATCTGCATACGAGGCAGCTATAGATAGAAATATCAGATTTCTCATAGGGACTGTTGTTATTGGTGGTTCATCTGTATAACTTTCCGATGGAACTTCTATACTTTCATCTGTTAATGCATTACTTCCTAAATCTTTGAGGTAAGGTATAGTAGCTATAAAATGTCTCTCTACATCTGCAATTTTTGCTATTTCTTTTGCATAGGAAAGCTCAACTTTATGTTTTTGACCATAATCAAAAGATATAGCATATACTTTATTAAACATCTTTTTTGAAAGCCAAAGTAATGTTGTACTGTCTATGCCTCCTGAGAGTAAAACTATTATATCTTCTTTTTTAAGCAACATTTTCTCCTGTAGCTTTGTATTTTAAAAAGCTTTCTATAAATTCATCTATATTCCCATCCATAACTGCCTGTATATTTCCTGTTTCATACCCTGTTCTTAAATCTTTAACTAATTGGTAAGGTTGGAATACATAAGACCTTATCTGATTACCCCAGCTTATATCTTTTTTTTCTCCCTCAAGTTCTTTTTGTTTTTCTTTTTTCTTTTCAAGTTCAAGTTGGTATAATTTTGCTTTCAGCATATTCATTGCTTTTATCTTGTTTTGAAGTTGAGACCTTTCACTTTGACAGGCTACTACTATCCCTGTAGGAATATGTGTAATCCTAACAGCTGAGTCTGTTTTATTAACATGCTGTCCTCCGGCTCCACTTGCCCTATATGTGTCTATCCTTAAATCTTCTTCTTTTATCTCTATATTGATTTCTTCATCAATTTCAGGAATAACAGATACAGCTGCAAATGAAGTGTGTCTTCTCTTATTTGCATCAAATGGAGATATCCTTACTAATCTGTGAACTCCCTGTTCACCTTTTAGATAGCCGTAAGCATACGGACCTTTGATTATTACAGTGGCACTTTTTATTCCGGCAACATCATCAGGTTGGTAATCTACTATCTCTGTCTGATAACCTCTTTCTTCAGCCCATCTTAGATACATTCTTAGCAACATCTGAGCCCAATCACAGGCTTCAACACCTCCTGAACCAGCTTGAACTGTAAGTATCGCATTTTTCGGATCCATCTCATCTGATAAAAGACTATCTATCTGAAGTTTTGTTATATATTTATCAAGTTTGTCCAAATCTTTCTCTACTTCCAAGTAAAGTTCTGGATCTTCTTCTATCTTTAAAAGTTCAATGTAATCTTTAATATCTTTTATTTTTTGCTCAACCGATAAGAACTCTTGAAGTTTCTGATTTAACATGTTCCTTTTTGATGATATCTCTCCAGCTCTTTTTGGGTCATTCCAGAAATCAGGCTTTCCCATTTCAGCATCTAACTCTTCTATCTGTTGCTGTAAATTCTCAGGTTTAATAGTTTCCTTTATCAATTTAAACTTTTCCAAAATATGTTCCAACTTCTCGTTTAAATTATCAACTATCATATTCCCTAAAATACCTCTTTGTTGTTATTCATTCATATTCAAATAATTATATAAGATATATCAAAAATTTCCAAATTCTACATTATAGTCCCCAAATTTTTAATATCATTAATCCAAATGTTGCAAATCGAAAAATTTTTGCTAAAATAGTTTGTGTTAAAATAAAGTTAAATTAAAATAAAGATAAAAGAATATGATATAAATCATGAATATTTACGAGATATTGTTTCATATTATATTTGTGACTTAGTTAATACAAACTAACTTGCAAATATTTTAATTTAAAAGTAAAATTTAGGTTTGTTAATGCAAACTAACTTGCATAAATTTAAATTTAAGTTATTTTAAGTAGGAGGTATATGCCATGGACTTGTTACTTTTGTCCAGATTGCAGTTTGCAGCCACAAGTTATTTCCACTTTATTTTCGTTCCATTGACTATTGGTCTGTCTTTGTTCGTAGCCATCCTGAAAACTATTAACCTAAAAAAACAGGATCCAAAACTTGATGCAGTTGCAAGGTTTCTGATGATGGTTTTTGCCGTTAACTTTGCAGCAGGAGTTGCAACTGGTTTGACGCAAGAATTTGAGTTTGGAACAAACTGGTTTGAGTACTCAAAGTTTGTAGGTGATATCTTTGGAGCACCTCTTGCCATAGAGGGACTTATGGCATTTTTCTTAGAATCTACATTTATGGGGCTTTTCTTGTTTGGTGAAAAAAAGATATCAAGAGGTATGCACACATTCGCAGCTTGGATGGTAGCTTTAGGAACTACATTATCAGCTTTATGGATACTCATAGCTAACTCTTGGATGCAAACACCAGCAGGTTTTAAAATCGTAGAAACACCTCAAGGTACAAAGGCAGTTTTAACAGACTTCTTTGAAGCAGCATTAAACCACACAACTATATTTAGATTTTTACACACAGTTGATGGTGGGTATATAACTGGTGGATTTTTTGCAATGGGGGTGTTTGCTTACTTTTTACTTAAAAACAGAGATGTAGAGTTTGCTAAAGTTGGACTTAAATATTCAGTAATATTTACTCTTATAGTAAGTGTTGCTCAAATTATAATTGGAGATATCCATGGTTATCAGGTTGCTCAACATCAGCCTCTAAAAATGGCTATGTATGAAGGTAAATGGGAAACAGAAAAAGGTGCTTCTCTAGATTTACTTGGTGTTGTAGACCAAGAAAAACAAACTACTCACGTTTATATAAAAATCCCTTACCTTTTAAGTATTCTTGCTTACCATGACCCAAATGCAGAATTTAAAGGTATTAAAGATTTAGTTAAAGAGTATCAGCAGAAAAGTCAGGAATATAAAAATCAAGTTAAAGCTATAGAAGAAAAGCTTCCTACAGTGGCAGATGAAGCAGAAAAACAAAAATTACTTGATGAGCTTGCAATTGCAAAAGCAAAAGCAAAATCTTTAGACATAACTATGGATGATTTACCTTCCGTAGGACTTGTATTTACATCTTTTCACTTAATGGTATATCTTGGCTTCTTATTTGCTTTAATATCAGTAGTTGCCTTCATCTTATACAAGAAGGGAACTATCTATAACAATAAAGGATTTCTATGGTTACTTGTATTATCAATTCCTCTTCCATTCTTGGCTTCTTTTCTCGGATGGACTTCTACGGAAGTTGGAAGACAGCCTTGGATAGTTCAAGGAGTTTTGAAAACCAAAGATGCTGTGACAATTCATCCAGTAGAGAATGTTGCATTTACCTTAACCGTCTTCTTCTTGATCTACACAGCTATTTTTATCGCTTTCGTTATATCTATGCTTAAGGTTATAAACAGAGGTATTACGGAGTATAGCCACGACAAAGAGACTGTTCCTGTTGGTTCAGTTAGGCCACAATTAAATAAAGATTGGAGGGTATAAAATGTTACCAGCAGAGCTATTTACATTAGAGGGGTTGTGGTTTTTACTTGCTGGGGTGTTTTTGGTAGGATATGCTCTTACTGATGGCTTTGACCTTGGAACTGGTGTGTTCCATATATTTACAAAAGATGAGAAGGAAAGAAAGTTAATGATGAACTCTATAGCTCCCGTGTGGGATGGTAACGAAGTATGGCTTATAGCTGGTGGAGGTATGCTCTTTGCTGCCTTCCCTCTTGTTTATGCCGCATCTTTCAGTGGATTTTACCTTGCTATTATGGTAGTCCTTTGGGCTTTAATAGGAAGAGCAGTTGCTTTTGAGTATAGAAATAAAAAAGAATCTATCACTTGGAGAAAAACTTGGGACATTATATATTGGCTAGGTAACTTTGTTCCTGCTTTACTTTTTGGAGTTGCAGTAGGTAATGCTGTTTTAGGAGTCCCTATAGATGTAAAAGGACAATATCACGGTACTTTCTTTACTTTACTTAACATCCCTTCTTTACTTATTGGAGCTGTAGGTTTGTTTATGTTTATGATGCATGGTGCTGCGTGGCTTTTACTTAAAACAGAAGGTTCGCTTTTTGAAAAAGCAAAAAAATGGGCTTTCATTAGCTGGATAGGTTTTGTTTTACTCTTAATTATTACAGACTTCGTTCTGTTAATGGTTAAACCTGAACTTTATAACAATTACTTTAAATATCCTCTTCTTTTACTAGCTCCAGCTATAATGGTTTTTGGATTGATATACTATTTCTATCAGCTTCAAATAAAAAATAATTACGAAAAAGTTATATGGGGCTCATCTCTTGCTGTTATAGGGACAGTTTTAACTATTGCCTGTGCATCTTTCCCTGTATTTATAAGGTCTACTATAGATCCGAAATACAACATTGATATCTTTAACTCAGCTTCCTCTCATTTAACATTAACTGTTATGCTAATTGTTACTGTGATCTTCTTGCCTATCGTTATATTCTACACATCTTACGTGTATAAAGTATTTAAAGGTAAAGTTTCTGAAGAAGAAGGATACCATTGATAAAATAAATTTTTAAGGAGGGTCTAAGATGGTAGAGAATCTAATTAACAATATCAAAGAAGCAATAGAGGCTGATAAGCAGAAAGAATCCCTTGGCTTAATGCCGGCTGATAAGGTTAAAAAGATGATAGAGGAAGAAGGTGCTATATTCGTAGATGTTAGACCTCCTGCAAGAGTTACTGGTAAAACAGCCCCAGAGGCAGGAGTTCCAAACTCATACTTCTTACCTGTAACAGAATTTGCTGAAAGATGGCAGGAAATTTTTCCGGCTGATAAAACTGCAAAGATAGTTCTTGCCTGCGGAAAAATAAAATTTGCCAACAGGGTTATGGGATACCTTGAAGCTCTTGGATATAAAAATGTTTATGTACTTGATGAAGAGATAGATAACTTTTTAAAAGAATATGAGAGATAGAGGATCCACCTCCTCCCAGCCCTCCATAAGCTTCATGTCCACACCTCCGACCCCTTTCTTCTTTGGAGGAAAGGGGTTAAATTTTTTAATACGAATAAAATTATGAGGTGGTAAAATGAAAATAGCAATGCCTGTAAAACCAAAATCAGGAGAGTATGTATTATCTACAGCTTACGGTAAGGCAAAATTCTTCTTAATATATGATACAGATACCAATAGTTATGAGATTGTTGAAAATAAATACCTAAATGGAAGAGATGTTGCAAATCTTCTATCAGTACATAGAGTTGATGTTGTAATAACCAATCATATAGGCAGTGGTGCTTATAATCATCTGATTAATTTAGGAATGAAGGCATACTTTACGGAAAGTAAAAATGAACATTTTGAAAGGATTATAGGCGAGTTTAAAGAAGGTAAATTAAAAGAGATAACTCCTCAGATGCTTATGCTTCTTCCACAGCATTATCACCATCACCACCACTGATATTTTTGCTAAAATAGATGAGAGGTGAAAATCATGAAGAAGGTAGTAGTTCTTGGTGGTGGAATTGCAGGTGTAGAGACAGCAATCTTTTTAAGAAAATATAAATTTGATGTAGAAGTTATATCTGATAGAGATTTTTTGTTTGTTTATCCTATATCAATATGGATTCCTACAAAGGAGAAAAAGTTTGAAGATGTCATAGTTTCTCTTGAAGCTTTGTCAAAAGCCCACGGTTTTAAATTTACAAAAGGTAAAGTTTATCAGATAAATACTGATAGCTTTACTCTTGAAGATGGTCGGGTAAGAAGAGATTTTGATTATCTTGTAGTAGCTATAGGACAAGAAAAGTTAAAACATAAGGGAATAGAATACACATACTCTATATGCTCAAAGCCGGAAGAGACATTGAAGTATACTGAAAAGTTAGATGAACTAATCAGTAAGGGTAAAGGAAGGTTAGCTTTTGGATTTGGTGGTAATCCAAGGGCAAAGGAAGCTGTGAGAGGTGGTCCGGTTTTTGAAGTTATGTTTAATGTTGATTACTATCTGAGAAAAAAAGGTATAAGAGAGAACTTTGATATAACATTTTTTGCTCCAATGCCAAAACCAGGAGAGAGACTAGGAGAATCTGCCCTTAAAATGATGGATATTATGTTTGAAAAGTTAAATATAAAATCTGTTACCGGTAAAAAGATAACTGAATTTTTACCAGATGGTGTATTGTTGGAAGATGGGACAAAGATAGAATCAGACCTTACATGTTTTGTTCCTGCTGGAGATGGACATCCTGCTGTAAAATCAGGAAATCTTCCCAAAACAGAAGCTGGATTTATTGTTATAGATAGATATAACAAAGTAAAAGATGTTGAAAATGTATACGCAGTAGGTGATTGTGTAGCATTGGAAGGTCCAGAGTGGAAAGCAAAACAGGGACATTTAGCAGAGGTTATGGCAAGGAATGTAGCCTATAATATAGCTCTAAAAGAAGGCTTAGAGAAGGGAGAGCCTAAATCCTACATAGAGCATATAAATATACTCTGTCTTATGGATATGGGAAACGGTGGAGGATTAGCTTACAGAGATGATAAAAGAGCATTGCTTCTACCTCTTCCTATAGTGGGACACTGGATGAAGAAAGGTTGGGGATTATACTATAAACTTTCAAAACTTGGTAAAATTCCAAGATTACCCGGAATGTAGTAAAAATTCACCGGTAAAAAAGATATACTAAAGAGTATAATTTTTAAAAATTTTTTTCGGAGTCGGTGAATGATTAAGGATATTTTTGAAGTTAAAAAACCACTTATATGTTACTTTATGGCAGGGTATCCTTCTGTTGAAGATAGTATAAAAACAGCTTTTACACTTATAGAAAATGGTGCAGATATACTTGAAATTGGATTTCCATTTTCAGATCCTGTTGCAGATGGTCCAACAATTCAGATTGCCCATGAAAAAGCAGTTAAAGACGGTGTAACTCCTCTGAAAGTTTTTGAGATTACCAGGAAGATAAAAGAGAGATATCCAGAAATTCCTCTTGTGGCAATGACTTACTATAATCCTGTTTTTAAAATGGGGGAGGAAAATTTCTGTAAAGTAGCAAAAGAAAACGGAATAGATGGGTTTATTGTTCCGGATCTACCTCCAGAAGAAGCAGAGAGTTTTAAAAAGGTTGCAAACAGTTTAGGTCTATCTGTTATATTCCTCCTTGCTCCTACTTCTGATGAAAACAGGATAAAATTTATATCTTCCATGTCTGATGACTTTATATACTATGTGTCCTTAACTGGAATTACCGGAGAGAGAGATACACTTCCTTGGGAAGAATTAAAACAGAAGATTTCTCAGATAAAAATTATCACAGATAAAAAAGTTGCAGTAGGATTTGGTGTATCAAAGAAGGAACATACTCAGATACTCTCAAAAATAGCAGATGGGATAATAGTAGGTAGTGCAGTTGTCAAACTTCAAGGTAGATCCGATTTTGAAGGTATTAAAAATCTCGTTAGAGAACTGAAAGAGGGAATGGTATGATAGCAGTTGTAGATTATGGAATGGGAAATCTAAGGAGTGTTCAGAAAGCCCTTGAAAAGGTGGGAATTAATGCTATCATAACCTCTAATCCTGAAGATTTAGATAAAGCAAAAGGTATAGTAGTTCCTGGAGTTGGAGCTTTTGCAGATGCTATGCATAACTTAGATAGACTTGGTTTAAAAGAGAAGATAATACAAAATATAAATTCAGGAAAACCTTACCTTGGGATATGTTTGGGACTTCAGCTTCTATTTGAATACGGATATGAGTTTGGGGAACATGAAGGTTTAGTTGTGTTAAAGGGGTCTGTTGTAAGATTTGATGAAAAACTTAATATAAAAATTCCTCATATGGGATGGAATCAAGTTTGGATAAAGAAGAATAGTAAAATGTTTGAAGGTATAAACAGCGGAGAATTTTTCTATTTTGTCCATTCATACTATGTAAAACCAGAATACTCCAATGTGGTAGCATCAACTACAGATTATGGGATAGATTTCTGTTCCGCTGTAGAAATTGATAATATCTGGGCTGTTCAGTTTCACCCTGAAAAGAGTCAGCAAGCCGGACTTAAATTACTTTCAAACTTTAAAAAGTTTGTTTATGGATGAGTGTCTTTTCAGAATTTTTGAAAAAAAGCATAGAAGAAATAAAAGAGGGAGGTCTGTATAGACAGAAAATAGTTTTTCCTTCTGATATCATTGATTTTGCATCAAATGACTACCTTGGTTTAAAGGATAATCAGTATACTAAAGAAAAACTATGTAGAAACATAGATGGATTAACTCTTGGAAGTGGAGCATCTGCCCTTATATCAGGATACTTTTCTATTCAAAGAGAACTTGAGAAATTTTTAGCTGATTTTAAACAGACAGAAGACTGTTTAATTGTCGGAAGTGGTTATATGGCTAATCTTGGATTGATTCAAGCTATAGCCAAAGAGGAAGATGTTATATTCAGCGATGAACTTAACCATGCATCTATAATAGATGGAATAAGGTTATCAAAAGCAAAAAAGATTATTTACAAACATTGTGATGTTGAAGATTTAGAGAAAAAAATAACAACTGTTGATACAAAAGGGAAGAAAATAGTTATAACGGACAGTGTTTTTAGTATGGACGGAGATATAGCACCTCTTGATAAGATAGTGCAGATTTGTAATAGATACGATGCAGTTTTAATGATTGATGAAGCCCATTCCACAGGAATTTTAGGTAAAGAGGGAAGGGGGACTTTAACGTATTTTGGTATAAAACCAACAGAAAATATAATACAGATGGGGACGTTATCAAAAGCTGTTGGAAGTTATGGAGCCTTTATCTGTGGTTCAAAACTACTTATAGATTACTTAGTAAACAAAATGAGATCTGTTATATTTACAACAGCTCTATCACCTATACAAAACTTCATATCTCTTGAAAATTTAAAAATTTTGAAAAAAGAGGATTTTAGGAGAAAAAAACTTTTTGAGAATGTAGAGTTTTTTGTAAAAAAAGCAAAAGAGAAATCTCTAAATGTAAACTTCCATGGCACTCCTATTATTACATATATAGTTGGTGATGAAAATAAAGTGATTGATTTGAGAAATAAATTACTTGAAAAAGGATTGTTAGTCGGGGCAGTTAGACCACCAACAGTTCCTCCAGGAACATCAAGACTTAGAATAACATTGTCATCTAAACACTCTTTTGAAGATATAGAAACTCTGCTGAGCTTTTTGGAAAGAGAGTCCTAAGTATAACAGGTAGTGTAGATATTCAATTATATGCAGTTCACTAAAATATGTGTTAGAATTATTTGAAAAAAATTTTTTAGGAGGATTTATGAAAAAGGTATTTTTTTCAGTTTTTTTAACAGTTGTTATGTTTGGAATCTCTAAAGCTGCAGAGATAGTTTTTATTGATGTCCAAACTATAGTTAATCAATCAAAAGCCGGAAAAGATGCACAGGCTTTACTTGAAGAAGCAGGTAAAAAAGCTCAGGCAGAAGTAGAGGCAAAACAGAAATCTCTAAAAAATGACCAAAAAGCCCAGGAAGAGTTTCAGGCATTTGCCATCCAGAAACAACAGGAAGTTTTGAAAAGGAGAGACGAGCTTCTTCAAAAATTTATGAAGTTAGTTCAGGAAAATCTTGAATCTTATGGAAAATCAAAAGGATACTCAATTATCATAGATAAGCAAGCTGTTTTATACGGAAAACCCGAACTTGACAAAACTGATGAGTTTTTAAAATATTTTGACTCAAATTACGAAAAAGGTGAAAAGATAAAGTAGTATATGAAGAAAAATATAGCCCTCCTTACCGACTTTGGGAATAAAGACGGTTTTGTGGGGGCTGTTAAAGGCGTTATCATATCTATCAATCCAGAAGTAAATCTCATAGATATATCCCACGAAGTAGAACCTTTTAATATATTGGAAGCATCTTTGATTTTAAATGCTGTTTATAGATACTTTCCTAAAGGAACAATATTTTTATCTGTTGTTGATCCGGGAGTAGGAACTGAAAGAAAAGCAGTTATTATAGAAACTGAAGATTATATATTTGTATCTCCTGATAATGGTTTATTAACTTTACCTTTAAAAAATCAAACAGTTAAGAAGATTGTTTACATAAAAAACAGTAAATATTTTTTACCTACTAATACAAATACATTTCACGGAAGAGATATATTTGCCCCTGTTTGTGGTTATATATCTTTGTCAGAACCTCTGGAGAACTTTGGTGAGATAGTGTCTGAATACATAAAAATTTTAGATTTTGAACCAGTTTATACAAAGGAAAAAATCTTTGGAAAGATAATTAAGTTTGATAGATTTGGAAATGCTATAACAAATATAGATAAACTTCCAGAGAGGTTTAGGTTAGTATTTAAAGGATATGAAATAACCAAGGTATGTAAGAATTTCTTAGAAGGAGAAAGAGGGAAACCTAACCTTATAATGGGAAGTTTTGGATTCTATGAACTGTTTATCCCAGAAGAAAGTTTAAAAGATAAATTAAATCTTCAGATATCAGAGCCGGTAGAAGTTTATCTTGTATAACATTTGTATATGAGGAATTAAAGCTTCAAGTTACAGCTACTAACCAGTCATCTCCAAGTTCACCTACAATCTCCAAAGAAGGATCGTAATTTTTTTTTATATCCTCTAGTATCATATACAAGTCTTCAACAAAATCTGGTGATGTAAGTAAATCAAGTATTCCTTCTTTCCCATGTCTTGTCCTTGGTAAAGTTATCCTGTCATAGCCGTTCATAACCATAGATATAAAATTCATCTTCTCAGGATTACACTTTATTACGATATTCACACTCTTTTTAGGAGAGTTAGATAGTTTTTTAATTAAATCCTCAGTTAATGGAATTTTATCCACCGTATTTCCTCTTAATTTCTATTTAACTTCAGAATTATAACACAGAGATTTTTTTAAAGGTAAGCCCCCTTAAAAAAGGGGGCTTTATGAGATTGTTTACTCTATTCTTAAGATTGTTTCATCAGGAGTTACATTGTCTCCTACTTTGGCAAATATCTCTTTTACTGTTCCATCTATAGGAGAGTGTATCTCATTTTCCATTTTCATTGCTTCAACCATTGCTACAACTTGACCTTTCTTAACTTGATCCCCTACATTTACCAATATTTTTGATACTTTTCCTGGCATAGGAGCTGTAACATCTCCTGGCTTTTCTGGTCTTGGTTTTCCAGCTTCAGATTGGACTGCCCCTGCGGAAGCTGCAAACTTACCTGATCTTCCTACTAATGTAACTGCAAGAGGTTTAAGCTGAACCTCTTCTAACTTTCCGTTTACATTTACATAGAACTTTCTTGGTTTTGAAGGGTCTTGTTCTGGAGATACACCTTCTATTTTAACTTTAAACTTATCACCGTGATAGATTACTTCAAACTCCACAGGAGCAACATTTTCAATTCCATCTGGTTTCATTTCTTTAGGTTCAATAGCATCAGGAGGAATAACAGTTAACTCTCCTTTCTCTCTTGCTATGATAAACTCTTTGGCTTGGAGAGGGAATAGAACAAATAGTAAGACTTCTTCATCGGTAGGTTCTCTGTTTAACAGATTTTTAGCTTCTTCATAAGCTTTATCCCACTCATTTTGATCAACAAGGTCTCCAGCTCTAATAGAGAAGTTTGGTTCTTTTCCTGGACCAAGTATCTTCTCTACGAGCTCTTTTGCTATTGGTCCTGGTGGTTTTCCGTATTTGCCTTCGACGTAATCTCTTGTTTCTTTTGTAATTATCTTGTATCTCTCTCCTGATATCACATTTAGAACTGCCTGGACACCAACTATCTGAGAAGAAGGAGTTAGGAGAGGTGGATATCCAAGGTCTCTTTCAACGTTAGGAACTTCTTTTAAGGCTTCTTCCATTTTATCTAATGCATTTGCTTCCATTAACTGAGCAACCATATTAGATATCATTCCACCAGGTATCTTATGGATGAGAACTTTCGCATTAACACCGGCATACTCAGTTTCGTATTTTCTGTATTTTCTCTTAATTTCTCTTGTTATTTCAGCAAGTTCATCTAAAACTTTTAAATCTAATCCTGTGTCATAAGGTGTATCTTGTAGTGCAGCTACAACACTTTCTGTAGCTGGATGTGAAGATCCAAAAGCTAAAGGAGATAGAACGGTATCTACCATATCAACACCGGCAAGTATAGCCATCATATGGTTCATTATAGCTGTTCCACTCATATCGTGATTATGGAGAACAACCTTTATCTTGTCTCCTACCTTAGCTTTTATTCCCCTTATAATGTTGTAGGTTTCTTCTGGCATAAGTATACCGGTTGCATCTTTGAAACATATCCAATCAGGCTCAAGATCTATAAGCTCATCAGCATAAGACATCCATTTTTCTAATGTATGAACAGGGCTTCTTGTATAGCTTATCTCAGCGTGTACTTCTCCACCAAACTCTTTTATTGCTTTTACAGCAACTTCTATATTTCTATTGTCATTTAGAGAGTCAAATACTCTAAAAACTGTAATACCATGTTCAATAGCTTTTTCTACGAATTTTTTAACTACTTTATCTGATTTTGGTTTATATCCAACTATATTCTGACCTCTGAATAACATCTGTAATTTTGTGTTAGGCATTACTGACTTGATTGCTTTAAGTCTCTCCCAAGGATCTTCTTTAAGATATCTTAAACATACATCAAAGGTTGCACCACCCCAAACTTCAACAGCATAAAATCCAGCTTTATCCATTTTCTCACATAGAGGAAGTAAATCTTCTGTTCTAACTCTTGTTGCAAGTTTACATTGCTGTCCATCTCTTGGAGTTAAATCTGTGATTTTTATAGGTTTTGGAGGAGCGACCTCTAATCCTCTTTCTTGTAGCATTTCTCTGAATAGCTTTAAACTCATATTTTTAAACCTCCTTTGCTTATAATCCGTAATGTGCAGCTATAGATGCTGCTATAAAGGATACTATCTCATCCTTTGTTAACTCTTCAGTGTAATCTAATAAATGTTTATTTTCTTCTAAGTATTTCGTAGTAAATTTACCTTCTGCAAATTTAGGATCTTTCATTATCTCTTTCAGTAATGGAATTGTAGTTTTTATACCGGCAATTTCAAAGTAATCTAAGGCGGCTTTTGTAGTTTTTATGGCTTCTTCAAAACTTTTGCCCCAGCATATAAGTTTTGCTATCATCGAGTCAAAGTAAGGAGTAACTTCAAATCCAACAGAAGCAGCACTTTCTATCCTTACTCCAAATCCACCTGGAGAGTAGTATCTGCTTATTAGTCCTATACTTGGAGCATAATTCTTCTTAGGGTCTTCAGCGTTAATTCTACACTCTATAGCAAAACCATTAAATTTAACATCTTCTTGTTTTATTGTTAAAGGCTGACCTGCTGCTATCTTTATCTGTTCTTTAACTATGTCTATACCTGTTATCATTTCAGTTACTGGGTGTTCAACCTGTATTCTTGTGTTCATCTCTATGAAGTATATGTTTCCTTCAAGGTCAGATACAAACTCCATTGTTCCGGCACTGTAGTATCCTATCTGTCTTGCGGCATTAGCACATATCTCACCGTAATGTTTTCTTTTTTCTTCATTTAAAATTAACGAAGGAGCTATCTCTACAAGTTTTTGATTTCTCCTCTGAATTGAGCAATCCCTTTCTCCTAGATGGATGACGTTTCCGTATTTATCACCAAGTATCTGGAATTCTATATGTTTTGGATTTTGTATATATTTTTCTAAAAGTAGATCTCCCCTTCCAAAAGCTTTTTCTGCTTCTTTGTATGCCTGTTCGTAGTTTCTTTTTAACTCTTCTTCATTATTACATATTCTTATACCTCTACCACCACCACCAGCAGATGCTTTAAGTAAAACCGGATATCCTATCTCTCTTGCAAGTTCTACAGCTTCTTCCATAGATTTTAATATTCCATCACTTCCAGGTACAGTAGGCACTCCAAATTTTTTCATTATTTCTTTGGATCTTGCTTTATCACCCATTAAAGCTATAACTTCAGAAGAAGGTCCTATAAAGGTAATGCCGTTGTCCTCGCACATCTTTGCAAACTCTTCATTCTCTGCCAAAAATCCATACCCAGGATGGATAGCATCTGCTCCTACGGCTTTTGCAAGGTCTATTATTAGCTGTTTATTCAAGTATGTGTCCAGTGGATTTGAACCTATAATATAAGCTTCATCTGCCATTTTAACGTGTCTTGCTGTTGACTCTACATCTGAATATATTGCCACAGTTGGTATATCTAATTCGTGAGCTGCTTTGATTATACGACAAGCTATTTCTCCTCTATTGGCTACTAAAATCTTGTTAAACATAACTATACCCCTTACTTTTCTATTTTAAATTCATAAGATATAGGAGCAACCTTGTTTATCATATAAGCTATACTACAAGTTTTGTTTAAAGAAGTTTCTATAGCGTTTTTTACATCTTCTTCAGAAACATCACCTTTTACGGTAAATTTTAAATATATCTTTGTGAACACCTTAGGATACTCGTCTTTTCTCTCTGCGTCAGTTTCTACGGTAATATCTTCTACATGCTTTCCTGCTTTATGAAGAGCTTCATAAACATGGATTCCCATACATCCAGCTATAGAGTGAAATAAAAGTTCAGGAGGTCTTACTCCTCTTCCTTTTCCTCCTACATAAGCTGCTGCATCAATCGGTACATCAATACCTGCCTCTCCTTTTCCTATAAAATGAAAATCTTCTTTTTGCTTAACAACTACCTTCATCGTCTCACCTCACATTATAGATTTTTTATGGTTTTAACTATTTCATCACCAAACTGTGATGTAGATAACTCTACTGCTTCGTACCCTTGTTTTTTGAAACCGTTTGCTATGTCAGGTGTTCCTTTTCTTGAAGATATAACTTCTTTAACAGCTCTGTATATCAAATAACTTGCTTCTTTCCAACCTAAATATTCCAACATCATAGCTCCAGACAAGATTATTGATAATGGATTTGCAATACCTTTACCAGCTATATCGTTAGCTGTCCCATGGCTACTCTCAAATAAGGCATAACCATCTCCTATATTTCCACTTGGAACAAATCCAGGTCCTCCTACAAGTGCAGATGCAAGGTCAGATATATAGTCACCGTTGAGATTTTGAGTTATTATCACGTCATAATATTCTGGTTTTAAAACTAACTGCATTAACATCTGATCTGTTATTACTTTGTAAATACGAGCCTGTCCTTCTCCAGGCTCCCCTTCTTTTATTATTTTTCCTCTAAATTCTTCTTCATCTGCTACTTCAAAAGCCCAGTTTAGGAAAGCTCCTTCTGTAGCTTTCATTATGTTTCCCTTTCCAGCAATAGCTATATGTTTTTTACCATTTTCTAATGCATATCTAAAAGCTTTCCTTACATGTCTCTTTGTCTTAAACTCGGACATAGGTTTTACTGTTATTCCAGCATCTTCCGGAATTGCACTCTCAGAAACTCCCATCTCTTTTATAAAGAACTCTCTCACTTTTTTAGCTCCCTCCGTTTTTGGCATATACTCAATAGCCATATAAACATCATCCGAGTTTTCTCTGAAAATTGTCACATTTACCCTTTCAGGATTAGGTATAGGGGAAGGCTGACCCATGTAATATGCTGGTCTTATTGCAGAGTAAAAATCCATAGACTGTCTTAAAATTGCATTTAAGGATTTTCCACCTTTTCCTACGGGGGTCCCTAAAGGTCCTTTTATACTAACTACACTTTTCTTTAAAATTTCCAAGGTTTCAGCAGGCATTCTATCAAGATCATTTTCCTCTGCTTTCTCTCCTGCTAAAACTTCAACCCAGTATATTTTTTTTGAACTACCATATTGCTTTTCAACAGCTGCGTTAACAACTTTTATCATCTCTGGAGTTATTTCAGGTCCAATACCATCTCCTACAATAAAAGGTATTATAGGATTGTTAGGAACTGTGATTGTTTTGTCATGGTTTAAAGTTATGAAACTTCCATCTGACGGTATGGTTATTTTAGATTTCCACCAGAAAACATTTTCCATCCTAAACTCCTTTACCTTTAATAAAACAGTGTTTTATTATACTACATTATAGCATTATGAGGAAATAAAAGTCAATGATATAATAAAACAGTGTTTGATTTTTATAGTAGGTTAATGTTATAATTTTTAGTATATTTTTTTTAAAAAATGATAATTTAAAAAATTCTACGAGGTGGAAGCAAAATGGCACAACGTGGTATCAGAGAGTATGATGGAAAGAGAATTATAGCTCAAAACTGGAAAGATTATTTTTCAGATGACTTTGAGTATGACTTTAAATCTGTGTTAGTTACTCCGGAAACAGATTTTGAAAATCTTCCAAAAGAACATCCATGGCTTTTAGAAGTCCCATTGGTTGCGAAACCGGACATGCTCTTTGGAAAGAGAGGTAAGCTAGGGCTTGTTTTATTTAAAATTAATAGACCTGGTGATGTAACTTATCAGGATGCTGTAAATTGGATAAAACAAAAAATGCAGGAAGAAGTTGAAATAAACAGTGTTAAAGGACACTTAACACATTTTCTGATAGAGCCTTTTGTTCCCCATAAACCTGAAGAAGAGTATTATGTGGCATTCTCTATGGAAGATGAAGGAGATAAAGTTTATATGTCGGCTTTTGGTGGAATAGATGTTGAGGAAAACTGGGATAAAGTTTCTGAAGTGTTAATACCACCAACTGCTACAAATGAGGAAGCTGAAAAGTTAATAAAAGCTAATATTCCAAAAGAGATAAAAGACAGAGAAAAATACGGTGATTTTGTTGTAAAAGCATATAAGATGTTTAAGGATCTTCATTTTACTTATTTTGAAGTTAACCCTCTAGTTATGGTAGGAAATAAAGTTTATCTACTTGACTTTGTAGGAAAGGTTGATGATACAGCAGCTTTTGTTGCAGGTAAAAAGTGGGGAGAACTTGAATTTCCATCTGGATTTGGTAGAGACCTAACACCAGAGGAAAAGTATATTAAAGAGTTAGATGAAAAATCTGGATCTTCATTAAAACTTACTATACTTAATCCGGAAGGTAGAATATGGACTTTAGTTGCCGGTGGAGGTGCTTCAGTTGTATATGCGGATACAGTTGCAGATATGGGCTATGTCAATGAACTTGCAAATTATGGAGAATACTCCGGAAACCCAACAAGAACAGAAACAAGGGAGTATGTTAAAACAGTTTTAGACTTAATGACAAGAAATAAACATCCTTCCGGAAAACCAAAGATACTCTTAATTGGGGGGGCTATAGCAAACTTTACTGATGTTGCAAAAACTTTTGATGGAATAATAGATGCGTTTAAAGAATATGCTGAAAAGATGAGAAAGGTTGGAGTAAGGATATATGTAAGAAGAGGTGGACCTAACTACGAGGTTGGTTTAAAGAGAATTAAACAGGCAGCAGATGAACTTGGACTTCCTATAGAAGTTTATGGTCCAGAGCTTCATATGACTGATATAGTTAGAAAAGCTATTGAAGAAGAAAAATCGGCATAAAATAAGGAGGATAAAGATATGAGTAGACCTGATTACCTTCTATTTGACAGAAATACAAAAGCTATCTTTTGGAACTTAAACAATGCTGCAATTCAAAGAATGCTTGATTATGATTACGTTGTAGGAAGGTCTCCAAGTATAGCAGCTATAGTTGCTCCTACTTCTGAGAGGTCTTTTGAGAAGTTTTTCTATGGTACAAAAGAGATAATAATACCTATATATAAATCAACTAAAGAAGCTGCAAAGTTTCATCCAGAGGCAGATGTTTTACTAAACTTTGCATCTTTTAGAACAGCTTATCCTGTTACATTAGAAGCTTTCGAGATACCTCAGATAAGAACCATTATAATAACAGCAGAAGGTATTCCAGAGAGATATGCAAGAGAGATGAGAGTTAAAGCAAAGGAGCTTGGTAAATGGATAATAGGACCTGCTACCGTAGGTGGTATCGCTCCTGGTGCATTTAGAATAGCAAATACAGGTGGAACTATAGAGAATATAATTGCTTCTAAACTTCACAGACCTGGTTCAGTTGGACTTGTTACAAGGTCTGGAGGTCTTTTTAACGAACTATCAAATATAATTGCTAGGAATGCTGATGGTGTTGCCGAAGGTATAGCTATAGGTGGTGATAGATTCCCTGGTTCAGATTTCCTAGACCATATGCTTAGATTTGAGAAAAATCCACAAGTTAAATTTATGATACTGCTTGGAGAGGTAGGTGGAGAAGCTGAATATAAAGTCGTAGAAGCCGTTAAAAATGGCCTTATAACAAAACCTGTTATAGGTTGGTGTATAGGAACTATATCTAAGTTTTTCGGTGGAGAAGTTCAGTTTGGACATGCAGGTGCAAAAGCTGGAGCAGATAGAGAAACTGCAGATGCAAAGAATAGAGCTATGAGAGAAGCTGGTATCCATGTTCCTAACAACTTCAACGAACTTCCCCATGTAATCAAAGGTATATATGAAATGTTAAGAGGAGAAGGAAAGATAGCTCCTATAGTAGAGCCAGAAGTCCCACCAATCCCAGAGGATTTAAACAAAGCTATAAGAGAAGGAAAGGTAAGAAAAGGAACGAATTTTATATGTACTATATCTGATGATAGAGGTGAAGAAGCTACTTACTGTGGTATACCTATAAGTGAAGTTATAGAGAGAGGTTTATCTATAGCTGATGTAATTGGATTATTATGGTTCAAGAAGAAGTTTCCTACTTGGGCATCTGGCTTTATAGATATGGTTATAAGAGTAGTTGCAGACCACGGACCAGCTGTAGCCGGAGCTCACAATACAAAAGTGACAGCAAGAGCCGGAAAAGACCTAATGTCTTCACTTGTAACAGGTATACTTACAATAGGTCCGAGATTCGGTGGTGCAATTGACGGAGCAGCTAAATACTTTAAGATGGCTTACGAAAAAAATATGTCTCCTAACGAATTTGTTGAATATATGAAGAGTGTTGAAAAAATACCTATTCCAGGTATAGGACACAGGATAAAATCTACAAAAAATCCTGATAAAAGGGTAGAACTTCTTAAAGATTACGCAAGGAGAAACTTCCCTAAGATTGAGCTTCTTGATTATGCATTGGAAGTTGAAAAAGTAACTACTTCTAAGAAAGAAAATCTAATACTAAATGTTGATGGAACCATAGGAGTTTTACTTGTAGATCTATTCAAAGCTCTTGGATACTCTAATGAAGATATAGATAAACTTATAGATGCCGGGGCATTTAACGCATTCTTTGTTCTTGGAAGGTCTATAGGATTTATAGGCCACTACCTTGATGAAAAACGTCTTGATATGCCACTTTACAGACATCCAACTGACGATATTCTCTATGATGTAAAAAGACCAGAAGGTTTCTAATATTAAAAAAGGAGGGACTAATATCCCTCCTCTAATTTAACTAATCTCTATACTTTTCCTTTTCAAGGGGTAAACTTTCGTCATTTCCCCATTCATACCAACTTCCAGTGTATATCCTTAAGTCCTTAGCACCTAATGCTTTTAATGGTATAAAAACGAAAGAAGACCTGTTTCCTATGGTGCAGTATAGTATTATCTTCTTATTTAAATCAAGGTTTATTTTCTTAACTTCATCTCTCAATTTATCTAACGGTTTATATGTTGTTCCTTTACCTTGAAACCATCTCCAGTATACAAATTTTGCTCCTGGTATATGTCCACTTCTTTTTATACCTTCCATATCTTGTCTACCAGTAAACTCTAAGAAAGTTCTAGTATCTACAAGTATAGTTCCATCATCTATTCCGTTTTCATAATTTTTAACATGTTTTAAAACGTCTTCTTTTGTTGCCACTACTTCATATCTTGGCTTAACTTTATACTTTGACTTTTTTAAAGGCTTTTCATCACCGGATTCAGTAGGTAATCCTTCCTCTATCCATCTCTCTAAACCACCATCTAAGATTTTTAACTTTTTATCATCATGTCCCATTGAGTAAAGTAAGAACCATAGATATGTTGCTTTGTTTGGTGGGTCTTTTGAGGAGTATATTATAATCAAGCTGTCATTTTTTATTCCTTTTTGTGAGAATATTTTTGATGCAGTTTCCGGACATAAGGGAAGGTATTTACATCTTTGTTTTTCATTATTCTTTATTGCTATATCCTGTAAAGATAGTGAATCTATGTTGATAGCAGATGGTATATGGGCTTTTTGATAAGTTTGACTATCCTCACTGTCTATAAAGATAACATCTTCCTTATTTAAAAGTTCATAAGCTTCTTTTACCCCTATTACATAAGGATTTGCAAAGGTTAAATTTGCAAACATCATAATTGCTAAAAAAATTGGTAAAATCTTTCTCATTTCTCTAACCTCAATAACTAAAATTTTACATTTTAAATTTTATACCCAAAAACAAATTTATATAGTTGATATAATTCATATAAACTTTTATATTTAACTTTAAAATTTATGTGAGGTATATCTTATGAAGATAAGAATCCGGAAAAATGGTCCTTATGTAGTAGAGGGAAATATACCTTTAAATAGGTTAGATGTAAAAGGAGAAGGAGAGATACCTACAGAGTATGTAGAGGTCGAGAGGTTTGAAGTTGGTAGTCAGTATGCTCTCTGTAGATGTGGTTTGTCAGGTAAAAAACCTTTCTGTGATGGTTCTCATAGGGAAAAGTTTGATGGAACTCTTACATATGTAGATAAAGATTACTATGAAAATGCTGAAGTAACAGAAAGTAGAGAATTTATCCTTTATGATAATAAAAAATTATGTAGTGGTGCAAGGTTCTGTATGGTTGATAAGGGAACATGGATTTTAATTTTTAGCAAAGATGAAGATAAAAAAGAAAAAGTAAAAAAGCAAGTTGCAAACTGCCCTTCCGAAAGATTAGTGTTGAAAGATAAAGAAGGTAATCTCATTGAGCCGAAATTTGAACCATCCATATCAATTTTGGAAGATAGTCTCATTGGAGTAAGTGGGCCTGTATGGGTGAAAGGCGGAATTCCTATAGAGACAGACTCCGGAGAAGTTTACAAAATTAGAAACAGGGTAACTTTATGTAGATGTGGAAAGTCAAAGAATAAACCTCTGTGCGATAAATCACATTTTAGTGTAAAATTTAGAGATGAAACCTATTTCAAGGAGAAAGTTTAATATGGATGCTGTTATACTCTATGCACACCCTAATCCTGCAAGTTTCAACAATGCCATAAAAGATACAGTAATAGATACATTTAAAAAGAAAGGTAAATCTTTTTCTCTAAGGGACCTTTATAGTATGAATTTTAATCCTGTTTTAACAGGTAGGCAGTTGTACGATATATATGTAAACTCAAAGGTAGAAGATGATGTTAAACAAGAACAAGAGATAATATCTCAAGCCAAATTATTAATAGTTATTCATCCTATATGGTGGTCGGGAATGCCAGCTATTTTAAAAGGTTATATAGACAGAGTATTCACATACGGGTTTGCTTACAAGGAAGAAAATGGGGATGTTGTTGGACTTCTTAAAGATAAAAAAGTTCTCATAATAAATACATTTGGTGCTGATGAAAAAGAGTTGAATCAGTTTGGAATAAAAGACTGTTTTGATAAAATTTATCATTCAATATATGGTTTTTGTGGAATAAAGGAGATTAAAACGAAGTTTCTGTTTGCTGTTACACACGTTTCTGATGAAGATAGAAAGAAGATGCTTGAAGAAGTTATAGAATTTGTAGAGGAAAATCTTTAAAATATGGATTTAGATAAAAAATTTATGAATATGGCATTAAATCTTGCCAAAAAAAGGAAAGGTTATACACATCCAAATCCAACAGTTGGGGCTGTAATAGTAAAGGATGGTAAAGTCATAGGAGAAGGTTATCACTTTAAAGCAGGAATGCCACATGCAGAGAGAGAGGCAATTAAAGATGCAAAATCTAAAGGATATGACATTGCCGGCTCGACTATGTATGTAACATTGGAGCCATGTTGTCACTACGGTAAAACACCACCATGCACAGAAGCAATAATAGAAGAAGGTATAAAGAGGGTAGTAGTTGCTACTTTAGATCCAAATCCTCTTGTAGCTGGAAAAGGTATAGAAATACTCAAAAATAATGGAGTAGAAGTTCAAGTAGGGGTTTTAGAAAAAGAGGCAAAGAGATTAAACGAAGACTTTTTTACCTATATAACTGAAAAAAGACCTTTTGTCCATCTTAAAATAGCTCAGACATTAGATGGGAAGATAGCTACAAAAACCGGAAGTTCAAAATGGATAACTTCTGAAAAGTCCCGTAGATATGTCCATCTTCTTAGAAGAGAAGCCACAGCTATTCTTGTAGGGAAAAATACCGTTTTATGTGATAACCCTTCTCTAACAGTTAGAGATGTAAAAACAGAAAGACAGCCAATCAGAGTTGTAATAGATAAAAATCTTGATATACCGATTTTTTATAATATTTTTAGCCATGATGCTCTGGTTTTTCTAATTACAGGAAAGACAGTAGATAGAGATAAAATAAAGGAGAGAGAAAAACTTAAAAATGTTGAAATTATAACTTTACCACTAAATAGAGAAGGAAAATTCTCTTTAAGGGATATTTTACAGTCTCTATACAATAAGGGAGTAGTTCATCTTTTGGTAGAAGGTGGTAAAGGAGTTTTTACAGAATTTATAAGAGAGAACCTTTGGGATAAAATATCTCTGTTTGTTGCTCCTAAATTCATAGGAGAAGACGGAATAAATGTAATAGGAGAACTTGGCATTTTAGATATAAATGATGCAAAAACTTTTAAAATAAGTAGATTAAAAAAGTTAGGTCAAGACATACTTTTTGAAATTTATTCATAAGCTATAAGAATTTTTGTGAAGTATTTTAACTACTTGACTTATATAAGATTTCTTGATATAAATTTTATAGTAAGTTTAAAGACCTTGGAAATTGAATAGGCAGCCCACACAAATTCAAGGTAAAATATTGATAAACGCCGTTATTCATTTGAGGATGGCTGAAAAACGCTTTTAACCTTGTGGCTGTAGTGCATCCTTATTTTCGGATTTTTAAAATGCAAGTAGGCTTCAGTTAAGGCTGAAATAGAAATATAATAGAAAATATATTTCTATTATGTGAGGTTTACTGCAAAAAGGGTTAATTTGCGGTTATTCACTTTAAAAAGTTTTTTGTCTAAAAACTATTGATTTTACTTTACTTTACCGTTATTATTTTTTTACTTAAAGTTAACGGGGTTTTGTCTGAACCGTGTGGGGTAGAAAGAATTAAGTTGTCTTTTCTCATACCACTACCTCCTTAATGTGTTTAAAATTATATGGACGTTTACAGAAGGAGGAAAGTAAGATGCCGTTGAGAATAATAAGAGAATTGAAAACTATAAAAGAAAGGGGTTATTTAAAATAGATGTTAAGTAGATTGAGAAAAGCTCAAGAAAAGATTAGAGATAGTGATTTAGATTGTTTTTTATTTTCCTCTTACTCTAATGTTTTTTATCTATCTGGATTTTCTTCTTCAAACGCCTACATTATCCTAACAGAAGATAGAGGTTTCTTCTTAACAGATGGTAGATACTACGAAGGGGCAAAGGAGAAGATATCTCATCTAGAGGTTGTTCTTATAAAAAAATTATCAGATGGATTAAAACAGATTTTTGAAGATTTAAATATAAAGAAAGTAGGATTTGAAAAAGATAAAGTATCTGTATCTTTATATGAGAAATTAAAATCAGATTTTCCGGATATTCAGTTTGAAGGATTTGACGGATTTTTGAGTGATATAAGAATGATTAAATCAGAAGGAGAGATTGGTATAATAAGAGATGCGGTAATAAAGATAGATAAGATTTATCTTAAAATATTAGAAAATATAAACTCTTTTGATACAGAACTATCAATAAGAAGGAAGATAGTTGACCTAATCTTTGAAGAGGGAGGAACTTCCGAAAGTTTTCCGGCAATCGTTGCCACCGGCAAAAATTCAGCCATACCACATCACGAAACATCCTTAGCAAAGATTGAGAAAAACAGTCCACTCTTGATAGATATGGGAATGAAATTAAAAGGTTACTGTAGTGATTTTACAAGAACATTTTTTATAGGAAAACCAAATCAAAAACTTATAGATATTTACAACATCGTAAAAGAGGCACACCTTGAAGCCGTCTCTGTTGTAAAAGCCGGAATACAAATAAAAGAGATAGACCTAAAAGCAAGGTCTGTTATAGAGAAATACGGTTATGGGGAATACTTCATACATTCCACTGGACACGGAATAGGTATAGATATACACGAAGAACCGAGAATATACAAAGATAACGAAGATACTCTCAAAGAAAATACAGTTTTCACAATAGAGCCGGGGATATACATACCAAATTTAGGTGGAGTAAGATTGGAAAATATTGTTGTAGCAAGGAAAGGCTCCGCAGAAATCCTTACCCAAACTCCTCTAGATTTAGTCATAATTTAATATAGAAAACCCACAAGCCAATTCAATTCACTCTATTACACTAAAATTACAATTTTTACTTCCTTGTCCTAAAAGTCTTCAGAGTTTTGAGATTTTTTTGATTTACAATCTGGACATATACCGTAAACTTCTATACTGTGTCCCAATATATCAAATCCATGAACCTCAATAAGTTCCTCTTTAAACTTCTCAAAAGGACAGTTATCTATTATCACTATCTTTTTACACTCCTGACATACAAGATAATTCTTCTTAGATGCAAGCCCAAACCTTGCTTTGTCTTCATTTAACATATAAGCTTTTACTACAAGACCTTTTTTTTGAAGCATATCAAGATTTCTATAAACGGTAGATAAACTCAGCTCAATACCTTTCTCTTTTAATTTTAGATATATATCTTCAGCATGCATCGGTGCTACATTCTCTTCTAAAAGTTGTAATATAGCTTGTCTCTGTTTTGTAGTTTTATAACCTTCCGGAAGTTTTATCTTAGCCATCTTACTCCTTTTTAAGAAAAAGTAAAAGAATATTATAAAATTATAATCTTATTTTCAGTTTTTGCAAATTATTTGCATTTGCATTTATATTTTTACTGTGTTAAAATTTTTGTAAGTTATCTATCTAAGGAGGTAAATATGAAGACAACAGTTTTTGGTTATCCAAAGATGGGAAGGAACAGAGAACTTAAAAAAGCCCTTGAATCCTATTGGAGTGGAGAGTTAACAAGGGAAAATTTTCTAGAAGAGGTAAAAAAGATAAATCTTCAGAGAGTAAAAAAGGTTATAGATAGTGGTGTTGATATAGTGCCTTCAAATGATTTTTCCCTTTATGACTTTGTCCTTGATATATCAACCATGTTTAATATAATACCAAACAGATTTAAAGATATAGAGGATTCTTTAGACCAATACTTTGCAATGGCAAGGGGAAGTAAAACAGCTGTAGCTTGTGAGATGACAAAATGGTTTGACACAAACTATCACTATATAGTGCCGGAACTTGCAGGAGATATTAAACCTGTAAAAAATAGACCGTTAGACAGTTTTAAAGAAGCAAAAAATAACTTCTGGATAAAAACCAAACCTGTAGTAGTTGGACCTTTCACATTCACTTATCTATCTAAAGTGTATAAAACAGATAATCCATTTGGTATAGCCACTTTAGAGAAAGCTCACTTAAGTCCAAAGTTTGAAGGATTTCTTGATATTATAACCGACTGTTATATACACATACTTAAAGAGTTAGAGAGGGAAGGTTGTGAGATTATCCAGCTTGATGAACCTGCTTTTGTCCTTGATTTATCTGAAAAAGAGAGAGATTTAGCTGTTAAGGTTTATCAAAAAATATCAAAAAACCTATCTTCCCTTAAGGTTATAGTTCAGACTTACTACGAAAGTCTGTCCTATTACAAAGATTTTGTGTATAACTTACCTGTTTACGGAATAGGTTTTGATTTTGTTCTTGGTAAAGATAATCTGGATAATATCCAAAGATTTGGATATCCATCTGACAAAGTATTAGTTGCAGGAGTTATTTCAGGTAGAGATGTGTGGAAAACAGACTTTGAAGAAACTCTCCAGATAATAAAAGTTTTGGAAAAAACTGTAAATCCAGAAAACATCATCCTGTCAAACTCATCTCCTTTATTCCATCTACCAGTTACAGTAGAAGATGAAAAAGGTCATCTTCCTGAAGATTTGATACAGGTTTTATCATTTGCTGATGAAAGGCTAAAGGAACTTCAAACCCTAAAAAATATTATAGAAGGAAAAGAAGAAGCTCCAAAGTCAAATCTTAAACAGTTCTTTGAAAGTTATAAAAATCAAGCTCTAAGACAGCAGATAGAAGAGATAAAAAGTAAAGATATAAAGAGACAGACAGAGTTTAAGGAAAGATATAAAAAACAGAATGAGATACTTAAACTTCCTCTATTTCCAACTACTACAATAGGAAGCTTCCCACAAACTAAGGAGTTAAGAAAAGTAAGAGCAGATTATAAAGCTGGAAGGATATCAAAAGAAGATTATGAAAAGTATATAAACTCACAGATAGAGTATGCTATAAAGGTTCAGGAAGAGATAGGACTTGATGTATTTGTTCACGGTGAGTTTGAAAGGACTGATATGGTTGAGTTCTTTGGAGAAAAACTTAAAGGATTTGCTTTTACAAAAAACGGCTGGGTTCAGTCTTACGGCTCAAGATGTGTGAGACCTCCTATCATCTATGGAGATGTGTCAAGACCAGATCCTATGACGCTAAGAGAAATACTATACGCTCAAAGTTTAACAGACAAACCTGTAAAAGGTATGTTAACAGGACCTGTAACTATTTTAAACTGGTCCTTTTACAGAAAGGACATACCTAAGGAAGAGATTTCTTATCAGATAGCTTTATCTTTAAGGGAAGAAGTTTTAGACCTTGAAAAATCCGGAATAAAGATAATACAGATAGATGAACCAGCTTTCAGGGAAGGTTTACCTTTAAAGAAAGATAAACAACCTCACTATCTAAACTGGGCTGTTAAATCTTTTAGACTTACCCATTACGATGTTAAAGACACAACACAGATACATACCCATATGTGTTATTCAGAATTTGATGAGATAATAGAGTATATACACAAGATGGATGCAGATGTTATATCAATAGAAGCTTCAAGAAGTAAAGGAGATATAATAGAGGCTTTTGAAAGATTTAACTACGACCATGGAATAGGACTTGGTGTTTACGATATTCACTCTCCTAGAATACCTTCTGTAGAAGAGATGGAAGAGATAGTTTTGAGAGCTTTAAAAGTTATAGATAAAAATCTTTTCTGGATAAATCCAGACTGTGGGCTAAAAACAAGAAAGTGGGAAGAAGTAATTCCAGCTCTAAAGAATATGGTAGAGGTAGCAAAAAGATTAAGAGAGAGATTTAAACAGTAGATACAAATGGGGGTGGCTACCCCCTACTTTACTTTAAGAAGCTAATCTTTTCTTTTCAAATTCTTTTGAAGCATCTATTATCAAAGGGCTTTTATTACTAAACTCATTAAAGAAATTAATAGTTTCTCTGGACACAATATCTCTCTCATTATCCATGGTTATAATATGATAACTGTCTTTAAGAATAATAAATTTCTTTTTTTCTGAATCTACATTTCTATACAGATATTCAGTTCCTTTTATAGAACATAGGTCATCATATTCCGAATAAATAAATATGACAGGAGCTTTTAGATTTTTAATATTTTCCTTTAAAAATTTAGAAAGTCTTTTTACTTGTAAAATTACCGTTGCAGGTATTCGGTAATATATTTGAGATTCATTAGAAGAAAACATAACAGATTTTATTTTCTCTTCTTCCTATTTTATACCCTTTAATTTCTCTATACTTGAACAATGTCCTGGTAGTATAGGAGTAAAAACATCATAACCAGCTCTTTTGAAGTCCTTAGCTACCCATTTAAGCTCTACAGGAGAACCTGTAAGTCCATGTAGAAGTATTACAGCTTTTTTATCCTTCATCTTTAAACACTTTCCCAAAAAGTTGATCTAAAAGTTGTATAGACATATCAATTTCCTCATCAGATATATCTAAAGAAGGAGCTAATGTTAGAACATTCTTATAGTATCCACCTACATCAAGAACGAGTCCATACTTTTTACCTTTATACTCCAACTGTGCCTTAAGTCCTTCCTCTACAATTTTATCTGTCAACCTCTTGGAAGGTGTATAACCATCTTTCTCACATATAAACCTGATAGAGGATTCATACCGTTTGTTAGAGATTTTCCAAAAACAATAACATCCGGCACAACACCGTAATGTTCAATAGACTAAAGCTTTCCTGTTCTGTAAAAACCCATCTGTATCTCATCATCTACAAGTAACACATTAGCTTGATCTAAAATCTTTTTTAACTTCTTAAAGTAATCTGGTGGAGCTTTTATGTATCCTCCAGTTCCTTGCACAGGTTCTATATAAAAAGCTCCAAATTCACAATTCCCGATTTTAGAAAAGCTTCACTACACTTTAGGTTAGTGTATTTGTATTCCGCCATTTCAAGCTGACTCATCCCTGACAGGCGGTATTTTGAGTCAGCTATAGTCCCCGCACCAAGTACAGGAACTAACCTACTTACACTCCTGTCCCAATCCACCAAATAACTTTTTAGTGGAGAGAAATCCCTATTAAAGGATTTCCCAAGAATAGGAAGTATAAGGGCTACCTCAGCAACTTGCCATTGTTTGTAATCAGTCCAATACTGACCTCTCACCTGTTCCTTCCTTTGGTTTACA
>JBEULE010000002.1:0-3120 GCA_041287495.1 Hydrogenothermaceae bacterium
AAAGAGGTTATCTTTGGAATAAAGATATAGAATATTATGTAATATTTTCACTATAAAAATATATGGAAAATAATTTTCTGTTGTTATAAAATAAAACGGTGTTTTATTTAACCATAGGAGGCTGAATATGCTTAGTTATGATGTGCTGATAGTTGGAGCCGGTGGTGCTGGACTTATGGCAGCACTTGAAGCAAGTAAAGCAAAAGATGTTAAAGTTGGAGTTTTAACGAAAGTTTATCCGACAAGATCCCACACTGGAGCAGCTCAAGGTGGAATAAACGCAGCTTTAGCAAACTTTGATCCATCAGATAGTCCGGAAGTTCACACTTTTGACACGGTTAAAGGTAGTGACTACTTGGGAGACCAAGATGCAATAGAGTTTATGTGTTACGAAGCTCCAAAGAGAATCTACGAACTTGAACATTTAGGTGTTCCATTCTCAAGACTTCCAGATGGTAGAATAGCCCAAAGACCTTTCGGTGGAGCTGGATTTCCAAGGACATGCTATGCAGCAGACAAAACAGGACACGTTATCCTTCATACCCTCTATGAACAATGTCTAAAAAATGATGTAGAGTTTCTAAATGAATGGTTTGTTACAGAACTTATCATAGATAATAATGAAGCTAAAGGTGTAATAGCAATAGATATAAGAAGTGGAGAAGTTCACGCTATAAAAGCAAAGGCTATAATTTTTGCAACTGGTGGATATGCAAGAGTTTACTGGGTAAGGAACACAAACGCTATAGGTTCAACCGGAGACGGTATGGCTATATGTTATAGAGCTGGAATACCTCTTAAAGATATGGAGTTTGTCCAATTTCACCCTACAGGACTTAGATCAACAGGAATTCTTGTTACAGAAGGTGCAAGAGGTGAAGGTGGATACCTTATAAACAACAAAGGTGAGAGATTTATGGCAAGATACGCTCCTCAAAAGATGGAGCTTGGACCAAGGGACTTAGTTGCCCGTTCTATTGAAACAGAGATACTGGAAGGAAGAGGTTGGGGTGAAGGAATGATGGCTTATGTCCACCTTGACCTTAGACATTTAGGAGCTAAGAAAATAAAAGAGAGACTACCTCAGATAAGACAGCTCTGTATAGATTTTGAAGGTGTAGATCCTATAGAAGAACCTATTCCTGTTAGACCTACAGCCCACTACTCAATGGGTGGAATAGATGTCAGAGACTATAAAACATCTATGACCGGCGTAAAAGGAGTGTTTGCAGTAGGAGAATGTGCCTGTGTATCAGTTCACGGAGCTAACAGACTTGGTGGAAATTCACTCCTTGACCTTGTAGTGTTTGGTAAACCTGCTGGAGCTGCAGCAGTTGAGTATGCAAGAAACAAATCTGCAGATAACTTTAACTTAAAATCAGAAGAAGATAGAGCAAGAAGAGAGATAGAAGCCCTACTTAAAAAGGAAAGCAAAGAAAACATAAACAATATAAGAATGGAAATGGCACAAACAATGTGGGACAAAGTAGGAATATTCAGAGAAGAAAAACCTATGCTTGAAGCCATAGAGAAGATAAAGGAACTAAAAGAAAGATATAAACTCCTTGCTCCAGGAGACAGTGGAAAAATATTTAACACAGCATTAATAAACTACATAGAGCTTGGATATCTCCTTGACCTTGCTGAAGCAATAGCCGTTACAGCAGTGTTGAGAAAAGAAAGTAGGGGAGCCCACGCAAGAAGAGACTATCCTAACAGAGATGATGAAAACTTCCTAAAACACTCTCTTGCATACTATACTCCAGAAGGACCAAAAGTCGAGTATAGTGAAGTTAAGATAACTAAGTATCAACCACAAGAAAGAACCTATTAATAGTGAGGTGATACCATGGAAAAGTTTAAACTAAAAGTTTTCAGATATGACCCAACAAAAGATGATAAACCCTACTATCAGACCTATGAACTACCTGTTGAAAAAGGTATGACTGTCCTTGCTGCTCTATTTAAAGCAAAAGAGGAACAAGATCCTTCTATATCATTTAGGTACAACTGTAGAGCTGCTATATGTGGTTCCTGTGCTGTGAGAATAAACGGACATGCTACCCTTGCATGTAAAGTTCAGGTGAAACATATGCTTGAAAAGTATAATACAGATACACTCGTTATAGAGCCAGTAGGAAACATAAAACCTCTAAAAGACCTCATCTATGATATGGACTGGGTTATTGATAAACTTAAGAAGATAAAGCCTTGGTTTATTCCAAAAGAAGCACCTCCAGCTGACGGAAAAGAGTATAGACAAGATCCTTACGACCATCACAAGATAGATTTTGCCTCAGATTGTATACTATGTAACTCCTGTATGTCTGACTGTAATGCATTAAAAGCAAATAAAGATTTCTTAGGACCTATGGTTATATCAAAAGCTTACAGGTTTATATCAGACTCAAGGGATGGAGCTAAGAAGGAGAGATTAGAAACAGTATTAAAAGACTTTAACCTTGAGTGGTGTGTAAGATGTATGGAATGTACGACCAGATGTCCAAAAGAGGTCCAACCTTATGAAAATATTATAAGAACAAGGATAATAGCAGCTGAAGAAGGATTTAAATCTCCGGGGGAAATACATGCAGAAATATTTGAAAAGGATATATATAACAGGGGACTTTTAAACGAGATGTTATTACCTATCAGACAGGAAGGATTACTTGGAGCTGTTAAAAGAGCACCTTTTGGTATTAGAATGTTCTTTAGAGGAAAAGTTAATATAGCTGATTTCTTTGGTGGACACAAAATTAAGAGACATGAAGAAGTTAAGAAGATAATGGATAAAGCTAAAGAAGTTAAAAGCAAAATAAAAATTAGACTTATATCAGATGTTCACACACCTTATGAAGACAAAAGAAAGTCAAAACAAGGAGGATAAATATGGCACTAAAATATGCTTTTTATACTGGATGCTCTGCAAAAGGTGTAGCTCCAGAGTTGTATAATTCAACAAAGTTGGTAGCAGAGAAGCTTGGAATGGAACTTATAGAACTTGAAGCTGCTACATGTTGCGGTGCCGGAGCAGTTCAGGAGAAAGATGAGTTTTTATCACTCACAATAAATGCAAGAAATCTTGCACTTGCAGAAGAGCTTGGACTTGATATGCTTACT
>JBEULE010000020.1:0-44059 GCA_041287495.1 Hydrogenothermaceae bacterium
GAGTATGTTATAGATCAGGAAAAAGCTAAGAAAGTTTTATCTGTAGCAGTTTACAACCATTACAAAAGAATATACCAAAAAGAGCTATACAAAGATAAAGATGTAGAGATAGAAAAAAGTAATATACTTCTTATAGGACCAACAGGTTCAGGAAAAACTTTACTTGCCAGAACATTAGCTAAAATACTTAATGTTCCCTTTGCGATAGCAGATGCTACCAACATAACAGAAGCTGGCTATGTTGGAGAGGATGTTGAGAGTATTCTTGCAAGATTACTACAGAATGCAGATTACGATGTTGAGGCAGCAGAGAGAGGTATAGTTTATATAGATGAAGTTGATAAGATAGCTAAAAAATCTGGAGATAACCCATCTATAACAAGAGATGTGTCTGGAGAAGGAGTTCAACAGGCATTACTTAAAATACTGGAAGGAACGATAGCTAACGTCCCACCTCAGGGAGGTAGAAAACATCCACACCAAGAGTTTATACAGATAGATACAACAAATATTCTATTTATACTCGGCGGAGCATTTGTAGGACTGGAAGATATAATAAAACAGAGAATAGGAAAAAAATCTATAGGCTTTGGTGCAGATATAAAGTCTAAAGAAGAAGATAAAGATTTAATATCACAGGTAAGAGTAGAAGACCTTATAAAATTCGGTTTAATTCCAGAGTTTTTAGGAAGGATACCTGTAATAGCTACTCTCGAAGCGCTTGATGAAAATATGTTAGTAAAGGTTTTAACAGAACCAAAAAATGCCCTTGTAAAGCAGTATAAGAGTCTCCTTGCTTTAGACGGCATAGATTTAGATTTTACAGAAGACGCCTTGAGAGAAATTGCCAGAGAAGCTATAGAAAGAAAAACAGGAGCAAGAGGTTTAAGGGCAATAATAGAAGATATAATGCTTGATGTTATGTTTGAAGCACCTGAAATGAAAACCTTAAAGAAAGTAGTTATAGATTCAGAGGTTGTAAGGAAAGAAAAACCACCTATATACATATACGAAAAAGCAAGCTAACTAAAAAAAATGGCAAGTATAAAAGATGTTAAGTTTATAAAAAGTGCAATAAAACCAGAGGATTTTCCTCCTGCCGATAAACCTGAAGTTGCAGTTGTTGGAAGGTCTAACGTAGGAAAATCTTCACTTATCAATGCCATATTCAAAAGGTCCATAGCAAAAGTAAGTGCAACCCCTGGGAAAACAAGATTTATAAATTTTTTCTCTTTTTCAGATGAGATTTACTTTGTTGATTTACCTGGATATGGTTTTGCTTCTGTATCCAAAAGAGAGAGATTAGACTGGCAGAAGATGATAGAAACATATCTATTAAACAGAGAAAATTTAAAGCTTATAATCATGCTCGTTGATAGTAGATACCCACCTACAAATCTAGATTTCCTGATGAAAGAGTGGCTGGAAAGTTATAACCTTCCATACATAATAGTTGCTACAAAAACTGATAAACTTAATCAAAGTGAAAAAGCAAAAGTTAAAAAGGTAATAAAGGAAACTTTAAAACTAAACCATGACAACATAATACTTACATCTGCAAAAGAAGGGATAGGTATAGGAGAATTAATAAACTACATCTTTGAAAAAGTCAAAAAAGATTAACAATTTTGTGATATACTATTATACTAATTTCTGTAACCGGAGGTATTGTCCTATGTATGCTGTTGTTAAAACAGGTGGAAAACAGTATAAAGTTGAAAAAGGAACAGTTTTAAAAGTAGAAAAATTATGTGCAGAGGAAGGACAGGTAGTAGAACTTCCAGCTATCTGCATAAGAAATGACGATGGTAGTTTAAAAACCCAGGGAACTGTAAAAGCTACAGTTTTAAAACATGATAAACACAAAAAGATTTTAGTATTCAAATACAAACGTAAAAAACATTATGACAAATTAAACGGACATAGACAACCTTATACTTTAATTAAAATTGAAGAAATAGTTTAAGGAGGAATAAAAGATGGCATCAAAAGCAAGTGGTGGATCAACCCGTAACGGTCGCGATAGTATATCTAAACGTCTTGGAGTAAAGAGATACGATGGACAAGTTGTTAGAGCTGGAAATATCTTGGTTAGACAGAGAGGAACAAAAATTTACCCTGGAAAAAATGTTGGAATTGGTAAAGACTACACCCTTTTTGCTTTAATTGATGGTAAAGTAAAGTTTGAAACTTCAAAAGGTAAAAAAGTAGTAAGCGTTTATCCAGTAGAAGCCTAATCATGTAGGGGGCTATCCCCCTATTCAAAATGTTAGAAATATACCATAAAAAATCAAAGATACTAAAATCAATTAGGGATTACTTCTACGATACAGGTGCTATTGAAGTTTTTACGGATATAGCTCAAGATTATCCAAATCTAGACCCAAATATCTATCCTGTAGAGGTAAATTTTTATAATGAAAAGAGAGAGAAGATTATAAAATATCTTCACACTTCTCCTGAATTACAGATGAAAAAAATTCTCTCTCAAATAAAGACAGACATCTTCCAGATAACAAAGGTTTTTAGAAATTTTGAAGGATCTTCTAAACATAAGATAGAGTTTACGATGTTAGAATGGTATAGGGTTAATTACTCTCTTGAAGATTTGATGGAAGATACAAAAAATATCTTTATAAATGCCTGTAAATCTATTTACAACGATGAAAAATTTATATACAAAGATAAACTGTTTGATCTTTCAGATTGGGAAAAGATAACTGTTGAAGAAGCTTTTTATAGATATACAGGATGTTATTTAAATGTTGATAATTTGAACAGATTTTTAGAAAAGAAAGAAAAAACTTTTAAATACACAGAAGATTTTGAGGAGCTATTTTACAGAGTTTATGCTTTTTATGTTGAACCTAACCTTGGAAAAGATAAACCAACTTTTATATATGCCTATCCTCCAGAGTTTGCAGCACTTTCCAAAGTAGAATATGGTAAAGCAAAGAGATTTGAAGTTTATATATCCGGAGTAGAGCTTGTAAATGGATATCATGAGTTAAATGACCATCAGGAACAGCTTAGAAGGTTTGAAAAAGAAGTTGAGAGAAAAAAGATAGAAGGATTTAATTACAAAATAGATTATGAGTTTATAGAGTGTTTAAAAAACCTCCCAAATTGTAGTGGAGCATCCTTAGGTGTTGACAGACTTTTCATGCTTTTACTAAATAAAGACAGTATACATTTTTAGTCAAATAATGCATCTACAAACTCTTTTGGGTCAAATGGTTGTAAATCCTCTATACCTTCTCCTACACCTATAAATTTTACCGGAATTTTAAGCTCCTTACAGATTGGGATAATAGCTCCTCCTTTTGCTGTTCCATCTAACTTTGTAATTACTATTCCAGTTACATCTGTTGCTTCTTTAAAGGTTTTTGCTTGATTTATTGAGTTTTGTCCTATTGTACCATCTAAAACTAACAGTGTTTCTACAGGTTGATTAGGTGAAAATTTTTGGATAGTTCTTTTTATCTTCTGAAGTTCTTTCATAAGGTGTTCTTTAGTATGAAGCCTTCCGGCTGTATCTATTATGACTATATCTTCTCCTTTACTCTTTGCACTATTTATGGTATCAAAAACAACAGCAGAAGGGTCTGACCCTTGCTGATGTTTTACTACTCTAATACCTACCCTGCTAGCCCAAATTTCAAGTTGATCTATGGCAGCCGCTCTGAAAGTATCAGCTGCCCCCAAAACAATAGAATACCCATCCCTTTTTAACATATACGCAAGTTTTCCAACTGTTGTAGTCTTTCCACTTCCATTTATTCCCAAAAACAGAATAACATTTGGTTTCTCATCTCTAAGATTTAACGTTCCACTACAATCTTTAAGTATATCGTATAGCTTCTCTTTTAAAAGTTCCTTTAACTGCTCTCCTTCTGTTATCCTTCTTCTCTTACTTTCCTGTCTTAAAAAATCTATAATCTCCTGTGTTGCCTTTGTCCCTACATCAGCTTTTAGTAAAACAGTTTCTATATCTTCAAATAGAGATTCATCTATCTTTCTCCCAAAAGAGATTTTACTAAAACCTTCTACAAGTTGTTTCTTTGTTTTTTCTATACCTTTTTTTATCTTTTCAAATACAGATTTAAACATAAGATGCCTCTCAAAAAATAAAATTTTTACAGTTTATTATTATAAAACAGATTATGATTAAACTTATTGCTATTACACATCATAAAAGTAAAAGCTAAAATTTTATATAATAGATTTTAAATAAACCTTAGGGAGATAGTGCTATGAAAAAGTTATTGACAGCTATCTTGCTTGTAATATTAACTGTATCGTTAATTAACGATGTATATGCAAGAGCAGGAAAAGGTAGATCTTCCGGATTTAGAGATTTTAAATCTCAGGAGTTTAACTACAAAAAACCTGATATACAAAAACAAAATCAAACTCAACAACCATCTCATCAGGGATATCCACAAACCCAACCTTTAAATCCAAAGCCATCTTTCTTATCAAACCCAATTTTTAAATGGCTTATAGGTGGAATGATATTCGGTGCTTTATTATCTCTTCTAATGGGACACGGTTTTCAGATTGGAACGCCAGGGCTTTTAGAGATTTTATTGATATTAGGAGTAGTTTATCTTATATTCAGAGCATTGAAATCAAAATCCTCAGAGCCTCAACCTCAACCTGCTACGTATAATTATAACTACGAGACCTCATCATCTGATTACTACTCCACTACATCTGCTATTCCAAATATAAATGAGGAGCTTATTTTAAATTTAGCTAAAAATGCATTCATTGATATACAGAAATCTTGGTCAGAAGGTGATTTATCAAAAGTTAGAAACTTCACAACAGACAGAATGTATAACTATCTGGTTTCCCAATTAGAAGAGTTAAAGGCACAAGGTTTAAAAAATATAGTAAAGGACCCTAAAATAGAAAATATAGAGATAGTTCATGTTGAAGAGGAAAAAGATTATAAGGTTGTGATAGTAGAGATAGATGCTACTGCTATTGATTATACGGTGGATAGTAAAGGGAATGTTATTGAAGGAGATCCAGTCAATCCTGTTAGGTTTAAAGAGTATTGGGCTTTTGTAGGTAAAGCTCTTGATTGGAGATTAGATGATATTAAACAAGTTGAAGATGTTTAATTGTTAGATAGTTTCAAATAGTTTATAGCTATGCCACTTAAAACAAGTAAAGGTAATCCTATTATGATTGTTACCACAACTGCTAGAAGGGCTGTCAGTAGCCCTTTCTTATAACTCTCTTTAAAAATATAGTTTGCTAAGAATGTTTGAACTATAAATAAAGCTATAAACATAACAGCAATTGAGTAATAACCTATTAAATTCTGAGTTAGTATTTTCAATACCCCAGCTATAGTGTAAGATACAAGAACAACAAAGAAAGATTTTATAAAGGAACTTTCTTTGTAAATTGTTAGTTTTGAAGAATACCAGTAAGAAAAAGTAGCAACAACTAAAAATGTAAAAGCAACTAGAAAGTTATATATCATTTTAACCTCTCAAAGTTTATACCTATCTGTCTGTGGTGGGACTATCTTTAAACCTTCAAGTTTTGGATTATCTATATTTTTAGATTGAATAAGTATTTTAAACTTCTCTCCCATTCCTTTTGGAAGTATTAAAGTTTTAAGGCGATTTGCTCTCTCATAAGATTTATAATCTCCCTTTTCATACAGACTATTTAACTCCTGGGCAAGTCCCAGATTTATCAAAAAATGTGCTTGGTCTGTAAATCCTAAGGTTTTTAACCCTGCTTTCTCTCCATAGTAAGAAAGTGCAGAAAAATTTACATGGGATGTAATATCCTGAAGTCCTACATTCTGATAGTAATTTTCGTTATATGTATGTTTGTAATAACATATCAAAGTTCCACGGTTTCTGTAAGGTTTATAGAGTTCTTTTGAAGGATATCCGTAATCTATTGTAAAGATAAAACCTCTCTCCAACTTCTCAGCCAACATAGATATAACCTTAACAGCATCTATGTTTATCTCGGTCGTTATGTTATCTGGAAGGTCTATATCTAAATCTTTTATATATTTTTTAATTTCATCACAAGTCTCTCTCTCTATCTCAACAACTTCATCTTCTTCATCTAAAGATATATAAACCTCATAAATCTTTCCTTCTTTAACTTTTATCATATGGACTGGAATAGCATCAAAAAGCTCATTTGAGTATATTATTCCTTTAATTTTAGGAAGGTCAGATATATCCGGAATGTAATCTATATTATCAAAATCTTTAAGTAAATCTTTCTGTAACTGCCTGTGATATCCAGATTTTTCTACAGATATAAACTTTATGTTTTTATATATGTCCGGATAGAAATTCTTTATATATCTGATAATATCGTGTAGTAGGTATCCTTTTCCTGAGCCTATCTCTACAATGTTTATAAATTGATTTTTAAAATAATTCTCATAAATTTCTACAAACTGCTTTGATAGGAGTTGTCCAAAGATAGGATCCAACTCAGAGGCTGTAAAGTAATCTCCAAATCCACCTATCTTTTCTTTGTATGATGTGTAATATCCATACTCTGGATGATAAAGGGCTATCTCCATAAAGTCTCTAAAAGAGATAGCCCCCCTCTCTTTTATTAAATTTCTTATGTAGTCAACTAACTCTGTTTTTCCGGATAACTTCATTAAGTTGTTTGGTCTATGTAGTTTGGACCTAACTTAGGCATATTGAAGTCCCAGAGTTTTTCTCTTGTATTATCATACTCAGGCCAGAGCTTCTGGTCTTCTCTCCACTGTGATTGTTGATTAAATTTCTCATCTCTCCTTCTTGCTATAAAATCATTTGCTATCTGTGTAAGCATATCTTTATCTAAAACCCAGTTTCTCCTTGTATATGCTGATAAGTCATATATATCTGTCATTATGATACAGTCTGTTGGACAAGCTTGAGTACACAGACCACAGAATGTACATTTTGATAGATCCATATTGAAAACAGTCATAACTTTCAAGCCATAGTGAGGATGGTCTTCCGGAACATCAAGTTTCTCTGCCTGTATATCAAAAAGCTCTGGAACAGGACATGCTGCTTGACAGAATTTACACGCTATACATCTTGTCTCACCTATTTCAGGTGGCTTAATCTTAAGTCTTTTAACCCAGCTATCAAATTCCGGATTCTCAGTTCCATCAACAGTCCTAAGACCGTGAACACCTCTAAATCTTGGAGGGGGCACTACCACCTCATAAGGAAAATCTACTGTTATAACTTTCTTCCAAAGATGTTTTATCGTAGTTTTAAGACCTTTTATAAAATCAAGGAAAAATATTTTTTCAATCAAAGTTTGAGGTTTAGATCCTACCTTTTTTATTCCCATAATTTACCTCCTATCTATCTGTTTCACCTACTACAGGGTCAATTGTTGATAAAAGTGTTACGGCATCTGCTATAGGTCTTCCTATTATTGCTTTTGTAAATATCTGTAAGTTATAGAATGCACCTGATCTTATTCTCATTCTATGGGCTTTTAAACTATCTTTTTTATTATATATGTAAAATCCAAGTTCACCTCTTGGGTTGTCTGAAGAAGCATAAACTTCACCGGCTGGAAGTTTCATACCTCTTCCATCTATTGTAACCTTTAGTTTCTTCTCATCTGGAGTTTGGAAAAAGTATGGATCGTTCTTTGACATCTTTCTAAGTTTTGCTACACATTGCTGAATAATTTTTATACTCTGTCTCATCTCTTCCATTCTGACAAGGTATCTATCGTAAGAATCACCTGTTTCTCCAACAGGTATATCAAAATCAACCTCACCGTAGGCATCATACTTATCAATTTTTCTTATATCGTAGGCAACGCCGGAACCTCTAGCAACAGCTCCTGTTAAACCATAGTCATATACGTCTTCCTCTGTAATCACACATACACCTTTATTCCTTGAAAGCCAAATTCTATTTCTTGTAAGTAATGTCTCATAGTCATTGATTCTTTCAGGTAAATCCTTTATTAAATGTTCTATCGCATCTAAAGCACCGTAAGGAAGGTCTGCAAATACACCACCTATTCTGAAATAATTTATTGTAAATCTTGCTCCGGTAATACCCTCTATAATATCCATTATCTTTTCTCTTTCTCTAAAAGTGTATAGGAACATTGTCAAAGCACCAAGGTCAAGGGCATAAGTCCCAAGCCACAGAAGATGGCTGTTTATCCTCGAAAGCTCAGCCATCATAGTTCTAATCCACTTAGCTTTTTCTGGAATCTCAATACCGAGGAGCTTTTCAGCTGCTAAAACATAGGCGTGATTTTCATTTATAGCTGCTATATAATCCATTCTATCTGTATAAGGTATAAACTGTTGCCAGTTTACGTTCTCTCCAAGTTTTTCTACTCCTCTATGTAACTGTCCTATGATGATATCACACTGTTTTACATACTCACCATCAAGGTCAAATAAAAACCATATTGTCCCGTGAGTTCCTGGATGTAAAGGTCCCCAGTTTAAAACTATCTGGGAACTTTTTACAGGCATTCTCTTTTTCTGAGTTATCTCAAGGTCTTCCATAGTTGGTATTGCAGTGTGCATCCTGTCATAGTTAAATAGACCTTCTAAGGCATCTCCCCTTAGAGTCTCATTTAAAGATGGAAGTTCAGTATCTTTTATACCTTCAATAGGAAAATCTTTTCTTAGAGGATAATAAGGATAAGTTTCCCATAGGAGCATTCTTACTAGATTCTCGTGTCCATCAAATTTAATTCCAAACATATCCCAGGCTTCTCTCTCTGCCCACTTTGCACCTTTCCAAAGGGTTGTGAGAGTAGGTAAAGTCTCATTTTCAGCCCATGTCTTAACTATTATTCTATTTTGATTTTTCGGAGAGAATAAGATAACTACACCTTGAAATCTTGGGTTTTCTTTCTCTCCATGGTCGATTATTGTCAGGTCTAAAAACATCCGAAAATTAAGTTCTGGATCTTCTTTTAGGAATTTTAGAAATTCTATAAATTTATCCTTTGGAACTTCTACAGAAACAACGCCCTTACTCTCTGAGGCTTTTACATATCCAAACCTTGCCTCAAACTCTTTTGCCTTATCTAAGCTTATCCAAGACATACCTTCGCCTCTTTAAAGTTTTTTAAAACAACGTTAGTTATAAAATATTAAACTTTTTTTGAAAATATATCAAGTAGTTTTAATTATTATATCAAAATAATATTTACCAACCTATAGCTACCTTCTCAGCTTCACAGAATATAGCGCCATTTTCGGTTTCGCAAAGACAGTAAGAGAATCTATATATCCCTATCTCTGTGTTTACAATTACCTCTGATTCAAAACATCCTTCTTTTTTACAGATTCTATTAAGGTAAAGTAGACGATTCTGTAGAAATCACTTCCAATATTTTTATATCAGTTTGAAGCCGATTTAAAATTTCATTTATTAGCTCTTTTGAGTCCATAATAGTTTCTCCCAGAATAAAGTTATTCTATTATAACCTAATAGTCATTTATGGTAGAATAGTTTAAAAGTAATTTTAGGAGGCAATAAAAGTATGGATTATAAGGTTTTAGATAATCTTTATTACACAAAAGAACATGTATGGGTAAAGATAGATTCAGATGTAGCTACGATAGGGATTACTGATTACGGACAGCATCAGCTTGGAGATGTTGTTTTTGTTGATTTACCAGAACTTGGAAGAGAAGTAGAATCCGGAGAGGTTATAGCTTCTGTTGAGTCTGTAAAAGCTGTCTCAGAAATCTATTCTCCTCTAACAGGAAAGATAATATCCATAAATGAGGATTTATCAAATGACCCATCTGTTATAAACTCCGACCCTTACGGTGATGGTTGGATATGTGATATACAGGTAAAAGACATTCAAGAGATAGAGGACCTTATGACAGCAGAAGATTACAGAGCATATTTAGAAGAACTTGAAGCCGAGGAAGAGGAGATATAATGGCTCACTACATAATAACCGCTTTTGGGGAGGATAAACCTGGCATAGTTGCAAAAGTTACAAAAATACTGTATGAAAACGGTTTTAATATAGAAGATTCCTCTATGACAAGACTTAACAATGAATTTACAATAATGTTGATTGTAAAGGGTGAAAATGGAGAGTCTTTAAAAACAAACTTTGAGAAACTTGAAAGAGAAGAAAATTTAACTGTATCTCTTAAAGAGATACCAGAAGAAACATATTCAAAAAAGCTTTTCAAATACGGAGATATACTAAATATAGTAGTTTACGGAGCTGATAAACCGGGAATAGTTTATAATGTATCACAAACTTTGGCAGACTTAAATATTAACATATCAGATTTAAGAACAGAAAAATCTTCTAACCTCTATATAATGTTTATAGAGGCAGAACTTCCCGAAGATATATCACTTGAAGAACTTAAAAGCCGTATAGATAACCTTAAAGACTCTCTAAAGGTAGATATATCTGTTAATCCCGTTGAAGAAGCAGAGCTTTAAATGGAAAAACTTGAGATTTTAAAGTATCCTGACGAGAGATTAAAGATTGTTTCAAAGGAAGTTGAAGATTTTGGTAAAGATTTTAAGAATTTTGTAGATAAACTTATATACACTATGTATAACTCTCCAGGAGGAGTAGGAATTGCTGCTCCCCAGGTTAATAAACATATAAGGACAATTGTAGTAGATTCTTCAAGAAGCACCCATAAAACAAATGTAGTATCCCACGGACTTATGGTTCTCTCAAATCCGAGAATAATATACGGTGAGGGAGAAATTATATTTAGAGAAGGCTGTATGTCTGTTCCTGATTATACCGGAAATGTAAAGAGATTTTATTACATAAAAGTAGAAGCACAGGATATAAACGGTAATTTAATAACCTTTGATACAGAAGGTTTTGAAGCTGTCGTTATCCAACATGAGATAGACCACCTTGATGGAAAGGTGTTTATAGAAAAAGTAGTATCTCCTAAAGATATATTTAAAAGAAAAGTTTATAAATGAAAAAAGACAGGATAGATAAACTTCTTGTTGATAGAAATCTGGTAGAAAGTAGAGAAAAAGCTCAAGCTCTCATAATGTCCGGTGTTGTTTTTGTAAATGGTCAGAAAGTTGATAAACCAGGAACAAAAGTTGATACAGAAGCCAATATATATATAAAAGAGAGTCTTCCATTTGTTTCAAGGGGAGGTTTTAAACTTCAAAAAGCTTTGGAAGTTTTTAAGATAAATGTAAAAGATAAAATCTGTCTTGATATAGGCTCCTCTACTGGTGGTTTTACAGATTGCCTATTACAGCACGGTGCAGAAAAAGTTTATGCTGTAGATGTAGGAAAACATCAACTTCACGAAAAACTTAGAAAAGATCCAAGAGTTGTATCAATAGAAGAGTTTAATGCAAGGTATCTTACGGAAAGGGAAATTCCTGAGCCTGTTGATATAGTAGTGTCAGATGTATCTTTTATATCTATAACAAAGATACTTCCAAATATATGTAATCTCATTAAGGAAAATGCTGACTTAGTTATTCTTATAAAACCTCAGTTTGAGCTTTCTAAAAGAGAAGTAAAAGACGGAGTAGTAAAAGATAAAAACCTTCATACAAAAGCAATAAAATCTGTAATAAACTCTCTTGAGGAAAGTTGTTATTGCACTGAAAATTTAAGTTATTCACCTATAAAAGGACCGAAAGGTAATATAGAGTTTTTAGCACATATAAAGAAAGGCAGGGAGTGTAAAAGATTATCTGAAGATAATATAATTATAGTAGTAGAAGAAGCACACAGGAGTTTAGATGGAAGTCCTTGATTACCATAAATTAAAAATATTTAAAACAGTAGCAGATGTTAAGAGTATATCAAAAGCAGCACAGATGCTATTTATATCTCAACCAACAGTTACTCTTCAAATAAAGAAGTTAGAAAACTACCTTGGAGTAACCCTATTTAAAAGATCGAAAAACAACATAGAACTTACAGAAGAAGGAAAACTTCTCTACAAACATGCCCAAAATATACTAAATGAGTATTCTTATCTTGAAGAAGAGTTAAAAGAGTTAAAGATATCAAAAAAGAATGTATTAACAGTCGGCTCAAGCTCTACTATAGGAGACTTTCTACTTCCAAAGGTAATACCCCAGTTTTATAAAATCAATTCGGATATAAGATTAAATCTATTTGTAGGAAATTCAAAAGAGGTAGAAGAGGGAGTTTTATCAAGAATATTTAACTTAGGACTGATAGAAGATGATATTGATTCAACAAAACTATTTGCCAAAAAATTCTATGAAGATGAGATTATTTTAGTAGCTTCAATGGATAATCCTATTCCTACAAGTATAACATTAGACCAACTTCAAGACTATCAGATTATAATGAGAGAACAGGGAAGTGGAACGAGAAATGTTGTTGAAAGTAGATTAAAAACACGGCTAAAACCTGTTATGGAGATATCAAGTAGCAAAGCAATTGCAAAAATAGTCCAAAACACTAACTTTATCTCTTTTATATCAAAGTTGGTTGTTTCTGAGATGCTAAGCTGTAATATACTTAAAGAGATAAAGATAAAAGACACAATAATAAAACGTGGATTTTTCATAATAACTCAGAAAAATATCCGCCTTTCTTCTGTTGAAAACTCATTTTACCATTTTCTAACCAAAAATCTTAATGATTATATAAAGTCCAAATAAGGTAAATATAAGAACGGGAATAGTTAGGATTATTCCTGTTTTGAAGTAGTATCCCCATCCTATTTTTATTCCTCTATTTTCAAGTACATGAAGCCACAACAGTGTTGCTAGAGAACCAATAGGTGTTATCTTAGGTCCAAGGTCACAACCTATAATATTTGCATATCCTAAAATCTTTTTTATATCAATAGGAACATTTAACTCATCTATTGATAGATTAACTATCATCACAGAAGGCAGATTATTCATAACCGAAGATAAAAATGCAGCTAAAAATCCTGTAAAGAAGATAGCTGAAAACTCTCCGTAATCTAAAGATATTTTTATTAAATTAGATAGCTCTGTTGTAAGTCCGGCATTTTTAAGTCCATAAACAACCACATACATACCTATAGAAAAAACTATAATTTTCCAAGGAGTTTCTTTTAAAAGAACTACTTTCGTATCAAAAACTCTATTTTTTAATGAAGCCAAAAGTAGAATTAAACTTGCAGTAACTATAATAAATGAAGCCGGTATATGGTAGTATATCTCACTTATAAAGAAAGCTATTAACATTCCAAATGCTACAAACCAAGTTATCTTGAATACAAATGGGTCTTTTATTGCAAATTTTGGTGGTTTATCTTCTAAAGCTTCCATGTCATATCTCTTTATAAGGTCTTTTTTAAAGAAAAGATACAAAACAATTATTGTAGCTATCAGTGAAAACAGATTTACAAACACCATTCTTAAAGCATACTCAAAAAAACCAATATGAAAGTAATCTGCTGTAAGTATATTAACCAGATTAGATATTATAAGTGGTAAGCTTGTTGTATCAGCAACGAAACCACTTCCCATTATAAATGGAAGCATTGTTTTCTCTCTTAATCCAAGGTGTTTTATTTTTTGATAAACTATAGGTGTAATTATCAGTGCTGCTCCATCATTTGAAAAAAAAGCTGATATAACAGTACCTAAAAGTATAACGTATATAAAAAGTTTTTTACCATCCCCCTTTGCAAAATGTATCATATGAAGAGAAGCCCACTCAAAGAAGCCAATTTTATCAAGAATTATAGATATAAAGATTATGCCTAAGAAAGCAATAGTAGGATCCCAAACAATCTCAACAACTTTTTTTACATCATCGATAGATACTATACCTAAAGTAAGACTAACAATGGCTCCTACAGTAGCACTCCAACCTATACCTATTTTCCATGGCTGTTTTATGACAAAAAAGAGAGTTATTAAGAATACAACAAAATGTAAAAATACCGTCATCTATTAAAGGCTCTTTATAAGGTCTTCTACTTTTTCTCTTATCTGGTCTCTGACTTTTCTAAATGCATTTATCTTTGTGTCCTCTGTTTGGCCTATAACTTTTGCAGGATCTGGAAGCCCCCAATGTTGAGTGTTTGCTCCCGGAATTACAGGACAGGTTTCAGCAGCTTCTCCACATAATGTTATAACATAATCAAGTTCATCAATAGGTATCTCATTTAAACTTTTTGAATATTGGTCTGATATATCTATACCTATTTCTTTCATAACTTCAATAGCTTTCGGATGGACATATCCAGAAGGGTTGGAACCTGCAGAGTAAACCTCAACATCCTTACCGTAAAGTTTTGCAAAATACTTTCCAAATCCTTCTGCCATCTGACTTCTTGCAGAGTTTCCAGTACATATAAATCCAATCTTGACTTTTTTCATAGTTTGCCTCACAACTTTTAGGAATCAAAGTAAAACAGAATTATAATATATTTTATGGTTATATCAAAAATTTTTGATGTTTATAAATCGTTGCTAAATCTATTTGGTTATCAAAATTGGTGGCCAGTTCATGATGGTCAAGATAAAATTGTAGAGATAACGGTAGGTGCAATTCTTACACAAAACACTTCTTGGAAAAATGTAGAAAAAGCAATAGAGAACCTAATAAATAAAAATGCTATATCCTTTGAGAAAATCTTAGAAATGAATATTAGTGAGCTTGAGTATCTGATAAAGCCTGCTGGATTTTATAAGAGAAAATCTATCACTTTAAAGGAGATTGCAAAACTATTTTTAAGTGGTAAAGAAATTAATCGTCAAAATCTACTTTCTATAAAAGGTATAGGTAAAGAAACCGCTGATTCTATCTTGCTATATGCCTTTGATAAACCTTACTTTGTTATAGACAGCTATACCAAGAGACTTTTTTCAAGACTTGGTTTCTGTGATGAAAACATCAGCTATGATAATCTTCAAAAGATTATAACAGATAACATCCTAAATGATATTGAGATTTATAAAGAGTTTCACGCTTTGATAGTAGAACATTGTAAGATTTTCTGCAAGAAAAAGCCAGCCTGTTTAAACTGTCCCCTAAAAAGAGAGTGTAAATTTGGCTAAACTTTGTACTCTGAACTGACAATATCAAATAAAACTTTATATATATCAGGTCCACCAGCTATTATATTACCATCAGATAAATCTTTTTTACCTTCAAAGTTTGAATACACACCTCCAGCCTCTTCTATCAGTAAAGCTCCAGCTGCTATATCCCATATAGATAACTTCATCTCAAAAAAACCGTCAAAAACACCTTCTGCAACTAAAGCAAGGTCTATAGCAGCTGCTCCTGGCCTTCTTACTCCGGAAAAGGTTATCATTGCTTTTTTTAACATTGATATATAGCTATCAAGTTCTTTAATATTCCTAAAAGGAAATCCTGTTGCTACAACTGCATTTTCAACAGGTCTATTTGAGACTTTTATCCTCTGACCATTTAAGTATGCTCCAGAACCTTTTTCTGCATAGTAAAGTTTATCTAACATAGGAATGTATATAGCTGAAGCTAAAAACTCATCTTCCCTCTTAAGTGCAACAGAAACGGCAAAGATTTCAAAACCACAGATATAGTTTTTGGTTCCATCTAACGGGTCTACTATCCAGACAAACTCACTGTTTCCAAATGTTCCTTCCTCTTCACCTAAAAAAGAATGGTTAGGATATACAGAGAGTATATAGTTTCTAATTCTCTCCTCAGATAATCTATCAACATATGTAACAAAATCTTTTATTCCTTTTGATTCAATATCAGAGTGTTTTATCTTTTTAAAATTTTCTTTCAGTATGCTCCCACCTATAACTGCAGCCTCTTTTGCAACCTGCAGGAAACTCACATTACTCCTCTTTCTTTGTTATAGCTTCAAGACAAGGAAGTTGCTTTCCTTCAAGTAGTTCTAAGAAGGCACCTCCTCCTGTAGATAGATAGCTTATCTTATCTACTACTCCGGCTTTGTGGATTGCATAATCTGTATCTCCACCACCGGCTATTGATAAAGCTGGACTTTCTGCTATTGCATGGGCAAGTTCAAAAGTTCCCATCTTAAATTTATCTATCTCAAATACTCCCATAGGTCCATTCCAAACTATGGTTTGAGCATCTTTTATTATCTCTTTTATCAACATTACAGAAGCATGTCCAATATCTAATCCTAACCATCCAGAAGGAATTTCCTGATAAGCAACCTCGATAACTGGAGTTTGATCCGATACAGCTTGACCACATATAAAGTCAACAGGCAGATAAAATTTAACATCTCTCTTTTTAGCTTTTTCTACTATCTCAAGAGCTTTTTCAAGCATATCATCTTCAACTAAGGAAGACCCAACTTTATAACCCTGAGCTTTCAGGAATGTAAATGCCATTGCTCCACCGATAAATATCTTATCTACTTTATCAAGTAAAAACTCTATAACTCCAAGCTTAGAAGATACCTTTGAACCTCCCAAAAATGCAACAACAGGTCTTTGGGGGTTTAGTAGGGCTTTTCTAAAGTAATCAAGTTCTCTTTCTAATAAAAATCCAATAACTACAGGTTTAATATAATCTTTTATTCCATACATAGAGGCATGTTTTCTATGGCAGGTTCCGAATGCATCAATTACATATACATCAGCTAATTTTGCTAAATTCTTAGCAAATTCTTGGTCATTATTCTCTTCTTCTTTATGGAATCTCAAATTTTCAAGTAAGAATATATCTCCGTGTTTTGCTTTACTTATTGCTTCCTCTACAGCACTTCCTACACAATCCGGTAAAAATTTTACCTCTCTTCCCAAAAGTCTCTCCAATCTCTTTGCTACAGGATATAGTGAGTATTTTGGGTCTGGTTTTCCCTTTGGTCTTCCAAGATGAGAAGCAAGTATGATCGTAGCACCATTATCAAGAAGATAATTTATAGTTGGTATGGTTTCTCTTATCCTTATATCATCCTCTATATTTCCGTATTCATCAAGGGGGACATTGTAATCTACTCTTACAAAAACTCTCTTTTCTTTAACATCTACATCTTTCAGAGTAAGATAATTGTTAAACATAGAACCCTCCTTCTTTATAAATCTTCTTCACTCTCTCCTTCTATAGAGTCAAAGAGATTAAGACCTTCTATCTCTGTACCTTTTATCTTTAAAGCTGTCTCTCTTAAAAGCTCCAGATAAACTGATATCTCCTTATAGGCATCTAACATTGCTGATAGTTTTATTATCTGTTCTGCCGAAAGCTTTCCTTCGTATGTCTTTAATGCTTTTTTTATGGCTGCTTTTGTTATAACTATCTCTCCAGCTTTCTTCTGCCACTCACTCCAAAATTCATTCGTTGCAAGGGGACTTTTCACTATAAAACGTTCAAGGTTAGTTATCTCTTGAGCTAAAAGCATCTGAAATTCATTTAGATTTTCCATATTTTTACCTCTAAAGTTTATTCTATCCAATAGTTTGGTGCTTCCTGTGTTATATATATATCGTGGGCGTGGGACTCTCTTAATCCGGCGTTTGTTATCTTTATGAACTTTGTTTTTTCTTGAAGATCTTTTATGGTCCTACATCCAGTATAACCCATTCCGGATCTTAATCCACCGACAAGTTGATAAACTACATCAGAAATAGGTCCTTTAAATGGTATCCTTCCTTCAATACCTTCCGGAACGAATTTCTCAACACTTTCCTGAAAGTATCTATCACTGCTAAATCTTGCTTTCATCGCTCCAAGAGAGCCCATTCCTCTGTAAACCTTATAAGACCTTCCTTGATAGAAAATTCTTTCTCCCGGAGATTCTTCTGTCCCAGCAAAGAGGCTTCCAAGCATAACCGTATCAGCTCCAGCCGCAATTGCTTTAACGATATCCCCGGAGTATCTAATTCCACCATCTGCTATCAGTGTCTTTCCGTATTTTTTGGTGACTTCTGAACATTTAGCTATCGCCGTAATCTGAGGAACACCTATTCCGGCAACAACCCTTGTTGTGCATATAGACCCCGGTCCTATTCCAACCTTTACTCCATCTGCTCCAGCTTTTATAAGGTCTTCTGCTGCTTCTGCAGTAGCTATATTGCCACCTATTACATCTAAGTTAGGAAATTCACCTTTTATCTTTTCAACTGTTTCCAATACCCTAACCGAGTGTCCATGGGCAGTATCCACCACAATAATATCAACACCGACAGAGACAAGGGCTTTAACCCTCTCCATTGTATCTGGACCAACTCCTACAGCAGCACCAACTCTCAACCTTCCGTAAGCATCTTTACATGCATTAGGATACTTTTTCCTTTTTACTATATCTTTTATAGTGATTAAACCTTTTATTATTCCGTTTTCATCTACAACCGGAAGTTTCTCAATTTTATGTTTCTGTAATATCTCGATAGCCTCATCAAGAGATACTCCTTCCTTTGCTGTAACAAGGGGTTCTTTCGTCATAAATTCAGATACCGGTTTCTTATAGTCTTTTTTATGTATGAACCTTAGATCTCTGTTTGTAAGTATTCCCACTAATCTTTTGTTTTCATCAACAACCGGAACTCCGGATATTTTATAGATAGACATAATATTTAGAGCTTCTTCAACAGTCTGATGGGGAAATATAGTAACCGGATCCATAATCATTCCGGATTCTGCCTTTTTTACTTTCTCAACTTCATACATCTGGTCTTCTATAGACATATTTCTGTGGATTATACCTATTCCACCTTCTCTGGCCAAAGCTATAGCTAATCTATGTTCTGTAACTGTATCCATAGCTGCAGATACAAGGGGAATATTTACCTTTATATTTGGAGTCAGATATGAACTCACATCAGTTTCATGAGGTAAAACATCAGATTTTTGGGGCAAAAGTAGAACATCATCAAAGGTTAGTGCTTCTTCTACCGGAAATGTTAGCAAGACTTACTCCTCCTGTCAAAATTGAATAAATATTCTACCACAAAACCAAATTCTATCATTAATTCTATTTTTTTAAATTTTTAAAAATTTATAAGGTATAATATAAGCAATTTTCTTTTTTTCGGAGGAGTGAGTTGGCAAAAGTCAAAGCTTTAAAATGTAAAGAGTGTGGAGCTGAATATCCGGTAGAACCACTCCACGTATGTGAATTTTGCTTTGGTCCATTAGAAATAGTTTACGATTATGAAGAGATAAAGAGAAATATATCAAGAGAGAAGATAGAAAAAGGTCCAAAAAGTTTATGGAGATATATAGACCTCCTTCCAGTAGAGAAGGCAACAGTTGGACTTTCAGCTGGATTTACACCACTAATAAAAGCTGAGAATCTCGGCAGATTACTTGGGCTTAACAATCTCTATATAAAAGATGACTCCGTAAATCATCCTACACTCTCCTTTAAAGATAGAGTTGTTGCTGTTGCTCTTTCAAAAGCAAAGGAATTTGGATTTGACACAGCAGCTTGTGCCTCTACCGGAAACCTTGCAAACTCCGTAGCAGCTCATGCAGCATCAGCCGGAATGAACTGTTATGTATTTATACCTTCAAATCTTGAAACAAACAAAATAATAGGTAGCTTAGTATTTAATCCTACTGTTGTAGCCGTAGATGGTAATTACGATGATGTTAATAGATTATCTTCTGAGATAGCAAATGAGTTTGGTTGGGCTTTTGTAAATATAAACGTGAGACCTTTTTATTCTGAAGGTTCAAAAACTCTTGCTTTTGAAGTTGCAGAGCAACTTGGTTGGAAAATTCCTGATGTTGTAGTAGCACCTCTTGCCTCTGGATCACTATACACAAAGATATGGAAAGGTTTTAATGAACTTAAAGATTTAGGACTTGTGGAAGGAAATCTTCCAAGAATGCTCGGAGCCCAAGCTGAAGGATGTAGCCCTATATACCAAGCTTTTAAAGAAGGAAGAGATTTCATAAAACCAGTAAAACCTAACACAATAGCAAAATCTATAGCTATAGGTAATCCAGCAGATGGACCATACGCTGTAAAGGTTGCGAAAGAAAGTAAAGGAGATATACAAATAGCAACAGATGAAGAGATTATAGAAGGTATAAAACTTCTTGCCAAGACAGAAGGTATATTCACAGAAACAGCTGGAGGAACAACTATAGCAGTCCTTAAAAAGTTTGCTCAAGCAGGATTAATAGGAAAAGATGAGATAGTTGTAGCATACATAACTGGAAATGGATATAAAACAATGGAAGTCCTTGAAGGAAAACTTAATAAACCTATTCATATAAAACCATCACTTATGGAGTTTAAACAGAAAGTAATAGGTGAAAAGTAATACCCTTTGCTTAAGTTAAAATAAACAGGAGGTTAGAATATGGCTATAACCGTAAGAATACCTACAGCTTTAAGAAGAATTACTCAGGGACAAGGTGAGGTCACCGTTGAAGCATCAACAATAGCTGAACTTATAGATGTACTTGAGAGAGAATTTCCCGGAATAAAGGGAAGACTCGTAGATGAAAATGGAGAAATTAGAAAGTTTGTTAACTTTTTTGTAAATAATGAGGATATAAGATTTTTACAAGGTAAAGACACTCCTATAAAAGATGGAGATACTGTAGTAATAATTCCTGCAATAGCCGGTGGAAGAGGATAAATATGAGTGGAATGAAATTAAAACTTATCTATCCGGTAGAAAAGATAAAAGAGCCGATACTCAGTAGACTCTGTAAAACTTTTGATGTAGATATAAACATAAGAAAAGCAAATGTCCAAGAGAAAGTCGGTTGGTTAGAACTTGAACTTATTGGCTCAGAAGAAGAAATTGAAAAGGCTATCAACTGGCTTATAAATCAAGGTATAGATGTATCTCCTATAGAAGGACAGGTGTTTATTGAGTAATGGCTAAAAAAGTAGCTATCGTTGATATAGGGACTTACTCAACCCGGATGCTGATAGTTGCCATCCATCCGGATAAATCTTTTGAGGAGATTTTCTCTATTGGAAAAATTACTGCTCTTGGTAGAAGATTAAAAGAGACAGGATACCTTCAAAGAGAAGCTGTAGGTGAAACTCTTACCACATTAAAAGAGTATGTTATGTTGGCAAAAGAGTTTGGAGTAGAGAATATATACGCAGTAGCAACTCAGGCTTGTAGAGAAGCTAAAAATGCAGAAGATTTTTTAAAACAGGTTAGAGATTTAGGTATAGATGTTAGAGTTATTTCTGGAGAAGAAGAGGCTAAACTTTCATTCCTTGCAACAGCAAAAGCATTAAATATAAAAGACAGTTTTGTAGTTATTGACCAAGGAGGAGGAAGCACGGAGTTTGCCTACGGAAAAGGAGAAAATTTGATAAACTCAATATCTTTCCCATTTGGTATAGTTAATCTCACGGAAACATTTATAAAATCAGACCCACCTACAGAAGAAGAGTTGAAAAATTTAAAGGAGTTTTTGAGAGAAAATATAAAAAAGGCGTATCAAAGTATGTCAGATGCAAAGGAGCTTGTAGGACTTGGAGGGACTATCACAACGGTAGTAGCCTTAGAAAAACATATATACCCTTATGACTCTAAAAAAGTCCACGATAGTGTCTTAAGTTATGATGCAATAACAAAGTGGTTTAACAAACTCTCTTCAATGACAATTAGAGAGAGAAAGGCAATACCTATGATAGAAGATAAAAGAGCAGAGGCAATAATATCTGGGATAGCCATATTCCAAACAGCAATGGAGATTTTTAACAGAGATACAATCAAAATATCAGAATGGGGATTGAGACACGGCTTTTTACTCAGTCTGATATAAGGGAAGTAAAATGGGTAAATCGCCTTTTAAGTTAGAATCTCCTTTTAAACCAACTGGAGACCAACCAAAAGCTATAAAACAGCTTTATGAAAATCTAAAACACGGTGTTAATGAGCAGGTTTTACTTGGAGCTACAGGGACAGGAAAAACATTTACAATAGCAAATGTTATAGAAAAGTATGGAAGACCTACCTTAGTTTTATCTCACAACAAAACCCTTGCAGCCCAGCTTTACCGGGAGTTAAAAGAGTTATTTCCACATAACGCTGTAGAGTATTTTGTATCCTACTACGACTACTACCAGCCGGAAGCTTATATTCCACAGAAAGACCTATACATAGAAAAAGACAGTGCCATAAATGACGCCATAGATAGATTAAGACACTCAGCTACCAAAAGTTTGATAGAGAGGTCTGACACGATAGTAGTTGCATCTGTATCATGTATATACGGACTTGGAACACCAGAATTTTATGAAAAACTTAGACTTCAGATTTATAGAGGAATGCAGATAGATAGGCAATCTTTTCTCCGTAAGTTAGTTGAACTTCAATACCAGAGAGATGACTTTTCTTACAAAAGAGGAACCTTCAGAGTAAAAGGAGACACTGTTGAGATATTACCGGCATACTCAGAGGATATAATCATAAGAGTTGAGTTCTTTGGTGATGAGATAGATTCAATATCAGAGCTTGATATATTCAACAAAGATGTAAAAAGAAAATTAGAAAGAACAGTGATATTTCCAGCAAGCCACTATGTAATTCCAAGACCGGATATGATGGAAGCTATAAAGCAGATACAGAGAGATTTAGAAATAGAAGTAGAAGAATTTAGAAAAGCAGGCAAAGAGATAGAAGCAAACAGACTGTGGCAGAGAACAAACTATGATATAGAGATGATGATAGAACTTGGAACTTGCAAAGGGATAGAAAATTACTCAAGATACTTTGATGGAAGAAAACCGGGAGAACCACCTTACACACTTATTGACTATTTTCCTGAGGACTTTTTACTTATAGTTGATGAGTCCCATGTAACTATTCCGCAGATTAAAGCGATGTATAACGGAGATTTTATAAGGAAGGATAACCTTGTAAAGTATGGCTGGAGGATGAAGTCAGCCTATGATAACAGACCTTTAAAGTTTGAAGAGTTTATTCAAAAAATACAGAAGGCTATATATGTATCAGCAACACCAGCAGAGTGGGAAATAGAAAGGTCAAAGGGAGTTATTGTAGAGCAGATAATAAGACCTACAGGCTTACTAGACCCTATAATAGAAGTCAAAAAACCAGAAGGACAGATAGATGATATTATCTCTGAAATTTGGAAGGTAAAAGAGAGAAATGAGAGAGCCATAGTTATAACACTTACTAAAAAAATGGCAGAACATCTATCAGACTACCTTCAAGAGAGAGGAATAAAAGCCGTTTATCTTCACTCCGAGATAGACACCATAGAGAGAGCAAAGATAATAAAAGAGCTTAGAGAAGGTAAATACGATGTAGTTGTAGGAGTTAATCTCCTTAGAGAAGGTTTGGATATGCCGGAGGTTTCATTAGTTGCAATTTTAGATGCAGATAAACAGGGCTTTTTGAGGTCTAAAACAGCTTTAATACAAACTATAGGAAGAGCAGCTAGAAACGAAAATGGAAAAGCTATACTTTACGCTGACAAATTAACTGAGGCAATGATAGAGACGATAAAAGAAACAGAGAGAAGAAGGAAGATACAGCAAGAGTATAATGAAAAACACGGTATAACTCCTAAGACAGTTAAAAAAGAGATAAAAGATCTAATATCTCTTGAAGAGCTTGGAATACTTGAGATATACAATGAGATACCAGCAGATGTAAATACAGAGGAAGACCTTCTAAGAGAAATTGAAAAACTTGAAAAACAGATGTGGGAATACGCAGCAAACTGGGAGTTTGAGAAAGCAGCAGAAATAAGGGATAAATTAGAAAGATTAAGAAAGATAGCAACGGTTATTTAAACATACATATCTATATGTCCATCTTCTTTTTTCTGATTAGTAGCAGGTTTCTCTTCTCTCTCTTCTTTCTTCTTTTTTTTCTTCAAAAACTCCCTCTTGCCGGAAGTTTCATCTGATATAGGTTTAATATTTAAAATTTGATCAACTTTAAACTCTTCCATAATATATCACCTCTATATAATTATCGCTATAAAAAGAAATTTTTTTATGAGTTAAAATATAAGTAGCTACAGTTATCACGAGGAAAATATATGATAGATATTGAGTTTTTAAATCAGAAGGCAACAAAGTTAAAATCTACATTGAAAAATATCAAGATGATAATAGAAAAAGGAGAGGAAACTTTTTTATCTACACCTATGTATCCAGACAGAATAAAGTACTATCTTGTAATAGCTTCTGATTTTCTTGAAGAGATTGCCTGTCATCTGTTAAAAGAGATAACTCAAAAAGTCCAGAGAGAAAACTGCCTTAAAGAGATATCTGGTATGGACATATTCTCACCTAAATTAAACAGGACATTTCAAGATTTTGTAGAGTTTAAAAGAAAGTTATTTGAAGAAAATTTTAACTACTCTGAAAGAGAACTTTACCATCTTACAAGAGATATAGTATCTACCATTGACAGTCTTTTTATCCCTGAACTTAGTATAGTTGTTAAACAGCTCAAGGAGAAATCTCCAAAATTAAAGATACCTGTCAACCTTGTAAAGATAAATAAGAACCTATCTGTGATGAAATCTGAACTTAAAAGAATACAGACATTTGAAAGTATGAGTTTTGAAGAGTTTAGCTCCAATGATTTTGCTGTTGATAGAACAAGGTATTTTCTAACTGTATATATAGATTCAGCTATGTGGATATGTAGGCATATATCAAGACAAGCAAAAATCAACAATAAAAGATGTTTTGAAGGACTTACAGAAAACAGAATCATATCTAAAGAAACGGCAGAGATTTTACAGGATATATCAGATAAGAGAGAAGTTATAGCTAATCCAACAGCAGAAGTTGATAAAAGCTGGCTTTACAACTTAATTAAAAAAGATTTAAAAACTACAACAGAAAACTTTATAAAAGAACTTTCAAAATCTTTGATAGAGAGTTAATTTTTGGATAATATTTTTAAGGCTTCTTTTACAGCATCTTCAAGCGAAAGTTTTTTTAAATCTACTTCTGAAACTGTATCTATAACCTTCTTTCTATCATAACCTAAATTTAGAAGTATATCTATCAAATCTTGGGTTTTTTGGTCTCTTTCAAAATTTAACTTGCCTTTTAGTTCCACTATCAATCTATGAGCCGTTTTTTTACCTACTCCAGGTATAGATGACAGTAGGGCAGTATTCTCTGTTTCTACAGCATTTATAAAATCTTCTACTGTCAAATTGGATAGTATAGAAAAAGCATGTTTAACTCCTATACCGTGAAGTGATATAAGTTTTATAAAAAGTTCTCTCTCCTGCCTTGATTTAAAACCGTATAGAGAGATAGCTTCTTCTTTTATATGAAGGTAGGTGTAAACCTTAGATTCTTCTTCAAAATCTTCACTATTTGGAACATATATCAAAAACCCAAATCCATTCTTATCAAGGACTATACTATCTTCCTTCTTCTCTACAACCTTTCCAACTATATAATCAAGCATTTACCTCTTCCAGGTGTTTTTTTCTAAGCTGTCCGCAGGCTGCATCTATATCTCTTCCTTTACTCCACCTTATAAAAGTAGCTATATTGTTATCCCACAGTATCTTCTCAAATTTATAAACTCTGTCTTCCTCTGGTCTTTGGAAAGGTGTCCCTGGGAAAGGGTTAAATGGAATAAGGTTTACTTTAAACCTATCTTTATCTCTCTTTAGAAGATTAACTAATCTTTTTGCATCTTCATCAGAGTCATTAACATCTTTTATTAAGACATACTCAAGAGTTATTCTCCAACTAGGTTTTAAGGGGATACTTCTTAAAAGAGCCATAAGGTCTTCAAGGCTATTTGTCTGAGATATAGGCATTAAAAACTGTCTCTGATTTTGATATGAAGCATTTAAAGAAACTGCGAGTTTTACTTCCGGAAAATCTTTGTCCTCATACATCTTCTTAATCTGGTTAAGTATTCCACTTGAAGATATGGTTATCTTACGATGAGAAAGTTTACACATATCAGGATGGGTGAAAATCTGAACAGATTTTTTAACATTTTCATAGTTTGCAAGAGGTTCTCCCATTCCCATATAGACTATATTAGATATCCGATTTTCAATACTATCTCCCATAAATCTCTGAACATTTATATACTGCTCAACTATCTCAGCAGTAGTTAAATTCCTTATAAGTCCATCTTTTGTTGTATAACAAAATCTACAACCAACAGCACACCCAACCTGAGTAGATACACATAATGTCCAATGATCTTTCTCTTTTATCAAAACTGTTTCAATAGTGTTACCATCTTTTAGTTTCCATAAAAACTTTATACTTCCATCCAACTTAGACTGTTGATAAGTTAGAAGCTCTAAACTGTCAAACTCTGTTTCCTCTTTTAAAGTGTTCCTTATATCCTTTGAAAGGTCTGTCATCTCATCATAAGAGGATACTCTCTTTATATAAAGCCACTTAGCTATCTGTTTTGCTCTAAATTTCTGCCAACCTTTTTCTAAAACAAAGTTTTCAAGCTCCTTAAAATTTAAATTTTTAAGATTTATCATTCTTACCTCAAAAAGTTTTTATATAATATAATCCAGTTTAAAAAATTATTTCAAGGAAGATAGATTGAGGAAGGTAATTTTTGAAGACAGAGATATAGTCCCGTCTAAAGTTGTATGTGTAGGTAGAAACTATGTTGAACATATAAAAGAGTTAGAAAATGAGATGCCGGAGGATATTATTCTTTTTATAAAACCAAACTCCTCAATAACCGACAAACTGATTAAACCAAAAGAAAAATGTAGGTATGAAGGAGAAATCTCTTTTATAGTAGAAAACTCAAATATAGTAGGTGTAGGATTTGGTATAGATCTTACCCTTGTAAACCAGCAAGAAAAAGCAAAGAAAAAAGGATTACCTTGGGAAAAAGCGAAAGCATTTGATAACTCAGCTGTTTTCTCAGAGTTTGTCAAATTTAAAGATTTAAACAGCTTAAAAATGAAACTTTTTATAAATGGTAAGTTAAAACAAGAAGGAGATATATCTCTGATGATATTTAAACCGGAAGATATACTTCTAAAGATAAAAGAGTTTTTCACATTAGAAGATGGAGATATTATTATGACAGGAACTCCAAAAGGTATAGGAGAGTTTGAGGTTGGAGATAAATTTATAGGACAAATATGGGAAGGAGATAGGTTGATAGTGGAGGCTATATGGAAAGTAGTTTAAATGATAGATATAAATTTTATCCGCTGTTTTTCTTAACGGTATTTGTATATTTTTGGAATTTTTGGTATAACGCTATATGGATACCGAATGAAAGTTTTTATGCTGAAGCTGTCCGTGAGATGTTTGATAGTAAAAATTTTCTTGATATATACTACAACTACCAACCAAGATTTGAAAAACCTCCTATGACTTACTGGGTTATAGCCCTCTCTTGCCTCATCTTTGGTGTTAATGAGTTTGCTATCAGACTTCCTATTGTCCTTATGGCTCTTGCTACCGGATGGATTACTTACAAAATAGCTCTTCTACTTTACGATAAAAAAACTGCTCTCTACTCATTTTTTGCCTTTATATTAAGTTTTCAAATTGTTATAAATTCAAGGTATGCCTCTCCGGAAATTCCATTAACATTTTTTCTGACCTTAACAATCTACCTTTTTCTAAAAGGTTATAAAGAAAGTAAAAACATATACATCTATCTGTCCTATATATTCTTGGGTATAACAGTCTTAACAAAGGGATATCCATACTACTTTGTTGCTGGTGGTATAGTAGGTCTTTACCTACTTAGTGAAAGTAAGTTTAATTTAGAAGAGTTTTTCAAAAAACTATTATCCATTAAAGCTTATATAGGACTGCCAATATCATTAATTATAGGTTTAAGCTGGCTTGTGTATATGGATATCAAGTTTGGACAGCAGTTTTGGGAAGTTTATAATAAAGAAACTATAAATAGAGCTTTTGGTGAAAAATTTAAGTTAACAGATATATTTTTTTATCCTACGGTTATACTATGGGGGTTTTTACCTTACTCTCTTACATTTTATTACAGCTTTTTCAACGCCTTTAAAGAGTTTTTAAATAAACACAGCTTTATATTCAGCTACTTCATAACTATACTTATCATATTTACAATAGCAAATGGTAAGATACCAACATACTTCATACAAGCACATATTCCGATGGCTATATTCGTAGGTTATTACCTTGCAAATCACAATCCGGAAGGTTTAAAGAGATATATTTTTTACCTATCACTTTTTATACCGACAGCCATAATTACAGTTTTAAATATATTTCTGATTTACTACTTTAAACTTGATTATCTGTTGTATATTTTTGCAATATTCCCAGTTTTATATCTATTGAGATATAGAGATATAAAACTTGCCCCCTTTGTTTCTATGCTTATGACTTTTATGATTTTTGTAATTTCTCTTTTACCTATGGTAGAGAAATTTAGACCATACAAACAGATAGGACAAATTGTTAACGACAATGTTCCGGATAAATCTATACCTCTTATAATAGAAGGCAGATTTTTCCACAATTTACCTTTCTATGCTAAAAGAAAAGTTTTGAGAGATTACTCACAAAATCAGATTTTAGATTACTATGCTAAAAATAAATCTATGGTTGCTTTGGTTGACGAGGATACGGCTGATAAAATTCCAAATAAATCTATCCTTTGGGAAGGATACCTATATACTTCCAGTGAATCAAGATTTGCAGTATTTTTACAAAATATACATAAATTCCAAAAGGGAGATAGTGATAAATTTATAAAGATGTATCTGATATTAGCCACCCATTAACTTAGACAAACCTATTACAACTATACGATACACAAAAACAAGGGTTGTGATCATCCAACCTATAAAGAAAGATATTAGAAAAATTTTTACATTGGAAAGCTTTTTATCATCAGGCCTTTTCTTATTGTAAAAAGTAAGAAGTATAAAAGATATGATAGCTATCACAACTATAGAAAGGACAAACATTGTTGCATAAAAAGTTAGAGTATACCCTGCCGTTGCAACATTCTTTTGAGCTTCCTTTGTAATATCATACATCCCTAATGCCTCTTAATTATATCCATATATATTCATTTCTCTCTGGACCTGTTGATAGCATAACTACCTTCGTTTGTATGGTATCCTCTATAAATTTTATAAAATCTATAGCTTCTGATGGTAATTTAGATATATCTCTAAGTCCTTTTGTAGTTCTTTTCCAACCTTTTAATGTTTTATACACTGGCTTACACTCTGATAAGACTTTTAAAGATGCCGGAAATTCTGTTATCTGTTTTCCTTCATAATCATAAGCAACACAAACTTTTATTTCATCAAATATATCTAAAATATCAAGCTTTGTTATTATAAGGCCATCTATTCCGTTTACACGGCAGGCAAACTTTAATGCAACTAAATCAAGCCAACCACATCTCCTTGGTCTTCCAGTTGTTGACCCGTATTCATATCCTTCTTCTCTCAATCTTGAGCCAGTTTCATCATTAAGTTCCGTTGGAAATGGACCTTCTCCTACTCTTGTTACATAGGCTTTACTTACCCCATAAACCTTAGCCTGTCCTATAAGCTTAGGTGATACTCCTGTCCCTGCTGTTATTCCAAGTGCAGAAGCATTAGATGAAGTTACATAAGGATAAGTTCCCATATCTACATCTAACATAGTTCCTTGAGCACCTTCAAATAGGACTTTCTTTCCTTCTTTTAATGCTGTATCTAAGAGTAGAGATGTATCTGTAACTAAATCAGCTATCCTTTCAAAATTTTTCAATGTGTCGTAGTAGATTTTATCTAAATCTATATCAAAATTTTCGTTATAAACTTTCTCAGCTATCTCTTTTGCTTCATAGAAGGCTTTTTCTAACCTGTTCCTAAAATAAGGTGGGTCAAAGAGGTCAACCATTCTTATTCCACTTCTTGCATACTTTGTCATATAGGTAGGACCTATACCTTTTAAAGTTGTTCCTACTTTATCTTTTCCTTTTGACTTCTCTGACAAACTGTCAAGTATCTTATGGTATGGAAAAACTATATGGGATCTTTCACTTATAAATAACTTTCCTCTAAAATCTCCAACAATCTCTCTTACTTTCTCCATCTCTTTTAAAAGTTCATCTATATCTACAACTACACCGTTTGTTATTACATTTTTAACACCTTCATGTAGTATTCCAGAAGGTATGAGATGGAGAGTATATTTTTTACCATTTGCTATAACCGTATGTCCTGCATTACTTCCACCTTGATATCTAACTACATAATCAAAATCCGGAGCTAAAAGGTCAACTATCTTTCCTTTTCCTTCATCTCCCCATTGGGAACCAAGTATAATAAGACTCTCTCTCAATTTTGACCTCCTATCTATCTAAATAAACAAACTCTTTAATATCTTTTCTTTCCCAGTGGGATATTGATGGTATCCCTTCTACAAACTGTTTTTGAATATGTATAAGTTTCTCTATAGCTAACTTTCCGTAATCAAGCATCTTATTAAAATCTTCCCTTGAAAATGTGTTTTCTTCTCCTGTAGCCTGAATTTCCACAAACTCTCCTTTCCCTGTCATAACGAGGTTCATATCTACCTGTGCAGTAGAATCTTCAGTATAGTTAAGATCAACTATTATCTCATTTCTTACTTTACCAACACTTATAGCTGCAACATAATCTTTTAATGGATTGGATTTTACTTTATTTTCTTTTGTAAGTTTAATCATGGCATCTGCTACTGCTATAAAGGCTCCGGTAATAGATGTTACCCTTGTTCCTCCGTCTGCCTGTATAACATCACAGTCAACCCATATAGTCCTCTCACCGAGTTTTTTCAAATCAACTGCTGCTCTTAAACTTCTACCTATCAATCTCTGTATCTCATGTGTTCTTCCAGAAGGAGAACCTCTGACAACTTCTCTTAAACTTCTTGTTTCTGAAGCTCTTGGTATCATTGAGTATTCTGCTGTTATCCAACCTTGTCCTGTTCCTTTAAGAAAAGGAGGGACTTTTTCTTCAATAGATGCTGTTATTATAACTTTTGTATTACCAATCTCTATCAGAACAGAACCTTCTGCATAGATATTAAAATCTCTTGTAATTTTGATATCCCTCAGTTGACCTGGCTTCCTTCCATCTATTCGCAAAAACTTCCTCCAAAATTTAAAATCCAAACAAAAATTTTATCACAAAAACTATTCCAAAGAGTTAAATATCTATTGGTGTAAAATATCTTGTTATAAAATTAGAAGGAGGTTTTAAGTTGTTAGCAACTAAATTTTTTATGCCTACATTAAAAGAAAATCCTTCAGATGCAATAGTCCCAAGTCATATATATTTAGTAAGAGCCGGATTTATAAGACCTTTATCAGCCGGAATATACGAATATCTACCGCTTGGTTTTAGAGTGTTAAAAAAAATAGAAAATATAATAAGAAAACATATGGATAATGCTGGAGCTTTGGAATTATTACTTCCTATACTTACTCCAGCATCTCTCTGGAAAGAGACAGGAAGGTGGGATGTTTACGGAAAAGAGCTATTTAGACTAAAAGATAGAAAAGATACAGATTTTGCCCTTGGTCCTACCCATGAGGAAACGATAACCGATTTAGTTAGAAAAAATGTAAGGTCATATAAAGATCTTCCTCTGAACTTTTACCAGATACAGACAAAGTTTAGAGATGAAGCAAGACCAAGATACGGTCTTATAAGAAGTAGAGAGTTTATTATGAAAGATGGATACTCTTTTGACATCTCAGAGGAAGATGCTATAAAAACTTATGAAGTTATGAAAGATACCTACCATAAAATATTTAGAGAGCTTGGACTTGATTACCTTATGGTTGAGGCAGATGTTGGAGCGATAGGTGGAAAATTCTCCCATGAGTTTGTTGTAAAAGTTCCAAATGGAGAAGCTCATATAGTATACTGTGAAAACTGTGGATATGCGGCAAATGTGGAGGCTGCAAAGTTTCACCGTCATAAGTTGCTTCCCGAAACCATACTTGAAAAGGAGAAAGTTTACACTCCATCTGTAAAATCTGTTGAAGAAGTTGCTAAATTTTTAAATACACCTCAAACAAAGATAGTAAAAACACTTATATATAAAGTAGATGATAAGGACTTTGTAGCAGTTATAATAAGGGGAGATATAGAACTAAACGAAACAAAACTTGCAAACCATTTAAAAGCTCTTGAAGTCAGACTTGCTACCCAAGAGGAACTTGAAAGTTTAGGTATCCCGGAAGGATTTGCCGGACCAATCAGTTTGAATATACCTATATTAGCAGATAAATCTGTTGAAGATTTACATAACTTTGTCGTAGGTGCAAACGAGAAAGATTATCACTATATAAACGTAAATATACCGAGGGATTTTAAAGTAGAGGGATTCTATGACTTAGCAACTGCTAAAGAAGGAGACCCATGTCCTGTATGTCACTCACCTTTGAAAGAAACTACCGGATTAGAAGTTGGACATATTTTTTTACTTGGCACAAAATACTCAAAAGCAATGAATGCAAATTTTGTTGATAAAGATGGAAAAGAAAAACCTATAGTAATGGGATGTTATGGTATAGGTGTAAGTAGGCTTATATCTGCTATAGTTGAGCAGTATCATGATGATAAAGGTATAATATGGCCTGATAATGTAGCTCCGTTTAGATTACATATCTTGATTTTAAACACAAAAGACGAAAAAGCTATGGAAGTTGGATTTAGCATATACAACAAAGCTAAAGAGATAGGTATAGAGGTTTTACTTGACGAGAGAGATATATCAGCTGGAATGAAGTTTAAGGATGCTGACCTTATAGGTATTCCACACAGAATAGTTATAGGGAAGTCTCTACAGGAAGGAAAAGTAGAATACCAAAAAAGAAACGGAAGTTTAAAAGAACTTGTTAATTTAGAGGATACGGATAGTTTATTAAATAAATTAAAAACTTAACTATTGAAGATCCTGTAGAGTAAAAGCATGCATTATCCCATGAAATGAAAACTTTAAGACAGGATGAACTTTTAAAAACTTTAAAGAGAATAACCACCGTAGAAGAGGTGGTTAAAAATACTCTGATATTTTATACATTAAACCTAAAATAGATTATGTCTCCATCTTTCACTATGTAATCTTTTCCTTCTATTCTTACTACTCCCAGTTCCTTAGCTTTTTGCATGGAGCCTATCTTTATAAAATCCTCATAATTTATTACTTCTGCAGCGATAAAACCTCTCTCTATATCTGAATGTATCTCTCCGGCTGCTTGGGGTGCTTTTGTGCCTTTTTTGATAGTCCATGCTCTTGCTTCCTTCTCTCCGGCTGTAAAGTAAGTTATCAGATCCAAAAGTTCATATCCGGTTCTTATCATTCTGTTTAATCCTGGTTCTTCTAACCCTAATGCATTTAAAAACTCTATCCTCTCTTCTTTCGGAAGTTCTACTAATTCTTGCTCTACTTTACCACATAAAGCTACTACCGGAGCACCTTCTTTTTCTGCTTTTTCTTTTATCTGTTGTAGATATATATTTCCCTCACCATACGGAAGGTCTTCCTCTGGAATATTTGCCACATACATTATAGGTTTTATAGTTAATGGATATAACGTTCTTGTGAGCCAATTTATCTCTTCTTCTTCAAATTTATCAAGGTGAAGTCTAAGAGGTTGTAAATCTTCAAGGATAGCTTTAGCTTTTTCAAGAACTTGAACTTCAAATTTTGCCTCTTTACTTCCGGTTTTCGCCGCCTTTGAGGACTTTTCGTATCTCTTCTCTATAGATTGGAGGTCTGCAAGTATAAGCTCTGTTTCTATAATCTCTGCATCTCTTACTGGATTTACAGAACCTTCAACATGCACTATATCTTCATCATCAAAACATCTCACTACATGGGCTATAGCAGATACATTTCTTATATTTGCCAAAAACTGGTTTCCTAATCCTTCTCCTTTACTTGCACCTCTGACGAGTCCTGCAATATCAACAAACTCAATTGTAGCTGGAACTATACTCTTACTCTTTTCAAGTTCTGCTATCTTATAAAGTCTCTCATCGGGAACATTAACTATTCCAACATTTGGGTCAATTGTGCAAAAAGGATAATTCGCAACAGATGCCTTTCCTGTCTCTGTTAAAGCATTAAATATGGTAGATTTACCAACATTAGGAAGTCCAACTATACCAACGTTCATTTTCATTTTCTTCTATACCACCTCATAATCTGTTAAAATTTTTAATCGGGTAACTAAATTATCCTCATCTAAAAATAGTGCAACTTTTCTTTCTTCCGGAATTTCATATATAAATTTAATTTTTCCATCTTTTAAAAATCTAATAAATATATCAACTTTTTTTCCATCTTTATAACCACTTAGCCATATCTCATTTTTATGTGTAAAAAGGGCAAAACCTTTATCAGAGCTCAATCTACTGACAAACTCTAAAACTTTTTCCATGATACCTCCTGACAAAAATATTATTTTATCATAAAAACCTTGTATTATAATATTCAGATGAGTTTATACGAAAATTTAGTAGCTATAATTTTTTTCTTCTCTTTAGGATATATTTTTGTTAGGTTTAGGATATTTCCTGCTGAATACTCTAAAGCATTTACAGATTTTATTATAAATGTAGGATTTCCTGGACTTGTGTTTTACAATATCTACAACCTTAAATTTAGCTCTGATGTTATATTTATATTATTTGCTGGTTATGTTGTTATCTTTATATCTCTTTTAACATCCTTTTATATAGGTAAGTGGTTGAGATTTAATCGGCAAACTTTAAGCTCTTTTATACTTGTATCTTCGTTTGGCAATACTGGATTCTTAGGGTATCCGTTTGTATTATCACTATATGGTGAGGAAGGTTTAAGATATGCTGTTATTTTTGATCAACTTGCCATGTTTTTACCTATATATCTTTTAGCTCCTTTTATAGTTGCTTATGGAAAGGGGGAGAAGAGATTTAATTTAGATTTTAAGAAGATTCTCCTTTTTCCTCCCTTTATAGCTATGTTTATAGCCGTTATCTTAAAGCCTTTTACTGTTCCTACTTTGGTTTTAAATATTTCTCAAACTCTCGGAAAAACTGTAATACCTTTGATTTTATTTTCTGTTGGTATGAATTTGAGATTTTCCTCTTTGAAAGAGAGATTAAGGGATATATCTCTTGTCATATTTATAAAAAATTTCATACTGTCGTTTATACTTTTGGGGTTTGTATGTATTGCTATAGGTCAGATATCTCTATCTTGGAAAGTGGCAATTATAGAGACCTCTATGCCTCCTATGGTTCTTGCTTCTATATTTGTTATAAACGCAAATCTTGATAAGGACCTTGCTGTTTCATCAGTTGCAACTGGAATCTTGGTAAGTTTTCTTTCTGTGCCGTTTTTCTATTTTCTAATTGAAATGTGTGGTAAATTATAATTATGATTTATTTTGACAGTGCTGCTACAACACCGGTTTTTAAAGAAGTTTTACAGAATTTAAACCATTACTATAGAGATTACTTTGCAAATCCTAACTCTATCCATAAAGAGGGACAGAAAGCTCGGCAGCTAATAGAAAAATCAAGGTTTTACATATCAGAAGTGATAGGTTGTAAAGATGATGAAATTTTCTTTACCTCCTGTGCTACGGAAAGTAATAACACAGTTATATTTGGTGTTGCAGAAAAATTTTCCCATAAAAACAAAATACTTGTATCTCCTGTTGAACATAAATCTGTTTTAATACCTTTAAGACAGCTCATAAAAAGAGGATTTAAAGTAGAGTTTTTAAAAGTAGATATAGATGGAAAGGTTGATATTGACTATCTCAAAAAGTCTATAGATGAGAAAACATCTCTCGTTGTTGTTATACATGGAAACAACGAGACTGGTATTTTACAGGATATTGAGAATATAGGTAAAATCTGTAAAGAAAAAGATGTACTATTCTTTACGGATGTAGTTCAATCTTTTTTAAAAGAAGATATAAACATAGAGTATATAGATTTTTTATCTATTTCTGGACATAAAATTAATGCTCCAAAAGGAGTAGGACTACTATATAAAAGAAAAGATATAGATATTTCTCCTCTAATCTACGGTGGTGGGCAGGAAAAAGGTTTAAGGTCAGGTACAGAGAATGTTCAGCTGATAGGGGCATTTGCAGATTCAGTTAGAATTTGGAAACAAAACTCTCAGGATTTTATAAAAAATTTAAGAGAAGTCAGAGAAAGATTTGAGTCTAAGATTAAAGAATATATCCCTCAGATTCAGATTGTAGGAGAAAATGTAAGAAGATTACCTCACATATCAAATGTTATATTTCCAAATGTAGATGCACAGTCTATAATAATGGCTCTTGATAGTGAAGGGATATGTGTATCTTCCGGTTCCGCCTGTTCTTCCGGAACACCTACACCATCCCATGTTTTACTATCAATGGGATATTCACAGAAGAAAGCTCTTTCCTCTGTAAGATTTTCCTTCGGTATTTACAACACTTTAGAAGAGGTAGATTTTGCCATAGAGAAAATAAAGGAAACTTATCTACAACTTTCAACGTTCTTTTAGAATTTTTAACATCTTATCAACAACCTCTTCTACTGGAACGTTATACTCTCCTTTTTCTATCATTTCTTTAATCTTCTCAAGTTTATCTTGTCTCAAGTTATACTCCTTTTGAAGAATTTTTAAAATTTCTTCCAAATTTTTATTCCTCAATTTATCATAAATATCGTCCATGAAAATCAATCCTCTTTAAACTGCTAACTACTTTTCGGTATAATTTTTTAAAAATTTAGTGAGGTGTAGATGATTTTAAGTATAGATACTTTCTCAGATAACTTTTCTGTAGCTGTTATTACACGGGATAAAAAAGTTCTATCTTCTGTTAGTAGTTTAAAGCCAAAACCTTTTTCTGAAATTTTGATAGGTAAGATAGATGAAGTCTTAAAAAATGCTTCCGTTGATAAACATCACATAACTGCAGTAGTAGTAAATAAAGGTCCTGGCTCTAACACAGGTTTAAGGGTAGGTGTTATCACTGCCAAAACTATTTCCTACTCTCTAAACATCCCCATATACGCATACGAAAGCCTTGATGCTATGGCTTATATATATAGACACTTCTGCGGCAAGGTTGTTCCAGTTATAAATATCGGAAAAGGAAAGGTTATGTATAAAATATTTAAAAATGGTGATATAGTTGAAAATCTAACAGCTGAGGAAATAGATAACTTTATATCAAAATTTAAAGATGCAGATGAGTATTTAATAGTAGAGAAAAATCTTAATTTTAACTTTCGTAACTCTCAAACTCTGATATATCCACTTTCTATTACAGGAGCCATTTACAGTTTAGATAGGGACCTAAAAGCTGATGTTATGTGGCTTGAGCCTATCTACCATGACTGATTTTTTCTTTTAGTTTTAAAAAACTTTTTAAGTAATTCAGAAAATCTATCATCTGGCATATAACTATACTTTGGAGTGTATGGAAACCTGTTACCATCAAATAAATTACACTTTGTTATTACGACCCCCTCTTTTTCATTTATTGCCCCAAAGTAAACTTTGCTTATCCTCGCCTGAATTATGGCACCGCTACACATAAGACAAGGCTCTAATGTTATGTATATACTACAGCCATCAAGTCTATAACTGTTTAATCTTTTACAAGCTTTTTCTATTGCTAAAATTTCTGCATGATAAAGGGCATTACTTTTTGTTATTCTCTGATTGTGAGCTTTTGAGATAATCTCACCATCTTTTACTATAACAGCTCCTATCGGCACTTCATCTTTCTCAAAAGCTTTAACCGCTTCTTGATATGCTAAATCAAAAAACTTTTTATGATCTTTCAACATCTATAAACTCCAGTAAATCGGTAGCTTTTAATCCTTCCTGTCCATATCTCTCAGATGCCAAATCTCCAGCTTTCCCATGTGTATAAACGGCAAGTTTTAAAGCTTCTTCCACTGGTAATCTATTTAGAAGAGATGCCACTATACCTGCAAGGATATCTCCTGTTCCGGCTGTTGCCATTCCCGGATTTCCGGTTATATTATAGAAAATCTTTCCCTCCGGAGTTCCTATCATCATTCTTGAAAATTTAACTATCAGATAACTATTAGTTTCTCTACAAAAATCAATGGTTATATCTTCCATATTATTAAAAATCTCATCGGATTTATATCCAGTAAGTCTCGAAAATTCACCTATATGAGGGGTCAAAACGGTAGGGAAATCTCTGCTTCTTAGTTTCTCTTTCCAATTATCAATATTTACTAAATTGTTTATACCATCTGCATCTATGACGATAGGTTTGTTTACTGTAATCAATCTTTCCATCAACTCTTTACAGCCTTCAGATATCCCCATTCCCATACCTACTGCAACAGAAGAAACTTTTAACCTTTTCAAGATATCTAATATAGGGATATCTCTATCAAAAAAACCATCTTTTGACTTTACAGGAAAACTCATCTCCTCTATAAGGTTTATCTCTATAATCTGATTTATGGAATCCGGAACTACAGCTGTAACTAATCCACTTCCTGACCTACTTGCAGATTTACAGGCCATTACTACTGCTCCGGATTTTCCCACACTTCCACCAATTACAGCTACATGTCCGAAGGTGTATTTATGCCCGGTTTTCTCTCTCTTTGGAAATGTTAGTATCTGCGGAGTGATTATAAATCTGTTTATATCTGAAGCATACTTATCATTTAAACCTATATCACACAGGATAACCTCACCACATTTTTCTGCCACTGGATAGAGAATATGACAGGGCTTTTTATATCCAAAGGTTACAGTAATATCAGCTTTTACAGAAGGTTCATAAACTTTATGGGAATCAGCATCTACTCCGGATGGTATATCTATACTTATAACTTTTTTTCCAAATCTGTTTATTAAATCAATAACTTCTGCCTTATATCCCTTAACAGGAGCTTTAAATCCTGTTCCAAATATACAATCAACTATCACATCAGATTTTCTTAAGCTTTCCTGTAAAATCTCTAAATTATCTACAGTTATAAAAACCGGTTCCAAACCAAAATTTCTCAGTATCTCTACATTTTTTCTGTTGTCTTGTGATAAATTATCAAAAGAGTTAGATAGAATTAAGACATCTACATTTTTAGAGTATCTATAAAGATACCTTGCAACTACAAGACCATCTCCTCCGTTATTTCCACTTCCACATATTACCGTAAAATTATCTTTATCAAAAAATCTATCCTTAATAACTTCAAAGGCACACCTTCCAGCATTTTCCATAAGGACAAGGGAAGGTATGCCGGTTTCTTCTATTGTTTTTTTATCTACTTGAGATATCTCATCACTTTTTAGTAATCTCATTGTTTTGCAAGTCTTATAACTTCGTTAACAAGTTTCTCAATTCCCTCTGCAACATCTTTTATAGACCTTCCAAGCATGTAAGCAGGTGTTGTAACTATCTTATTCTCTTCATCTACTACCATCTCATTTACAGGACAAGACAGATGTTTTGCTCCCATATCTTCTATGGCTTTAGCTACATCTATATCTGTTCCTATTGTAACAGTAGGATGGGCTTCTCTTAAAGCTGATGCCACTATTACAGGAGATATACATATAGCACCTATAGGCTTCTTTGCTTTAAACATATCCACAAGTAATCTTTTTACCTGAGGTATAACCTCTGCCTCTGCTCCTTTTTCAAGAAAGTTAGAGAAATTTTTAGCTACTCCGTACCCACCTGGCATAATTAAACCATCAATATCTTCAGCTTTAACATCTTCTATATTTTTAATGTTTCCCCTTGCTATCCTTGCCGCTTCTACTAAAACATTTCTGGTTTCATTCATAGGTTCTCCGGTTAGATGATTAATAACATCCTTCTGGGGAATATCCGGTGCCATAATTACAGTTTCTACTCCTGCTTTATCAAGAAAGTATAGAGTCAAAGTTGCCTCGTGTATCTCTGCTCCATCAAAAACTCCACATCCAGCAAGTATAACTCCAATTTTCATTTCAACTTACCTCCATTATAGATATCAAAATTATTATATCCTATAAAAAGATATCTTCTCCAAAAGTAGATAAATCTATAAACTCATCTGAAGTTTCTATAAGCTCTTTTGCTACAGTTTGTCTAAATGCCGCAACCTCTACTTTTACACCTTTTGTCTGTAGATATCTCACTAAATCTTTAAAATCCCCATCTCCACTTACAAGAATTGCTACATCTACTTTTTCAGCCATTGAAATAGCATCCATAGCTATTCCCATATCCCAGTCAGCCTTTACCGTGCTCCAGATTATACCGTTTTCATCTACTCTTTTAAATATTTTCGGCTCTTTTTCCTTAACTTGATATCCAATCTGTTTTAATGTGTGTATAAAACCTTTTTGGTCAACTCCTTGAAGCTTAACAAGGTATGCTATCGCCCTTATTAATACCCTACCGTTGATTAGCTTCTCTAATGTTTTTTCAAAATCCACTTTTCTATTAAATGTGTCCCGTGCAGAGTAGTATAGATTTTGAACGTCCATAAATACAGCTACCCTTTGGTTTTGGTATATTTTATAATTTTTTATCATCTACTCACTCCTAAGAATCTCCTTTATCTGAGATAAATTTTTAATATTCTCTACTTTAATATCATCTTGATTTAAAACTTTAACTGAAGCAAAAACTCTCTTTAAGCCCATTTTTTTACACTCTTTTATTCTTAAATCAGAAAAGTAAACACCCCTAACCTCTCCGGTAAGTCCTACTTCTCCAAAAAATGCAGTATCAGAAGGAACTGAAATATTTCTGTATGAAGAGTATATAGCAACAGCCAACGGTAAATCAACAGCTGGGTCATCAATCTCAATACCACCTACCACATTGATAAATATATCTTTATCTTTTAGATTTACTTTAAGTTCCCTTTCCATAACTGCTGTTATGATGGAAAGTTTATTTAGGTCTATACCTTGAGACCTTCTCTGTGGAACAGGGTAGAAAGTCCTTGAAACGAGAGCCTGTATTTCTACAAGTATCGGTTTAGAACCTTCTGTGTAAGGGAAAATTACACTTCCGGACTTTCCCTGAGGTTTTTCTGATAAAAAATATGAAGATGGATCTAAAACTTCTTCCATTCCTTTATCTGTCATACTAAAAACTGCTATTTCTCCAGCAGAACCAAATCTATTTTTTACAATTTTCAGTATCCTGTATCCATACCCTTTTTCACCTTCAAACTGGGCTACAGTATCAACAAGATGTTCAAGAACCTTTGGCCCTGCTATTGCACCTTCTTTATTTACCTGACCTACAATAACAGATATTAAACCTTTCGATTTTGAAAATTCTGTGATTTTATTAGCTACATACTTTACCTGAGATATAGAACCTGCCACAGATTCCAGATATTGAGAATATATTGTCTGTATTGAGTCAAAAACTACAAACTCTGGCTTTAAATTATCTATAACTTCAAGGATACTCTCCAAGTTTATATCCGATAGGACGTATAGATTCTGCTGAGAAACACCTATTCTCTTTGCTCTTATACTTATCTGATACTCAGATTCCTCACCGGATACATATAGAACCTTTCTATTCTGAGCTATATTTGAAGAAACTTTTAGTAGTAATGTTGATTTACCTATTCCCGGTTCTCCGGAGATAAGGATAACCTGTCCCTCAACAAACCCTCCACCAAAAGCTTCATCAAGATTTTTATAACCTGTTGACAATCTTTGAAAACTTTCTTTTGTTTTTATCTGTGTTATCGGTGTAGGTTTGGACTTAGAATGAAAGTTTTCTGATTTTGAGAAAACAGTCTCTATCTCTTCTGTTATAGTGTTGTATGCACCACAGTTTGAACATCTTCCAGACCAAGTCGGAAACTTTGAACCACACTCATTACATACATAAACTGTCTTCTGTTTTACTTTCTTCAATATAAACTACTCTCCCAAAACTGATAATCAAATAAATAACAATCTATTGAGATTTATCAAAATTTAACTTCCATTTTTCTGCTTCTTTTTTTGCTATCTTATCGCATTCCTCGTTTAATGAGTCATTGTTATGACCTTTTACCCATATTGGGTTTAGTTTATGAATCTTCCTCAATCTGTCAAGTTCCTGCCAGAGGTCCTTGTTTTTTATTTCTTCATTTTTTGAAGTTTTCCATCCTTTTTTTATCCAGTTATCAAGCCACTCCTTTAACCCTTTAACTACATGCTCAGAATCTGTATAAAGTTCTACTTCACATGGTTCTTTTAAAGCTTGTAGAGATTTTACTACAGCTGTAAGTTCCATTCTATTGTTTGTGGAATAAGGCTCTCCTCCAGAAATTATCTTTCTTTTACCATTGTATATCAGTATACCACACCAACCTCCAGGTCCCGGATTTCCCAAAGATGAGCCATCAGTATATATAACAACCTTTTTCATACTACTTTACATCCTTTGAAAAATTACATATATATTATTTGGAAGACTATCGGAATTTCAACGGTGATTTTCTTCGGAGGCTTTTTCAGAGGCTGTAGTTTTTTAAGTATATCTATAGCTCCTTTATCAAGAACATTATAGCCACTTCCCTCCACTATAACTATTGAGTTTTCATCAATCGTTCCATCTTCATTTATTGTTACACGGACAACGACTTCTCCCTCTATCTTTAATCTTTTAGCTATGGGAGGATACAGATCTCTCTCCCTTGCCTGTTGGTTTAACCATCTTATTAAATCTTTAAGATAACCATTTATATCTTCTTCTTTTTTTGGCGGCGTTTTAAATTGGTCTGGTCTTCCTGCAGATAAATCTATTTTCTGTTTAGGAGATGACTCTACCGGTTGTTGGTTTTTGACTATTGAATTTGTAGCTGTTTCACTTTCTGATTTAGTAGTAGGTTCCTGTTGCTGTGGTTCAGTTGTAACTTTAGTATTTTGTTCCGCTTGTGATTCAGGTTTTGCAACTGGTTTTATTTCAGGTTTTGTTTCCGGCTTTGGAGCTGGTTCTAACTTTGGTTTAGGAATTGGTTTTGGCTCTGGTTTTGGAGGTGGTTTTTCTGGCTCTTTAACAACAGGTTCTCTTTCCTGTTTTTCTTTCTTTTCTACTTTTTCGGGATTGATAAAGGGTTTCTGTGTTAGATTTTCTGTATCAAGGGATATCGTTATTATCTTCTCTTTCGGAGGTTTAGGTTTAAGATTTATAAAGTAAAAGATAGAAAATATAGATATATGAAAGATAATAGAAACTAAAAATGAAAACCATAAAATCCTTCTTTCATTTTTAAACATCACTACTCTTTTTTTGTTTGAACTATATACTTAGATAGTCCTACTTGCCTACAAACATCTATAACAGATACAACATCTTGAAAAATAACATCTTTTTCAGACTTCAAAACTACCACTTTATCCGGGTCTGCTATCTGTTTTAGTTTCATCTCAAGGGTAGGTATATCAACTTTACTTCCCTCAAAGAATATTCCATCTTTTTTAATAACTATCTCTATATTGTTTTTAAGTTGTTTTGCCGGCTCTGAGGTTTTTGCTTTTGGAAGGTCTAATGGAATTTTTCCCTCTACTATAAATGTAGCTGTAGCTAAAAATATAATCAAAATAACTAATATAATATCAACAAAAGGGGTCATATTTATTTCAGATATCTCTTTCTCTTCTCTATCTATCAATTTCATTTTCTACTCCTGTGTTTGAATTGGTAATCCTTTTTTTGATTCATAAATTAAAAGAAGAGTTTTTATCTTTCGGACAAAGTAGTTGTAAGCAATAACAGAAGGTATAGCTACGAAAAGTCCCATTGCTGTTGCAACGAGAGCTTCCGATATTCCTGTCATAACAACTCTAACTCCAAATTCTGTGGAAGTTCCCAAACTGTGAAAAGCTTTTATAACTCCTAAAACAGTCCCAAAAAGTCCTATAAAAGGAGCATTATTTCCAAAAGTGGCAAGTATCCCTAATCTCTTTTCAAGAAGCAACTTCAAGGTAAGAGGGTCATAAGAGGTCAGATTTGCCTCTATCTGTTTTATTGTCAAATATCTCTCAACAATTATAGCAACCATAACTATACTCATAAAGAGAAGAAGATACAGAACTGGGTCTCCACCTATAAGGGCTATTTTTAAAAACATCTCTGTTAGATTCATTTTAATTTAACCCCCAAATCTCAGTAAA
>JBEULE010000021.1:0-7093 GCA_041287495.1 Hydrogenothermaceae bacterium
AGCATACAGTCCAACATCAATAATAACTCCGGAAGTAGAGAAAGAGATCCAAGAGCGAATAGTAATCCCAACACTAAAAGGTATGATATCAGAAGGAAGAAATATGTCCGGATTCCTGTATGCTGGACTTATGATAGGACCTAAAGGTATAAATGTTTTAGAGTTTAATGTCAGAATGGGAGACCCAGAAACCCAACCTATAATGAGAAGATTAAAATCAGACTTAGTTGAACATATATTAAACATCCTTGAAGGAAACATAGACAAAGTCAAACCTATATGGGATGAAAGAACAGCTATAGGTGTAGTAATGGCTTCAAAGGGATACCCAGACAGTTATGAAAAAGGTAAGGTGATAAACGGAATAGAGGAAGCAGAGAAAGATGAGGATGTAGTAGTTTTTCACGCTGGAACAGAAGAGGTAGATGGTAAAGTAGTTACAAACGGAGGAAGAGTATTAACGGTTACAGCTTTAGGTAAAAATATTGTTGATGCTAAGGAAAAAGTATATAAAGCAGTAGAAAAGATACATTTTGAAGGTGCCTTTTACAGAAAAGATATAGGTTGGAGAGAAGTAGAGAGATTTAAAACTGGAGGAAATTAATGGCAGAAGAGATTTTGGAAAGCCGTATTGAAACATTAAAAAAGATGAGAGAGAATAATATAAATCCATATCCTCATAAATTTGAGATTACCAACAACCTCTCAAACATAAGGGAAGGTCTTGAGTTTGACCCTCAAGGGGAGGAAGTAAAGCTAAAAGGTAAAGTAAAGAGAGTATCCAAAAAAGATAACGACTATATAATAAGATTTGAGGACCTTGAAGGCCATTATGAGATACAGGTTATAATACCACAAAGAGAATCAATAGCACCTAACACAATCGGTGTATTTACAGGAAAACTATACAGAATAGATGGAAAAATCACACTTTTAGCAGAAAGTTTTAACTTGGAAGTAGAAGGACTTTCAGTAAAAGAGATAAAAGAGAAATATGATAAAGACCCACGGCAAAAGGAAGTAGCTGTTGCTGGAAGATTAATAGCTTTAAGGGACCAGGGAAAAGCAGCCTTTGGACATCTTCAAGATGCAGATGGAAAATTACAGATATATATCTCTTCAAATAACCTTGGAGAAGAGAAATACAGAGAAATTATGGATATACTTGATGTAGGTGATATAGTAGGTGTAAAAGGTAAACTTTTCAGAACAATGACCGGAGAACTTACAGTTGATGCTACAGATATCAAAATACTTTCTAAATCTTTAAGACCTCTTCCAGAAAAATGGCATGGATTGAAAGATGTAGAACATAGATACAGATACAGGTACTTAGATTTAATAGCAAACAAAAAATCAAGGGACATATTTAAAATAAGGTCAAAAGCTATAAAGAGTTTAAGAGAATTCCTTGAAGACAGAGGATTTATAGAGGTAGAGACACCTATACTTCAACCTGTTGCTTCCGGGGCTATGGCAAAACCATTTATAACATACCATAACGCTTTAGATATGAACCTATTCCTAAGAATAGCACCAGAGCTTTATTTAAAGATGCTTGTAGTTGGAGGATTTAACAGAGTATTTGAGATAGGCAGAAATTTCAGAAACGAAGGAATAGACACAACCCATAACCCTGAATTTACAATGGTCGAGTTTTATGCTGCATACCTTGATTATAACGACCTAATGATTTTAACAGAAGAGCTGTTTAGAAAAATACTACTTGATACAGTTGGAACGTTAAAGATAAAATGGGAAGATGTGGAGCTTGACTTTGAAAAGCCTTTCAGAAAAGTGAAATTCTTTGATGCTTTAGAAGAAAAAACAGGTAAAGGTAAAGAGTTTTTCTTAGATGAAGATAAAGCAAGAGCATTCGCAAAGGAAGTAGGAATACCAAAAGCCGACACACTTACCCATACAAAGTTACTTGACAAACTTTTTGAACATTTTGTAGAAGAGGATTTAGTTCAACCTACTTTTGTTATAGATTTTCCGAAGATACTTTCGCCCCTTGCAAAAACCCATAGGAAAGACCCAGATTTAGTTGAAAGATTTGAACTGATAATAAACAAACAGGAACTTGCTAACGCTTACACAGAGCTAAACGACCCGTTAGATCAGAGAGAGAGATTTATACAACAGATAAGAGAAAAGGAAATGGGTGATGAAGAAGCTATGGATATAGACGAAACCTTTTTAACAGCCCTTGAATATGGCCTTCCACCTACAGCAGGAGAAGGTATAGGTATAGACAGACTCATTATGATGCTCACAGATAGTGACTCAATAAGAGAAGTTATACTGTTTCCTGCTCTAAGACCGGAACACTGAGATGATAGTAGATAAATTCAGAGGAACACTTGTAGGAGCAGCCATCGGAGATAGTATGGGAATGACTGTGGAGGAACTTCCTGTTGATGAAGTTCTTCTACATTATGGACAGCCTGTAAAGGACCTTCTAGACCCTCATCCATCTTCTCCTTCATACTTTTTGAGAGCCGGAGAAAACACATCAGAGTTTGAAATAGTTTTACTGGTAGCTAAATCAATAATAGAGAAACAGAGGATAGATGTAAGAGATATAATAGGGAAGTATATAGAGTGGAAAGAGAAAGGAGAAATTCACACCTATATAGACCCTACATTTCTACTTGCAATAGATTACATTATGGAAGGGAAAGATTTAGAGAAAACTGGTTCTACAGTAGATCATATAATGCCAGCTATACCGGTTGGACTTTACCATTACAAAAATCCACATATTGCAGCTGAAGGTGCTAAAGCTGTTGTTATGATAACCTCAAGGAATGAGAATGTTATAGAGTGTGGAGCAATGCTTGCAGTGGCAATATCTGAGCTGTCTGAAGATAGATTCTACCTTCAAGATGAATGGGAATATTTTTTAAAACTCCTTGAAAGTTTTGTGACTAACTCTCTCACAAAGAAGTATCTACATAAAGTAAAAAATCTCCTTAAAGAAGATGCAAATTTAGAAAAAGCTATAAACGAACTTGGTAATGGAAATTTTGTTCTTGAGGCTTTTTCTCTTGCGTTATTTATATTCCTAAAAAATCTGGCAAATCCGGAAAAAGCTATAATAGATGCAGTAAACAGTTATGGAAATTACGGAGCAGATACAGACAGTATAGGATTAATCGTTGGAGCATTATCTGGAGCATACAGTTCAGAAGAAGCTTTGCCTGAAAGATGGAAAAAAAAGTTAATAGGATATAATAATATAGTAGAATTAGCTGAAAAACTTTACAGTGTATCTTTACACTAAGGGAGGAAAAATGGCAGAGAAAAAACCAAGATTACAGGAACTTTTCTTAAATAAAATCAGAAAAGAGAAAGTCAGATGTGATGTTTACTTGGTAAACGGTGTTAAACTGGAAGGAAAGATAAAATACTTTGATAACTTTACAATCCTCCTAAAAGAGGGACCTAGGGAAGTACTTGTTTATAAACATGCAATTACGACGGTATCCCCAAAAAGAGAAATGGAATTTGAGTATCAACAAGAAGAGATTGAAGAAGAACCTATTGTTTGAAAGTTTAAAGGTCTAAATTTCAGACTGTTATCTTTAAAAAAGTTGAAAAATTTTAGGTTTTGTATTACTATTATTAATAGTAATAATTACTATTTAGGAGGATAAAGTATGAAAAAATTGAAAGCATTAGCAGTGGCAGGATTAGTTTTAACAACCGGACTTATCTCCTACACAGTAGCTGAAAGTAAAATTAACGACAAAGATCTGTTAAATCAGGCAAAAAACTATTTCCAACCTCTACCTAAGGAGATACCTGCACCTTCAGACAACCCTACGACAAAAGAGAAAGTTGAACTTGGTAAAAAACTTTACTATGACCCAAGGTTATCTCTATCTGGTGTTATCAGTTGTAATACATGCCATAACTTGGCAACTTACGGTGTTGATGGAGTAGAAACATCCTTAGGACACAAATTTCAAACCGGTGGTAAAAATGCTCCTACCGTCTTAAATGCAGGATTCCATATCGCTCAATTCTGGGATGGAAGAGCAAAAACATTAGAAGAACAAGCAAAAGGACCAATACTAAACCCAGTTGAGATGGCTATGCCTGACCATACCCTGGTAATAGAGAGACTGAAAACGATTGATGCTTATGTAAACGAATTTAAAAAGGCTTTTCCTAATGATAAAGACCCTGTAAACTTTGACAATGTAGCAAAAGCAATAGCAGCCTTTGAAAGAACATTAGTAACACCTTCAAGATTTGATGAGTTTTTAAAAGGAAATACAAAAGCTTTAACTCAAAAAGAGAAAGAAGGATTAAAACTATTTATGGAAAAAGGTTGTGCATCTTGCCACAACGGAGTTGCAATTGGTGGTGGAATGTTCCAAAAGTTTGGTATAGTTAAACCTTACAAATATCAAGACCCTAATGACCTTGGAAGATACAATGTAACCAAAAACGAAGCAGATAAGTATGTTTACAAAGTTCCGTCTTTAAGAAACGTCACAAGGACATATCCTTACTTCCATGATGGAAAAGTATGGGATATAAGAGAAGCTGTAAAAATTATGGGTGAAACTCAGCTTGGTATTAATTTGACAGATGAGGAAGTTGATAAAATAGTTGCATTTTTAGATTCTACAACCGGTAAAATCCCTGAAGATGCATTAAAGATGCCGGTACTACCTCCATCAACTCCAAAGACACCAAAACCTCATATTTAAAAAAAATTGGGGGGGCTACAAGCCCCCAATAACTAAGATATATTTACCAGCTGGAGGAAGTGCGGATTTTTACTTTTTAAAAATAAAAATATTAGAAATTCCGGCATAAACTTTTGGTGAGAATAAAAATAGCAATTTTAACTCCTGTCTCACTATTTAAGCTCCACCTTATAACTTTTTTGACAGCTGTTATAGGAAGAACATGAAGCACATTTTCCTTTCTGATAAACAGCTCTAAACTTTTTATACAGAAAGTATCCGGCTATCAAAAATATTAAAGCAGGTATTATATAGTTTAAAATGTTTTCCATCTTTTAAAACCTCTTTTTAAAGTATTATCTTTAATTTACAGTTTTTTATTGTAAAATCTATGATAGAATGATGTCCAATATCATCATAAAAATAAAACCTATTAGAACTCCTATTGAAGCATACACCTCAAAGTTTTTTTTCTGTATCTCCGGAATCATCTCTTTTATAACTACAAACAACATAGCCCCACTTGCAAAAGCAAACCCTATAAAGAGAAAATCCAAAAATGGATAGAATATACTAACAGCAAAAAGACCACCAATTGGCTCAATTAAACCTGTCAAAAGAGCTATTTTAAAGGCTTTTAACTTTGAGTAACCATAAAGATAAAGAGCCAATGCGACGGCAAAACCTTCCGGAATATTTTGAATACCTATACCAAGGGCAAGAGTTATACCCTGATTTATATTTCCTGTCATAAATCCTAAAGCAGAAGACATACCTTCCGGAAAGTTATGAAGTGTAATAGCAGAAACAAACAGCCAAACTTTCTTTAAAGAGCTCTTTTCTTTCTCTGTTAAAACCTTAATAAAGTAATCTTCCGGTATAAGTCTATCAAGAATAAGAAATAAAAAACCTCCTCCTAAAAAAAATAAGGATACAAAGGTTATTGCAACTTCTTTACTGAAACTTTTTTGAGATAGCTCTATAGCAGGAAGTAAAAGAGAAAAGAAAGAAGCAGAAAGCATAATTCCGGCACTAAAACCTAAAAGAGAGTCCTGCCATCTTGTAGAAATTTTCTTCCCAAACAGAATAGGAATACCACCAACAGCAGTTAGTAATCCGGCAAATAGACTTCCTAAAATAGCCTCTAATATCATCCTAATAACTTCTCTATAGCTCTAAGTCCACCAAGAGCTATAGGAATGGCTTTTATATTTAATGGCACTGTGTAGTCCCTTGGATTTATCCTTATTAGTGTTCCGTTATACTCTCTGGCTATTCTCTCTCCAAACCATCTAACAGTAGGAATTGCTTCTCCGGCTCCTATCTCTATAATAACTATCTTTTTATTCTGATTTTTCTCTAACCAAAGCTCTAACTTTAACTCTTGAGAATCTGTTCTGTCAGAGATCCAGCTGTAATCTCCAAACATAAGTATATTAGGTCTTGCTAAACCTCCACAGTTTATACATGTAGGTAATGGGTCTCTTGCCCTAAAATTTTCCATATCTATTTCTACATCTACCCCATCAGCAGACCAGATATCATCACTGCAAGTTTTTACACATTGTAAGTAATGAATACTACCGTGTATTTCAACTATCTTATTTTCATTAAAACCGGCTTTTTGAAACTGCCCATCTACATTTGATGTAAATACAAAATAGTTATCTCCATTTTTTCTGACAAATTCTCTAAGCAGATAAAATCCTTTATGAGGTTGAGTATTTCTGTATAGGTTTAGTCTATGTCCATAGAAAGCCCACGCAAGATAAGGGTCTTTTATAAACCATTGAGGATTGGCAAGATCTTGAAAAGACAAACCTAACTTTTTTGCATACGGATAGGCTCTCCAAAAACCTTCTTTTCCCCTAAAATCCGGAAGGCCAGAGTCAACGCCCATACCTGCTCCGGCTGTAATCAAAACAGCATCAGCCTGATTTAAAATCTCTTTCGCCTTATCTATATTCTTTTCAACTTGCAAATTATCCATGGTTATTTATATCTCAAGTAAATGGGTGGTTTTACTTAAATTTTTATATTCATTTAGTTTCTCTTCATATCCTTTTCTTCCCATTAAACCATAAGCAAAGTTTTTTCCTTCTTCCACTGCCGGTTGGTCAAAAGGATTTACTTTGTATAGTAATCCGGAAAATCCAGTAGCCATCTCATAAAGATATATCAAAAGTCCTATATTGAAAGCTGAAGGTTTATCTAATGTTATTGTAAGATTTGGTACTTTTGCTTTAACTAAAGCTGCCTTTGTTCCCTCAAGTTCTATATCTAAAATCTGTTTTAAAGTTTTTCCTTTTAAGTATTCAACTTCCTTTGGAACCTCTCCTGTAATCTCAAAATTTCTAAAGCTTTCCTCAATGTTCAAAAATGTGATTATC
>JBEULE010000022.1:0-18961 GCA_041287495.1 Hydrogenothermaceae bacterium
AGCATACAGTCCAACATCAATAATAACTCCGGAAGTAGAGAAAGAGATCCAAGAGCGAATAGTAATCCCAACACTAAAAGGTATGATATCAGAAGGAAGAAATATGTCCGGATTCCTGTATGCTGGACTTATGATAGGACCAAAGGGTATAAATGTCTTAGAGTTTAATGTCAGGATGGGAGATCCAGAAACCCAACCGATAATGAGAAGATTGAAATCAGATTTAATTAAGCATATTCTTGATATTTTAGAAGGCAATATAGAAAAAGTAAACCCTGTTTGGGATGAGAGAACAGCAATCGGTGTAGTAATGGCGTCAAAAGGGTATCCAGATAGCTATGAAAAAGGTAAAGTGATAACTGGAATAGAAGAAGCAGAAAAAGATGAAAGTATAGTAGTTTTCCATGCAGGTACAGAAGAGATAAATGGTAAGATAGTTACAAATGGAGGAAGAGTTTTAACAGTTACAGCTCTTGGGGAAAACATCATTGATGCAAGAGAAAAAGTTTACAAAGCTATAGAAAAGATACATTTTGAAGGAGCCTTCTATAGAAAAGACATAGGTTGGAGAGAAATAGAGAGATTCAAAGCCGGAGGAAATTAATGTCAGAAGAGATACTTGAAAGTCGTATTGAAACATTAAAAAAGATGAAAGAAAAGAATATAAATCCATATCCCCATAAATTCCAAACTACAGATAACCTCTTAAATATAAGAGAAGGTCTTGAATTTGATCCTCAAGGTGAGGAAGTAAAACTAAAAGGTAAGGTAAAAAGAGTATCAAAAAAAGACAACGACTACATAATAAGATTTGAAGACCTTGAAGGACATTATGAGATACAAGTTATAATACCACAGAAAGAACCTATAACACCTAATACAATTGGTGTATTTGTAGGAAAGTTATACAGGATAGATGGGAAACTTACAGTTTTAGCAGAAAGTTTTAATCCAAATGAAGATGGAATACCTGTAAAAGATATAAAAGAAAAATACGATAAAGATCCGCAACATAAAGAAGTAGCAGTAGCCGGAAGATTAATAGCCCTAAGAGACCAAGGAAAAGCAGCCTTTGGACATATACAAGATGCCGAAGGAAAAATCCAGATATATATATCATCAAACACCATAACTGAAGAAAAATATAAAGAACTTATGGATATACTTGATATTGGAGATATAGTAGGGGTAAAAGGTAAACTCTTTAGGACGATGACAGGTGAACTTACAGTAGATGCTTCAGAAGTTGTAATACTTTCAAAATCGCTAAGACCACTCCCGGAAAAGTGGCATGGATTAAAAGATGTAGAACACAGGTATAGATACAGATACCTTGATTTAATAGCAAACAAAAAATCAAGGGATATCTTTAAAATAAGGTCAAAAGCTATCAAAAGCTTAAGAGAATTCCTTGAAAATAGAGGCTTTATAGAAGTTGAGACACCTATACTTCAGCCTGTTGCATCTGGAGCAATGGCAAAACCTTTTGTAACATACCACAATGCTTTAGATATGAACCTATTTCTACGAATAGCTCCAGAACTTTATTTAAAGATGCTTGTAGTTGGCGGATTTAACAGAGTTTTTGAGATAGGAAGAAACTTCAGAAACGAAGGTATAGACACAACTCACAATCCAGAATTTACAATGGTTGAGTTCTATGCTGCATATCTAGATTACAACGACCTTATGGTTTTAACAGAGGAACTTTTTAGAAAGATACTACTTGATACAGTTGGGACATTAAAGATAAAATGGGAAGGAGTAGAACTTGACTTTGAAAAACCTTTCAGAAAAGTGAAGTTTTTTGATGCTTTAAAAGAGAAAACTGGTAAAGAAAAAGAGTTTTTCTTAGATGAAACAAAAGCAAGAGCATTTGCAAAAGAAGTAGGAATACCAAAGGCAGAAACACTTACACACTCAAAACTACTTGATAAACTATTTGAACATTTTATAGAAGAAGATCTAGTTCAACCTACATTTGTAATAGACTTTCCAAAGGTACTATCACCTTTAGCAAAAACCCACAGAGAAGACCCAGATTTAGTAGAAAGATTTGAGCTTATAATAAATAAACAAGAAGTTGCCAATGCTTACACAGAGTTAAATGACCCAATAGACCAGAGAGAGAGATTTATCCAACAGATAAGAGAAAAAGAGATGGGTGATGAAGAGGCAATGGATATAGATGAAACATTTTTAACAGCTCTTGAGTATGGATTACCTCCAACGGCCGGAGAGGGTATAGGTATAGACAGACTTGTTATGATGTTAACAGATAGTGATTCGATAAGAGAAGTTATACTCTTCCCAACCTTAAGACCAGAAAGTTAAAATGATGATAAACAAGTTCAGAGGTACACTTGTAGGAGCTGCCATAGGAGACAGTATGGGAATGACTGTAGAAGAACTTCCGATTGATGAGGTTCTTCTACATTATGGACAGCCAGTTAAAGATATTGTAGATCCACATCCTTCTTCACCTTCTTACTTTTTGAGAGCCGGAGAAAATACATCTGAGTTTGAGATAGTCTTACTGGTAGCAAAATCAATAATAGATAAACAGAGGATAGATGTTAGGGATATAATAGAAAAGTATATAGAGTGGAAAGAAAAAGGAGAAATACATACCTACGTAGACCCTACATTCTTACTTGCCATAGATTATATAATGGAAGGGAAAGATTTAGAGAAAACAGGATCAACAGTAGATCATATAATGGCAGCAATACCTGTTGGACTTTACCATTATAAAAATCCACATCTTGCTGCTGAAGCTGCCAAAGCAGTTGTTATGATAACTTCAAGAAATGAAAATGTTATTGACTGTGGAGCAATGCTTTCAGTAGCGATATCAGAGCTTTCTGAAGATAGATTCTACCTTGAAGATGAATGGGAGTACTTTTTAAAACTACTTGAAAGCTTTGTAACAAACTCTCTCACTAAAAAATATCTACATAAAGTAAAAAATCTTCTAAAAGAAGATGCAGATTTAGAAAAGGCTATAAACGAAGTTGGTAACGGGAGTTTTGTTCTTGAAGCTTTCTCCCTTGCATTATTTATCTTTTTAAAAGACCCAGCAAATCCAGAGAAAGCTATAATAAATGCAGTAAACAGTTACGGAAACTATGGAGCAGATACAGACAGTATAGGGTTAATCGTAGGAGCACTATCTGGAGCTTACAACTCAGAAGAAGCTTTACCGGAAAGATGGAAAAAGAGATTATTAGGATATAATAATATAGTAGATATAGCAGAAAAACTTTATAATGTATCTTTGCACTAACGGAGGATAAAAATGGCTGACAAAAAACCAAGATTACAAGAGCTCTTCTTAAACAAAATCAGAAAAGAAAAAATTAGATGTGATGTCTATTTGGTAAATGGTGTTAAGTTAGAAGGAAAGATAAAATACTTTGACAACTTTACAATCCTTCTAAAAGAAGGTCCAAGAGAAGTTCTAGTTTATAAACATGCAATCACAACAGTTGCTCCTAAGAAAGAGATGGAGTTTGAGTATCAGCAAGAAGAGTTTGAAGAAGAACCTTTTGTCTGAAGTTTAAATAAAAGATAAAAATATCTAAAAATAAGAGCTTTTCTCTTTTTCAATAAAGTTAGTGTTGAAAATTTTTTTACTTTGATTTATTATTAATAATAATAATTATCATTAAGGAGGATCCAATGAAAAAGTTAATCGTAGCAGGTTTAGTTTTGAGTACTGGAGTGATATCTTACACAGTCGCAGAAAGCAAAATTAATGACAGAGATCTTCTTAACCAAGCAAAGAACTACTTCCAACCTCTACCAAAAGAGATACCTGCCCCCTCTGACAATCCAACAACAAAAGAAAAAGTGGAACTTGGTAAAAAACTTTACTATGACCCAAGATTATCCTTATCTGGAGTTATTAGTTGTAACACTTGCCACAACCTTGCAACGTACGGTGTTGATGGAGTAGAGACATCTTTAGGACACAAATTCCAAACCGGAGGTAAAAATGCTCCTACAGTCCTAAATGCTGGATTCCATATAGCTCAGTTCTGGGATGGTAGGGCAAAAACATTGGAGGACCAAGCAAAAGGACCTATACTAAATCCGGTAGAGATGTCAATGCCAGACCCTAACCTCGTGATAGAGAGATTAAAGACTATAGAAGGTTATGTTAACGAGTTTAAAAAGGTCTTTCCAAATGACAAAGACCCTGTAAACTATGACAATGTAGCAAAAGCTATTGCAGCCTTTGAAAGGACATTGGTAACACCTTCAAGATTTGATGAATTTTTAAAAGGAAACACAAAGGCTCTAACACAAAAAGAGAAGGAAGGATTGAAACTATTTATGGAGAAAGGATGTGCATCCTGCCACAACGGTGTTGCTATCGGTGGAACAATGTTCCAAAAGTTTGGAATAGTTAAACCATACAAATACCAAGACCCTAACGACCTTGGAAGATACAACGTAACCAAAGATGAAGCTGATAAGTATGTATATAAAGTTCCTTCTTTGAGAAATATTACAAGGACATATCCTTACTTCCACGATGGAAAAGTTTGGGATATAAGAGAAGCTGTTAAGATAATGGGAGAAACACAGCTCGGAATAACTTTAACAGATGAGGAAGTTGATAAAATTGTTGCGTTCCTTGATTCTACAACAGGTAAAATACCTGAAGATGCTCTAAAACTTCCGATATTACCTCCATCAACCCCAAAAACACCAAAACCTCAGATATAATCTAATATTGGGAGGCTTTACTGCCTCCCTTAAAATCATTTATAGTCAAAATAGTCCACACCTCTCATAGCCCTATCATTCCAACCAGTTTTTTCCCAGTAGCCTTTGTAATCATGGTCAACAACTTCTATCTCCTTTAACCATTTTGCCGATTTATATCCCCACTTCTCTGGACAGATAACCCTAAGAGGATAACCATGATCAAGTGGAAGACTTCCTAAGGTTTTGCCATCTTCGTCGTAGTTTATGTTGTAAACAAGGACAGGCTTAAACTCTCTGATGTATTGAATTTCTATACTTGTATGATAGCTATCAAAGGATCTAAAAACCACTTCTTTTGCATCCGGAGATATTTCTGAGATAGAAAGTAGATAGTTAAGGTCAACCCCTTCAACTAAAACCCTACCTATCTTATCTCCCTTTGAGTTGGAAACACATTCAAGAATAACCTCTCTCTTTACAGATTTGATACTCTTTATATCCTCCATAGACAGAAAAAGTGGCTTCTTTACTTTACCAAATAACTTTAATCTATAATCCTTTATATTGAGATTTTTAACCTCTGGAGGAACCCCTTTTATATCAACTATATAAAGGTCTTTTACAGGTGTAAACTTACCAGGTGGGGGAAGTGCCGATTTCTGTTTTTTAAATGCGTCTAATATCCCTCCAAAAGATCTCTCAAATAAAGCAGTAGAAAAAACTAACCCTAAGAATGTTCTCCTTTTCATATTGCACCTCAGAGAAGATGAAGGTAAATTAAAAATAAAATTAAGATAGTATTCAACACTACAAAGATAAACCATCTCCTTTTTACAAAGTACTTTCTAAGTCCAAGGGAAGTATGCAGCAGGATAAGTATATAAAATACAATAGGTAAAATTGTCCCGTGTAGTATATAAGCATCTCTTCTGTCTATAACATTTCCAAATATGCTTGCCACCAATCTTGGTTTCTCTATCCAATAACCTGTTATTGCCTCTATAATAAAAACAATGTAAAGGATTAAAGATGTAACGATAAATATAGCTCTGATTTTACTCCGGTTCATTTAATCTCCACTTTGTAGCTTTTCTGACAACTACAATAAGATGAACATGAAGCACATTTTCCTTTCTGATATACAGACCTATACTTCTTAAACAAAAAATATCCGGCTCCGGCAAAAATTAATATAGGTAAAATATAGTTAATAACAGTATCCATTACAAAAACCTCACATATCGAAACTAACTACCTTTAAATATAGAGAACTTTGGTTAAAAAATCTATGATTAATAGTTATTTAACTTTCTTTTCTCACCCAACCAAGCAATTGCAAACTGTATAAGTTCAGAAACAGTATGAGCACTTACCTTAAAATTTTTAATACAAAAATCTTATTACCGGAGGTAAGTGTGCCATGAAAGGAAGAGTAGGTACCCCTACATTTATCTTCTCACTATTCCCTAAACAAATCTCAAAAAATATCAAAGATATAAGAGATTTGCCAAGAGAAGTTAAAACCAGAATTAAATGGATTGATTACTTTAAAAAAACCAATAACGTATCTAAAACATGCAGACACTTTGGTATCTCAAGAAATACTTTCTATAAATGGAAAAAAAGATTTGATAAAGAGGGTATAGAAGGTTTATTTGATAGGGATAAAACACCTAAAAATAAAAGAACGCCTACAGTTAGAAAATCTGTCAGAAACTTAGTTATCTCTGTTAGACAAAAATTTCCTACATGGGGTAAAGAAAAGATTTCAGCTTACCTAAAATTAGAAGAAGGTATAGAAGTATCAGCATCTACAGTATACAGGATACTAAAAGAAGAATGTCTTATAGATAAGACTAAGAAGATTAAAGATAAAATAAGGATTAAGAAAGATAACAGAGATAAAAAAAGAACCAGGAAAGGTTTAAAAGCAACCTTCCCTGGGGAAGTGGTACAAATAGATGTAAAATACATACCATTGGGAGATGGTACGTATGCATACCAATATGTAGCCATAGATAAGTATAGCAGATTTTCATATTCCCATGTATATCCAAAGAAGAATATGAATAATACAAAAGATTTTATAGAGAAAGTGAGAGAATACTTTGGGACAGAAATAAAGAAAGTACAAACAGATAATGGGAGTGAATTTGAGAGGAAATTCAGTCAATATTTAGAGAGTATAGGGATAGAGCATTATTACAGTTATCCCAGGAGTCCAAAGACAAATGCATATGTGGAGAGAGCTATAAGGACAATGGAAGAAGAGTTATGGAATGTTTATGGGGTAAACTACCCGATAGATGAGCTAAACCGGATGTTAGGTAAATATATAAGGAAATATAACTTTATTAGACCACACCATTCTTTAGGATACAAAGTTCCTGCAGATGTATTTTTTGGATGTGATAAAATTTTTTTAGGGTAAGGTGTTCACGATGTACTGGACTAATACACAAACTTTAAAAAATATGTGTTATAGTATATATTTATAATAACAATCCATGAGAAGAAGCCATGAGAATAAGGTTTAGGATTAAATATCATGAAAATGATGTAAAACTAAGGGTGGATTATAGGAGGGCTGTTGCAAAATTAATAAAAGTTGCACTAAAGGAAAGCAGTCCGGATCTTTTTGAAATATATTATGGAAATAAAAAAGCAAATATCCCAAAGCCTTTTACATTTTCAGTAAATTTCAAACCAAAAGGAAAAGAAAATGACTTCTTTATTCTGGAAAACAACCATTTATTAAATATATACTTGTCAAGCTTTGATCCTGTATTTGTAGTTAGTATATATAATGGCCTTTTAGAACTAAAAGAAAATCCTATGATATTTGACAATGTAAAACATGAAATTGTAGACTTTTTTGTATTTCCAGAAAGAAAATTTAATAAACCAGAATATACATTCAAAACATTATCGCCAATATTGGTAAGGGAAATAGAAGATCGCAAGGGTAAAGGATTTTTAAGCTGGGAAAATGAAAAATTTATTCCAAACCTTATAGAAAGCATTAACACAATGATAAAGTTCTATAAAAACGTTGATATTAAAAACAATATAGATATAAAATTAGAAAAGATGAAATCCAAGCCTATAAGAAATTACGGAGGTGAAATAGGTAATATCGGTTATCTAACAATATCTGCTGATCCGGAAGTATTAAGTTTTATTTATAAATCCGGAATAGGCGCCAAAAGGTCTCAGGGCTTTGGTATGCTGGAGGTTGTGGAATGAGTGATTATATAGAATTATACCCATTAAATTGATTACATGATACGAGGGGCAAAAATGTGTAATAATACTCAATATTATAAAATATATCCTACAAATTGGTTAATGAGAGCCGGGATTTTAGGATTTTATAGAATTTTGGAAAAAAATGCAAAAGCAAAAGAAGAAATAGAAATAGAAGATATATTTGCTAAAGGTAAACTAAAAGAGTTTTTTATAAAGTATTATAATTATAAAGAATCAAGAAATCTTAATTTACAAACATTTTACAACAACAGCAAACTTGCAAATAATATCCCCAAAAAGGATGGTAAGCCAGATTTTGATGAACTCGAAAAATATTTCCTAGACTATGAAGAAGATAATGAAATAGTATGTGCCTTTTGTAATGAAAGAAATGCTATAAAAAGAAATAACGAATATGTTATTCTTGATGAGGTACACTTCACACCACTTGGAGCAAGTCCATCAAATCTAAAAAATTTCTTTTGGAAAGAAAAATCAGGACTTTTCATGTGTTTACCATGTGAAATAATTATCTATTGTGCTGCATTTGGATTTACAAAATTCGGAAACAGATATTATTTTGTCGATGCTCCTGCAAATATTAAAGAATTGAAAGAAATAAATGATATATGGTCTGAATGGCTAAACGCAAACAATAAAGACTTTGTTTTAAAAAGCTCTTTTATTGAAATATTAAAAAAGTCTGAAGAAATGAAAGCTAAATGGAGTATACAAAATATATCTATAATTGAGATAAGCCCTATTTCTCGTAATACCAGTAATATTTATAACCTATCAATGTCTCCAGAAATTGCTTATGCTATAAGAAAAAGAATACAGAGCTATCCGTCGTCACTAAAGGATATATATGATATATTTCTCAACTATCTTTATTCCCAAAAATCTTTATACGACATGGTAAGTTATATATTATATGGCTATCTGTCTGCAGATAAGCTAAAAAATATTGATGAAAAGAAATTAAATAAATCAACTGAGGGAAGATTAATTTTGTCTGGCATGAATTTAGCCAAAGAAGACTTAAATAAAAAAGCCAAAGAAAGCTTAAATAAAAACTTAAATAATTTAAAAGATCTTTTATTTTTCATAAAGTTTCAAAAGGAGGTAGAAGATTATGGAAAATAATTACATTGACGAATCATTTAATGAAGGACAATCGGTGCAAAGCGCTCTATGGAAATCTTATGGAGAATCAGCAACCAAAATCATTGAAAAATTTTCTTATAAAGTTCTTGAGGCTTTAAGAAAGCAAGATGCCAGTGATATTACAAGAGAAATTATCAGGCTTTACTTTAACTTAGAAAACAGAAAGGTTCCTGATTTTTTCAAAGAAATGCTAAAAAATCCTTTATCAATGTCTCAAATTGGATATTCTTTTTTACTTGGTTTAAATTCTTATTACCGATCTGAAAATGCACAACAAAAAAATGATGCTGCTGACAATTCAAATACGGAAGAAAATATTAATGAGGAGGAATAATAAATGAAAGCTATAACTTTTACAATTGTAACCCATAAAGCTCAAAGTCTTAATTACGGTGAAACAATCGGTAATGTTTCAACTTTAAAGAAACTTACCATTGGTAACAGTATACCCAAAAAACTAATAACTTATGTATCCGATAAGGCTCTTAAGTACGATATAAAAAGAATTGGAAGAGATTCATTTGGATGGAAACTTATGGACCAAAGTGTATTGGATGTGATGAAAAGTTGTGTAAGCAATATAAAAAAAGATAAAGGAGATTTTGATTATGATAAGTTTTATAAAGAAATGATAACGAATTATGAAGAATTCGATCTTTTTGGCGGAATGTTTGCTGACATTGAAGGAATAGGGAAATATGATAGTAAAAGCAAAACATACAAATTAGAAATTAACAACAAAGAAATAAGTGTAAAAATTGATACAACAAAGCTTCAACGGACTGCCCCAGTGAGAATTACTAATGCACATTCTATATCAGAATTTGCTAATGATAGCAATCTTCTTAATGATATTGATGCTTACAATAGGTATATTCAATACACGGCCGGAAGGAAGAATCAAACTCTTGCATATTCGGATGAGCACAAATCATACTATACTTATACTATTTTAATAGATCTTGATAGAATTGGGTGCATAGAAAAAATCGGACAAGATGGAAAAATTCAATATGAATGCGTTTTAGACAATACTACAAGAAAAAAAAGAATAGAGTCTCTTTTACAAATATTATTCCTCTGTTTCCATAGAAACATTCGAGGAAGAGTTGAAAACCTTGCTCCGATTTTTGCTATTGGAGGTGTTTACGATATAAAGCATCCAATTTTTCACAATGCTATTAGATTCTATGAAACCGATAATGGACTAAAAGTAAGTGCAGAGGATATTGAAAATATATGTAAAAATTATTCTTTTATTTCAATGGACAATACATTTGTCTATCATAATAATGAAGTAGATCTTGATTTGTCTGTATCCAACTTAACAAAAAAAGATGTATTAAAAGAAATAATTGATAACATTGTTAAAAATATTCCTTAACTATTAAAAAAAGAGAGAGATGGTAAACAATATGGATAGAAAAAAGCTTATAAAAATAGAAATCTTTCAACCTAAAGCTTGCTATACAACCCCCTTGTCATTCAAAGGAATAGAAACCTTTCCTTTGCCGCCTTATTCAACATTGAGAGGTATGATTTATACGGCTATGGGAAGAAAATATAGAGAAGGTGACGAAATAGATTTTTCAATCCAAGGCAAATATGAATCAATATATCGTGATTATTGGACGGCTATAAAATTTGGTGATGATGGCAAAGACAAAAAGCCAATTGAAGTTCCTACATTACATAACTTAAAACTTATTATTCATATCTGGACAAACATAGGGGACGAAATAGTTGAGGCCTTAAACAGTCCGGCGGAATTTCTTTCACTTGGAAGAAGAGAAGATATTATAAAGATTGAAAAAGTAAAGGAAATTGGGTTCACAGAAAAAGACATGGACGAAGCAAAGAAATCACTAATATTAAGAAATAACTGCTATATCCCCAAAGATTTGGAGCTTGATATAAGAGGGATTTATTACAGGCTCCCAAGTTTTTGGGAAATAAAAAATGGCTATCGTGTTTTTACACAAATGAAAGATGTTTTTTATGTAGAAGAGCCAGTTATTATTGAAAAAGGCAAAATATATATAGATGATGAAGGAGATCCAATATGGTTGAAATTGACCTAAATACAGCATTAACAAAAGCTCGTGCTAAAAGTAGTGGAGAAACAATAAAAGAGCACACTGATAAACTATTAGAAAGATTAAAAACCATAAAAACCCTTTATGGACAAGAAATAGAAAATATTTGTCCTCCAAGATTTAAAAATTATTTATGGGATATTGCAGAAATAGTTGTAAGGTATCATGACTATGGCAAACTTCATTCGCCATTTCAGAAAAAATTACTTAAAAATGGCGACGAACCTCCATATGATCTTATAGATGTTCCGGAAATTCCTCATAACTTTTTATCTCTTTGCTTTCTTAATGATAATGTATTTTCAAACTTTGATGATTCTATCAAAGAGGATATAAAAACAGTAGTTTTCCAAGCTATTGGCTATCATCATAACCGGGAAATAGATGAACGTCTATTTGACAAAATAATCAACAATGTTGCACCAAAAGACTTGGAAAGATTTGATAAAAATTTAAATTTAAAATTTTGGTCATATATTGATCCAAAAAATTATCTCAAACCAAACGATGGAGACCTATTTAAACTTCTAATTATAACTAAAGGCCTTTTGCATAGACTTGATTATACCGCATCAAGTGATACTGAAGCAGAATTAAACAAAGAAGACTTTGGGGACAAGATTAAGGAAACTTTAGAAAGCAAGCAATATTCTTTAAATGATTTTCAAAAGGAAGTAGATTCAAATAAAGATAAAAATCTTATTCTCATAGCTCCTACAGGTAAAGGCAAATCAGAGGCCGGAGGAATCTATATTGGTGACAACAAAGGATTTTTTGTCTCACCACTTCGTGTCTCAAATAACACTATATATGATAGGTTCTCTGGAAAACCCGATGACAGTTCTCTTAAATACAATTACAAAAATGTAAGCCTTCTACATTCAACTTCTCTTTTTAGGCTTATGGATAAACTTTTAACCGGAGAAAGAGATCAAAAAGATGATACAAATATAAAATTTGAAGACATATTTGTGATGGAAAAAGAATCGAGAAACCTCTCAAATCATATTACCATTTGCACAGCAGATCAACTTTTCCCATTTGTTTTCAAATACCCAGGGTTTGAAAGGATTTACTTTACTTTAGGATATTCTAAAATTGTATTAGATGAAATACAAATGTATAACCCACGAATGCTTGCTTTTATCGTAAAAGGATTACAGGTAATAAAAGAACTTGGCGGTAAAATTCTTATTATGACAGCAACTTTTCCGGAATTTTTAAAAGAATACTTCAAAGATTTTGAAATAAAATACTTTTCAGACGATTCTGTAAGACATAATGTAAAAATTGAAAACAAAAATATTTTAGATGATGAAATCATAAATGATATTATATCGAATTCTAAAAACAAAAAAGTTCTTGTTATTTGCAACACAGTAGGGAGGGCAATAAGTATTTATAATAAACTTGAAGAAAAAGGAAAGTCCGCAAAAGGATTATTGCACTCCAGATTTATTCTAAAACACAGAAATATGTTAGAAAGTGAAATAATGAATTTTGCTCCAAATAAAAAATACCAAACACAAAATACAGAAAGCGGTATATGGATTACAACCCAAATAGCCGAGGTTTCACTTGATATTGATTTTGATATTCTATATACTGAACTTTCTACTGCCGATAGTCTTATTCAAAGAATGGGTAGAGTAAACAGAAGTGGAGCTAATAAAATTGAACCAAATGTAATTATTTGCACAAAAGATTGTTCAGGAATTGGAAACAGAAAGCCTTATGATGAAACTTTATTTGAAAATACATTAAATGTATTAAATGCTTTAAAAGAAATAAACAATAACTCCAGTTTTGATTTAAGTGAAAATGATAAAATGGAAATTGTAAGAAATATCTTTAATAATCTAGATAATTCAAACTACTTAGAAGAATTTAAAAAATCAATAGATATTATTGAAAAAATATGGAATATAGGAAAACTTTATAATCCAATTGAAACATTAAGAGAGGCGCAAAAACAATTTAGAGAAATTTTCAATATTACTGTTATACCTAAACCACTATATGAAATAAAAGAAATAAAAGACTTGCTACAAGAAAATAAGAAAAAATTAACCTTATCAACCAATAAAGAAGAAAAGTATAAAGCTTTAAAAGAAATAATGGATTATACTGTTTCTGTTCCATTCTTCTACATAAAATCTAAAACCTTAACCTTATTTTTCAAAGATATATATATTACTGACTGCGAATATGAATTTGATGAAACAAATAAAAAAGGCAAAGGCTTGGAAGTAATAGACATTAAAGAAGAATTTGCGGATTAAAAAATAAATTTATGGGTTATGCTGACAAATCCGTTAAAGTTGAAGAAAATGCAAACATAAAATAGAGGGTTGTTTTTATGTCCAATCCAATTATTACAGGCATCCAGGTAGCCTACTACAATGTTTGCTATCGAAAGTTATGGTTATTTACAAGAAGTATATCAATGGAGCATACAAGCGAACTTGTGAAGATTGGAAAGATTATACACGAGAATTCTTACAGTCGTAAAAGGAGAGAGATAAACCTTGAAGGGATAAAAATAGATTTGCTTGAAGCAAAAAGAGGTGTAATTCATGAAGTGAAAAAGTCAAAGGCAATAGAGAAATCTCATGTATGGCAGTTGAAGTATTATCTCTACTATTTTAAAGAGATTGGAATTGATATTGATGGAATTATTGATTATCCAAAAATAAGAAGAAGAGAAAGAATTATTCTTACACAGGATGATGAAGAAGAAATAAAGAAAATGCTTTTTAATATTCAAAAAATAGTAGAGGAAGTCAATCCTCCATCAATTATTAATAAACCATATTGCAAAAAATGCAGCTATTATGAATTTTGTTATTGTTGAGGTAACATTATGAAAGATTACTATATTTTTAAAAGTGGTCGTATCATCCGCAAGGACAATTCAATTTTTCTTGAAACAGCAGAAGGAAATATTCCTATCCCTGTAAACGATGTAGATAGTCTTTATCTTTTCGGAGAGATTGACTTAAATACAAAAGCTATTAACTTTTTTGCTCAGCAAGGAATAATAATTCATTTTTTTAATTATTATGGCTGGTATACCGGGAGTTTTTATCCACGTGAGAAACTCCTTTCAGGAGAAGTTATTGTTCGCCAGGCAGAACATTATCTTGATATAAAAAAGAGATTGTATATCGCTAAAGAGTTTGTAAAGGGTGCAATCCATGGATTTATTTATAATCTTAAAAGATATCCGGAAGTAGACAAAAAGATTTTTGATAATTTTGAAATTTATAAAAGTAGTGTAGACAAACAAGAAGAAATTTCGGCAGTAATGGGGATAGAGGGAAATGCACGGGATCTTTACTATGGAACATTTCCTGTAGTTATAAAGCAAGAAATAGATTTTGACAAAAGAGTAAAACATCCTCCGGACAATATGATTAATGCGTTAATATCGTTTTTAAATAGCCTTGTTTATACAGCAGTGATAAAAGAGATTTACAGAACGCAACTTAATCCTACAATAAGTTTTCTTCATGAACCTTTTTATAGGAGATTTTCTCTTGCTCTTGATATTGCGGAAATTTTTAAACCAATTTACGGAGATAGAATCATTTTTGACTTGCTTAATAATAATCAGATAACTGAAAAGCATTTTGACAAAGATTTGAACTACTGTTATCTCAAAGAAGATGGAAGAAAAATAGTAGTCAAAGCATTTGACGAAAAGATGAAAACAACAATTATCCATAAGAAATTAAAAAGAAAGGTAAGCTATCAGAAGATTATAAGGCTTGAACTTTATAAACTGATTAAACATTTGATTGGTGAAGAGATCTATAAATCCTTCAGGATATGGTGGTAATATGTATGTAATTATGGTTTATGATATTTCAACAGATACAAAAGAGGGTAGAAAAAGACTTTCAAAAGTGATGAAAAAATGTAGAGAATATCTTCACCATACACAGAAATCCGTATTTGAGGGTGAGCTTACTGAATCTAAATTAATGGCACTAAAGACAGCTATTGAAAAGCTTATAAATAAAGATGAAGATTATGTCATTATTTATAGATTGGATAATAAAAACAATCTGAAAAGGGAAAACATAGGACTTGATTTTGATCCTACAAATAATATATTGTAAAATACACTACCGCCGCTTCGAGAAAATTTTGGTTATTTTTCTTACTTTTCTAATGCAGAAAGCATTGTGAATAAATGATAAAATTTCATATCCTTTACGGGTTTTAGCTCCCAATTATGGGATTTAAAGACGGGGGATGGATTACTACTTGCAAAATCTCCCTTTGTTTTAGCTCCCAATTATGGGATTTAAAGTACTTACGGTTTTGGCATATTTGTAGGTGCTCCTGGTTTTAGCTCCCAATTATGGGATTTAAAGTATTCAAGCCCAAGTCTTATTTGTTCCATTTGGTCAGTTTTAGCTCCCAATTATGGGATTTAAAGTTTATGTGAAGACATACTATAACGAGTTTGGAATAAGTTTTAGCTCCCAATTATGGGATTTAAAGTTAATTGTTATTGTTTGCATATCTAAATACCTCCCGTTTTAGCTCCCAATTATGGGATTTAAAGATGAAAACAAGAAAGCAAGGCACATTTTACACAGAGGTTTTAGCTCCCAATTATGGGATTTAAAGCAGGATAGAGAAACTTGCCAGCAGGAAGTGGGATGTTGGTTTTAGCTCCCAATTATGGGATTTAAAGTGTGAAGTCTCCTGTAAGTAGCATAAGCGGTGCATTGTTTTAGCTCCCAATTATGGGATTTAAAGAGGAAGAGGCTTGTGATCTTGTCTATGCCTCTACAGGGTTTTAGCTCCCAATTATGGGATTTAAAGATCAGCTGTATAACCACTTGGAAAACAAAGAGTGGTGTTTTAGCTCCCAATTATGGGATTTAAAGGTATTAAAGATAAGCTACGACCCAGAGGTAGCTTACGTTTTAGCCCCCAATTATGGGATTTAAAGAGTGAAAATCTCTTTTAAAATTTTTAACTCAAAAGAATATCCAAAATCATCATAAAAACAAAACCAACCATCACACCTATAGAGGCGTTTATCTCAAATCCTTTTTTCTGAATCTCCGGAATCATCTCTTTTATAACTACAAAAAACATAGCTCCGGAAGCAAAGGCAAAACCTATAAATAGAAAATCCAGAAATGGATAAAATATACTTATAGCAAATATACCTCCTATAGGTTCAATTAAACCTGTCAGAAGTGCTACCTTAAAAGCTTTGAACCTTGAATATCCAAACAGATAAAGAGCCAATGCAACGGCAAACCCCTCCGGAATGTTTTGTATACCTATACCAAGTGCAAGAGTTATGCCTTTGTTTAAATCCCCGGTCATAAAACCAAGTGCAGAAGACATACCTTCCGGAAAGTTGTGAACTGTTATAGCTAACACAAAAAGCCAAACCTTTTTCAGAGATTTCTTCTCTTCCTCTGTAAGGACTTTGATAAAGTAATCTTCCGGAATAAGTCTATCTAAGGCAAGAAATATCAATCCACCAAGCAGAAAAAAGAGAGATACGAGAGTTATACTTAAACTTCTATCAAAGTTATGCTGTGAGAGTTCAATTGCCGGAAGTAACAGAGAGAAAAAAGATGCAGACAACATAATCCCTGCACTAAATCCAAGTAAGGTATCTTCCGTTTTTGTAGATATCCTTTTACCAAAGAGTATAGGTATTCCACCTAAAGCTGTTAAAAGTCCGGCAAAAAAACTTCCAGCTATAGCTTCGTAAATCATTTTAAAAGACTTTCCAACGCTTTAAGTCCGGTTAAAGGTATAGATATAGCATCTATAGAGTGTGGAACAGAGTAATCTCTTGGATTTATTCTGATTAATGTAGCTGAGTAATCTCTTGATATCCTCTCTCCAAACCATCTGACAGTTGGTACTGATTCTCTGGCTCCTATCTCTATTATCACCATTTTTTTATTTTGATTTCTCTCAAGCCAGAGGTTTAATCTAAACTCCTGAGATTCAACCCTATCCGGAATAAAGCTGAAATCTCCAAACATAAGTATATTTGGTCTTGCTATACCTCCACAGTTTATACATCTTGGTAGTGGATCTTTTGCCTTAAAGTTATCCATATCTACTTCTACAAATGTATTCTCTGCAGACCATATGTCATCACTACAAGGATCTACACACTGTAGGTAATGAATACTCCCGTGAATCTCTACTATCCTGTTTTCATCAAATCCGGCTTTTTGAAACTGTCCATCTACATTTGATGTAAATATAAAGTAATTATCTCCTTTTTTTCTGAGAAAGTCCCTAAGTAGATAAAATCCTTTATGTGGTTGAGTGTTTCTGTAAAGGTTCAATCTATGACCATAAAAAGCCCAGGCAAGGTAAGGATCAACTTTGAACCATTTTGGATTGGCAAGATCTTGAAAAGATAGACCTAATTTTTGGGTATATGGATATGCTCTCCAAAATCCTTCCTTTCCTCTAAAATCCGGAAGTCCAGAATCAACACCCATACCTGCTCCGGCTGTAATTAAAACAGCCTCAGCCAAATTTAAAGCTTCTTTTGCCTTCTCTATATTCTTTTCAACTTGCAAATTCTCCATGAGAATATTATAGTATATTAAAATTAATTATAAACTTTGGGTTTTTAAAATGTTAAAAGAAAGTGTTTCCAAAAAGGAAGAGAAATTAGAACTCTTAAATAGATTTTTTGGATCTATCTTAAAGGAAGTGCTTAATTTTTCAAAGAAATTTCCCGAGGCTCAAATTTACATAAACACAACAGAGCCTTTTTTATATTTGGAGGTTGTTTATAATTTTAGAAATTTATCTAAAGAAAACAAGGAACAGTTTTTTGGTTTTGAGTATAGAATAAACAAGGCTTTAAAAACAATAATAGATGAAGATATTCCATTTATAGAAGTTAACTTCACAGAAAAACTTGAAAACCCACATAAATATATAAAAATAACATAGATGCCATCTTTCAAATTCCACGAAGAAAAATTAGATGAGATTTTAAAAAGTTATGAAAATTCAAACCTTTTTATTAAAGGAGTTACGTTATTTTACATAGCAGTTCACTCTATTGATTACTGCTTATCAAGAAATTTTCAGATTGATGATATATCTACTCATAGAGGGAGGAAAAAATACATTAATGAGTTCTTCGATGAAAAAACAGCTTCTTTATTCTCAGAAATTCTAAGCTATTCACTTATAATCAGATATACAGATTTGACAGATCTTGATACAATACAAAAAATGAAAGAAGCTTTAAAGGATCTATTAAATATTCTTTCATCCGATTATAATTTTCCTTCTCAATTTGCCAGTAAAATTATAAATTTTATATCTCAAGTAGATGAGTAATTTTACTTAAATTTCTGTATTCATTTAATTTCTCTTCATATCCTCTTCTTCCCATCAAACCGTAAGCAAAATTTTTACCTTCTTCTACTGCAGGCTGGTCAAAAGGATTTATCTTATACAGTAATCCAGAAAAGCCAGTAGCCATTTCATAGAGGTATATCAATAGTCCTATATTAAAAGGAGAAGGTTTATCCAATGTTATCGTAAGATTAGGTACTTGAGCTTTAACCAAAGCTGCCTTTGTTCCCTCAAGTTCTATATCTAAAATCTGTTTTAAAGTTTTTCCTTTTAAGTATTCAACTTCCTTTGGAACCTCTCCTGTAATCTCAAAATTTCTAAAGCTTTCCTCAATGTTCAAAAATGTGATTATC
>JBEULE010000023.1:0-3905 GCA_041287495.1 Hydrogenothermaceae bacterium
GATTCCTGGGTTTGACCATGCAGGTATAGCTACCCAGTGGGTAGTAGTTCGTCAGTTATCAGAGAAAGGTATAAGCAGATTTGACCTTGGAAGAGAGAAGTTTATTCAAAAAGTTTGGGAATGGGTTCCACAATCAAGAAACTCAATAAAAAATCAGCTTGTTAGATTAGGAGCTTCCTGTGATTGGTCCCGTCAGAGATTTACACTTGACGAAGGATTTTCAAGGGCTGTAAGGGAAGCTTTTGTAAAACTATGCAAAGAAGGTCTTATCTTTAAAGCACCTTATATAGTAAACTGGGACCCAAAAGAGAGAACAGCTATATCAGACCTTGAAGTAGAGTATGAAGAAAAAAAGGGAAATATATGGTACATAAAATATCCTATAAAGGATAGTGACGAGTACATAACAGTTGCGACAACAAGACCTGAAACTATGTTTGGAGATACTGCAGTTGCCGTTAATCCAGAAGATGAGAGGTACAAACATCTGATAGGTAAGTTTGCAGTTTTACCTTTAGCACCTGAAGTGAGATACGACATTAATGGTAGGGAAGTTTCAAACCTGATACCCATAATAGCAGATGAGTATGTTGACCCAGCTTTTGGAACAGGAGCAGTTAAAATAACACCAGCCCATGACCCTAACGACTTTGAAGTTGGCAAGAGACATAATCTGCCCATGGTAGTTGTTATGGATGAGTCAGCTATTATGAACAAAAATGCCGGTGAGTTTGAAGGTTTATACAGATACGATGCAAGAAAGAAAATTATAGAAAAATTGAAAGATTTGGGACTTCTTGAAAAAGTAGAGGAACATATACACAATGTGGGACATTCCCAAAGGTCAAAAGAGATTATAGAACCTTATCTATCTACCCAGTGGTTTGTTGATACGAAGAAATTAGCAGAAAAAGCTATTGAGGTTGTAGAAAAATGTAGTATAAGATTTATTCCAGAAGGCTGGCAAAAAACATATCTTAACTGGATGTATAACATAAGAGAGTGGTGTATATCAAGACAGATATGGTGGGGACATAGAATACCTATTTGGTACTGCTCTGATTGCGGACATGCCAACGCCTTTAACGACGATATCTTTGAGGAAGATTTTGAAAAAGTTATATTTAACCTTTATGCAGATAGTAAAATAGGTAAAATTTTCTGTGTAGATGAAGTTATAGATATACTAAAAAGTCCAAACTTTACCCAAGAAGACAAAACAAACCTAGAATTTTATGAGAAGGTAGTATTTGGTAGAGAAATTCCAGATTTAAAAGATAAGAAATCTCTTGTTAAAGCATTAGAAAACTCAAAACATATAAAACAGCTTTATCCAGAGAGATACGAGATAATTTTAGAATGTGAAAAATGTAAAAGTAGAAATCTAAAACAGGATGAAGATGTTCTTGATACTTGGTTTTCTTCTGCTTTATGGCCATTTGGAACCCTTGGCTGGCCACATAACTCAAAAGACTTACAGAGATTTTATCCAACATCTCTACTGGTAACAGGGTTTGATATTATCTTCTTCTGGGTTGCCCGTATGATAATGATGGGCATGAAATTTATGGAAAAAGAACCTTTTAAAGATGTGTATATCCATGCCCTTGTCAGAGATGAGAAAGGGGAAAAGATGTCAAAGACAAAAGGTAATGTAATAGACCCGTTAGAGATGGCTGAAAAGTATGGTTCAGATGCTTTAAGATTTACACTAACAGCTTTAGCAGCTCAGGGAAGAGATATTAGACTATCTGAGAAAAGAATAGAAGGTTATAAACATTTTTCAAACAAAATATTTAATGCATCAAAATTTGTCCTATCAAACCTTGAAGAAGGTAAAGATTATAGATTTGATTTACAAAAACTAAACTTATCTGTAGAAGACAGATGGATACTCTCTAAATTACAAAAAACAGTTGAGAAATCATCTTCTGAGCTTGAATCTTACAGGTATAACGAGTATGCTTCCACTCTATATGACTTTTTCTGGCATGATTACTGTGATTGGTATATAGAGTTTACAAAGGAGAGAATATACAAAGGTTCTCAGGAAGATAAGAATACAGCTCTTACTGTGTTGACTTATGTTCTTGAAAACTCTATGAAACTTCTCCACCCTGTAATGCCTTTTATAACAGAGGAGATTTACACTCATATCCCTACAAAAGATACAGAATTTTTAGCAATCTCTAAATATCCTCAGTTTGATAATAGTTTAATATTTGAAAAAGAGGAAAAATTTATTGAAAATCTCAAAGATTTAATATCAAAGATAAGGGCAGTTAGGTCAGATTTTAACATAGAGCCAACCAGAAAACTTAAAATCCGAATAAAACCTGTTGATGAAGAGACAGAAAGGTTATTAACATCTCTCAAACAGCAGATTTTAAATCTTGTAAAAGCAGAAAGTTTAGAGTTAACAGATGAACCTAAAAAGGATACAGAAGTAGCAGTTATATCAGATATAGGAGAAGGCTTTATAGATATAGAAGGAGTTATAGATATTCAGAAAGAGATAGAAAGACAGAAAAAGATGCTTGCGGATATAGAAAAATCTCTGAAAATTGCTGAGAGCAAGTTAAATAACCCATCTTTCTTAGAGAAGGCTCCCCCTCATGTAATTGAAAAAGAGAGACAACTCTACCAAGAACTTACAGAAAAGAAAGAAAAAGTCCTCTCTATATTAAACCTATTGCATTTTGAGTAATAAGCATGTATAATATATATTGCTGTTTGTTCCCGAGTAGCTCAGCAGGCAGAGCGGTCGGCTGTTAACCGACTGGTCGGGGGTTCGAATCCCTCCTCGGGAGCTTCTTATTAAACCATCATAAAAGAGGTAAAAAAAAATGGACTTAAAGAAAATACCAGCTGGTAAAAATCCTCCGGAAGATATATATGTTGTAATTGAGATACCTCAAGGTAGTAGTATAAAGTATGAGATAGATAAAGAAAGTGGTGCCGTATTCGTAGATAGATTTTTATTTACAGCTATGTATTATCCTTTCAACTACGGATTTATACCAAACACATTAGCAGATGATGGAGACCCAACGGATGTTCTTGTAATATCCAGAGAGCCTGTAGTTCCGGGAAGCGTTATAAGGGCAAGGCCAATTGGTATGCTTGAAATGGAAGATGAAGAAGGGATAGATACTAAGATAATAGCGGTTCCAGTGTCTAAACTTGACAATAGTTATGACTTTATAAAAGAAGTAACAGATCTACCGGAAGCTACATTAAACAAAATAAAACATTTCTTCGAACATTACAAAGAACTTGAGTCTGGAAAATGGGTTAAAGTTAAATCCTTTAAAGATTCTGCTTCAGCCAAAGAAGATATCTTAAAGTCAATAGAAAATTTCAAAAAGTCTTGAAAAATTTTTGAATACGTAATATAATGTTTATCTCTTTTAAGCGGAGTGTAGCTCAGGTGGGAGAGCACGTGCCTTGGGAGCACGGGGTCGCAGGTTCAAGTCCTGCCACTCCGACTGACTAAAGTGCGCCCGTAGCTCAGCTGGATAGAGCAACGGACTTCTAATCCGTAGGTCGCACGTTCGAATCGTGCCGGGCGCATTGACACCGCGGAGTGGAGCAGCTTGGTAGCTCGCCGGGCTCATAACCCGGAGGTCGGAGGTTCAAATCCTCCCTCCGCAACCAAAAATAAAAAATCTGCTTTAGTTTCTCTTTTTCTCTCAATCCTAAAATCAACATTGTTTATAATTTATTAACAGAAAGTTTTAAATTAATGGTGTATAATGTTTTTATTTACTGAGATTTGGGGGTTAAATTAAAATGAATCTAACAGAGATGTTTTTAAAAATAGCCCTTATAGGTGGAGACCCAGTTCTGTATCTTCTTCTCTTTATGAGTATAGTTATGGTTGCTATAATTGTTGAGAGATATTT
>JBEULE010000024.1:0-10459 GCA_041287495.1 Hydrogenothermaceae bacterium
AAAGGAAAAGCTTTCAAGGTAAGGGGACTTCACTTTACAAGACCAGAGGAGATGTATCATAAATTTAAAGGATATGAAGAGTATCTTTTAAACACAATGGAAATAGCTGAAAAATGTAATTTAGAGATAGATACGGTAGAAACACGAGGTTATCTGTTCCCAAAATTTGAAATACCGAAAGAATTTGGAGATTTAACTGCTGCTGAATACTTTGAGAAATTAGCAAAAGAAGGTTTAGAGAAGATATTAGAAAAGGAAAAAAATCTTTCCCAAGAAAAGATAGATCAGTATAAAGAGAGATTAGAGTATGAGATAAATGTTATAAAAAATATGGGATTCTCTGAATACTTCTTGATAGTTCAGGACTTTATTAACTATGCAAAGAAAAATGGTATTCCGGTTGGTCCAGGAAGAGGTAGTGCTGCAGGGTCTTTAGTTGCTTATGCTCTTGGTATAACTGAAGTTGATCCGTTAAAACACGGGCTTATCTTTGAGAGATTTTTAAATCCGGATAGGATATCAATGCCGGATATAGATGTTGATTTCTGTATGGATAACAGAGATAAAGTCATAGACTATGTAAGAGAAAAATACGGGAAAGAATCTGTTGCACAGATAATAACATTTAACTTCATGAAATCAAAGATGGTTATAAGAGATGTTGCAAGGGTATTAGGGTTTCCCTATCAGGAAGCGGATAAAATAGCAAAGATGATACTTCCCGGACCTATTCAAGGTTCAACACTTACAATAGAAGAAAACCTCCAAGCTCATCCAGACTTTAAAAAACTTTATGAAACAGATCCTAAGATAAAAGAGCTTTTAGATTTATCAATGAAACTTGAAGGGTCTGCAAGACATACTGGAGTACACGCAGCCGGTATTGTTATAGCTCCCGGTCCCCTTGATGATTTTGTTCCTATTTACAGAGATAAAAATTCGGATGTTGTAACCCAGTTTGAGATGAAGACACTCGAGCAGCTTGGTCTTGTAAAAATGGACTTTCTAGGTCTTAAAACTCTTACAGAACTTGACCAGATGAAAAAATTAATAAAGGAGAGACATGGTATAGAAGTAGACTATAAATCTCTGTCCTTAGATGATGAAAATGTTTATAAACTTCTACAATCAGGAAAAACTACTGGTGTGTTCCAATTAGAAAGTAAAGGTATGCAGGACTTACTTGTTAGACTAAAACCTAACCACTTTGATGAGATTATAGCAATTCTTGCACTTTTTAGACCTGGACCTCTCATGAGTGGAATGGTAGATGAGTATATAGAAAGGAAACACGGAAGGAAAGATATAGTTTATCCTTTTGACGAAGTAAAAGATATACTTGCAGAAACCTACGGTCTTATAGTTTACCAAGAACAGATAATGTTTATTGCCAATATTCTCTCTGGATTTACGATGGCAGAAGCTGATACACTCCGAAAAGCTATAGGTAAGAAAGACCCAGAAACTATGGCTAAGATGAAGGACAGATTTATAGAGGGAGCTGTAAAAAGAGGATTTGATAGAGAAAAAATAACAAATCTATGGGAAGATATAGAGAAATTTGCATCTTACTCATTTAACAAATCCCACTCAACAGCTTATGCTTATCTATCTTTCTGGACTGCATGGGTTAAAACATACTATCCGGAAGAGTTCTTTACAGTTAAACTTTCAACAGAGAATAACGACACAAAATTTTTAAACATCCTAAACGATATGGAAAACTTCAATATAAAACTACTTCCTCCTGATATAAATAAAAGTAAATCAAACTTTTATATAGAAGATGAGAAAAAGATAAGATTTGGGCTTGCAAGAATAAAAGGTGTAGGAGAACAGTCAGCCCAAAATATAGTAGAAGAGAGAGAAAAAAACGGAGATTATATAGATATGTTCAACCTATGCGAGAGAACTGACTCTAAAACTGTAAATAAAAAAGTCCTTGAAGCACTTATAAAAGCCGGAGCATTTGATTTTGAAGGTGTAGATAGAGGGGTCTTACTTGAAAATGTAGATAAAGCATTATCCCATGGTCAGAAAGTTAAAGAGACAAAACAAGCCGGACAAAGTTCCCTCTTTGGTATGATGATAACCCAAAACCTTCCGGTAAAACACAACTATGACAGCAAGACAAAATTAACGGAGAAAGAGAAGTTAAAATTAGAAAAGGAAGTTTTGGGATTTTATCTTTCCGGACATCCTATATCTGTATATAAAAAAGAGTTAAAAGAAAAAGTTTTCACAATAGACCAACTTTACGACGGAGTTTTTGTCTCCGGAAAACTTCAAGCAGGTTCAAAAGTTATGATAGCCGGCGTTATAGATAATCTAAAAATGAAAAAAACAAAATCCGGAAATACGATTATGGTATTCACTTTATCAGATGAAACTGGACAGATAGATGTAAGAGCTTTTCCGGAGAAACTTGAGAACAAACATATCGTACAGGATGATGCATTAGTAGCTATAGAAGGAACAATAGATGTTGATGAAGAACAGGAGATTATAAGCATGACAGCAAACAACACAATAGAAATAGAAAGATTCACAAAAGATTTAAAAGGTATAAAGATAAAGATTCACAAAGAAAAAGCACTAAACGGTGTAGCAACAAAGCTAAAAGATTTGTTTACAAAGTATAGGGGAGAGAAGGAAGTAGTTTTATGTATATACGAAGAAGGTAAATTTTACTGTGAGGTTATGTTACACTCAGACTTTCATGTAGATTACAACGATGAGTTTAAACACCAACTTTTTAGAGTAATTTCAGAAAAAGATGTGGAGGTTTATTAATGCAGATTATACATACAGATAGAGCACCACAAGCTATAGGTCCATATTCACAAGCTGTTAAGTATGGAAATTTAGTTTTTGTATCCGGACAGATAGCGATAGACCCACAAACAAACCAATTTATAGGGGGAGATATAAAACAACAGACTATTAGAGTTCTTGAAAATATAAAGGCAATTTTAGAACAAGTAGGTTTAAATCTAAACCATGTAATAAAAACAACTATATACCTTAAAAATCTTGAAGACTTTCAGATAGTAAACGAGATATACGGACAGTATTTTAAAGAACATAAACCAGCTAGAGCTACAGTAGAGGTTAGCAGACTTCCAAAGGATGCACTTATTGAGATTGAAGTTATTGCCGGACTTTAAGTTTCCTTTTTAAGATATTTAAAAACATTATACTACTTTCATCTTTTAATAAAGTATTAACAATAAAATAAACTGCTGAGGATATGAATATACTTAAAAACACCACAACCACCTTTGAAGTAAAAGCGAACTTTATAAAGTCTATAGTTAACACCATAAAAACGACAGCTACAAAATTCTTTAAGAAGGAGATTGAAATATCCTTTATATCTATATCAAAATGAGATTTAAAATAGAGGTAGGCCACATTTAAAAACCCACCTAAGGAAGATGCAAAGGCAAGTCCAAAAATACCCCAATCAAACACAAAAGTAAAAAGAACAGCAAAAATAATACTACCAAAAACACCAAAAGCCGTAGATATGAGAGGTGTTTTAGTATCTCCCTTTGCAAAGTATCCACTTTTAAAAGGTCTTGTGAGAGCATAACCTAAAAACCCAACACTATAACCAACTAAAGCATAGTATGTAAGTAAAGCATCTGTTATAGAAAAATTACCTCTAACAAGCAAGACATCAACAATCTCCTTTCCTAAGAAAATCATTCCAGTTGTTGCCGGAAGAGATATAAATATAGAAAACTTTATTCCTGTCTGGATGTTTTTATAAAACTCTTTTAAATTACCATCTGCATAATGTTTTGATAAGGATACTAATAGAGCATTACCAAGACCTATAATAAACACTCCCAATGGAAGCTGGAATATCCTATTTCCATAGTAAAGATATGTGATAGCTCCTGTTGTGAGAAAGGAAGCAAGTATAGTATCTATAACAAAGGAAAACTGACTTACACCAAAAGCAGCAAAAGCCGGACCCATCCTCTTTAAGGTAGTTTTTATTTCCGGATGAAGTTTTAAAGTAGGTTTAAAAATAAGACCTTCTTTAAAAGCTTGAGGCATCTGAACTAAAAACTGAAGTAATCCTCCTATCAAAGCACCGTAAGCAAGAGCATATATACCAAATTTATCAGCAAAAAAAACAGAGCTAAATATAAAAGAGAGATTCAAAAGAGCAGGAGAGACAGCAGGAATAAAAAACCTATCTTTTGTATTCAAAAGGGCCATAAAGAAGGAAGTCCAACCTATAAGTATTAGATAGGGAAAAACTATTCTGACAAGCTCAACAGCAACCTCAAAACCTTCTCCCTTTGAAATACCGGGAGCTATAATCTTCACAAAGTAAGGAGCAAAAATTATAATCAACCCTGTAATCACAGAGAGAACAAGTGTATAGTAGCTAAATAGAGAAGAAGCATAAAGTTTTGCAGTTTCACAAGAGTATTTCTGTTGTTGAGAATAAATTGGTATAAAAGCAGCGTTAAAACTTCCCTCACCTATAAGTTGACGAAGTGTATTTGGAAGTCTCCAAGCAACATAAAAAGCATCTGTTAAAACATTAGCTCCAAAATAATAAGCTACGGTAGCATCTCTTATATACCCTAAAATACGACTTATAAATGTACCTATAGAAAATATGATAGTGTTTTTGATAAAGTTCATCAGAAGTTTATCCTGAGTACTGCCCTTTTGAATATAAGACTTCCCTTATCATCAAACAATGTAATTCTTATGTAGTATTCTCCCGATGGAACATCTTTCCCTTCAATATCTTTCTGATTCCAGCACCATTTTTTCTTTTCAGAAGGTTTAACTGTTGTGATAACTTGAGCCGATAGAGGAGAATATACGGCAATCTCTGGCTTTTCCTTAAGAAAGACTGCCCAAGAACCAGCAGAAGGAAGGTATATCTGTTTTGAAGATATATTTTCAAGTATAAAACAGACCTCTTCACCTTTATGATACTCAGATTTTAAAGCATAAAATTTAACTTCTGGCTCAGTTACAGGATAATCATCTGCCTTATTTGAAAATCCAAAAGCTTGGGATATAATTATTAACCCTAATAAAAATATAAACTTCATCAAATTACTCCTTTGGTAGAAGTTTAAAAGATTATTATAACAGGAGAGAAGATGTTTAGAGTAGCAATAATAGGAAGACCAAATGTAGGAAAATCTTCACTTTTTAACAGAATCATAGGAAAGAGAAAATCTATAGTAGAAGATATCCCCGGTGTAACAAGAGACAGGATAATATCTACCGCAGATTGGAGAGGAGTAAAGTTTGAGATTGTTGACACAGGAGGATACATAACAGATGACCAAGATAAATTTGCACCTTACATAAGGAAACAGGTAGAGAAAGAACTTGACCTCTCTGATATGTTTGTGTTTGTAGTTGATGGAAGACAAGGTTTAATAGAACTTGATAGAGAGATAGCAAATATCCTAAGAAGAACCCAAAAACCTGTTATAGTTGCAGTAAATAAGATAGATGACCCTGAGAAAGAAAAATTAGCCTATGAGTTTTATGAACTTGGATTTGAAAATGTTATACCTATATCTACCATACAGAAGTTGGGAGTTGCAGACCTTTTAGATAAGATATACGAGTATATCCCCGAGTACGAAAAAGAGATAGAAGAGCAAGAAGAAGAAACAGACCAAGATTATATAAAGGTTGCCATAGTAGGAAAGCCTAATGCCGGAAAATCCTCCCTTCTAAATGCTATTCTCGGAGAAGAAAGGGCATTAGTATCAGATATACCAGGAACAACAAGAGATACGATAGACACTATTTTTGAAAAAGATGGAGATAGATACCTATTTATAGATACAGCCGGAATAAGAAAAAGGTCAAAAGTAGAGTATGGAGTAGAGTTTTTCTCTGTAGGAAGAAGTATAGAAGCTATAGAGAGAGCAGATGTAGTTGTCCTTGTTATAGATGCTACAGAAGGAGCAACAGAGCAAGATACAAAGATAGCCGGACTTATTCAAAATAGATACAAACCGGCAGTAATTGTTTTAAACAAAATTGACAAACTAAACCAAAAAGAGCTTGAAAAGGCTATTCAAAAAACAAAAGAGAAACTTTACTTCTTAGATTACGCACCGATAGTTTTAACATCAACAGTAAAAAGAATTGGGATAAACGAACTTCTTAAAAAGATAAAAGAAGTTTACCTGCAAGCATTTAAGAGAGTGTCAACAGGTCAGTTAAACAGAGCTATAAAACAGATAACATCTTTAAGACAACCACCTTCATACCAAGGAAAACCTCTTAAAATCTATTATGCAACGCAACTCGATGGGAAACCTCCGGCATTCTTACTTTTTGTAAACAAAAAAGAAGGTTTTAAAAAAAACTATCTAAGATTCTTAGAGAACAATCTCCGGACTATATTGGGATTTGAAAACAGTCCGATAAAACTTATACTCCGTGGCAAAGAAGAAGAAAAAGATGATTAAAATAGTATGTTACAAAAATGAAGAAAAGGATAGAAGAATTTTATTCAATTAATACCGAAACTGATGTATAATAATTCAAATGAGGGCAGTAAAAATAAATCTGATAAAAGAGAATGCGGAAGAGTTAAAAAATCTTTTAAAGACGTTAGATTAATATTTTTCGGTTTTGGTATTATTAACTATATACCACTTATACAGAGAATCTCAAATTAATTGAAAATATGATATAATTTTTAGCTAAATTTTTTGAATGGAGGAAGTATTATGCATCAGCTAATAAGAGAGATTGAGCAAAAGTATATGCCACAAGACATTCCGGAGTTTAGATCGGGAGATACAGTTAGATTACACCTAAAAGTAAAAGAAGGAGAAAAAGAGAGAATACAGATATTTGAAGGATTGGTTATAAGAGTGAGAGGTTCAGGATTAGGAAAGACTTTTACAGTTAGAAAAGTGTCTTACGGAGTTGGGATGGAAAGGATATTCCCAATAGCATGCCCCTCTATACAAAAAATAGAAGTGATTAAAAGAGGTGTTGTCAGAAGAGCTAAACTATACTACATCAGAAATCTCAAAGGTAAAGCTGCTAAAATCAGAGAACTTAAAGATTGGGAAATCAAGAAAAGAGCTGCTGAATCTAAAGCTGCTACAGAAAATAAAAATAATGGACAGTCTTGAGAGAGAGTTATACGGTAAAGGTTATGAAAGAATTGTCGGAATAGATGAGGCGGGCAGGGGACCTTTGGCTGGTCCCGTCGTTGCTGCTGCCGTTATTCTTCCCAAAAATCAAAAAATATACCTAACAAAAGATTCAAAAAAAACATCAGAAAAAGAAAGAGAAAAACTTTTTAGAATTATAGTTGAAAATGGGTATGTAGGCATAGGTATAGCTTCCCCTCAGGAGATAGACCAATTAAATATACTAAATGCTACAAAACTTGCATCAAATAGAGCCTTAGAAAACCTTAAAGTAAAATTTGATATAGTTATTACAGATTATTTAGATTTAGGATTAAAAAATCAAATATCACTAAAAAAAGCCGATGAGACAGTCCACTGTGTAGCAGCAGCAAGTATAGTTGCAAAAGTAACAAGAGATAAAATAATGAAAGAGTATAAACAGATTTATCCAGAATTTTCATTTGATAAACATAAAGGTTATCCTACAGAGCTTCATTACCAAGAGATAGAGAGATACGGTATAACACCTATTCATAGAAGAAGTTTCAAACTATACAGAGGGTAAAAGTATGATTAAAGAGTATATAAATAAAGTTGTCAATAGAGAGAATCTCTCACCATATGAAATGGAAGACCTTTTTAACAACATAATGGATGGAAACCTAACAGATGCTCAGATAGGGGCTATACTTATTGCATTAAAGATGAAAGGTGAAAGTATAGAGGAAATTGTAGCAGCTACAAAAGTAATGAGAGAGAAAGCTTTAAAAGTTGAAGTTAAAGATAAATCTAAACTTATAGATACCTGTGGAACTGGAGGAGATAAAGTAAATACATTCAATGTATCAACAATCTCAGCTTTTGTGGTTGCATCAGCAGGTGGAAAAGTAGCAAAACATGGAAATAGGTCTGTGTCATCAAAATGTGGTAGTGCCGATATTATGCAAGCTCTTGGAGTAAATATAGAGATGACACCGGAGAAAGTCGCAGAGAGTATAGAAAAAATAGGACTTGGTTTTCTCTTTGCACCGATATTTCATCCAGCGATGAAAAATGTTATAAAACAGAGAAGAGAAATTGGAGTTAGGACTATATTTAACATCTTAGGACCTCTATCAAATCCAGCTCAAACAGAATATCAACTTATAGGCGTTTATGACCAAAGTTTAGTCAGACCTATAACGGAAGTTTTAAAAGAGTTAGGTTTAAAAAAAGCCTATGTAGTCCATGGACTTGAGGGACTCGATGAAGTTTCTCTTACTACAAAAACATTAGTAGGCAAACTCGATAACGGAGATATAGAGATATTCACAGTGGAGCCGGAAGATTTTGGGCTAAAGAGTACAGATTTAAAAGAGCTTGAAGGTGGAGATATAGAGATAAACAAAAAGATAGCTTTAGATATCCTAACAGGTCAGGATACAACAGCAAAAACTGACTTCGTCGCTTTAAATTCTGCATTCTCTTTACATTTAATAGGTATCGTTGACTCTATAAAAGAAGGTATAGAGCTTGCAAAAGAAAATATATATAACCAAAAAGCTTACGAAGTTTTAGAAAAATTAAGGAATTTTAACTAATGTTATAATAGTTATCAAAAAATCAGAGGTAAGTAGATGAGTAGTTGTAAGCCACTGGAAGGGAAGTTAGCATTTATCACCGGAGCAAGTAGAGGAATAGGTAGAGCTATCGCATTGAAACTTGCATCTATGGGTGCAGATGTAATAATCAACTACTACAAAAATAGAGAGAAAGCAGAAGAAGTAGCGAAAGAGGTAGAAAATCTTGGAAGAAAAAGCTATGTGATACAGGGAGATTTTGGTGTAAAAGAGGAGATTGACAGAGTGTTTGATGAAATTACAGAAAAGTTTGGCTACCTTGATATCTTTGTCAGTAATGCTGTTGCTTCCGGAAGAGAGGTTGTAGGAGGTTTTGCACCATTTTTAAGACTGAAAGAAAAAGGAACACTAAGAATATACAACATTACTACATTTGGTTTTATATGGTCTTCTCAGAGAGCAGTAAAACTTATGGAAGGAAGGAAAGGTAAGATAGTGGCAATATCATCAACAGGAACAACAGACTATATGCCAAACTATGCTATACATGGCTCAGCAAAAGCTGCACTTCAAACATTAGTAAGGTATCTTGCAGTAGAAGTAGGTCCTATGGGAATAAATGTAAACTGTGTTTCCGGAGGTCCAATAGATACTGAAGCTATTCAGCTTTTCCCTAACTATGAGGAGGTAAAAGAAGGAACGATAAAACTTACACCTCTAGGAAGAATGGGTCAACCTGAAGATATAGCAAATGTGGTTGGATTTTTATGTACAGAAGATGCAAAGTGGATTCAAGGTCAAACAATCATAGTCGATGGTGGTCTTTCCTTAGTAAGAGGAAGATAGTTAGCTAAAATACAGCCCCTTTTTCGATATCTCTGAGAGGTGTCCAAGTAATGAGGATGCCTCTTTTAAATTGTCTGCTACATCTAAAGAAAAACTTTTAAGTATGCTCGTATCTGATGCTATATTTTCAAGTTCGATTAAGTTGTAAGCTAAATGGTCTAAAACATCTTTGTCTTTTATTGTAAAGTTTTCTGGAAATAGATTCGTATATATCTCCAAAGTTGGAAGAGTGTATATAATCCATCCGATAGTATTCATAGATATCTCGAGTATATCCGTAAGCTTTTCTCTACTTTCTATCTCCATTATCTTACTGAGTAAATTGGCTATTTTACTTAAACTATCTGCAATATATTTGAATATCTGACTTGAATCTTCCAAAGATAACACATTTTTTTCTTTAATCAATTTATCTATCTTCTTTTGCTGAAAATATATAAAAGACTCTGCATCTGCTATAAGTATATTTATCTGTTCTTCTGTCATCCTGCCTCATTTATAAAGATATTTAGAAATTTCCTTTCTTAATTTTAACATAATTTTTGTATGCATCTGTGATATTCTTGACTCAGTTAAATTAAGGACGTAAGCTATCTCTTTCATCGAAAGTTCTTCATAGTAGTAAAGTGTTATTATCAATCTCTCTTTATTGTCAAGTTTATTTTTAATAATATCTATCAATATATCTCTAAGCTCATTTTCTTCAACTATTTTATCTGGTGTATTATCAGAAGTTGCTATAAACTGCCAAAGATGCTGCCCTTCTCCTTCATCATCTTTTACACTACTATCTAATGATACAAGGATTTTATTCATAATACCTTCTGCATACTTCATATACTCCTCTACATCCATACCAAGATACCGTGCTATCTCTTCTGTTTTTGCCTGTCTTCC
>JBEULE010000025.1:0-25032 GCA_041287495.1 Hydrogenothermaceae bacterium
TTAAACACCTTAAATATGTTTTTGATTATTATAAAAGCTTAGATTTTAAAGTGGCGCTTGATGATGTGGGTTCTGGTTATTCTGGTTTAAATATGATAGTGAATTTGCACCCAGATACATTAAAAATAGATATGGAGCTTGTGAGAAACATTCACACAGATAAACTAAAACAAAGTGTAGTAGAAGCTATAATAAAGATTGCAAAAGATAATGGAATTCAAACACTCGCCGAGGGAGTAGAGACAAAAGATGAATATGAATATCTAAAAGATAAAGTGGATCTTATGCAAGGGTATTTATTTGCAAAACCATCTCCAGAACCAATATTTGAAGTAAGCTTAAACTAAGTAATAGATTTTGGGCAATGGACATTTACCATTTAACAAATTTTCTGGTCTATCAGTTGTTTTCCTGCATGGTATTTTCTTTGCTATCCATGTTATCCATACTGTCAAAGTTAAGAAAATTTTAATATATCTGAAAAAGCTAAATGTAAACCTTTTATTATAAATTGCACTGCCAAAGCCATGAGAATTATACCCATTAGTCTAGATAATACATTTATGCCAATTTTACCAAGAAATCTATCTATGTCTTCTGCTGCTCTTAGTATAAGATAAACACCAAAACAAGCTATAATTATAGATAAAATCAAAAATATATGATATAAAATATTTCTTTCAGTAGAAGCTATTGTTATTACAGTACTTATAGCACCAGGTCCAGATAAAAGTGGTATAGCAAGAGGTACTATTGCAATATTTTCTTTTTGATTTAAATGGGATATCTCTTCTGTAGAAGCTCTCTCTTTGTAAGGCTGACCAAATATCATATTTATAGCTACAAAAGCAAGTATGATACCTCCTGCTATCTGAAAAGCTCCAAGACTTATTCCGAAAATCTCAAATAAAATATTTCCAAATATCACAAAAAATATTAAAATAAGCCCAGCATATATAGAAGATTTTTTAACTACGTAAATTCTATCTACTTTAGAATAGTCTGAAATAAGACTTATTAATACAGGTAAAGCCCCAAAAGGATTTAAAATAGCAAATATAGATATGCTATATTTTGCAACAAAATAAAAAACATTAACTATAGGCTCTTTTTCCATCACTTAATATCATAACATAATTACATAATTTTTCCTCTTCCTTACTTTCTAATATTATAATTGTTATAAAAATTTGCCAACTATAGAAATTAGTATTAAAATTATAATATAATTAGTTAAAATTAAAGAGGGTAAAAAGATGAAAAAGTTGTTGGGAGTAAGCTTACTATCAGCTCTAATCTTAGTATCCTGTCAGAAAAAAGAAGAAGTGCAAAATCCTACCACTTCAGAGCAAACAACTACAACCACACAAACTACAACACAAACTACAACACAAACTCAACCTCAAGCTCAGCAACCATCAGAACAAAAACCTTCTGAAACTGCCCAACAACCAGTAGAGGAAAAACCAAAAGAAGAAGCTAAAAAAGAGCAAAAACAAGACCAAACAAAAATAGCATCCATAGATGGAAAGGCAATATTTACATCTAAAGGATGTACAGCCTGCCACCAAGAAGCAGTTGATAGTGTAGGACCATCTCTCAAGAAAATAGCTTCAACCTATGCTGGAGATAAAAATAAACTTCTTGCTTTTTTTAAAGGTGAAGGAAAGCCTATCGTTGATCTGGCAAAAGAGGCAATAATGAAACCTCAGATAGAGATTACAAAGAAACTTTCAAAAGAAGAACAGGAAGCTCTTGCTGACTTTATTTTAAAACATTAATTTTGGAGGTGTGTTGTCATGGAGATGACTTTTGGTGGAATTCCTATCGCAGAAACAATATTACTTGTTCTTATGCTTACACAACTTGTCTTCCTTTGGGGTTCTATAATGTATAAGATGGGAACAAAGGAAGGTAAGTAAGAAGAAAGGTTGCCGGTTTTAAAAGACCGGCTTTTATTTCATTGAATCAAAAGGAGAATATATGGAAAAGAAAGCTTATGCATTTGTTTTTGCTGGTTTTTTTATAACTGATAAAGAACCTCAGGAAATCTTCAGAGAGGATGTGTCAGCTGAAGATATGGAACAGATAGAAAAACTTGTTAAAGAAAAGCTTTTTAAACCGGGAGTAAATGTTGCCTTGGCACCTTCAATAGTCCCTCCACATCAAGCAGATCAACTTCTTCAAGAATTTGCAAATGTAATATTCAGAAAAGGAGAGATAGATGCTTAGAGTTGGTATATCCGGCATATCCGGAAGAATGGGAAGAAAAATAGCACAGCTGTCTTTAAACTATCCGGATATAAACATTACAGCAGGCATAGAAAGTCCTGATTGTGCTCATTACTACAACACAGTTGGAGAGCTTATAAATAAGGATTTACCGGCTCCAATTACAGCTGACTTATCAGAAGTTATTGACAAGATAGATATTTTAATAGACTTTGCCTCAAATCAAGAGGCAGTTTTAGGACATCTGAGACTTTTAGCTGCTGATGCTAACAAAAAAGCTGCAGTAGTAGGAACTACCGGATTTACCCAATATCAGATAGAAGAGATAAAACAACTTTCAAAGGATATTCCCATAGTCCTTGCCCCAAACATGAGTATTGGAGTAAATCTACTGTTTAAACTTGTAGAAAAAGCTGCAAGAGTATTAAAAGATAAGGGATTTGATATAGAAGTTGTAGAGATGCACCACAGATTTAAAAAAGATGCACCTTCCGGAACAGCAGTCAAGATAGTTGATATCTTGAAAAAAGAAACAGGTATAGAAAAGGTAGTATACGGTAGAGAAGGAATAACTGGAGAGAGACCTTCAAAGGAGATTGGAGTGTTTGCTTTAAGAGGTGGTGATGTAGTCGGAGAGCATACCGTTATCTTTGCTTCTGATGGAGAAAGAATAGAGATAACCCACAGAGCTACATCAAGAGATATTTTTGCGAAAGGTGCATTGGAAGCTGCAAGATGGGTTTACAATAAAGAACCAAAACTTTACGATATGCTTGATGTTTTAGGATTAAATGAGTAATACTACAAAGACATTTTCTTTTCTTACCATAGGATTACACCTTGTATCTGGAATAATTGTAGGAACTGCTATAGGATATTTATTAGATGAATTTTTCAATACATCTCCATATCTCACTCTTCTCTTTTTTTTCTTAGGGCTTCTTGCAGGCTTTAATAATATGTATAAAGATGCAAAGAGATATATAAAGAGTGAAGAAGAAAAATAAATAGATATTACCTATTAGCTTCCAATATATATTAAAAGCAATTTATGTAGATGGATGGAAGTCAAACAGATGACAAAAGCGGTATTCAGAGTGATAAAAAGACAAGTATCAGACGGGGAATTCCAAGACATAAATGGAGACTTACCTAAACATTTAAAATCTCTATTATATTAATCTTTACTTTCCTCATTTACCGGTGGATTCACATTCTGGTATTTTTTTGCTCTCTCATCTTCCTGGTTATGTTTCTTAACAAATTTAAAAACAAAATAAAGTATGATAAAAGCTATACTCCATCCTATAAAGTGAATAATTCCCTGCATAGCTGTATAGCTTCTCTCTGTTAAGTTTATAACAGCCTGAAGTGGTTCCATTCTCTCTCCTTTTTAAGACTTTTTTGTCTTAATCTGATAACTATCATAGTATAATAATGCTATAAGCTTATTATAACATAACAAATTTAAAGGAGGCTCTAATGGCATTACAGGGTGTTATCGATGCATTAAAAAAGACAAATCTTCAGGAAATTGGTGTAAGTTTTTCCCTTGCAGACATAATGAAGGATTTAAGAATTGAAGGAAACAATGTTTATATAAAACTTTATTCTCCTTCAGAAAAATATTACGATTACCTAAAAGAAAAAATTTACAGCACTTTAAAATCTCTTGGAGCTGAGAATATAGAGATAGAGTTTACATCAGAACCTCCAGTTCAAAGACAAACTCAACCTCCACCACCACCTCCACCTCAAAATCCATTTGAGAATAGAAGAAGGATACCAAATGTAGATAAAGTTATACTGGTAGCTTCTGGAAAAGGTGGAGTTGGAAAATCTACTGTTGCAGTAAATTTATCTTCTGCTCTTAAAAAGCTAGGGTACAATGTGGGGTATCTTGATGCTGATATGTATGGACCAAGTGGTCCTGTAATGTTTGGTGCAAAAGGTAAAAAAGTTTTGGCAAAAGAAACTCCGGAAGGTCAGAAAATAATAGCTCCGGAAGCTCATGGTATAAAAGTTATGTCTATTGGTTTTCTACTTCCTTCGGAGGATACACCTGTTATATGGAGAGGTCCTGTTTTATTTAAAGCTTTAACACAATTTCTGTTTGATATTGATTGGGGAGAAGAAAAGTTAGATTTCTTAGTTATAGACTTACCTCCGGGAACGGGAGACATTCAGATAACAATAGGACAGACAGCAGAGGTTGACGGTGCAATAATAGTAACTACTCCTCAAGATGTGGCACTTATAGATGTTAGAAAAGGAATCCAGATGTTTAACGAAGTCCAGATACCAATAATAGGAATTGTTGAAAATATGAGTTATTTTGTATGTCCTGATAATGGCAAAAGATATGAGATATTTGGAAAAAGTAGAACTCAAGAGATAGCAGAAATGTATAAAACAGAAGTTTTAGGACAGATACCTATTGAACCAAAAGTAGCAGAATTTTCTGATTTAGGTATTCCTATCGTATTTGCCAAAGAAGATTCTGAAACAACCAAAGAGTTTATAAATATAGCAAAAAAAGTGGTAGAAAAACTTAAAAAATAAAGGAGTGTAAAATGCAGAAGAGAATTTATGTAGATCACTTAGCTACAACACCTGTGTGTGATGAAGCTATAGAGGCTATGATGCCTTACTTTAAGGAAAAGTTTGGAAATCCTACATCTCTCCATGAGATGGGAATAGAGGCTAAAAAAGCCATAAATAGAGCAAGAGAGCAGGTAGCACAGCTTTTAAATGTAGGAAATCCGGAGGAGATAGTATTTACAAGTGGAGCAATAGAGGCAAATAACCTTGCTATAAAAGGTTATGCAAAAGCTCCTGGAAGAAGAGGAAAACATATAGTGGTCTCTTCAATAGAACATCACTCAATATTACACTCATGTAAAACCCTTGAAAAAGAAGGCTTTGAGATAACGGAAGTCCAACCTGACGAATATGGTATCATAGATCCCCAAAAACTTGCAGATGCCGTAAGAGAAGATACCATTTTAGTATCTGTTGGTTTTGCAAATAGAGAGATAGGTACTCTTCAAGATATGCCTGCACTTGTTGCCGCTGTAAAAGAGAAAAATCCAAGAGTAGTTTTTCATTCTGACATAGCTGCTGCCGTAGGACATTACCCTGTTGATATAGAAGGATGGGGATTAGATATGGCTTCATTTACAGGACACTACTTCTATGCTCCTAAAGGTGTAGGTGGTCTGTATGTTAAAAAGGGCATAAGGCTTAAACCATTGATAGAAGGAGGAATACAGGAAGGTGGAAGAAGAGCTGGAACGGAGAATGTGCCAGGAATTGTAGGTATGGGAGCTGCTGCTGAACTTGCTATAAAAGAGATGGATGATAGAGTAAATAGATTGAGATATCTTAGAGATAAATTGAAAAAAGGTATTGAGGAGAGAATACCTTATATAAGATTTACAGGACATCCTGAAAAAAGACTTCCAAACCATCTCTCTCTCATAGTTATGTATATAGAAGGGGAAGCTATGCTACTTATGTTAAACATAAAGAAAACTTACACAGCTTCTGGTTCTGCCTGTGTTTCTTATGCTTTAAAACAATCTCACGTCCTTGCAGCTATAGGAGTAGAAAAAGAAGCTTCCAATGGCTCTATAGTATTTTCCTTAGGAAGAGATAATACAGAAGAAGATATAGATTACATAATAGAAGAGTTTCCAAAGGTTATACAGAGACTTAGAGAGATATCTCCATTTAACCCAGAAAACTGGGAAGACTTTACAAAAAAAGCTTCAAAATTCAAAGGATGATAAGCATCAGATGATAAACATCATTGGAAACTGATTTTAAAAGGAATAATTTAATGGAAACTAAAAAACCTAAACAGGAGGTATAAAAAATGTTTGAATATACAGAAAAAGTTATGGATCATTTTATGAATCCAAGGAACTTAGGTGAAATACCTAATCCTGATGGATATGGTCAATGTGGTAATCCATCCTGTGGAGATGCTATGCTCTTTACCATAAAAGTTGATAAAGATACAGATATTATAACAGATGTTAAATTTAAAACATTTGGTTGCGGTTCTGCCATAGCTGTTTCTTCTGTATTAACAGAGATGGTAAAAGGAAAACCAATAGATTACGCTCTAAATCTCACATATAAAGAGATTTTTGAAGAACTTGGTGGACTTCCTCCTCAAAAGATACACTGTACTAACCTCGGTTTAGAGACTCTTCATGTTGCAATAAAGGATTATCTCCTAAAGCAAGGTAGAGTAGAGGAAGCAAGTAAAATACCTGACTGTGTAGAAGAAGATCACGAGGAAGAATCTGTATCATTAGAACATGTATGATAATGGAAAAGATAAAGGCAGTTGCACTATACTCAGGAGGGCTTGATAGCACACTTGCTATCAAGCTTATCCAAAATCAAGGAATAGAAGTTTTAGCAGTTCATTTCTATACAGGGTTTTGTATAACAGAGACAAAGAGAAGAAGAGGAGAGAAGAAAGAAGACGGGTCCCATTACATAAATCCTGCTTTAAAATATGCAGCTAAATATGGTTTTCCAATTGAAATAGTAGATATATCTGACGGATATATAGATGTTATAACAAATCCAAAGTATGGGTATGGTTCAAATGTTAACCCTTGTATAGACTGTCGTATATACATGTTTAAAAAAGCAAAAGAGATTATGGAAGAGATAGGAGCTCACTTTATAATAACTGGAGAGGTTTTAGGACAAAGACCTATGAGTCAACACCTTCAAGCTATGAAAATCATAGAGAGAGATTCTGGTTTAGAGGGACTTGTCTTAAAACCTCTCTCTGCAAAGAGACTTCAGCCAACAATACCAGAGATTAAAGGTTGGGTAGATAGAGATAAACTTGAAGGTATAGTAGGAAGAAGTAGAAAACGCCAAATTCAACTAGCAAAGGAACTTGGAATAGATGAGTTTGAATCACCAAGTGGAGGTTGCTGTTATCTTACAGATGAAAATTATGCCAGAAAATACAAAGAGATTATAAAAGTAGAAAATAAAATAACACAGGAAGATTTAACACTTCTAACTGTTGGAAGACATTTTAGATTACCTTCTGGAACGAAACTGATAGTTTCAAGGAATGAGGGAGAAAATAACTTCCTATACGGATTTAAAAATAGATATCACTTCTTTGAACCTATAGGTAAAGGTCCTGTAGCTTTAGCAAAACCGTTAAATTCTGATAATCTTCCACAGGAAGATATAGAGATAGCCTTAAATATAATTGCAAGATACTCAAAAACAGAAAATGGTAAAATAGATATACTATATAGTAGTCCAGAAGGAGAAGAAGCTGTAATGGAAGGTTATAAAATTGAAGATAGTCTCATAGAAAACTGGAGGGTATGAAATGGATATCAAAGCTGATATAGTTCATGATGCAACCGGAACCTACTGTCCGATACCTATAACAGAACTTGCAAAAGTGGCAAAAAAAGCAGAGAAAGGACAAATTATAGAGTTACTTGCTGACGATGAAGGAGCAATCCAAGATGTTCCTGCTTGGTGTCAAGCAACAGGAAATACATTCCTTGGATATAAAGAAGAAGATGGAGTATTTCATTTCTTTGTGAGGAAAGAATGAGACTTACTGTAGAGAGTAAGATAAAAGATATATTTGATAGATATCCAAAGGTTAAAGAGATAGTTGACCCATATTTAGAGTACTTCTATAAAGAAAGATTAGAAGATATACTATTTAAAAGGTTAAGTTTATCTGGGATATTAAAGATTATTAACATCTCCCAAGAGGAGAGAGAAAATCTTATACAAGAAATTAATAAGATTTTAAATAAAAGCTAATATAGAGGTGTAGCTATGGTTTTAAGTAAGGAACAGGAAGTTGAAGAAATTTTAGAAAAAATAAGACCTGCACTGATTAAGGATGCCGGGAATATAGAACTTGTAAAGGTAGAAGACGGAGATGTTTATCTTAAACTTTACGGAGCATGTCAACAGTGTCCAGTAGCTGATATTACCATGAAAGAGCTTGTTATATACACAATACAGGAGAGTCTTCCCTGGGTTAAAGCAGTATATGTAGGAGAAGAGAAGTATCAGATAGCATAATGTTTATAAACGGAGAAACAGCAGTTTACGGTATATTTGGCTATCCTGTAAAGCATTCTAAATCTCCTACTTTTCAAACAGAAAGTTTTCGCTACTTAGGTATAAATGCTGTCTATGTTCCTTTTGAAGTAAAACCAGGGAATCTTAAACAGGCAACAGAATCTTTGAAAATCTTAAACATAAAAGGTATAAATGTTACTATTCCCCATAAAGAAGAGATAATAAAACATTTAGATGAATTATCTCCAGAAGCAAAAATTATCGGAGCTGTTAACACTGTTAAAAATATAGACGGTTATTTAATCGGATATAACACTGATGCTTACGGATTTATAGAAGGTTTAAAAGAAATTACAAACATAGAAGGCAAAACAGCCCTTGTAATAGGAGCAGGAGGAGCTTCAAGGTCTGTAATTTACGGACTTTTACAGGAAAATGTATCAAAGATATACTTAGCAAACAGAACCTTGCAGAGAGCTGTAGAGATTGTAGATGATTTTGGTAAACATTACAGGATAATGGATAAGATTATCTCTGTTATAAATCTACAACAGATAGAAAAGTTTTTAGAGAGTGTTGATATTGTTATAAATACAACTTCTGTTGGACTTAAGGATGATGATAAACCTCTGTTTGACTATGATAGATTACAAGAAAAACAGATAGTTGTAGATATTATTTATAGAGAAACAACTTTACTTAAAAAGGCAAAGGAGAAAGGCTGTAAATATCAAGATGGTATTCCTATGCTTATATATCAAGGTGCTAAATCATTTGAAATATGGACTGGACAAAAAGCTCCTATTGAGGTGATGAAAAAATCCTTAGGTATTTAATCATCCCAATATCTCTGTTCCTTCCAAGGATCTCCTAAGATGTGATAACCTCTCTTTTCCCAAAATCCAGGTTTATCTTCTTTCATAAACTCTATTCCGGTAACAAATTTAGCACTCTTCCAAGAATATAGCTTAGGGACGATAAGTCTTAAAGGATAGCCATTGTCAGGTGGAATAGGTTTTCCAAAAAGCTGATATGCAAATATTACATCTTCATCAAAGAAGTACTCAATAGGAATATTTGTTGTATATCCTTCAAGTGAGTGGACCATAACAGATTTAACTCCTTCTTTTATCTTAACTATATTTTTTAACTCTTCAACATGAAATCCTTGCCAGACGACATCCTTACAACTCCATCTTGTGACACAGTGAAAATCGGCTACAAGCTCCACTTTCTCAAAAGAGATTATATCATCCCATGTAAGTGTAACTGGACTTTCCACTTCTCCAAATATATGTAACCTATACTCTCTTAAATCTATCTGTGGTGGGTCTGATATACCTAAAATTATAAGTCTATCTGTCCAGTGTTGTCCCGGGGGAAGTCTGTCTTCCCTAAAATTTATAGGACTAATTATCCTTCTCAACCTCACTCTCCTTATTACACTTTTTACATATACCATAAAACTCTATGTTATATTTAGAAACTTTAAATCCTTTTTTTTCAAGGGATGATGTATCTAAATGGAGGTTGATATCTAAAGGCTCAATATCGTAAACATTGTTACACACACTACATTTAAAATGGAAATGGTAATCTGTCCTTGCATCAAATCTACTCTGCTTTCCATCAGATATCTCTATTATATAGCCTTTCTCTTTTAGAACCTTAAGGTTTCTATAAACTGTCCCAAGGCTGATATTAGGTATATACTTCCTGACTCTCTCATATACCCAATCTGCTGTTGGGTGTGTATCTGTACTTTTTAGTATATCGTATATAACCTTCCTTTGAGAAGTGTTTCTTCTTTGCAACTCAACACCTCATTTTATTTTATAAGAAATTAATTAGATATAATATTATGGATTATTAACAAATTGCAATTGGAGAATTATGAGGAATGTTATATATCTGTTAATATTTTTTCAACTTAGCTGTTTTAATCTCTATGCTGATACTCTCGATAAAAGTAATTGGAAAGAGATTTATGAAGAAACAGATGACCCACATTTAATAGAAAAATTAATGGAACTTACTGGAGATTTTAAAAAAGTAGAGTTTAACGGTAAAGAGTTTGAATTTGAAAGGAAACCTATCGTAAAAAGTATAGATATAAAAGGTAATAAATCATTTTGGAGTTCTGAAATAAGAGCTCTGACAGGTCTAATTGAAAACTACCCATTTGATGAAGAATCTATAAGATTTATCCCTCTTAGAATAAAGCAGTTTTATGCAGATAACGGATTTTTTTTCACAAATGTAAATTTAGATTATAAGATAAAAAATAACTATGCTTACTTCACGATTAATATAGATGAAGGTAAAAGGTCGAAACTAAAAGATATAGAGTTTATTTCAGATCAGGAAGTTAGTTCAGTAGATAAGTTAACATTTAAAAAAGTTATGGGATTAAAAGAGGGAAAAACAGTAAAATTCAGTGAACTTCAAAACAGTTTAGATACCTTACAAAGATATCTTCAGAGTATAGGTTATTTCGAAAGTGGTGTGGAACTTTTAGATATAGAAGATGCAGGTAATGGATATATAAATATCTTTATATCTATAAATTTAGGCACAAAGTATATTATAAGATTTAGCGGTAATAAAAGTATTCCAGAGGAAAAACTTAAAAAGTTATTAACATTTTATAAAGAAGGTTTTAACTACTATCAACTTGGACTATCTTTACAAAAGATAATAGAAGAGTATTATAACAACGGATTTTTAAATGTCCATCTTAGTTTTAATGTAGAAGAATCTTCTGACAAAGTAGATAACCTTTATCCTGCTTTTACAGTTATAGATATCAATATAGATGAAGGTGAGAAATTTAAAGTTAAAAATATAATTGTAGATTCAGATATTAAAGATTTTAAAAACGATATACTTAATCTGTTAAAAGATGGAATTTACAGAAAAGGTGAAGTTACAGAATACTTAAAGAATAAAGTTAAAGACCTCAATAAAGAAGGTTATCTCTCGGCTTTTTATAGTGTTGAAGAAGACATTATCTCAGAAAACAGTTTAGACCTAAAAGTAAAAATCTTTAAAAATCAGAAGTACATACTAAGATCTGTAAAGTTTGACGGATATAATCCACAGGAAAAAATTAAAATCAATACAGCTTATGACCCAAACAAGCTTATAGAGCTTCAAGATAGATTGAAAGAGGAGATTAAGGATAACGGCTATTTTGATGGAGAGGTTTTATTTGATGTAAATATAACACCTGATAAAGAGTATAACTTTGTAGATGCAGTTTACAGGTTTGAATTAGGAGAAAGGTATAAAAATGGCTTTACTTTTGTATATGGCTCAAGATTTATAAACCCAAAGATGATTACAGCTCAATTTCCAAAAGAAGATGAATTTTATAGAAGAGAGAAAGTTGATTATGGATTAAGTAGATTATACGATTCTAAACTGTTTGACTCAATAAATCTTTACACTCTTGAAGACAAGGTTAGAAAAATCATAAATAAGGCTGTAATTTTACACGATGATAAAAGGGGACTGTTTCAAGGAAGTATAGGTTATAACACAGATCAGCAATTTAAACTATCTGTCCTTACTATTCTTAAAAATCTCTTTGGATATGGTTTTGAAGTTTCCACTTACATTGAAAGGTCAAACTTTCAAACAAACTATAATCTATCTTTTGCCAACAGACTTCTACCTTATAAACTCTCTGCCGTTTCCTCTGTATTTTTATCAAATCAATACAGAAGATTCTTTGATTTAAAACAGCAAGGTTTTGAGTTATCAGTTAACAAGAGGAACAATCTATGGGTAACTACCACCATATCTTTTTCCCATACATCTAATAAACTTTCCAATATAACAATCCCGGCAAACTTAATAGATTACACTTTAAACAAACTTTCTCTCTCCATAACAGATGACCATAGAAATCCAAAGATAGATACAAAGTCCGGATACCTCATAACAGGGAAAGTTGATAATATTTGGGGTAAGAAAAATTTTATAAAAGTAGCAATATCCGGAAGCTACTTTGTACCACTGTTTGATAAATTAGTTTTTTCCCAGAGAGCTATGGTAGGTTATACCTTTACTAATATAAATAACATACCTCTTTCAGAAAGGTATTTCTTAGGTGGAATATCATCTGTTAGAGGATTTGGATTAGATGAGATAGCTGGAGAAAGTAAAATAGGAGGAAATAGTTTTTTAGTTTTAAACAATGATTTAAGAGTTTTGGTTTATCCAAGGTACAATCTTTATTTATTTACATTCTTCGATTTAGGTAATGTCTACAAGGATAAAAAGGAGTTTAGTAATTTGAAATTAAGAAAAACTACAGGTATAGGTGTATATATACCTTCTCCTGTAGGGGCTATTTTATTTGACATTGCTAAAAAAATAGATAGATTACCTGGTGAATCTCTATACAGAGTGGAGTTTAGTATAGGAGTAAACTTTTAATGCTAAAATATATATTGGAGGCTTTGACATCATGTTTGGTATAGGATTACAAGAGCTTCTACTTATAATGGTTGTTGCATTGATAGTGCTTGGACCTCAGAGACTTCCAGAAGTTGCCAAAAGTTTAGGAAAGTTCTATAGAGAGTTAAGAGGTTCTATTGAAGATGTGAAAAGTTCTATTGCCCAAGATATATATTCTGTTAAGGATGTTACAAAAGATATACAGACAGAAGATACTAAGCTTAGTAAAAAGGAAGTAGATAAAATCTCCTTTGAAGAAGAGTTTGACAGATATGTAAAGGAAAATTCTAAGAAAAGAGAAGTGGAAAGAGAAAAGATATCTTTCAAAAAAGATAGTAAAGAGGTGTAATATTGAGCAATCAACTACCCGAAGCACCTTTAACGGAACATCTTGCAGAATTAAGAACAAGACTTATAAGGATAATTATAGCTCTAATAATTGGAACAATGATAGCTTTCACAAAAGCATCTGTTATATTTGAGATACTTAAATATCCTCTTCTGAAAGCAAATCCTACTATAAAACTGTACTTTCTATCACCTACAGAACCTTTTTTTACAGCTCTTAAGATATCATTTTTAGCTGGATTTATATTAGTTTCTCCCTATGTTTTTTACCAAATATGGAAGTTTATAGAACCGGCTCTGTATGAACATGAGAAGAAACTTGCCATACCTTTTGTTTTCTTTACAACATTATTTTTTTCTATTGGTGTTTTATTCAGTTTTTATTTTGTATTACCTGTTGCTATAGGATTTTTTATAAATTTTGGTAATATTCAGCTTGGTGCAGAGGCTATATTTTCTGTAAAGGAGTATATATCCTTTATTTTGAGGATGTTGTTTGCTTTTGGAATCACTTTTGAACTTCCTGTTATTTTATCATTACTTGCAAGATTAGGGTTAGTCACTCCAGAGTTTTTAATAAAAGTAAGACCTTACTTCATAGTGTTAGCATTCATTGTAGCAGCTATCCTAACTCCTACTCCCGATGTTTTTAGTCAGCTTATGCTTGCAATACCTTTACTACTTTTTTATGAATTATCAATAATAATGGCAAAGATACTTTATCCAAAAAGTGCAAAATATAAGGAGAAACAAATTGAATAGTTACATTATAAACGAACTTAAAAAAGAGGAAGCTTGGAGATTATTTAAGATAATAGGTGATTTTATTGATGGCTTTGAAGTTATGCCGGAATATCAGCCTTCCGTAACTGTTTTTGGGTCTTCAAGAGTAAAAGAAGGAAATTTATATTACGAAAAAGCAAGAGAACTTGGATTTAAACTGGCAAGTAAAGGATTTACCATAGTCACCGGTGGTGGTCCGGGAATAATGGAAGCAGCAAACAGGGGAGCATTTGAAGCAGGAGGAATATCTATAGGACTAAACATAAAACTACCAAAAGAACAAAAAGCAAATCCATATTTAACACATACACTTAACTTTAACTACTTCTTTGCAAGAAAGGTCATGCTTGTAAAGTATGCAACGGCTTTCGTACTTTTTCCTGGTGGATATGGGACATTAGATGAGATGTTTGAAACAATTACACTTATTCAAACTCAAAAACTAAAACCTTTTCCAGTTTTTCTATATGGAAAAGAATACTGGGAAGGGCTTTACACATGGTTAAAAGATAAAGTAGCTACAGATGGATATATAGATAAAGAAGATTTAGTAATTTTCTCCGTGTTAGATGATATAGATAAGATAGTAGAATATATTGAAAAATTTTATATACAAGGACATAAATTTTTGGTGGAGGAGATATATGGAGTTTGAAGTTAAAAAGTTAACACCGGAACATGTATACAAACTGATGATAAGCTCCATAGTCCCAAGACCTATAGCTTGGATCTCTACTGTATCAAAAGATGGTATTTTTAATATAGCACCTTTTAGTTTTTATAATGGAATAACAAGTGAGCCACCTTTAGTAATGATATCAATAGGTAAAAAAGATTCCGGTACTAAAAAAGACACATGGAAAAATATTGACGAAGTAGGAGACTTTGTTATAAATCTTGTAACTTACGAGCTTGTTGAGAAGATGAATATAACTGCAACAGCTTTTGATGAACATATAGATGAATTTATAGAAGCAGGACTAACACCTATACTATCTGTCGATGTTAAATCTCCAAGAATAAAAGAATCCCCTATAAACATTGAGTGTAAAAAACATATGATAATAGATATAGCTGATATGGGTGTTGTGATAGGAGAGATAGTTAGGTTTCATGTAGATGACAACTTAATAAATGAGAAGGGATACATAGATAATAAGAAGTTAAAAATAGTGGGAAGAATGGGAGGAGCAGATTACTGTCTTATATCTGCAGAAAATATATTTACCATCAAGAGGTTAGATAAAAGATGAGACAGAAGATAAACATTGAGGAACTACTTAAAGAGAGGGGTTTAAAATTAACAAAACAGAGGATAGAGATTCTAAATGAGATTTTAAAAAAGAGAGGACATTTTGAGATAGAAGATATAGTTCTTCTTCTTAGGAAGAAAAAATTAAAAGCTTCAAGGGCAACCGTTTATAGAACATTGAACATTCTAAAAGATATTGGACTTTTAAATGAAGTTATAAAGTTTAGTAATAAAACATACTATGAAGTTGGAACAAAGAAACACCATGACCATCTTATATGTTTAAACTGTGGAAAGTTTATAGAGTTTCACAGTGATGAGATTGAAAAAATTCAAGAGAAAGTTTGTAGTGAATTCAACTTCAAACCTGTATATCACCGATTAGAGATATACGGTATATGTGAAGATTGTTCAAAGAAGGAGAGTAATTCTAAGTCCGGGGAATAAACTCCCCGGTTTATTTTTAATGTATAATTCCGCCCTGACCGTGGGCATGTCCATGAAGTATCTCATCAGGAGTTGCTTCTCTGATATGAACCACTTCAATATCAAATACCAAATCTCTTCCTGCCAATGGATGATTTAGATCTACCGTAACAGTGTTATCATCAAAATCAACTACCACCATACTTATAATATGTCCTTCCGGAGTCTGTGCTTGAAGAGGCATTCCTACTTCAAGGTCTATTCCCTGAAAATACTCTCTTGGAGCCTGTTGAATAAGATTAGGGTCAACTTCTCCGTAAGCTTCCTCTGCCGGTACCTCTATTGTCCTTTTCTCTCCCTCTTTCATTCCTATCATTCTTTTCTCTAAACCTGGAATAATCTGGTTTGCACCTACCAAAATTGTTAAAGGATTACCGGCACTTGAATCGATAACCTCTCCTGTTTCCTTGTCTCTGAGAACATACTCAAAAGAGACCACATTTCTGTTTTCTACTTGCATATTTCTACCCCTTTAAAAAAAATTTAGTGCATCAAAGCACTATTCGGAAACTCTTGATTAAAGAGAGAATCTATTTCCCCTCTTTACCCAAGAATATCCTTTAAATCTAAAACTTTTTTCTCACCATTTTTAGAAAAAATATATACCTTTTTCTGATTATTTTCAACAGTTATGATTATAACATTTTCAAATCCTTTTTCAAATGCTATCTTCATTGATTCTGCTACATTCCTCTTCACTATATCTCTTGCAACAGAAAAGCCTTTAGATCTTAAATCTGTTGCTATCCTATAAGCTGTTATTTTATCATTTGTAGTATCTATTATGTAGTAATCTTTCTTATTGTGAAAATTTCCAACTAAAATATCCATTAGGTAGTAGAGGTCAAAGGCAAATCCAGTAGCTGGATAATCACCGTTATAATTTGATATTAGGTTATCGTATCTTCCTCCGGTCCCTATAACCCTTTTATTTTTAACAGAAAAAATTTCAAACACTATACCTGTATAATACTCAAACTCCTTAGGCTCTCCAAGGTCAAAAACCACATACTCACTTAATCCATACTCTTTAAGGATACTGTATATCTTTAACAACTCATCTATAGGCTCTTTTAAGATAGTTGGAAATTTCTCTTTCAAATTAGATATAAGGTTTATATCACCTTTAAGTTTTGGAAGTAATACTACAAACTCTTTTAAATCTTCCGGTAAATTAAATTTTGAGACAAATTTTTTGAGATTGTATATCTCCCTATTTTTTATAAATCCCATAAATTCTGCAAAATTTTCATCATCTAAATTCAGAATTTCCTTTATCCCATAGTGAATTTTTACGTTGTTTATATCTATCTGAAAGTTTGAGATTCCTATACTTTTGAGGGAAGTTACAGCTACAGCTATAACCTCAGCATCAGCTTCTATCTGTGGAACTCCTATAAGCTCTACACCTGCCTGTCTTCTTTGATATGTATTATCTGCCTTTGGAACAGTATATCTAAAAATATCTCCACAGTAATACACTCTCAGAGGAAATGTTTTCTCCTTTAAAGATGAAACAAATCGTGCAATCTGTGTTGTAAAATCTGGGCGAAGTATAAGGGTCTCTCCCTCGTGTCTATCAACGATTCTAAAACTATTTTTTAATAAATTTTTGTCTAAAGCTTTGCTGTGGGTATGGTAATACTCAATCAGAGGAAGGTATAATTTGTCATATCCCCATAATCTAAAGTTATCCTCTATAATCTTCTGTATAGTGTCAAGGGTATAACTTTCTTCAAATGAAAGTTGTCTTACACCTTTTGGGGTATCTACCTTCACAGCTTATCCTTAAAGTGCATCAAGTGCAGGTATAAAGTATTCACCTAAATAGTAGGTGTTGTTAAGTTTATAAAGGATAGGTCTCACAGTATCGTAATCAAGTATAGAGTAAGACGCATTATCGCAACCAAAACTCCAAAACTTGTCTTCCGGTAAATTTAAACCTGCTGTTAAACAGGCTCTTATAGGAACTGTGTGGGAAACCATTACTATAGTCTGTCCTTCGTATTTCTCCAAAGCAAACTGTAAAAACTTTTTCACTCTATCAAAAACATCTAAAAGAGACTCTCCATTTGGAAATTTAACAGTATGAGGTTTATATATCCAATCTCTAAACATCTCCGGATATTTCTCTTTAACTTCCTCAACTAGCATTCCAGACCAATCTCCATGGTCTATCTCTATCATATCTGTGCTGATATTAATAGGTAAATTTAAAGCTTTACTTATATACTGGGCTGTTTGGTATGTCCTTTTCAGAGGACTTGAATATAAAGCCGTAGGATTATACTTCTTTAAAGCCTCTCCTATAAGTTCGGCTTGCTTGTGTCCCTTTTCACTTAACTCTGGGTCTAATCTTCCCTGGTATCTTCCTATTGGGTTCCAAAGACTTTCTGCATGTCTAACCAATATTATCCTAACCACCTCTATTGCTCCCGAAGGTTATTTATCAAAATTTCCTGTGCTTTTCTAACACCTTTACTTAGCTCTACTTTGTATCCCATCCTGTAAAGTGTAATCTCTATTGCAGATATAACCTCTATCATATCAAGATAGTCAAAATATCCCATATGTGCTATCCTTATTATCTTTCCTTTTAGATGGTCCTGTCCTCCGGCTACCCTTATACCAATCTTTTGAAGTTCTTTTCTAAATTTATCTGCGTCTATACCTTCTGGTGTATAGACACCGGTAGCAGAGTTTGCAGGACTTTCAGACAGAAGTTTTAAACCTAACTCCTTCATGGCTTCTCTTGTCATATTTGCAAGGATTGAGTGTCTCCTCTCAAGATTATCAAGACCTTCATCAAGTATCATCTTTAAACTCTCATTTAAGGCTATAATCAGATTTATAGCTGGTGTATATGCAGTTTGACCTTTTGCCTGTTTTTTACTTTCTGCCTTTATAGAGAAGTAATATTTCGGAAGATTACTTTTTTCTAATCTTTTTTCAGCTTTCTGACTGTAATATAGTATAGAAAGACCCGGTGGTAACATAAGAGCTTTTTGACTACCTGTTATGAGTATATCTATACCTATCTCTTCCGGAAATACCTTATAAACTCCAACAGATGTAATACCGTCAACTACTAACAGACAGTCTTCCAATGAGCTGCTAAGTTGAGCTAGGAATTTAAGGTCGTGTAAAGTTGTTGTAGATGTTTCTGAATGTTGAACTAATATTCCTTTTATATCTGGATTTTCTTTTATTATCTGATTAATCTTTTCTCTATCATAAGTTTTTCCCCATTCTATCTGATAATCTATAACATTTAATCCAAACCCTTTACCTAAATCTCTCCATCTTTCTCCAAACTTTCCGGCATTTATAACTAAAACTTTGTCTTTTTCACTGAAAAAGTTAACGATAGAAGCTTCCATAGCTCCTGTTCCGGAAGAGGCAAACATCAATACATCTCTACTTGTATTTAAAAGTTTCTGAAGATTTTCCCTTGTTTGTAAAAAAATTTGAGTAAACTCTGGAGTTCTATGGTGAATTATCTGCTGTCCGAGGGCTTTAATAACCTGTGGTGGAAGTGGAACAGGTCCAGGTGTAAAGAGTCTTTCCTTTATCAAAAAAATACCTCCATCAGATTTAAGTAAAAAATATTTTAACATAAAAAAGGCTGGCTATGTAGCCAGCCAAAGATGAGGGGAGGTAGCTTTAGGTCAATTGCTTAGCAGCAGAGTGAAGATATTATAAGCAATTTTTATGCCATTTCAAGTATTATAAAAAAATAAATGATTTAAAAAAAAATACATTCCAAAAATGGACAAAGTAGTTGTCCCAAATGGCATTAAACTTTTAAACCTATCAAAACCCCATCTCTTATAGGAACTATCTGAGATATAAACTTTCCAGATTCAAACATATATCTGTTAAACTCTTTGATTACTTCTGTTTTTTTATCTATATTTTCTAAAACTACATTCCCATACCATAGAACATTATCGGCTATAACTAATCCATTATCCGAAAGATTGTTCTCCATAAGTTTTATAGCTTCAAAATATTTAACCTTTTCTAAATCCAAAAATAAGATGTCTATATTCTTATATTCTTTTACTATTTCTAGAGCATTTCCTACCCTAAACTCAGCTTTATCCAATAAACCAGCTTTTTCAAAGTAATTTTTTGCCATATCTATATTTTTCTGCTGAAAATCTGTAAGAACTACTTTTCCATGATCAATTGCTTTTGCAAAAAAGTAAGCAGAATATCCATACCCGGAGCCCATCTCAACAACAAGTTTAGGTTTTTTAATTTTGGTAATGATATACAGTAAAACTCCTACCTTTCTTTCCACAATTGGAAAATTAGTCTGTCTTCCATACTCCTCCATTTGAAGAAGTATATCGTTGTCAAATTTTATACTTTCTGTAAGGTTCTGTATATACTCTTCTATCTGGGGATTTACAATAAACATATATCCTCCAAAATTTTTGAAGCTCTATTATATAATAAAATTTTAGAGCCAAAAAGGAGGATCACTTTGAAATTTTTAGGCATAGATATCGGAGGGACTTTTGTAAAAGTTATTCTTAAGGATAATGAAAAGTTAAAAAAAGAAAAAATTCTTATTCCTGAAAATGTCAAAAAGAAAGAGCTTTTTGAAAAATTTATACTGGATATAATTTTAAAATACTCGCCGGAGAAAGTAGGTATAGCAGTTGCTGGACTTGTAAACAAAGAGGGGATGGTAACAAACTCTCCAAATTTAAGATATATAGAGGGTATAAATTTAAAAAATTACATACAAAATAGTTTAAACATTCCGGTTTTTGTTGGAAATGATGCTAATTTTGCAGCATATGGAGAGTATGTATACGGAAACGGTAAAGACAGTAAAATACTTATCTGCCTTACCTTAGGGACAGGTTTAGGCGGTGGTGCAGTTATAGATGGAAAGATACTTGAAGGTGTAAGCGGGTCTGCTATGGAGATAGGACATATGATAATAGAAAAAGGTGGTCAGTTATGTAACTGTGGTAGGAGAGGTTGTTTAGAGGCTTATGTTTCATCTTACGGACTTGAAAGGACATATAGAGATATTTCCGGAGAAAGTTTATCCTCTTTTGATATTATAAAACTTGCGAAGGAAGGTGATATAAAAGCTTTAAAGAGCTTTGAAATATTTATTGATTATCTGTCGGTAGGTATAATGAATATAGCCCATATATTTAATCCGGATAAAGTATTGCTATCCGGTGGTATAGTGGAAAATTATTCTGAACTTTTACCAAAGTTAAGAAAGATAGTAAAATGTATCACTTTTCCACTTCCGGCAAAAGATTTAACTATAGACTCCGGACTACTTGGTAGTTGGAGTGGAAGTTACGGAGCTTTAGCAGTAGCAGAAAATCACTCCTCATAGTACTCAGCCCCTCCCCATTTTGTTTCCCATACAACAACTTTCTGTAAAGTTGGATATCTCTCTTTAATCTTTTCGTAAAAATATTTAGCTAAATTTTCAGCACTTGGAGAGAAGTTGTATATATCATTCATACATTTATAATCTGGTAAAATTTCATCAAGTAAGTTTTGAATCTCAAGAAAGTCATATCCCATTCCACCATTATCAACTTTATCAGCCTTTATAAATACCTCTATCTCCCAGGTATGTCCATGAAGTGGTTCAGGTTTCCCATGATAATCTGTTAAAAAGTGGGCTGCATTAAACTCTCTTCTAACTCTTACAATGTACGGCATTTTCACCTCACATAAAATTTATGTATAAAGTCATAAAAACATATTGAATATTTTACAATAAAGTTTTATATTATTAACAAGTTCCGCGGGGGTGGTTACCTTAAAGGTAGCCTGAGATAATACCCCTTGAACCTGATGCAGGTAATGCTGCCGTAGGGAAGCGGACTTGGGATTTCCTTAGCCTCCAAGTCCATTTTCCTTAGGTAGAATACTAAACTTGGAGGTAAAACTATGAGAACTTATGTTCTATCCCGTAGGGGTAAACCAAATGTAACACAGATGCATTTTGCCCGTCAGGGTATAATTACAGAAGAAATGGAGTATGTAGCAAAGAGGGAAGACCTTCCTGTGGAGCTTGTTAGAGAAGAGGTAGCAAGGGGGAGAATGGTAATACCTGCTAATATCAACCATCTTAACCTTGAACCTATGGCAATAGGTATAGCTGCAAAATGTAAAGTAAATGCAAACATTGGAAACTCTGCTATAACCTCAGACATAGAAACAGAACTTGAAAAATTAAGAGTTGCCCTCAAATATGGTGCAGATACAGTCATGGATTTATCAACTGGTGGCAATTTAAATGAGATAAGAAAAGCCATAATAGAAAACTCTCCTGTGCCAGTGGGAACAGTTCCTATATATCAAGCTCTGCAAGAAGTTAGAAGTATAGAAAAACTTACAGAACAGGATATCCTTGATATTATAGAGCTTCAAGCTCAACAAGGTGTAGATTATATGACAATCCACGCAGGATTACTGAGAGAGTTTTTACCTCTTGTAAATCACAGACTTATGGGAATAGTTTCAAGGGGTGGTTCTATAATAGCTCAATGGATGGCTATACACGGTAAACAAAATCCACTTTACACAAACTTTGAAAAAATATGTGAGATATTTAAAAAATACGATGTTACATTCTCACTTGGTGATGGACTAAGACCTGGATGTATAAATGATGCTTCAGATGAAGCTCAATTTGCAGAGCTTAAGGTATTAGGAGAGCTTACAAAGATAGCTTGGAAACATGATGTCCAAGTTATGATAGAAGGTCCGGGACACGTTCCTATGGATCAAATAGAGATGAATATCAAGAAACAGATGGAATGGTGTCATGAAGCACCTTTCTATGTATTGGGACCACTTGTTACAGACATAGCTCCCGGATACGACCATATAGCTTCAGCAATAGGAGCAGCAATGGCAGGATGGTATGGAGCTTCAATGCTCTGTTATGTAACACCTAAGGAACACCTTGGACTACCTAATGCCGAAGATGTAAAACAAGGATTAATAGCATATAAGATAGCAGCTCACGCAGCTGACCTTGCAAGACACAGAAAAGGTGCAAAAGAGTGGGATGATGAAATGTCAAGGGCAAGGTATAACTTTGATTGGGAAAGACAGTTTGAACTTGCTATAGATCCAGAAACAGCAAGAAAATACCACGACGAAACTTTACCACAGGAAGGTTATAAATCTGCTAAATTCTGCTCTATGTGTGGACCATCTTTCTGTGCTTACAGAATTTCTCAAAACGTCCAAGAATCTGTAAAAGAAGAAATAAAAAATGTAGAATTTATACCTTTAATAAAATAACAAAACAAGCCCCCCTATGGGGGCTTCATAATTACTGTTTATTTAAAATACTATTTTTAAATCCATATAGAGCATATATAAGGATTCCTATAAAGCTCCAGATAACAAATCTCACCCAGGTATCAAGAGGAAGTCCAGCCATAATAAGAAGTAGGAATAAAAGATTTAAAGGTAGTAGTATATTTGGAGCCGGAACCCTAAATAAAGGAGAGTAATCTTTTTTCTGTCTTATAACTACTGCTGCTATACCAACCATAAAGTAAGCAAATAGAGTCCCTATATTTACAAGTTCTGCCAATACCTTTAAAGGCAACATTCCGGCAAGTATTGATAGGAATATACCACCTGTTATAGTAGCTTTGTAAGGTGTTTTAAATTTAGGATGTATATCAGAAAAGAATTTAAATATAAGTCCATCTCTGGAAAGAGCATATAGAACTCTTGTAAATCCTATTCCCATAACAAGCATAACTGATGTGATTGTTATAACTGCACCTATTGATATAAAATCTGCAACCCATTTTTCATTAACCTCATACATTGCATAGGCAATAGCATCTGGTTTTCCCTCATACTGTTTATAGTTTAAGATACCTACTAAAACGAAAGATACGGCGATATAAAGGGCTGTACTAACTCCAAGAGATATTATTAAACCTTTCGGTAATGTCTTTTGTGGGTCCTTTGTTTCTTCTGCCAATGTGGATACAGCATCAAAACCAAGATAAGCAAATACTATCAAAGATGCCGCAGTCCATACACCTTTCCAACCGTAAGGTAAAAAGTTTGATGTTATATTTTCAAGATTTACATATTTTAAACCTATGATGATAAAAACTAATAGTATTAATATTTTAAGTCCAACTATAAAGTTGTTAAATCTGGCACTTTCTTTTATTCCTATTGTAAGTAGTGTAAATATTCCTACTATCCCTAAGAATGCAAATAGGTCTATGAATGTTCCTCTTGAGGAGTCAAATGCCCCTGTTAAGGCTACAGGAAGAGTAAAACCAAAGTTCTTTTCAAGGAAAGACCTAAGATACCCAGACCATCCAGTTGCAACAGCCGCTGCTGCAACTCCATACTCAAGAAGTATATTCCAGGCAACAAGCCAAGCTATAATCTCTCCAAGAGTAGCGTATGTATAACTGTATGCACTTCCTGACACAGGGAAGGAAGAGCTAAATTCAGCATACACAAGAGCTGTTATACCTATAGCCACAGCAGAAAACACAAAAGATAATATGATACCTGGACCAGCATAAGAAGCTGCAGCCTGTCCAGTTATAACAAAAATTCCGGCTCCTATAATACCTCCAATACCAACAAAAACAAGTTCCCATAGTCCCAGACTTCTCTTTAGATTACTCTTTACCTCTCCATACTCTTTTTTCCTTAAAAAATCCACCTTTACCTCCGAAATAACTTCACAGATATAATATATTTAGAAAATTTTACTACAAAAGAGGAAATCATGGGTATAAAAACACCTTTTGTTGCCGTTGACGGTATAGTTAAAGTTTTTACAGAAGATGGTAATTTTAGAGGTATAGTCCTTATAGAAAGAAAAAACTTCCCGCAGGGTCTTGCTCTTCCCGGAGGATTTGTAGATGTAGGAGAGTCTGTAGAGGATGCTCTTGCAAGGGAGATGAAAGAGGAGATAAATTTGGAGGTTAAGATTGAAAAACTATTCGGAGTTTATTCCAAACCGGGTAGAGACCCAAGATTTCATACCGTATCTGTCGTTTTTGTTTGCAGTGCAACGGGAGAACCAAAAGGTCAAAACGATGCAAAAGAAGCAAAAATTTACAAATTAGAAGAAATACCTTTTGAAAAACTTGTATTTGACCATGGAAAAATTTTACAGGATTATTTGAAAAAAATCTGATAAAGATTATAATATATAATTAAAGTATCAAGAAAGGAGGTAAAAAACAGTTGACAAAAAGTGTTAAAAAGTGCTTATTTTTGATATGGAGTAGAATTAATTGTTTTAAATGGTAAAGGTGGTAAGAAAAAAGATGATTACACTACAGAAATCTAAAGAAGATAAGTTAAACAAT
>JBEULE010000026.1:0-5397 GCA_041287495.1 Hydrogenothermaceae bacterium
TTTCAATTTCTTGGTTTAACTCCTCTTCTGTAACTTCTATACCTTCTTTATCTGCTATCTTTGTTAATACAAACATAACTCTTATATTGTTAATAGCTGTTTTTGTAAGACCTTCCACTGCTGCTTCTATCATCTCTCTGTTTGGTTTTATACCATAACTTTCAAGTTGTTGTGCATATCTTGATGCAAGATTTTGAACTTCTTTTTCTAACAGTGAATTTGGAACTGGGAAGTCATACTCTGATGCTATTTTATCAAGGATTTTCTGTTGGATATCCTGTTTTTTAAGTGCTTCAAGTTGTTTTTGGATATCTTCTCTTATTTTTTGTTTTGCCTCTTCTGCAGTCTCTGCAAGTCCAATTGATTTGACAAATTCATCGTTAAACTCAGGTAAAACCTTTTTCCTTACCTCTAATATCTCTATCTCTATCTTTGCTCTTCCTATCTCTTCTCCTTTTTCGTTATACAAAGGAGCATCTTCTATAACAACTGTATCTGTGGCTTTTTTACCTTTTAAATGCTGTTCTATCTCCGGTCTTAACATTCCAGTTCCGATTATAACCTCAAGCTCATCTTCCTCTTCTTCACCAGATTTGGCTGTTATATGGTATTTTATCTTTACTTGGTCTGTATCTTCTATTTCTTTGTCTGCTGTTTCATACCTTGCATTTCTCTCTAATAGATTCTTTATATACTTTTCTACATCTTCATATTTGACTTCTGTTTTTATTGTTTCTACTTCTATACCTTCGTACGGTTTTAGCTCAAACTCTGGGGCAACTTCAAAGCTAACTTTAAAAGTTAGCTTCTCCTCTCCTTCAAGTTCAACTTCACCAAAGTATATTTCCTGTATCACAGGTTTTAGATTTTCTTTCTCTAAAATCTCGTTTAGATATCTGTTTACATAGTTTCTAGCAACTTCCTCTTTTATTGCATCTCTGTATTTTGCTTTTATCAGATTCCTTGGTGCATGTCCTTTTCTAAAACCTTTAATATCGGCAACTTTAGCTATCTCTGATATAACTTCGTTTGTGATACTTTTTACTTTGTCACCTTCATCGGTAATAATTAGAGTCCTGATAAGGTCTTGTGATTCCACCACTACGTTCATTCACTTCTCTCCTTTAATTTTTTTGTCAAGCTAAATTAATATTTTATTATAAAAATATAAATCTAACAAGAAGCATTTAAGGTAAAATATTATGAAGATTTCTTTCGAGGTTTATATATGGAAAGAGCTATACTTGCCCTTGAAGATGGTCACTTTTTCTATGGATATGCTTTCTCTGGATTTAGAAAAAGGGAAACTGGGGGAGAAGTTATTTTTAACACTTCAATTACCGGCTATCAGGAAATACTTACAGACCCATCCTACAAAGGTCAGATAGTAGTGATGACACCTTCACAGGTAGGAAACTACGGAATAAACCTTGAAGATAACCAGTCAGAGAGAGTTTGGGTTAATGGATTTGTTTTAAAAGATATTCCAAATGTATATTCAAATTATAGAGCTGTGAAAAGTCTTCAGGAATATCTTGAAGAGAATGATGTTATAGGAATATGTGGTGTAGATACAAGGGCTGTTGTAAAGATACTTAGAAATTATGGAGTTATGAAAGGTTATATAGGGATAGGGGATATATCTCCACAGGAAGCTGTAAGAAGAGCAAGGACTATTCCAGATATATCTGAACTTAACCTTGTTGCAGAGGTGTCAAAAAAGGAAGTTTACAGATGGACTGAAAAAAGTTGGAGATGGCCTATTGGGTATCAAACCCAGACAGAGTTTAAATACAAAGTTGCGGTAATAGATTACGGAGTAAAGAGAGATATACTTAGGTTGTTGGCAGATAGAGGGTTAGAACTTATATGTTTTCCTCATAATGTATCAGCAGAAGAGGTGCTATCCATAAAGCCGGATGGGATATTCTTATCAAATGGACCTGGAGACCCAGCAACTCTCAAATATCAGATAGACCAGATAAAAAAGCTTATAGCAAAAGAGATACCTATCTTTGGTATATGTTTGGGACATCAGCTACTCTCATGGGCTTTTGGAGGTAGAACTTACAAACTTGAATTTGGACATCATGGAGGAAACCATCCAGTAAAAAATCTTAAAACTGGAAAGGTTGAGATAACAGCTCAAAACCATAACTACGCAACAGATGAATCTAAACTTACAGCAGATATAGAGATAACCCATATAAACTTAAACGATAACACAGTTGAAGGTATGAGACATAGAAACTATCCTGTTTTTTCCATTCAGTATCACCCAGAAGCAGCACCAGGTCCCCACGACTCTTTCTATGTGTTTGATGAGTTTTTAAAGTTAATAGAGGAATGTAAAATTGAATAACCACAGAGAAAAGGAAAGATGGATATTAGGGTCTCTCCTACTTAATCTCTTTCTGTCTTTACTTAAGCTAATATTTGCCGTTATCACAGGTTCATTAGCTTTAATAGCAGAAGTTATACATTCATTTTCTGACCTTGCAGCATCTGTTATATCACTTATAGGTGTAAAACTATCAGAAAAGAGACTAAAGAGTTTTCCATACGGTCTTTATAAACTTGAGAATATGGTAGCTATAATAATAGCCTTCTTTCTATTTTTTGCATCTTACGAGATTATAAAAGAGGTTATTTTTAACAATGAGAAGAGAGAGATAAAAAATCCAGAGTTTGCTGTAGTTGTTATCTTAATAGCTATGGTTCTTACATTTACTTACTCCTATCTTGAAAAAAGAGCTGGAGACAGATTAAATTCCCCTGCCTTAGTAGCAGATGCAAAACATATATGGGCAGATTTTCTCTCATCTACTATAGTTTTAATAGGTTTAGTAGGTGTTATGTTAGGTTTTCATAATGTTGATAAATACGCTGCTGGTATTGTATCTCTTTTCATACTTCACAGTGGATATGAGATATTTAAAGAAGGTATAAAAGTTTTACTTGATGTTTCTTTAAGTCAAGAAGATATAGAAAAGATAAAAGTCATACTTTCAAAAAATCCTTATGTAGAAAAGGTAAAAATCATAAGAGGTAGAGTTGCAGGAAGTTATAAATTCATAGAGATTGAGATTTTACTTAAAAATTTGGGATTAAGGGAAGCACATAGTATAGTAGATTCCCTTGCGGAAAGTATAAAAGAGGAAGTTCAGAATGTTGACTCTGTATTTATCCATTATGAGCCGGTAAGACAACAGGGATTAAGAATAGCTGTTTTAACGGATGGGAATGATAGTATAAAAGATTTCTCATCTGCCACAGAGGTTATTATTATAGACATAAAGGACAGTAATAAAATGAATGTTATCACAAAAATAGATGTTAAAAGTGATGAGAGAGAGATAGGTAAAGTACTATCTGATAAAAGTGTTGACATTGTTGTAACGAAAAATCATCCAGAAGATTTTCAAGTCAGATTCTTAATATCAAAGGCAGGGATATTAGTATGGGAAACAAAGGAAGATAAATTTGAAAAAGCTGTTGACGAAGTTGTAAAATCTTGGAGTAAATTTATAAAAAGTGAGGGAGAGATATGATAGGAAGAATTTTAGTAGGGATAGATGGTTCAAAAGCTTCAAAGATAGCTGCTGAATATGGTTTTTATCTATCAAAGGCTTTAAAGAGACCGGTTGTAGGGATAAATATAGTTGATATCAGACTTCTTGAAGGACCATTTATGGCAGATATAGCTGGAGGATTAGGATTTACTACTTATGCCGATTTTACTGTGAAGATAAGGGAGGTCCTCGAAGAAAGAAGTCAAGCAATATTAGATGAATTTACTGCAGAATGTAGGCAAGCTCAGGCAGATTGTAGCATAGCCCAAGCTTACGGTATTCCGGAATATGAGATAGTTCAGATGGTAGACCCGGAAGATTTAATTATTGTAGGGAAAAAAGGAGAACACTCTGATATAATGAAATCTCTAATTGGTTCCACTGCTGAGAAGATAGCAAGAAGAGCAACCTGTCCTGTTATGATAACACCTATAGGAGAATTTAAACCTATCAAAAATATCCTTGTATGCTTTGACGGAAGGGAAAAATCTGTTCACGGACTTGATTTTGCTAAACATCTCTCTGAGAAACTTAATGCAGATATAAAAGTTATATCAGTTTTTGAAGATATGGTAGAAGATGCAGAGAAAGTAAAAGAATTTAAGGAAAGAGTTAAAGCAATAGTTGAAAAAGATGTAGAGTTTATAGATAAGTATGGGCTTGCAGAAGAACAGATAGAGAACTTTATAAAATCAAACAAAGATGTGTTAAATCTTGTAGTATTGGGAGCTTACGGTGATAGTTATGTAAAAGAAATTATTCTTGGAAGTACCACCTCTTATATCACAGCTATCTCTCCTATTCCTGTAATACTCGTAAAATAAAGGAGAGTAATGGAAAAGGATTTTGGCGGATTTAAAGGTATTCTCATTATAGGACTTGGCTTAATAGGAGGTTCGTTAGCCTTAGCTTTAAAGGAAGATGGCTTTAAGGGAAAAATCTATGGATTAGATTTAAATTCAGACAGAGTTCAAACCGGACTTAAAATGAAAGTTATAGATGAAGGATATACAGATATTAGAAATATTCCTTGGCAAAATACTGACCTTGTAGTTATCTCAACTCCAGTTAAAACATTTGAGAGTATAGCCAGAAGTATAAAAGATTTTCTAAAAGAAGAGACCATAGTTTCAGATGTTGGAAGTGTTAAAGGAAATATTGTTTTAAGGCTTTACGATATTCTGAAACCAAATCTCTTTGTAGGAGTTCATCCTATAGCAGGTACAGAGAAGGAAGGTATAGAGAATGCCAAATCTGGACTTTTTAAAAATGCAAGATTAATACTTACACCTGTTGGAGATGATAAAGAGAAAATAGAGAAAGTTGAAAAGTTATGGAAAGATATAGGAAGTAAGACAGAGATAATGGACCCTCACCTACACGACTTTGTTTTTGCAAGTGTATCTCATCTACCCCATGCAATAGCTTTTGCTTTGGTAGATAGCTTAATAGAGTTATCAAAACAGTCAGGAATAGATCTGTTTAAATATCCTGGAGGTGGTTTCAAAGATTTTACAAGAATAGCAGCAAGCTCTCCAGTAATCTGGAAAGATATATTTTTAGAAAATAAATCAAACGTATTGAAAACAATTGAAATTTTTCAACAATCTCTAAACAGATTAAAAGAGGCAATAGAAAGAGAAGATGAAAAAAAGATATTAGATATACTCTCAGAAAGTAGAGAAAAGAGGTTATCTTTGGAATAAAGATATAGAATATTATGTAATATTTTCACTATAAAAATATATGGAAAATAATTTTCTGTTGTTATAAAATAAAACGGTGTTTTATTTAACCATAGGAGGCTGAATATGCTTAGTTATGA
>JBEULE010000027.1:0-3939 GCA_041287495.1 Hydrogenothermaceae bacterium
TATAATCTCTCTCAAAATCCCTCGGATATCTATCAAGATCTTCATTCTTCCCAAACTGTATCGGATTTACGAATATACTCACAACAACAACTTCATTATCTTGTTTGGCTTTCCTTATAAGTGAGAGATGACCTTCGTGAAGGTATCCCATAGTAGGGACAAATCCTATCTTTTTTCCAGCTTTCTTTAAATTTAAAGCTATATTTTGCATCTTTAGAGGATCCTGTATAACCTCCATAAAACCTCCAGAAATTAAAAAAATAACTAAAAATCTACACCAATTGCATATTTAAATCAAGGAGTATAATATATACTAATCTTAATTCTTATAGATGATTATGATTAAAACATTTTTAGATGAAGAAACAGCAAGGTTATTTTATACAAAAGAAAGTAGAAAAATTCCAGCTGAGATAAGAGATAGAGCTTTTATAAAACTTCATATGATAGATAGTGCTTATAGTATAAATGATTTGAAAACTCCACCATCTAACCACTTAGAAGCCTTAAAAGGAGATTTAAAAGGTTTTTATAGCATCAGAATTAATAAAAGATATAGAATTATATTTAGGTTTGTTGAAGAAAATGCTTATGATGTGGCTATAGTAGATTATCACAGATAGGAGGAAAAAAGTAATGATGAGCTTAGATGAATATATAAAAGCATTGAGAGAAAAAAATACAATAGAATCTAAATCTATTTTAGAGGTAAAAGCAAAGCCTCCACACCCAGGAAAGATTTTAAAAGAAGAGTTTATAAAACCATTAGGTATAACACAATCACAACTTGCGAAAGAATTAAATGTTAATGTAGTTCAAATTAATCAATTAATTAATAAGAAAAGAGGAATAACAGCTAATTTAGCAATAAAACTTGCTAAAAGATTTAATACAACACCTGAGTTTTGGATGAGCCTTCAAATGAAATGGGACTTATGGAAAGCCTATAAGGAACAATCTAAAAAAATTAAAGTATAAGAAACTAATCACTGGTTTTATAGAAATATTTTTTTCAACAAACATCATTGACTTTTTTTGAATTTAAGATAAAATTATCTTAAAATTTCAAAGGAATGTAAGATGAGAGAGATAATTTTAACTTTACATATACTTGCTGCTATGATATGGGTTGGTGGAATGTTGTTTATGGTTATTGTTCTTTCTCCCTATGTAAGGAAACTCCCAAATAGTGTTGAGCTTTTTCAAAAGGTAGGTAAAAGATTTAGTATAGTAGGAACATTTATAGGACTGCCTATCCTATTTATAACCGGAATAGGTAATATGCACAGTTTAGGTGTTTCATTTTCAGATTTACATAATAGGACTTCACAGTATGCTTCCTTACTTCACGACAAGATTCATCTCTTTATACTTACATTCTTAATAGCTATCTTACACGATCTATATTTTGGTCCAAGAGCAGATAAAAGTGAGACACACAAAAAGATAACAAGAGTTTTGGGCGTGATAAATCTGTTTATAGGTTTAGTAATAGTTTATATGGCTGCTAAACTGAGATTCGGAGGCTAACTATGTTTGATAAAGAGATAGAAGAGCTAATAACAGAACATAAAGAAATAAACAAGGTTTTAAAAGATTATGAAAAAAGATTAGATACATTAAATATTGATGAGATTAAACAGTTTCTAAACTTTGTAGAAACCACAGTAGAAGAACACGCACATAAAGAAGATGATAAATTTTTGGTACATGTTTTAGAAATATTTCCTTCATACGATGCTGAAGCATTTTCATTTGCTCATAACACAATAAGAGAAGGTGTTAATGACCTGAAGGATTCTATAGAAGAATATTATCTCGGTAAAATCACTATAAAGAAAGTTAGAGAGTATGTTAAAAAAGTTATAACTTTAATATATGACCACTTCTTAGAAGAAGAAAATTTTTTCTTTCCGGATATAAAACGTATAAAGATATCTGGTGATTCTGCCAGGATAGAAGAAATTGATTTAAAAGAAGAAAAAGAATGGCTTTAAGGAGTGTAGCATGATTACAGAAGCAGCAAAAGATAGTATAAGAGCTGTTATTTATATAGCACTATATCGTGAAGATAGAGAGTTTGTATCAATAAAAGAGATTGCTCAGAATCTTAAGCTATCATTTTACTTTCTATCAAAGAACCTTTTAAAATTAGTAAAAGCAGGTATATTAGAGTCATTCAGAGGACCAAAAGGAGGTGTAAATTTTAAAAAAAATCTAAAGGATGTGAAACTTATTGATATAATCTCAGTAATAGATGGAACATCTCTTTTTGAGTCATGTATACTCGGATTTAAAGAGTGCAGTGATGCAAATCCATGTGCAATCCATAATAAATGGGCTGAAGAGAGGAAAAAGCTGTATGAGATGTTTGATATCTCTGTAGAGAAGATAGTTGATGATATAAAATCAGGAAAAATAAAAAATATTAAAATTTGAGGTGATAGATATGGCCATATTTATTTATAGTGAAAATCTTAAAGATAGATTTTCCAGCGAAAAGCCGGTAGTTGAGAAAGTTACAGATACAGATAATGGAAGAATAGTTCTCTTCTTTTTAAAAAAGGGGCAGATAATTGAATTACATAGATCTCCGTCAGATGTTATAGTTACTGTTTTATTCGGCAAAGGAAGATTTTTTATAGGAAGTAAAGATGTTTACAGAGATATAAACTGCGGAGAAACGGTCATATATGAACCAAATGAACTTCATGGTTTTGAAGCCATAGAAGATATGGTAGTTCAAGCAGTTATAACACCTATTCCTGTTAAAAAGATAGAACTTTGATGTTTTATATATCAAAAGTTACACCTTTATTTGTAATATTTGGGTTTTTAAATTTATTCCTATCTTTTTTCTATACTTCTAACTTCCATATATGGAGTTACATAGTTATATACGGATTTATACAGAATATCATCATCGGCACTCTCTACCAGATAGGACCAAACTCTCAATCCAGAAAATTAGAGTATGAAAATCTCTCTTTTTTGGTTTTCCTTTTATCTGTCATATCTTCATTTATGATACTTTTAGGTAAAGTAAATCTTGCAAACTTTGTAATTTTCTTAACGGTTTTACTTTTTAGTTTACACATTATCACGGTATTAAAAAATATAAAACCTTTAACGGTTAGATTCTTATCTGTCGGACTATTTTATATGAATGTTTCTGGTTTAACTTTACTATTAACCAACTTCTTTGATATTCCTTACCAAATTCCAATACATATATTTACAATTGGCTCATTGGTAAATATGGTTATAGGTGTTCAGATTACATGGATTCCTATGCTTACTATGAAAGTTTTAGATTTAAAATTAGCAGAGAAACTCTTTTACATCTATTTAGTGGTAAGCTTTTTATTTATTCTTTCATTTTTTACTTTTAATTTTAACTTGATATTTACCTGCGGAATGTTAGTTGGTATTACCGTAATTTTCTTTCTATTTATCTTATATAAATCTGTTTTCAAAGATAAAATTTTATATATACCTTTTGTTGTAAGGTTTTTCTTGACAGGATGGGTATATTTTTTAATAGGCTTAGTAGCTATTTTATATATATTACTTAACAAAAAGTTTGAAATGGTGTATATACATACATATTTGATGGTTTATGGATTTGGATTGATGACTATCATGGGAGGAACTACACATATAATACCAAGGATTATCTGGAATTGGAAATATGTAGAAAAATCAAAGGAAGGAAAAGATGTTCCACAAATTAACAAAATGGTAGATGAAAAAGTTTTAAAGTATGGTTTGTATATATTTATTATCATACCTATCTTAATGATCCTTTTAAAGGATTTATTAATTCTTCAGTTATTTTTAGCTACAGTGGTATTAATATTGATATATGGGATTTTCTCTAAAACTATAAGGTTTTTCTTTACATAAATCTGATAAAATTTTATCTATGATTTACAACTA
>JBEULE010000028.1:0-16869 GCA_041287495.1 Hydrogenothermaceae bacterium
ATTAAGGAATTTTTGTCAACTGTTTTGTTTCCTATTCACTTTCAAAAAGGGATAAATAATATATCCTAACTTTTCTATCTTGTCAAGAGGTTTTTTACTTTCATCTTATTCAGCTTCCAAAAACAGATATACAGTATATACTCTTATCTTCTTGCTGTCAAGAGGTTGTAGACGTCCATATTATTTTAGACAGTCTCAATTAAATTTGCATAGTATTCTAAAGGTGATTTCTAATTTAAACTCTTATGGGGCCTCTCAGTATTATACCGGATTAAATACTCTATTAGTTCTACTATTAAATTTTTCTATATCTTCACTTAATATGTCCATCTTCCATTCTACAAAACTCTCTTGTATCGTTCTATTAAATTTCTCTATATATGCATTCCCTTTTGGATTTTTTGGATAGTTATAGTAATGTTCTATACCATCTCTGAGTCTGGAAATAGTTTATTTAATACTTTCTTTTGTCTTATAGATCTTTTTCAGGGGTTTGAAAATAATCTATTAAAGAATAAAATATTCATTGCTACGCTTTGAGTGTGGCTACGGTATCTAAATCCAATAGGATACCGAGGAAAGTCCGGACTCCACAGGGCAGGAAGCTGTCGAAAGGCAGGTGGGGGTAACCTCACAGACAGGGCCACAGAAAACAGACCGCCAATCCGCCTACCTTAAAAGGTAGGGACATGGAGGCAAGGGTGAAAAAGTGGGGTAAGAGCCCACTACCTGTGGTGGTGACATCACAGGTTGGCAACCCTCTTCCGGAGCAATCCCAAGTAGGAAGGCGTTATCAGGCTTGCCCGGCCGAGCCTTCGGGTAGGGAGCTTAGATAAATTGCCACTAAAACAGAATCCGGCTTACTCCAAAGCGTAGCATTTTTTTACACTTCAATATTTTATAGGTAAAATAGAGTTTAGCTTTTACGGAATCTGCATATATACTAAGAACTGAGTATTCCCAAGTTTTATTATCTAAAAACTTTATCCAGGGATTCTGAGATATTTCTGCCAACTCTTCTACTGTTTTGTATTGAGTATAATCTCTTTTCCATCATTTTGCTTTAGATGTATTTATGGAAGAGATTGCATCTGTCATAAATTTAACACTAAAAACTTTATCGTAACTACCACTAAAGTTGTCAGGTATATCTGATACTAAAAAAGCCTATCTTCCTTATTTACAAATGATATAAAAGGTGTTTAGTTTATAATATTTGTTAGAAGAGAAATTCCTAAGGAAAGTCAAAATTGAAGATTTATGTTTTAACAATCTTTCCAGATTATTTTGAGTGTTTTAAAAGCTATGGAATAGTATCAAAGGCTATAAAACAGGGTAAAGTTGAGATAGAAACTGTCAATTTAAGAGATTTTACCAAAGATAAACATAGGACTGTCGATGATGTAGTCTATGGTGGTGGTCCAGGAATGTTGTTAAAACCTGAGCCTATATTTGAAGCTTACGATTATATAAAATCTAAAGGTGTAAATCCTTATACTCTCATAACAGAACCTTGGGGAAGAAGATTTGACCAAGAGATGGCAAAAGAGCTTTCAGAAAAAGATGAAATTGCTATAATATGCGGTAGATATGAAGGTGTAGATGAGAGAGTAAAGGTTTTAGTAGATGAAGAGGTTTCTGTGGGAGATTTTATATTAAGTGGAGGAGAACCGGCAGCTTTGGTTATCATGGATGCAGTTATCAGATTAATACCTGATGTTTTATCAGACCAGATGAGTAAGGAAGTTGACTCTTTTAGTGATGGACTTGTAGGATACTCTAACTACACAAGACCTTACGAATACAGAGGGATGAAAGTTCCTGACATACTACTATCAGGAAACCATAAACTTATTCAACTTTACAGAAGATGGGATCAACTTCAAAAAACTTTTAAAAAACGGCCTGATTTAATCAAAAAAGCAAATTTAAGCGATAGAGATAAAAAAATGTTAAACTATATTAGACATGGTAAATCCTTTGAAGATTTCCTAAAAGAGGAAAAGGTTGATTGATATCAAGATACCTGTTGATATTATTGAGAATGAAAATAGTTTTATAGTGATTGCAGATTTACCTGGTGTAAATAAGGAAGATATTCAAATTACAGGTTCTGAAAGTAGCATAACTATAAAAGCTTTAAGAAAATCCTTAGAGAATGGTAAATACCTAATTGTAGAGAGATTTTCCGGAGTAATAGTTAGAACAATAAAATTTAAAGAATATATAGATATAGCCAGATCTAAAGGTGTTTTGGAAAATGGCGTTTTAAAAATATACATACCAAAAGCAAAAAATCATTTTATAATAGATAGTTGCTTTCAAATTATCGTTCTCTAAAAACCTTAGGAGGTTTAGATGCTTCCGTTTGATGAAGAGAAAAAGTTAGAACTTCCTACATCATATCCTTTGATTCCTACAAGGGATATAGTTGTGTTTCCTTTCATGGTGTTTCCACTTTTTATAGGAAGGGATTTCTCTATAAAAGCTATAGAAGAAGCTATAGAGAATAACAACAGATACATATTCTTAGCACTTCAAAAAAACAAAGATATAGAAGTTCCTACTAAAGAGGACATACATGAGATAGGTGTGGTTGCCAATATTATTCGGATGATGAAGTTGGAAGATGGAAGAGTGAAGATACTGGTTCAGGGAATAAGTAGAGGGAAGATAAAGAAGTTATATAAACAAGACGGTTATTATAGAGTAGATGTTGAAGTAATTGAAGATGAATATTCAGAAAGCATTAAATTAGAAGAAAACCTTGAAGTTGAAGCTCTTGTAAATTCTCTTAAAGATTTGATAGATAAAGCTGTTTCACTTGGAAAACAGATATCTCCAGATTTAGTAGATATAATAAAATCCATAGATGAACCAGGAAGGCTTGCAGACCTTGTAGCATCAATACTCAACATAAAAGCAGAAGAGGCTCAGGAACTACTTGAGATATTTAATCCAATGGATAGGCTATATGCTGTCCATGACAAAATGATAAAAGAAGTTGCACTCTTAGAGATACAGAGCAAGATAAGGATTGCGGCAAGGGAAGCTATTGAAAAAGACCAGAGAGAGTACTTCTTAAGACAACAGATAAAGGTTATACAAGAAGAGCTTGGAGAGAAAGATGAGAGAAAAGAGGAAATAGAAAATTACCAGAAAAAGATAGAAAAGTCTGGAATGCCGGAGCAAGTTAGAGAAGAAGCTGAAAAACAGTTAAAGAGACTTGAAAAGATGCATCCAGATTCGGCAGAAGCCGGAGTAATCAGAACTTACTTAGACTGGCTTGTTGAACTTCCATGGAACAAAAGAACAAAAGACAAGTTAGATTTAAAGCTTGCAAAGGAGATACTTGACAAAGACCACTACGATTTAGAGAAGATAAAAGAGAGAATATTAGAATATTTAGCAGTGTTAAAGCTAAAGAAAGAGAAAACTAAGGACAGGTCTATAAAGGGTCCTATACTCTGTTTTGTAGGGCCACCTGGGGTTGGAAAAACATCCCTTGGAAGATCTATAGCAGAATCTCTTGGTAGAAAGTTTGTAAGGATATCCTTGGGTGGAGTCAGAGATGAGGCGGAAATAAGGGGACACAGAAGGACATATGTAGGTGCTTTACCAGGTAAGATAATACAGGCTATAAAGCAAGCTGGCACAAAAAATCCGGTTATAATGCTTGATGAAGTTGATAAGATAGGAGCAGATTTTAGGGGAGATCCTTCTGCTGCATTACTTGAAGTTTTGGATCCTGAACAAAACAGAGAGTTTGTTGATCACTATCTTGCTGTTCCTTTTGACCTGTCTGAAGTTATGTTTATATGCACTGCAAACAGGTCTGATACAATTCCAAGGCCTTTACTTGACAGAATGGAAGTTATAAGACTATCTGGATACTCAGAAGAAGAAAAGCTTATGATTGCCAAAAAATATCTCATTCCAAAACAACTAAAAGAAAATGGTTTAGATGAAGAAACTGTCAGATTTACAGATAAAGCTATACAGTTTATAATTAGAGGGTATACAAGGGAAGCTGGGGTAAGAAACTTAGAAAGAAAGATAGGTTCTATAATAAGAAAGATAGCAAAGGAGATAGTAGAGAAAAATAAGAAAAAGCAGTATAAAGTAACTCCTTCCTTGGTTAAGAAGATGTTAGGAGCTCCTTTATATATTCCGGAAAAAGAAGAAAAAGCAGAAATTGGAATTGTGACAGGTTTAGCTTGGACAGAAGTTGGTGGAGAGATATTAAAGATAGAAGCAACAAAGATGCCAGGTAAAGGAGGATTGATTCTTACAGGATCCCTTGGAGATGTTATGAAAGAATCAGCAAGAGCTGCTTACTCTTATGTAAAGTCAAAAGCAGAAGAATATGGTATAAATCCAGAAGAATTTAACAAATACGATATACACGTCCATGTCCCGGCAGGAGCAATACCTAAAGATGGACCTTCAGCAGGTATAGCAATAGCAACTGCTATAATGTCTATATTTACAAACAGACCTGTAAAACCTGATGTAGCAATGACCGGAGAGATAACACTAAGAGGTAAAGTACTTCCAATAGGAGGACTTAAAGAAAAAATACTTGCTGCAAAGAGAGCTGGAATAAAAACGGTAATACTACCTAAAGATAACAGAGAAGAGGTTATGGAAGATTTACCTGAATATGTCAGAAAAGCTGTAGATCTTATATTTGTAGAAAATGTGGATGAAGTTTTCAAAATAGCGTTAGAAGAACCTATAAAGGATAAAGAAGTTGGCGATTCGAAAAGCAGTAGTTAAAGATGCTCAACAGATATTTGAAATTTTACAGTATTTTGCATTAAAAGAAGTTCTACTTCCTAGAAGTCTAAACAGTATATACGAGAATATAAGGGATTTCTTTGTTTATGAAGATGAAGGTAAGATAGTAGGAATAGGTTCTCTACATATATACTGGGAAGATTTAGCAGAGATAAAATCTCTAGCTGTTAAAGAAGATTATCAACATAAAAAGATAGGTAGTCAGATAGTTAAAGCTTGTTTAGAGGAAGCCAAAAATCTTGGTATAAAACAGGTTTTTGCATTAACATACGTCCCAGGATTTTTCGAAAAATTAGGATTTAAAATAACAGATAAATCTCTTTTTCCACAGAAAGTCTGGACAGAGTGTATACACTGTGTAAAGTTTAACGATTGTAAAGAAGTTCCCGTTTCTATAAGGTTAGAGTGATGAGAAAGTATATATACTTAATGAGACACGGTGAAAGTGAGTATAACGCAAAGAAGATAGTCCAAGGGCATATAGATACATCTCTAACCGAGATAGGTTTTAAACAGGCAAAACTTGCCGGAGAGTTTCTCAAAGATAAAAATATAAAAAAGATTATATCTTCTGACTTAAAGAGAGCATATCAAACTGCTAAAACAGTTTCAGAAATTTTAGGCTTACCTGTTATAACAGACCATAGAATAAGAGAGATGCATTTTGGGACATGGGAAGGTATGAGTTATGATTACATATACCAAAACCATATAGAAGATTTTCATAATTGGCTTTCAAATCCTGTAAAGTATCCACTTCCAAAACAGGAAAGTGTAGAGAATTTTGAAAAAAGGTTAAAACTATTTTTAGAAGATATATCTAACCATGATGAAGATACTATATTAGTAGTTGGGCATGGAGGCTCAATACATGGTCTGTTGTGTATATCTTTTGGAATACCTTTTGAAAACCTCTGGAAATTTAAACATAACAACACAGGTATATCTCTCATAGAAGTAAGAGATAGGAAGTTTGAAGTTAAATTTGTAAATATGTCCTATCATCTTGAAAAAATAGAAGAAAAGAGTATAGTAATCCTTTAGATCTTTAAGGAGGTTTAACGTGGAAGAAGTAATTGCTTTGAAGAAAAAACATAAACATAACTATTTAGAAGTTCTTTTAGTTAATTTACTTTTTGTGTTGTTGGTGCCAAGTTTAGTAGCAGCTTCTACACTATCAGGGAAGGTCAGTAATGTTTTGATATTTCAGATAGCTGGATTTATATACGGTGTATCTGCTCTTTTCTATATATTCCAATTTTTCTTTAAAAATGAGAAAGTTGGTAAGATTGCCACTTTAACAGCCTTCTTAGGTTGGATAACTTCAACGGTAGGACTGTTTGTAAGAGGTATAGAGTCTTACAACTTAGGAATATTCCATCCACCTTGGACAAATCTCTATGAATCTTTAATGTTTTTCCCTTGGCTTGCAGTTGGACTTTACCTATACATAGAGAGAGAGTATAAAACAAGATTTATAGGTGCTTTCTTCTTACCAATAGTTGCCTTTTTGGTTATATGGGGACATAAATTTAACACAGATATAAATCCTCTCGTACCAGCTTTAAGGAGTTATTGGTTATATCTACATGTGATAGCTTCCTTTATAGGTTATGCTGGATTTACAGTTGCCTTTGGTTCTTCATTTGCTTATCTGATAAAGGAAAATCACAGAGATAATGTAAATGTTTCTCCTATACATATATTAGGTTTTATTTTCTTTGGAATATTGAGTTTAATTTTTGGATACCTAACTTTACACGGTGCAAAGGATATAAAAACTTTATTCTTTGGAGTGGTGTTTATAGCTGTTTTAATAGCTTTCTTATACTTTGCTACATTTGTTTTAAAACCTATTGGAAAATCATTACCTACAGAAAATATACTTTCTGAGATAGCATTTAAAGCAGTTACTATATCGTTTCCTATATGGACTGCTTCTATAATGCTTGGTGGAGCTTGGGCTAATGAAGCTTGGGGAAGTTATTGGAGTTGGGACCCAAAAGAAACCTGGGCTTTAATAGTGTGGCTATTTTTCGCTGCTTACATTCACGGTAGAACTATCGGTAAATGGAAAGGAAAGACTTCTGCATGGATAGCTGTAGCAGGATTCATTATGTTACTTATCTGTTATTTCGGTGTAAATCTATACTTCCCTGGATTACACAGTTATGCAACAGAGTAATAATAATATTATTGACGGCTTTTAGCCGTCTTTCTTTAACAATTTCTCACATACATATTCAGCTAATAAAATATCCTCCGGATTTGTTATCTTAAAGTTTAAAAAACTTCCCTTATTTACACATACTCTATATCCCATAATCTCCATAAGATAAGAGTCATCTGTTCCTAAAATAGATTTTTCTTTCGCATTTAGATGAGCTTTAACTAACTTTTCATACTTAAATGTTTGTGGTGTTTGAATTACATATATCTGTTCTCTATTTAAAGTCTGTATAACTTGATTATCTATAACTTTTTTAAGAGTATCAACAGATTTATAGGCTGTTATGCTTCCGTCCCAACCTTCTCTTACGTTTTTTATTCCTTCTAAAAACATCTCTTTTGTTGCAAAGGGTCTTGCCGAGTCATGGATAACCACTATATCGGCTTTATTTACTGCCTTTAATCCGTTAAAAACAGACTCTTGTCTTTCATCACCTCCAACCACTTTAATAACTTCCTTTTTTGATTTTATCTCTAAATCTATATTTTCTTCAGGTAAAACCACTACAACCTTATCTATCTCTGGAATATCTTCAATGGTTTTCAGAGAGAAATCTATCAGTCTTTTTCCGCATATAGTTAAAAACTGCTTTTTACTACCAAATCTCTCTCCTTTTCCTGCCGCAAGAAGGATGGAAACTATCATATTTTTACTCTTATAGAATTACCTATAACAAATGCACTACTTAAAACCATAGCTAATGCAGAAAAAATAGGAGTTAGATATCCTGATACAGCTAAACCTATACCTATTATGTTGTATATGAAAGCCCAAAACATATTTGAGTATATAACTCTCTTTACTTTTTTGGAAAGAAGTATAACTAAAGGCACTTTTCTCAAATCATCACTTATTAAACTTATGTTGGCAGATTCTCTTGTAAGGTCTGTCCCACAACCCATAGCTATTCCTATGTCAGCAGCAGCCAAAGCTGGAGCATCATTTATTCCATCTCCTACCATAGCTACTACTCTACCTTTTGATTTCTCCTCATTTATTATTCTAAGTTTATCTTCCGGAAGTAGCCCTCCAACAACCTTAATACCAAGCTCATTTCTTATAGCTTTTGCAAAATACTCTGTATCTCCTGTTAAAACTTTGACGTCTATCTTTAAATTTTTAAGAGCCTCAATAGCTATGTAAGCCTCTTTCCTTATCTTTTGCTTAAAAGAGACAAATCCTATAACATCTTTACCATCTGATAGGAAGATAACAACCTCTCCATTTTCAACTGCTAATCTTTTAATATCTTCAAATTTATCTGTAGAAACTCCTAAGGTTTTCATAAACTCTTCACTTCCAAGGTAGTAAATTTTGCCGTCAATCTCTCCGCTTACTCCAAAACCAAAATAAACTTTAAAGTTTTTAACTTCTCTTTCTCTACAATCATTACACCACAATATAAAACTGTGTGCTATAGGATGTTGTGAATGTTTTTCGAGAGAGAAAATAACACTCTTTATATCTTCATCTCCTTCAAATCTGGAAACTTCCATAACTTTTTCTGTTATCGTTCCAGTTTTGTCTAAAAACACTGTCTTAACAGATGATAATTTTTCTAAAACTTCTGCACTTTTTATAATAATACCATCTTTCATAGCTTGCCCTAAACCTATCCAAAGGGCAAGTGGCGCTCCTATACTAAATGCACAGGGACAGGATATTAACAAAACAGATAAGCTCACTATCAAAGCCTTTTCAAATCCAGATGTATAGAACCAGTATGCAAAGGATAAAGCAGCTATAAAGAAAATAACAGGTAAAAAGTAAAAGGCTATTCTATCAGCTAATCTATTTATAGGAGCTTTTGTGTTTCTTATCTGTTTCATAAGTTCTATAAATCTATTTAAAGTCCATTGGGATTGTGGTTTGTCAACTTTTATCTTGAAACTTCCATCTATAGATGTTGTTCCGGAATAGACAGTATCACCTTCTTTTTTTAAAACCGGCTTTGATTCTCCGGTCAACATAGACTCATCTACATGTCCAACTCCATTTATCACAACTCCATCAGCCGGTATCTTTTCTCCAGGTAGAACCTTGATTGTATCTCCTACTTTAATCTCTTCTACTGGAACTTCTTTTTCTCCATCTTCAGTTAAAACTACTGCCTTTTTTGCAGTTAAATCCATAAGTTTCTTCATAAAGTTTGAAGCTTTAACTCTTGAAGATGTTTCAAGGTATCTTCCAAAAGTCACTAAAACCAATATCATTGTAGCTGTTTCAAAGTATATGGCATTTTTCCCCGTAAATACAGAGTAAACAGATAGAAAGTAAGCTGAAAAGGCACCAATAGCAATTAAAGTATCTGTATTAAAGTTAAGAATGTTTTCTTTTGAGAAAGAGTTTTTAAGGATAGGAATACCTAAAACAACCATAACTATAGTCGAAAACACAAGTATTATCCATTTAATAAATCCAACAAACAGTTTCATCTCAGGATCATTAGGGTCGACAAAGTGAGATCCGTATATATACATACTGAGCATCATAACAAGCATAGATAAAAAATATCCGAATCCAAATTTTCCTAAAAAGGCAAGAGCTGTTCCCTCATCTCCTCTCAAGCCGGTGGTTTTATTTATAAGATAACATCCAAAACAACAGAAATCTTCCATCTTACCGTTAACTTCAAATTTAAGTGGTCTTCCTGTTATAGGAATACCACATTGATAACACTCCGCATTTTTTTCATCAGATAGAGATAAAGGTCCACAGGAACAGGATATAGTCGGTTTTAAATTCTCTGCCATCTTCTAAAACTCTACCTCAAAGGCATTTTTAATATGCTCAATTTCATCTGCAGTTATAGATATAACATCAAATCTTACTTCATCAAAATGTTGATTTACTTCATTGATGTAGTAAGCTGCTATCTTTGATAACTTTCTCTTCTTTCTGATATCTATACTCTCTACTGCTTTTCCAAAGGTATCATGACTTCTACTTCTTACCTCTACAAACACCAGACAGTTTCCGTCTTTTGCTACTATATCAATCTCTCCAAATCTTTTTCTAAAATTTCTCTCAACTATAACATACCCTCTTTCTCTTAAAAACTTCACCGCTAAATCTTCTTTTAATTTTCCTATCTCTGACTTATTCATAATCTCTGTATAACTGCCTGTTCCCTTAGCTTCTTAAGGTATATATCATACTCCTTCTTAAATTTCTCTAAACTCTCTTTTTCAAAATTTTCCTTAGGAAGTAATTTCTTCTCTTCCTTTTCTATATAAACAAAATAAACACCTTTATCTGTTTCTACCTTGAATATATCTCCGGCTTTATGGCTAAAAACTGCATTATCCAGTTCTTTAACTAAATCTCCTTTTCTGACTTCTCCCAATAATCCGCCGTTTTCTGCTGTAAATTTATCATCTGAATACTGTTTTGCTATAGACTGAAAGTTTTCTTTCTTCAAACTTTTCTCAATTTCAGATAAAATCTGTTTATAATCTTCCTTATCTTTTGATACAAAAATTATCCATACTTTCTTTATATCTTGAAGCTGTCCTTCTATAACTCCTTTTGATAAAGTTTGTCTTAGGTAAAAGTGTAAAAATTTATTTACTACCAAATCTCTCTTTATAAACTCTTTTAACTTTTCATATGATATTCCTTCTTCAAGAAGTTTTTTCTTAAACTCTTCTAAACTGTCTATTCCGTTTGATTTTGCTATGTTCAGAATAGCATCATCTACTTCCTTAGGAGAAACTGATATTCCTAGCTTTGTAGCTTGTTGATATAGTAAAATTGAATCTATAATTTTTTCTTGGGCTTCCTCATCCGTTTTTACGTTATACCACTGTTTTGCAAACTCTATATCAGACTTTAGAACTGGCTCAGAATTGACAACTAAAACAACTTTATCAAATAGTTTCAACTCTTCTGCAAAAGATACAGTTAGAAATGTGAGAATTAAAACTATTAATTTAATCAACCTTCTTTCCATATTTCTCCTTCCTTTTTTCTGAGTAGTTTTCTATAATTTTTTGCTGATTTCTTTCTATTGCAAGTGCTTTATCTGGAACATCTTTAGTTATAACGGAACCTGAACCGGTAATAGCTTCTTCACCTACTGTTATAGGTGCAACTAACATTGTATCACTTCCTATAAATGCTCTATCTTTTATTACCGTTTTATGTTTTCTAAATCCGTCGTAATTACAGGTTATGGTTCCTGCTCCGATATTAACCTGATTTCCTATATAAGCATCCCCAAGATAAGATAGATGTTTTGCGTATGTGCTCTTACCTATCTGGCTGTTTTTAACCTCTACAAAATTTCCTATATGGGAACCTTCTCCAATAACAGAATTTTCTCTTATCCTTGCAAAAGGTCCTATAACTGCATTATCTTTTATCACCGAATTTTCTATGTAAGAGTTTGCAAGTATTTTTACGTTTTTACCTATTTTCGAGTTTTTTATTACACAGTTGGCTTCTATAGTAGTGCCACTGTCTATCTTCGTTTCTCCCATAATCATACAGTTTTGGAATATCTCAACATCATTTGAAAAATCAACATCAAACTCTATCCATATACTTTCCGGATTATGGAATGTAACGCCGTTTAAACCCCAGAAAGTCATAAATCTCTGTTTCAGAATGTTTTCAACACCGGCAAGTTGAAGTCTGTCATTTACATTTAATATCTCTGTATAATCTGGAATTTCAAGAGCATAAACATATTTATCTTCCTGTCTTAATATCTCAACAACATCTGTTAGGTAATACTCTCCCTGTGCGTTTTGGTTGTTTAACTTTTCTAAGGCATCTACAAGATATGGAGCATAGAAAAAGTATATTCCAGAATTTACTTCGTTTATCTGTTTTTCTTCTGATGAAGCATCTTTCTCTTCTACTATCTTTATAATCCTATGGGACCCATCTTTTATAACTCTACCGTATCCGTAAGGATTTGGAACTTTTGCTGTTATAGCAACTCCAGCTATGCTTTTATTTCTGTATCCTTTCCTTAAAGTTTCGAGATTAACACCTTCGTATCTGACAAGGGCTTTGAGATATTCTCCAGCATTGTGTAATGTCTCTCCTCTTATAAGGGGAACATCTCCATTTATAATAAGAACATACCCATCAAAGTTTTCAAAATATTTCTTTGCAACTAAAACGGCATGTCCTGTCCCAAGTTGTTGGTCTTGTTCTACATAAATACATTTATCACAATTGATCTCTTTTATAACATATTCCTTTTTATGTCCAACAACTATTATAGTTTCTTGTGGTTTTATCCAGTTAACAGAGTATTTAACATACCAAATCATTGGTTTACCTAATACGGTATGTAAAACTTTAGGTTTTTCTGATTTAAATCTCGTCCCTTTACCTGCCGCAAGTATTATAGCTTTCAAAGGAAAATCTATCATTGAAAACCTCCAAGGAATGATTCAATTGTATCTATTAAATGAAAAACATCATGGGATTTCGTTTTATAACTAATTCTGTTAACTATTAACTTTGCTGTTGATTCCTTTATGGTATCTATAACTACTAATCCATTTTCACGGAGAGTTGTCCCTGTCTCTACTATATCAACTATAAACGGTGCAAGTCCAACCAAAGGTGCAAGTTCTACAGAGCCATACAACTCATAAACTATAGGTTTTATACCTTTTTTAGAGAAAAAATTTCCGGCTATCTTAGGATACTTTGTAGCTACTTTTACACTGTTTGATAGGTTTTCATAAAGTTCCTTACTCTCTGGCTTTCCGGCAACGACTATTCTACAGTAGCCTATTCCGAGATCAACAGGTCTGTAAACATCGTAGTTTCCTTCATCAAGGACATCATCTCCTGCAACACCAAAATCTGCTATGCCACTTTCCACATAAACAGGGACATCTTTTGACCTTACGACGAAAAATCTAAAATTTTCAGATTCTATTATAAGCTTTCTTGTATCTTGGTTGATACTTTCTTTTAGGATGTTGGCTTTTGTGAGTATATCTATAGTTTGATCAAAGAGTCTTCCTTTTGGTAATGCAAAAGATATCTTTTCCATTCTACTTTCCATTTGCAAAAGGTATACTTATCCAAAGTTCATCTCTATCATCTTCAGACTTTATTTCTACTTCTATATTGTTTGAATCAAACTGAGGGTATTTAGAAAATACATATATTAAATCTGATTTAAGAATATCTGCAAAGTTAGGGGGTAATCCTTTCCTTTCATAAGATAAAACCATCATCAATCTTTCTTTTGCTTTATTTGCTGAGCTCTGCCTTTTAAAAAAACTGAATATAGACATCTCTTTCCCCCTTATTTTCCAAATAACTTAGCAAAAAAGCTTTTTTTCTCTTCAAGTTCCGTAAATGGAACATCTTCTCCTTCTAACCTCTTTGCAATATTCTTAATAGCCTTTCCGGCTTTTGATTCTTCAGAAAGAACTATTGGCTCTCCTTTATTAGTAAAGTCAACAAGCTTCTCCTCATCTGGAACAATACCTATCTTTGGAATCTGTAATATCTCCTCTATATCCTCTACAGAGAGCATCTCTCCTTTCTTAACTTGGTGTAGTCTTATCCTGTTTACAACCAACTTCATATCAGTTTTTTCCATAGATTCAAGTAAACCTATTATCCTGTCTGCATCCCTAACAGAAGAAACTTCCGGATTAACAACTATCAGAGCTTCTGTAGCAGGAGCAGATGCTGTCTTAAAGCCGCCTTCTATACCTGCAGGAGAGTCTATGAATATATAATCAAACTTATCTTTAACAGCTTCGACAACTTCTACCATCTGATGTGGTTTTACAGCATCTTTGTCTTTTGTTTGAGCTGCCGGTAGTAGATAAAGTGGAAGACCTCTCTTATCTTTTACAAAAGCTTTCTCAGGTGGTACCCTTCCCTCTACAACATCAACTATATCATAAACTATCCTATTTTCTAATCCAAGAATCATATCAAGATTTCTAAGACCTATATCAGCGTCTATAGCTAAAATTTTTTTACCAAAAGTTGCTAAAGCGGTTGAGATATTTGCCGTAAGTGTAGTTTTACCAACTCCACCCTTTCCTGAAGTTACAACAATAACTCTTGCCATCTCTTCCCTCACTTAATTAATTTTTTCTATAACGATACGATTATTTTCAACATAAGCTTTCTCAGGATAACCTACTTCTTCCAGTTTATCTGGAGATCTTGTGATAAAACTTCCTATTCTTATCTGCTGAGGTAAAAATTTAAGTGCCATAATAACAGCTGTCTCATCACCGTTTGCTCCTGCATGGACTACTCCTCTCAAAGCACCCATAATTATAACATTTCCTGAAGCAACAACGTAAGCATCTGGATTAACATCTCCAAGTATCACAATATCTCCATCGTACTCAACTTTTTGTCCACTTCTTAATGTCTTACTTATAATCTTCATAGATTTTTTCTCATTTATAGAACTAACTGTCTTCACAGAATTTTTTGAATCTTTATAACCTATTATCTGGATATTATGGTTTTTAAGAATATCCTCTATCTTTTTTCTATGATCATCTGCTACATTTATTTCACCATAATCAACGACAGCAACACTTCCTTTAAAAAAAGTAGAAGAAAGTTTCCTTTGAAGTTCCTGAATGTTTTCATCTAATGTTTTACTACTGTCAAACTTTATCATTAAAGCAGGTATTGTTATTCCCTTTATCTCTATCATATATATAACCTTCTTGTAAATTTAACAAATTTATGGTTATTTATTCTACTGTAAATTTTCCACGGAGGCAAAAAATTGGAAAGTAGCCGTAACAACCTTTTCATTGAATATTTCGGATATATAGACGGAAAACTTTACTGTGAAGATGTTCTAATAAAAAATGTAGCTTCAAAAGTAGGAACACCGGTTTATATTTACAGTAAAAAAGCCATCTTAGATAAGATAAATCAGTATAAAGAAGCTTTTAAAGATTATGATACATTAATATGTTATGCTTTAAAAGCAAACTCAAATCTATCTTTACTTAAAATTATAGAAGAACAAGGCCTTGGAGCAGATATAGTCTCCGGAGGAGAGCTCTACAAGGCAAAGAAAGCCGGATTTCCATCAAATAAGATAGTTTATGCCGGCGTAGGAAAGACAGATTACGAGATAGAGTTTGCCATAAGAGAGGAAATACTGTCTTTTAATGTAGAGAGTTTAATGGAACTTGAAGTTATAGACCAGATAGCAAAGAAGTACAACAAAAAAGCAAATATATCAATAAGGATAAATCCGGATGTTGACCCTAAAACTCATCCGTATACATCAACCGGACTAAAGAAAAGTAAATTTGGAATAGATATTGACCAGGCGTTGGAAGCATATAGATATGCATCAAAGTTTGACAATTTAAATATTGTAGGAATCCACTGTCATATTGGATCCCAGATAACAGATATATCAGTTTACAGAGAGGCTGCTGAAAAAACAGCAGATTTAGTATTTAAACTAAAAAGAGAAGGTATAGAACTTCAATACTTTGATATGGGAGGAGGTTTAGGGATAAGGTATAAACCTGAAGATAAAGTTCCTACACCTAAGGACCTTGCAGATGTAATTATTCCAGTTGTAAAACAGACAGGGTTAAAACTTATAATAGAGCCGGGAAGATCTATAGTAGGAGAAGCCGGAGCTTTAATTACAAAAGTAATATTTCTTAAAGACAAAGGAGATAAACATTTTGTAATAGTTGATTCTGGAATGAATGACCTTGTAAGACCTTCCATGTATAATGCCTATCATCACATAGTTTCAACTAAAAAACGGGATGAAAAGATGATTGCCGATATTGTAGGACCTATCTGTGAAACAGGAGATTTCCTTGGACTTAACAGAGAGATAGACAAAGTAGAGAGAGATGACCTTATAGCAGTTCTATCAGCAGGTGCATACGGTGCAAGTATGTCATCAAACTACAATGTAAGACCAAAAGCTGCAGAAGTCCTGATAGATGGTGAAAAATTTAGTATAATAAAAGAGAGAGAAGATTACAGACATATAAGTTTATTTGAAGAGGAGATTGTATGAAAGTTCTGGTAGTTGGAAATGGCGGAAGAGAGCATGCTTTAGTTTGGAAGATAAGACAAAGTCCGTTGGTAAAAGAAGTTTACTGTGCTTCCGGAAATGGAGGAATAGGAAAGATAGCTACCAGAGTAAATATATCCCCAACAGATATATACAATTTAGTAAGATTTGCAAAGGAAAAAAAGATAGATTTAACGGTTGTTGGACCAGAGCAACCTCTATCAGAAGCTATAGTAGATAGATTTGAAGCAGAAGGGTTAAAAATATTCGGACATAAATCATCAGCTGCAATACTTGAAGCAAGTAAAGCTTTTGCAAAAAACTTTATGAAAAAGTATGGTATTCCAACAGCTTTATATGAAACATTCGATAGAGAAGAAGATGCTATAAATTTCATAAAAAAACATGGAACTCCTATTGTTATAAAAGCTGATGGACTTGCCGCCGGAAAAGGAGTAGTGGTAGCTAAAATAGAAGAGGAAGCTTTTCAAGCCGTTAGAGATATGTTTAGAGGAAAATTTGGACCTGCTAGTAAAAGAGTAGTTATAGAAGAGTTTTTAGAAGGCGAAGAAGCTTCTTACATCTGTATGGTTAAAGACGATAAATTTATACCCATGCCATCTTCACAAGACCATAAGAGAGCATTTGACAACGACCAAGGGCCAAATACCGGCGGAATGGGAGCATACAGTCCAACATCAATAATAACTCCGGAAGTAGAGAAAGAGATCCAAGAGCGAATAGTAATCCCAACACTAAAAGGTATGATATCAGAAGGAAGAAATATGTCCGGATTCCTGTATGCTGGACTTATGATAGGACC
>JBEULE010000029.1:0-55478 GCA_041287495.1 Hydrogenothermaceae bacterium
CAGATATATTCGGTGAAGCTACGGCAAAGATGATAGGTAAGAGACTTGCCATAGTGTTAGATGGAAAAGTGATGTCAGCTCCAGTTATAAGGTCAAGAATAACCTCTGCTGGTCAGATTACAGGTAAATTTACAACTGAAGAGGCAAACGACCTTGCAGTAATTTTAAGAGCTGGTGCCCTTCCTGCCCCAGTTAGTATAGTGGAGGAAAAAGTTATAGGACCAACATTAGGAAAAGAATCACTAAATCAGACACTTATGGCAGGTATAGTTTCTTTTGTACTAGTAGGTATGTTTATGATATTTAGGTATTCTGTATCTGGATTTATAGCAGTTTTTGCATTAGTATTTAATCTCTTGGCTTTATGGGCTACAATACTTATGTTTGATATAACCCTTACTCTTCCCGGTATAGCTGGTATAATCCTGAATATAGGAATGGGTGTAGATGGTAATGTTGTTATATTTGAAAGGATAAAGGAAGAGCTTAGAAATGGAAAAACTCTGAGATTAGCAATAGAGGAAGGTTTTAAGAGAGGTTTTAACGCCATATTTGATTCCCATATCACCGTTATAATAGCTGCTCTTGCTCTTCTTGAGTTTGGTAATGCACCTTTAAAAGGATTTGCTGCCACTCTCTCAATAGGAACATTTATAAACTTATTTACTGTCGTATTTTTAACTAAACTTTTCCTTGATTTGGCTTTAGGTGGTAGAAAACACTTCAAATACGCTGTTTAGGAGTAGAGATGAGAAACTTTTTAGTTGAACCACCGAATATAGATTTCTTAAAAATTAGAAAACTTGGCTATGCTTTTTCTATTGGACTACTTTTGTTAAGTTTAGCTCTCTTTTTCACAAAAGGATTTAACCTCGGTCTTGACTTTACCGGTGGAACTTCTGTCCAGATAAAATTAAATAAACCATCATCTATATTTGAGATAAGGAATATACTTAAAGAAGTTAAACTTGATGATACTTTAATTCAGGAAATAGGAACCCAAAAAGAAGAGTTTGAGATAAGAGTACCTACTAAAAAAGGAAGCTCATCTGAAATTGTAGGGAAGATAAAAACGGCTTTTGATAAAGCTTTTCCAAATGGTTATGAGATAAGGAAGATAGACTTTATAGATGCTTTTGTCGGTGAAGAGATGAGAAAAGCAAGTATATATTCCATAATTTTTGTTATGATTGGAATACTGCTTTATATAGGTTATAGATATGAACCAACTTTTGCTATAGCTGCTATCATTCCTATATCCCACGATGCCATAATTACTCTTGGTTTATTTTCCTTAATAGGTAAAGAGATAGATTTAACTGTTATCGCTGCAGTATTAACAGTTTTAGGTTATTCTCTAAATGATACAGTTATCATATTTGACAGAATTAGAGAAAATATCAAGTTAAGAGGAAGAAAAAATCTCGAAACTATAATAAACAGAAGTATAAATGAAAATTTAGGAAGAACGTTGATAACTTCCGGAACAGCTCTATTTTCAGTTATATCTATACTGATTTTTGGTGGAGAGTCCCTAAATAGTTTTGCTTTGGCACTTCTCATAGGTATAGTTTTTGGAACCTACTCTTCTATCTATGTTGCAGCTCCACTGATACTTGAGATGGAGAGATTTATAAAAGGTAGAATTCAAAAAGAAAAAACTATAAAACCAGAGGTTAAAGGATGAATTTATTAAGCAGATTAAAAGAGTTAAAAGCATATAAAACAGAAACAACCCCTTGTAAGGTAAGATTATCCTCAAACGAAAGTCCCTTTGGCTTATCTGAAAGTCTTAAAGAGAAGATAGCTGATAAGGTGAAAGATATTAACTTTCAAAAGTATCCGGATCCAACAGCTAAAGAGCTAAAAGAGATAATAGCTGATTTTATAAAGGAAACAGAGAAAGTTGATGTATCAGCAGATAATTTAGTTTTAGGTAATGGTTCAGACGAACTGATACATCTTCTCATATCAGTGGTTGGAGATATATCCCAACCGATAATATATCCAGTTCCTACATTTCCTATGTATCAAGTTTCAGCAGATGTGATAGGAAGACCAAAAGTAGAGTTTTACTTAAATAGCTCCTTTGATATAAATCTGTCAGACTTAGAGATGGCTCTTTATGAAAATCCACAACTTGCACTATTTGCCTCACCAAACAATCCAACAGGAAATAGTTTTAATCCTGAAGCTATAAAATTAACAATTGACAAAGGTATATTTACAGTGATAGATGAAGCATACATACATTTTTCTGATAAAAAAAGTTTTATAGAGTATGCTTTAAATAATGATAATGTTGTAGTTTTAAGGACAATGTCAAAGATAGGACTTGCTTCAATAAGACTTGGATACTTAATAGCCAAAAAGGATATAGCTCAACTTTTAGATAAAGCAAGAATGCCATTTAACATAACATATCCAACACAAGTTATAGCTAAAGCCGTATTAACAGAAGGGAGAAAAGAGATAATTAATCAGATAAATTTTGTAAAATCAGAAAGGGAAAGAGTTTTAGCTGAACTGAAAAAGATAAAAAAGCTTAAAGTGTATCCATCAGATGCAAATTTCTATCTGATAAAAGTTCCAGATGCAGACAAGGTCCATAAGATGTTAATAGAGAGAGATGTGTTAGTAAGAAACATGTCCCATCTTCCAAAGATGGGAAACTGTCTGAGAGTTTCCATAGGTAAAACAGAGGAAAACAACGCTTTCATAAAAGCTATAGAAGAAGTTTTAGAAGAATTTTAAATTCTTATGCCTTTTATAGATAGATATTTTTCTACTATGTTCTTTATATATAAAGAAAAAGGTGTTGTAGGATTATGTAAAACAGTGGGCTTACAATCACCTTGAGAATCAAGTACCGATATATCATACGGAATAAAACCTAAATTTCTCTCTTTATAGAGATATGTTATCATCTTAGAAAAATCTTCGCTAATTTTTGTTGGTTCAGTTTTATTTATCAGTATATAGGTTTTTTCCTTAGCTTTTCTACTTTCTATAAACTGTTGAAATATTGCAAAAGATGAAAATGTGGCAGGATCTGGATTTAAAACTATTAAAAAATCATCACTGAAATCAATCAATGTTTCTATATGTTTTGATATACGAGGAGGAGTGTCATAAATTATGAAGTCATAATTTTCAAATATGTTGGTTAACTTAGTTATATTTTCCAAATTTAACACATCTTCATATAGTTGAGGATCTCTTAAAGAGAGTATTCCGCAAGGTAAAAAATCAAAATTTTTATTTAGAACTTCTCTTTGAATTGTTTTTCTTATATCTACCTTTTCTGTAATTACTTCAGAAAAACCTATTTCAAAATCTCTACATAAAAAGTGTGCCAAACTGTTTTGCGGATCTGTATCTATAAGTAAAACTTTAAATTTTAATGAAAGTTCAAAAGCAAAATTTAAAGCAACAGTAGATTTTCCAACACCACCTTTAAAAGAATCTACTGTAATATTTATCATTTTTTATATATCTCCTTTTCCTGCTTAATTAAATCATTCTCTATAATGTTATATCTTGTTCCGAAGAAATACTGTAGAGAAAGAGAGCTAAAAATCTCATTATATTTAGACGTTTTTCTATATTCTGCGGCTGCATTAAGGAATATATTTTTATTTAGCTTATATATTCCTCCTATATAACCATCAAAAGATGTGTCAAGACTAAATTTACCTTTATTATCAAGACCCAATAATCCTAAGAAAACTTTGTAATGTAATCCAAATTTGTCGTTAAAATATTTGAAACCTTCAAACATAGGTGCTAATATCAGCATCCTTCTTGGAGAAAAGTAACCTCCACATCCATAGTAATAACAGTCTTGATCTTTTGAAAAACTATCATACATAAAAAATACTCCTGCATAATCTTTATCTCCTATGATTGATTCTATATTAAATTTTGATATCACCATAGCTGTTAATCTATTATTATCTTGGATATCTTTACCTTTTATTTTACCTAGAGAAAATTCAGAATAAAGTAAATAACTCTCTGTAGAATTTTCAAAAGATGCTTTGACACCTTCTTCTGTAGCTCTTCCCCAACTAGTGTTAGAAGTATAAGGATCTATTGTTCCTACATAAGATAGAATAGAGTCTCTTATAGGTTTTCTGTATATTCCTAATCCAAATTTGTTTTCTTCTGTTTTTATTTTACCTTCCAATTGGTATACTACCGTCTTAGATATTCCACTATTAACTATTGGCGTAGTTGAAATGTGTGTAGAGATAATAAATTTTTCTGTGTTAATTTCTCCTCCAACAAATGGCTCTACCCCAGAGTAAGTTGAAGGAACTTGCCTTAAGATAGTTAAGTTAGAAGGTGATCCAAAATGCTGATAATCTTTTAACTCTCCTGAATTCAAGTTAGGAAAATAAGAACCGGCATATATATTAATATTTTCATTTAAAAAGTAATCTACCATTATATAAGGAGAAGTATCTGTTAATTTACTCTTTCCATCTTCACCACTTTTTGCCCGGAATTTTGTTCCTACCTCTATATAAGAAAGATAATTTTGTTTTTTTATCTCTATCTTTTCTTTTAATTGTTGTAATTTATTTTTTTCATCAACTTCCATATTAGTAGGTGAAAATTCTACATTTTTATTATCGGATAGTGGATTAATTCTAATTTCATCTATTTTTCTTTCGGTAAGATTGTCTTGTATATTTGGCCAAGGTGTTTCTTTTGGTTTTATATTTATCTCAATATTTTCTTGAATTTTATCTAAAGGTAGTTCAAAATCTACAGAAAGTTGTTTCGGTTGTGTTTTATCTAAAAGTAGGTCTGATTGTGTTTTCTTATCTATATAAGAATCTACTTTTTGTTCTTTTTGTTGAACAAGTTGCAATGTTTTGAAAACTCTATCCGCTTCTTTAACTTTATCTAAAGAAAGATATATTGTAACTACTCCCTCCAAAACTTTTGGATTTTTTGAGTTTTCTAGCTTTTTGAGAATATTTAAAGTCTTATCTGTCTCTTTTAAATTTAAATAACTGTATGCAAGTCCTAACAGTGCCATTTCATTATCTTTACTAAAAGTAATTACACTTTCAAAAGCTTTTTTACTACATTCATAATCTTTTAAATTATAACAACTCCATCCTAAGATTTCTAAAAGTCCGGAGTCTGTTGTAAATACACTTAATCCTTCTAATGCTACTTTTTTAGCTCTTATATAGTCTTTATTATTTAAATAGTATGACGCAAGTTTATTGTATAATACCTTGTATAACTCTCTTAGCTCCTGTTTCTCTTGCTGAGATAATCTATTTTTATCTATATTACTAAGAATAATCTTAACTTGATCAAAAAGTCCAAAATTTGCAAGTCCATACATATAAGCTAATTTGATACCAAAATTATCAGGATCTATTTCGTAAGCTTTAGAGAGATACTTAAAATAAGCTTCATTATCTCCTTTTTCTTTGTAGATATTTGCCAGAATAAGATATGCTGTCGAATTAAGAGGATTAAGTTTTAGGACTTCAAGAGCGTAAATTTCTCCATTTCTCAAATCTTTTTTTTCAACTGATTCCTGAGCTTTTGATATATAGTATAACTCTTTTATTTTTCTTCCATCTTCATCTTTTATTCCCATAGATTTCAGTTTTTCTATTATATCTAAAGCTTCTTCATACTTGCCTAATTTTACATATACTGCTTTTAATCCTTGAAGGGCATCTTTATTATTTTTGTCAATCATGAGAACATTTTTATAATAATTTTCTGCACTATAAATGTCTCCTTTTTTCAAATATAAATACCCTAAAGTTAACAATACATATATATTTGAGTTATTTTTTAGATATAAATTTTTAAGTATAGCTTCAGCTGTATCATATTCCCCATCTTCTATCAATTTTCTTGCTTTATCAAGTTCAGAGTATATATTTTGACTTTTGATTAATTCTTTTTCTTCAACAGTCAAAAGATCTTCATATTTTTGAAGTTCTTTAAAATTTTTAGTTTCAATTAAGTAATCAATATAAGCTCTCTTTACTTTTAGATTATTGTCATATTTCTCTAAAAGATTCTTTATTAAACTTTCAGCTTTACTATAATTTTTCTGTTTAAGATAAACATAAAAAGTACCAAGTTTAGATTCTAAATTATCCTTATAAGATAAACTCGTTTTAAAGTTTTCCAAAGCTTGATTTAGATTTCCACTTTCAAGATTTTTATATCCTTCTTGCATATAAAATACCCAGCAGGAGTCTATCTCTAAATCTCTTGCCTCCTTTTTATAACTTTTTATTGAAGAGAATATATGACAAGCTTCTTTAAAATTTTCTCTTTTTAAATTCACCAAACCTATAACAAACTTTGCATCTAATGAATACTTTGAATTTAAAAGTTTTTTTGCTAAAAATTCAGCGTTATCAAGATTATCACTATTTAAATAAACATACATTTTTTTTAATTCATCTTCCTGAATTTCTTTTTTATTTTCTATCTCTTTATCTTCCTTTTTATTAGAGGTCAAGGAATTCTTTATAATATATTCCCTTTCCAAAGAAGAAGTTTTATTTTTTTCGTTTGATTTCGGCAGATTTCCTATATTTTTAATGGGTTGCCTTTGGTTTAATTCAGTTTTTTCTCTAACTTGATTTTTTACCTGTGTCTCATATTTTTCTTTTGTTTCATTTTGATTTTCAACTTTTTCTCGATTTAATTCTACTTTTGATATTTTTGCCTCTAAATTTTGAGATCTTAAAAAATCTCTCAGTCGCTGAACATAGGATATATCCTGTGATTCTAAGCACAGCATTGTATTTTGATTAATGACTTTACAATTTCTAAATCCCAAAGACTCTAACTTTTTTAGCTGGTCTTTACTTTTAATATCTACTAATAACTGATACCTCTCTTCTCCATAAGCAACAACTGATAATATTAAACTTAGAATTAAAGTTTTTCTAATCTTCACTTAAATGTCCCTCTAAAAGAAGTTCAAAACTATCGCAAAAATAATTATTTTTATCTGTTTTAACTAGATCTTTATACTTTTGCAAGTATTTATTGTCTTTATAAAGCAAGTAGAAAAATTTATATACACAGAATGGAGATTCTCTTTGTTCTTGTTTATCTGAATTATACTTAAAAGTAAAAGGTATATATCCATTTTTTTTGAAGAATTTATCAATCTCCTCAAAGGATGATTTTAGATTTATATTTAATTTACCAGTTAAATAACTATATGCAATTATGCGATATACATCAAGATCAGAAGTTCCAGACGTAAAAAACTTTTTCTCTATTAATGGATATCTTATATTTGTTGAAATATTTTTTAATCTGTAAATTTTATCTAAACTTCTATAAACATCTTTCCAATCTTTATCGTTTTCAGAAAACTCTTTAAGGATAAACTCTATGTAGTATGATGGAAATAAGGTAATTTCATATTTCTCATTGGAAAAACCATAGACTGCAGGAAGCAATAACGTATCAATATCATTTTTGATTTTAATATTGACTATCAGCTTTTTTAAAGAGTTGTTTAGAGTATTAAACTCTTGCAAATAATAATCTTCTTTCCATTTTTTATAGGCTTTAAAAAGTCCATATGCAATTAATAAATCTCCATCAGTAGCGTTGTTTTTATCAACAACAGAACCATTCCAAAGCCAAGAAAATAAATTATCCTGCCTTTGCAAATTTATTTTAGTCCACTTGTATATACTATCAAAAACTTCTTTATCATTATATTTTAATGCTAAAATCATCCCATATCCTTGAGCTTCAGAAGTAACTCTATTGTTGTAAGGATCAATTATATAACTATTTTCTTTTAGGTACTTTTGTTTATACTCTTGCCAATTTATAGAAGAATTAATATCTTGAGCCATGGAAAACTTCCAGATAAATATCATTAGGAAGAACACAATCATAAAGTTCATATTTCTCCCTCTAATCTTTTCTTTTCTCTATAATCAAGAACTTTCTTCAAAGCAAAGGAAAGAATAACCACAACTACTATAGCAAATAAGGCAAATAGGTTTGGAGAAAAGCCTAAAGTATATACAACTTTTTGCCAAAAAGGTAGATTTCCTATGTAATATTTTTTACTAACATTATCTGAATAGTATATATTTTGATAAAAATCCCATATAGATATGTCACCTTTTATCTGACCGGCAAATTTAGGTTCAAATAGATTTTTTACTGATGTATACAGATAGTTATCGTTTTTAGAAAAGAGGATCAAAACTGTTTTTTGATTATCAAAAGGAGATTGTCCCATCATAAAAAATACTTGATCTGATAATCTATTTAAATAATCTAAATCTGCTATTTTTGAATTATCTTCTTTAAATCCAAAAAGTTTTTTTAGAATATTTCCGTTAAATACTTCTTTCAGAATTGGCATTTTTGCGTAGATATTTTCATTCATTATTTTAAATCCAAAATTTTGTTGCAGTTCTTCCGGAATACTATTACCTATAAATATTATATTTTTATTTTTATTTTTATCGTTTATACTACTCGAAAACTCTAAATCATAAGGAGAAAAGAACAGTTTTGTTCCCATATATGCAGCTAAAGTTAAAGCTGTAGATATATGAATATTCCTCTTTGAAGAGGCTATTATTAATGTATCTCCCATACCTCCTTCAAGAGAAAATGGAAAAGCACTGTCTACAAAGTATTCAAGATAAGGCATCTCAAACCAAAACGGCATTTAGGAACTTCTATGTATGATTTTGAAGTAAATAAAGTTCCTCTAAGAACTTCTATATTTGGTGATATACAGTATCCTCCACCGGGAGCCATCATGGCATATTCTATTTTTAGTTTATTTAAGCCACCTTGTAGCAAATATGCCGGAATCTTAATATCTTCTTCTTGGAGAATAACTCCGTATTTTTTATTCATTTTTAAGGAGGTAATATATTTATCATTAAGGTATATATTTATCACAGAATCATCTCTTGCTCCAGCTCCATAGTTATATGCAAAGTGAAAGATCACCTTTTTATTTTTTTCTATAAAAATTCCCTGTGGGATCTTAAATTCTATTACAGCCGGTGGTGGATAAATACCATAAAACTTAAAATCATCATATCCAAGCTGATTTAGATACACTTTTTTACCTAAGGGAATACTTATTAGGCTTGAATAATTCTCTACATCCGGAATTTTGAGATTTCTAACATAGTAATCAACACCTGTATAAAGTTCATTTTTAATAGACATAAATGAAAATAAAGATCTTTTAATAATTTCAGGACTATCTCCCGTTATAAACACTATTGCTTTATTTATATTATTAGGATTTGGAATTATACCTATATCTGGCACTCTTTCTATACTATTGCCAAATAGTTTTCTTATAAAATCTTTTGAAGATATAATAAACAGGTCTTTATCTACTGGAATACTATCAGTATACTCTATATCAATTCTCCGATATTTTATATAATTTCCAATAAAACCTGCCAGCTTTGTAGCTAATGAAATATAGCTATCACTTTTATCTTCCGTTAAAATGGCAAGTTTAACAGGATTAAATAACTTTTGGTCAAGGATATAATCTCTTATTAAAAGTGTATCAGGTAATATAGGTTTTTCTTCATAAGTTATTAGAAAATAGCTATTTTCAGTATCTATTTTAGACCAAAGCTCCGGACTACTCTCAAACTCACAGCAATTGATACAGTAATGCTGTATCGATTTTATAGTAATATCATTATAAGGTTCTAAATTTGAGACAGGTAGAGAAATATCAATATTCATTATATCAACAGAAGGATCAAATGGCTTTTGATAGACAAGCTTTTTATTAAAAAAAATGGATATATTACTTCTCTCTTTTACAAGGGCCACGGATTTTTCAACTTCCAGGTGTAAATATATATTCTTTACAATATATCTTGAAGGGATAGGAAGTTTTATATTATACTCCGATTGAATACTCCGTAAAATAGGTTCCTTAAAGGCAATATCTTTTAAAGGAACTTTTATTTCTTCAGCTTTTAACTGATTTGTAAATACTATAACTAATAATAAACTAAGCCATAGCGAAGATACAAAAATCTCTTTTACTTTCATTTTTACATTCTACCTCTTTTACATTTATTTTATCCTCAAATATTGTAGAAAGTATATATGAATACAGAACTTCGAAGAAATAGCACACTTTTTTATTAGTATAATCCTCTAAGTATCTGACAAAAGGTGAGTTATAATGGTAAATATTCAAGATTTTATTTTTTATGTCTATCTCTATCTGGCTTATGCCTAACTTGTTTAAAAATAAGAATCTGTTAACTATATTCCATATAACTTCTATATCTTCTGAACCAAGTTTATTTAAATGGCTCAAAAATTCCTTGTTGTCTTCCACAAAATTTTCACCTACAGAAATCATAAACTGCTTAAAATCTTCATACTCTACAACTTCAAAAAAGTGTTTTTATTATATAAAAATTCATATCTTTATTTTCATTTATAAGACTTTTAATTTGATTTATGTCTGGAAATATAGACTTACCTGAAGTTAATAAATGAGTTGATGACTTTTCTCTTTCTTCTTTTTTAAACATCTTCATTGTTTAATTAAACCTCCCAACATATTATAAAATTTTATATTTAATATTTTAACATAGCTATAAACTCTTTTAATTGTTGATAAAATGATATATTTATAATTAATGGAAGAGATTTCCCTTATAAATTCTTTCGTAGCGACTTTATATGATTTTGCAAAAGTTTTAAAAAACAAGCTTAATAAAAAGAAAAATGTTTTAATAGGTCCGTAAGTTAACTCTTCCCTAAATATCTCCCATCTTGAACTATCAGCATATACTACCTTTACTAACTTTTTTATATTTTCCACACTATTATCATTTAGAAATTTTGCTCTTATATTTTTTGAATTTGCATTTACAACTTGGGCTTCCATATAAAAAGCAATATTGTTTAAATCTTTGATTAATACCTTAACATGAGCATCTCTCACTTCATTTAAAAACTCTGTTATATCTTGGTCTGTTTCCACCCATACACCTGTGAGAGATATATCTCTTATTTTCCCTGAGAATACTCTTCTGCTATTTGTGAGATATACAAAAGATTCATCATTTGATGGTATTCTAAATGCCTTTCTACGTTGAGGTTTTTCAAGTAAAATACTAATACCAAGACCAAGTATTAAAAAGTTAAATATCTGCCAAAATAAAACAATGATAATCACGCCTCTTTCTTCTGGGAAGTTTACCCATCTATAGGCACTAAAGAAAAACGATAACACTATAATATGGAAAAGTATATAGACAGGTTTATAGAAAGGGGTTAAAAATTCTTCTTCTAAGTTTTCGCCCTTTGGTGTTACTTTAAATGTTGGTTTTCTTGGACTTAATATAACACTTATAATTGCCGGAAGTATAAATATAGACTGTATAGCTTCATATATCTCAGAGAAAAAATTCCATCTTGTCTTGGCATAGAGATAGTAAGATACAAGTATAGAAAATATAAAATGAGGAACAGCATATACAAGAGAATCTTGTAATGAAGCATTGTATATCTTAACTCCTAATATTGGATATAAAACAGGTGCTATTAAGAAAACAGATCTTGCAAATCCAAAAAACCAAAAAATATTCGCATTTAAATAAGATAATTTTTGATACCATTTTAAACCTTTTTTTAAGAGAGGATTTTTAAGTAAAAATATCTGAATCATTCCCTGAGCCCATCTTGTTCTTTGAACAATAAAAGCAGAGAATGTCTCTGGTTGAAGACCATATACCATAGGTCTTGCATAATAACCACTATCATATCCTCTTGAATGAAGTTCTAAAGCTGTTTCTGCATCTTCTGTAATTGTGTTTCCTTGAATACCTCCAACTTCTTCCAAATATTTTCTTCTTAAAACAGCAGCAGATCCACAGAAAAAAGAAGCACTCCAAAAATCTAAACCCTTTTGAATATGTTTATAAAACATATCAGCTTCACTGGGAACTATTTTAAATATTCCTAAATTTTTCTCCAACGGATCAGGATTATAAAATGAGTGCGGTGTTTGAAGTAAGAACATTTTCGGATATTTATTAAAAAACCCTACTGTCCTCTTTAGGAAATCCTCTGCTGGAATATGATCACAATCGAGTATAAGAATAAGTTCACCATTTGTCTTTTTTAAAGCTTCATTTATGTTACCTGCCTTTGCATGGATGTTTTTTTCTCTCGTAAGATAATGAAGATTCCCACCAACTTGCTTTACAAACTCTTTTAACTCCATTGCTCTTTCATAATTCTCTCTTCTTTTTTCTGGGTCTGGATCATTTAGTTTTTGAGTAGTTCCACCATCATCAAGTATATAAACATTAAATTTGTCTGGAGGATAATCCATACTTACTGCTGCAAGGGCTGTTGTTTTTACTATCTCCGGAGGTTCGTTATATGTTGGGATAAATACATCTACAGTCGGATAATCTTCTCTTCTTTCAATATATATAGGTTCTCTGTTTAAAAGTCTCAGAGATACAAAACTACCAAGTAAAAGAATTGCAATAGAGTATAGCTCTGCTAAGTATAAAACTATAGATAAGACTGCGTTTACAATACCTTCGTCTAAATTTAATGTGTTAAAAGTCCTCCAGTAGAAATATCTAAGCGAGATAATCATACCAAAAAATATTATAATTAGCTTCACATACTCATTTTGCCTTTTTATTAAGAAGAGGGAGATAGTAAATATTACAATAAAAAGAGTAAATTGGGTATTATAGCTTGAAGGAGATGTTATTATTACTCCTAACAATACCAAACCAAAAACTACTATTACTTTATAAAAAGTAATTTCATCATCTTTTAAATTTTTAAGAAAAATTTTTGTTTTATTTAAAAGTTTCATTATTTACCAAGAATCAACCTCTTTAATACTTTAACATTTTTTAAATCCTCAGGTTCTATAGCTTTAAAAAAGTCAACTTTAGATTCGCTATTTTCAATAAAATTAAACTTCTGATCTATATAATTGATAAAAGGGTATTTTATTTTCAAATCTTCTATTTCTTTCTCTAGAAAAAAATTCTTATCTATATTTTTGCTTTTTTGTTCCTCTTTAATTTCTTTATTTATACTTTCCTCTTTATCTTCCTTTATAGCTGACAAGATACTCTTTATATCCATCCATAACCTCAACAATTGTAAGTAATTATATATTATATTATCGGGAAAAAACGACAAATTCTTTATTAGCTTTCTTTTCTTATCATTTCATACCACTTTTTGGCTGTTTCTAAAACTTTCTCCTTTTCTACTGTCAAAACTACTTTATTTTTCATGAGGATTTTTCCATTTACAACTACTGTATCTACATCTAATCCCTTTGCAGAGTAAACAATCTGTATATATGGATCATACATAGGTTGAAGATGAGGTTGATTTATATCAATTATTATAAAGTCGGCAAATTTACCTTTTTTAATAGTTCCGAGTTTATTATCTAATCTTACTGCTTTTGCACCTTCCCTTGTTGCCATTGCTATAGATTGCTTTGCTGTAAGTAAAGTTGGATTCATGTTATAACCTTTGTGAAGCTTTGCAGCTGTTGATATCTCTCCTATAACATCAAGGTCGTCGTTTGATGCTGTTCCATCTGTCCCTATTCCTACAGTTATACCTTTTTCTATCATCTTTGGAACCGGAGCAATACCAGAGGCAAGCTTTAGATTACTTTCTGGACAGTGGGCTACTTTTACTTTATACTCAGCAAGTAAATCAATCTCTTCTTCCGTTGGATGAACCATATGGGCTGCTAAAACTCTATCGTTTAAAACACCTACCTCTTTAAGATGTTTTACAGGTGTATTTCTATATCTTGTTTTTATATCTTCAACTTCATGGATAGTTTCTGATACGTGTATATGAAAGAGAGTGTCATAACTTTCAGCAACTTCCATAGCCATATTCAATGTTTTTGGAGAGCATGTGTATGGTGCATGTGGTCCAACACATGGGTATATATATGGATTGTTTTTATACTCTTTTATAAAATCCTTTGTTTTTTCTATACCTTCTTCTGGAGTTTTAGCTCCAGGTGTAGGAAAATCTAAAATTCCTGTACATAAAACAGCTCTCATTCCTGACTTTAAAACAGAATCAGCAACAGCATTCTCATAAAAATACATATCAACAAATACTGTTATTCCGTTTCTTATCATCTCATAACAGGCTATATCTGTTCCATCTTTCACAAACTCATAACTTACAAATTTACCTTCAACAGGCCATATGTACTTTTCTAACCACACTTTAAGAGGATTATCACTACCATATCCTCTAAGTAAGGTCATCGCTGCATGGGTGTGTGTATTTACAAATCCAGGTAAAACTATATTTCCCTTAGCATCTATTATTTCTTTTGCCTGATAACCTTCTGGTAGATTATCTCCTACTTCCTGGATTATTCCATCTTTTACTGCAATGTATCCATTTCTATACTCTGTAAAATTTTCATCTATAGTTAAAATCCACCCATTTTTAACTATTAAATCAAACACTTTTTCACCTCTGTTAATTTTATTTACTAAAAATTTTATCATAATAACACCAGAAATTATGGTAAAATCTATACAAACAGAATAGGGGGACTTAACATGAAAGCAGTAGTAATGGCGGGAGGTTTTGGAACGAGAATCCAGCCTCTTACAAACAGCATACCAAAACCTATGTTGCCAATCTTAAACAAACCTATGATGGAACATATAATCAAAAAGTTAAAATCCACCGGTATTACCGATATAATAGTTTTACTTTACTTTAAGCCAGAGGTTATTCAGAGCTACTTTAAAGATGGTAGAGATTTTGGAGTGAATATAACATATATATTACCTGACGATGATTATGGAACAGCTGGAGCTGTAAAAAAAGCCCAGAAATATCTTGATGAGAGATTTATAGTCGTAAGTGGTGATTTAGTTACCGATTTTGATTTCAATGAGATTGTAGGTTTTCACAATGCTATGTCTTCTAAATTAACTATAACTCTCACATCTGTGGAAGATCCATTACAGTTTGGGGTTGTTATAACAGATAAAGAAGGAAAAATTCTGAGATTTTTAGAAAAACCTGGATGGGGAGAAGTTTTCAGTGATACTATAAACACTGGTATATATGTAATAGAGCCAGGAATCCTTGATTACATACCACCTAATATACCTTTTGATTTCAGCAAAGACCTTTTTCCTAAACTGATGAAAGAAGGGATAACACTTTACGGATACAATGCAAAAGGTTATTGGAGAGATGTAGGAAATCCAGAAAGTTATAGAGAGGTCAATAAAGATATACTATCAGGAAAAGTTAAGTTAGGTTTTGAAGGAGAAAAGATAGAATTTCCTCAAGGTGTTCTGTATACAAAGTCAGATATACCATCTGATGTTAATATTATAGGGACTGTTGTTATTGATGAAAACGTTGATTTAGCCGCTGGTATAAGTTTAGAGAACTGTGTGATAGGTAAAAATACAAAGATAGGACAGAACTGTCAGTTATCTGAATCTGTTGTATGGTGGAATGTAAATATAGGTAAAAACTGTTTATTCAATAATGCAGTGATATGTAATAAAGTTGATATAAAGGATAATGTTAGAGCTGAAAAAGGTGTTATAATTGCTGAAGGAACGGAGATAGAGAGTAATGTTGTAATAGAAAAGGATGTTGTTATCTATCCAAATAAACATATAGAAGAAAATGCCATAGTAAGCAGTAATCTTATATGGGGAGATAAATTTAAATCTTCTATATTTGAAGGTGGGAAGGTATCAGGAAGGACAAACATAGAACTTTCAAATGAGATGGCCGCAAAATTAGCAGCTGCTTTTGGTAGTATCCTTCCAAAGGGTAAGAAAGTTTTAATGTCAAGAGATTACCACAGAGCTTCAAGAATGTTAAAAAGGTCATTTTTAGGGGGGCTTTTATCTACTGGTCTTGATGTTGTAGATTTAAAACTTGTTCCATTACCTATGATGAGGTATTTACTAGCAAATGGAGACTATGTAGCAGGTGTCCATTTTAGACAGTCACCTGACAACCCATCGAATACAGAGATACTATTTTTTGACAGTGATGGATTACATATAGATACAAATACCGAAAAGAGTGTAGAAAGGTTATTTTTTAGAGAGAATTTCAGAAGGGTAAACTACAACGAGATAGGAGAGATAAAAGAAGATTCAGGACTTATAAAAAGTTATAAAGATAGATTCCTATCCTTAATAGATATACAGACAATAAAATCTGCAAAATTAACCGTAATAGCAGACCTACTAAACGGCTCAACTGCTATAGTTTATCCAGATATAATAAACACAATAGGAATAGACAACATCATAATGGGGTCTTACTTTGATGAGAAAAAGCTGTCTGGAGTTCATCAAACCCATAGAAAATCAGCTCAAGAGATAGCAGGAATAATCAAAGTATTAAAGAAAGATTTAGGTTTTGTCCTTTATCCAAACGGTCAGAGAGTTATATTTATCTCTGACAGTGGAGAGATATTAGAAAATTACAAAGCTTTACTATCTATACTATACCTGATAAATAACACTGTAAATAAGCAGGTTAAGGTATATCTTCCTGTATATGTTCCAGAGTATATGGATGAGTTATTTGATAATCTGATAATGGAGAGGGGAAAAACGATAGGGCTTAAAGCAAGTTTCTTAAAAGATTACTACTTCTATGGGAATATAGATGGTAACTATACATTTACTGAGATGTCGTTAAGTTTTGATGGTATGTTTGCATCTGTTAAAGTTCTTGAGATGATGGCAAAAGTTGGTAAAAGGCTTTCAGATATAACAAAGGTAATACCGGAGTTTTACTTTAATCATAAGATTATAAGCTGTCCTATAAACTTAAAAGGTAGAATAATGAGAAAAGCTACAGAGGAAGCTATAGGTAAAAAAGCTTCTTTTATAGATGGAGTTAAAATATACGTAGATGAAAAATCTTGGGTTCTCGTTATACCGGATCAGTATGCAGATAGTGTTCATCTCTATATTTCTTCTGACAAAGTGAATGTAGGTGAAGATTTATTACAGCATTACAGTAATCTTGTAAAAGAGTGGATTGAAAATGGATAAAAAGCTGTATATATGCTTTTTGTGGCATATGCATCAACCTTACTACAAGAATCCTGAAGATAACAGATTTGAAATGCCTTGGGTTTTCCTACATGCCATAAAAGACTACTACGATATGCCATATTTAGTGGAGAAGTTTTCCATAAAGGCTACTTTTAACTTAGTTCCTTCTCTGCTTATACAGATTAAAGATTATGAAAATCCAAAAAATTGTAAATTTTTAGATACATGGTTAAAACCTGTAGAAAATTTAACCAATGAAGAGAAAATCTATCTTTTGAGATATCTATTTGCATCTAATCCTGAGAATATGATAAAGCCATTAGATAGATATTATCAGCTTTTTTTAAAAAGACACCGTGCAAATGAAGCTGATTTATCAAAAGTGTTTAACAATCAAGAATTTTTAGATTTAGAGATTCTGTTTATCTTATCTTGGTGTGGAAATTATTTGAAACAACATAACAAATTAGTAAAAAATCTATTGAAAAAAGGTAGGAATTTTTTACAGGAAGACAAAGAAAGTCTTTTATCAGAGTTGATAAAGTTTATTAAAAAGATAACTAAGTATTATGAAAATCTAGAAAAAAAGGAAGTAATAGAGATTACAACCTCTCCTTTTTATCATCCAATAATACCTTTGCTTATAGATATAAATAGTGCAAAAGAGAGTAGTCCAGATATACATCTTCCATCTGTCAGAGAGCCCATGAGAGATTTTGCCGTTAAACATATAACAGATGCAGTTAATTATCACAGGAAAACTTTTTCAAAGGATCCAAAAGGAGTATGGTCTTCAGAGGGAAGTTTAAGTAGAGAAACCGTTAAACTGTTTAAGGATACAGGATTTTTATGGACTGCTACCGATGAGGAAGTTCTTTTTAACAGTTTAGGTTATAAAGATTCACAAACAATTTACAAAATCTATGAGTATGATGGAGTTAACATATTTTTTAGAGATAGATATTTAAGTGATTCCATAGGTTTTAGATATTCTAAGATGAGTGAAGATTTAGCAGTAAAAGATTTTATAGAAAGGTTAAGATATATTTACAGTATATCAGATAAAAATCCAGTTGTAAGTGTGATACTTGACGGGGAAAATGCTTGGGAGTATTACAGAAATAATGGCTTAGATTTTTTTGAAAAACTATACGGCAGTATAAAATCAGAAAATTGGATAGAAAGTATAACATTTTCAGAGTTATTAAATAAGGATATCGATAAAGTATCTCTGAATAATCTAAAAGCTGGAAGCTGGATATTTGGTAATTTTAAAACATGGATAGGGCATCCAGAGAAAAACACAGCTTGGGAGTACCTTGATAAGGCAGTTTCTTTTTACAGAAAAAATCCTTCAGAAGAAGGTAAAAGATATCTGATGATAGCTCAGGGAAGTGATTGGTTCTGGTGGTATGGAGATGACCACTACACACATTTCTCAGATATCTTTGACAACCTATTCAGACTTAACTTAAAGTATGTATATAAATCTATAGGTGAGCCTTATCCTTCATACTTAGATAAACCTATAAAAGGAAAATCAAAAAGTCAGATAATAAAAAAATCTACTTACTACATAAAACCAAACATAAATGGGATAGTGGATAACTATTTTGAGTGGTTATATGCCGCAGAAGTTGACCCAACTTTTGATATAGGTTCAATGAGTTTAACCTCTTCAAAATTTAAAACAGTTTTATATGGATTTGATAAAGAAAACATATTTATTCTGATAGATGGTAGATTAGAGGAGGGGCAAGTGTTAGAGATTAGACTTTTTGCTGAAAAGGAAGTTAAATTAACTTTACTACTAAAAAAAGGTATATTCCAAATTGAGTGTATGGGACAGAAAGTTGAGTACGGTTTTGACAAAGTTTTAGAGATAAAGATACCAATTGATTGTACCAATCAAAATAAGTTTATAGAGTTTAATATAAATCTTTTAAAAGATGGAAAAGTTATAGACAGAGCTCCTGTTTACTCAAATTTTGAGATAGAGATAGAAAATTTTGAATACGAATGGATGGTGTAAAAATGGTGAATTTACTTTTTGGAATACACTGTCATCAACCTGTTGATAATTTTTACGAAGTTGTGGATGAAGCAGTAGAGAAAGCTTACAGACCTTTTTTAGAGGTTGCAAAAAGGTACCCTGAGTTTAAATTTTCGGTTCACTACTCTGGATGGCTTCTTGAGTACATATCAAAGTATCACAAATTAGTATTTAGATTGATGCAAGAACTTGCAGAGAGAGAACAGATTGAATTTTTCACAGCTGGATTTTATGAACCTGTTTTATCATCTATACCTTCAGATGATAGAAAGTTTCAGATAGAAAAGTTAAATAAGTTTATAAAGGAAAATTTTGGTCAAGAACCGAAGGGTTTGTGGCTTACAGAGAGAGTATGGGAACCATCTATAATAAAAGACCTTGTAGAGGTAGGAATTGAGTATGTGATAGTAGATGATTATCACTTTATATCTTCCGGATTTAAAAAAGAGAGACTTAAAGGTTATTATCTGACGGAAAATGATGGTTATACTTTAAAACTTTTTCCAATAGATAAAACTCTTAGATATGTGATACCTTTTAGACCTATCGAGAAAATAGAAAACTACTTAGAGTACATACAAGGTTTAGGTGAGAATCCAGCTGCAATCATATTTGATGATGGAGAAAAATTTGGCATATGGCCCAATACATATCAATGGGTTTATGAAAACAACTGGCTTGAAAAATTTATTGAGAGAGTAATTGATAGTAAAACAGTTAAATTTAACCTTTACGGAAAATATGTAAAAGAGAACAGACCACTTGGACTGGCATATCTTCCTATAGCTTCGTACCAAGAGATGGGAGAGTGGAGTTTACCTGCAGAAGACTTTCCCTTAATAGAACAGTTAAAAGAAAATCTATCAAAAGAAGGTAAAGATTACATCTTTGAGAAATTTGTAAAAGGTGGAATTTGGAAAAACTTCTTTGTAAAATACCCAGAAAGTAATAGAATACACAAGAGAATATTAGACTTATCAATATATAACAGAGATTTAAAAAAGGATACATATTTCCTTGAAAATCTTCTTAAAGCCCAGTTTAACGATGTTCTATGGCATGGAGTATTCGGTGGACTTTACCTACCTAACTTAAGGGATAATGTATACAGGTATATAATAAGAGCTCAAAAAGAAGTAGAGAGATTAAAAAAGACACCAAAAATAGAACGTAAAGATATAGATTTAGACGGAAAAGATGAGATAAAAGTGTCAACAAAAAACTTAGTAGTTATACTGTCTCAAAGGGGAGGACATATAACAGAACTATCTATAAAGGATAGAGAGTTTAACTTTCAGAATGTGTTAACAAGATATAAAGAAGGCTACCACTATCTGATGTTAAATCCTAAAGATAGTCAAGAGTCCCATGAAGGAATATCTACTATCCATGAAAGTTCAATTACTCTAACAGAAGACCTCAGGAAAAATCTTATAACAGATTGGCATACAAAGGAATCTTTTGTAGACCATTTTACACCTTCTGTAGATTTAGAATCTTTTAAAAGAGAGAGTTTTTATGAAATATCAGATTTTACAGAAGGAGATTTCAATATAGAGTATATAGGAGAAAAGATTTCTTTGAAAAGGACTGGATTTTTGAAGAATATTTATGAAAGTGTTATGATTAAGGATTTTGAATTTGGAGATGAATTTATACAGTGTAATATCCGATTTAAAACAGAATATCCAGATAAACTATATTACATCTGTGAATTTAATCTTCATTTTGCAGAGCTGCCACAGTTTTTAAGAGATGAGAGAGATTTTGGATTAATAGATAACTTTGTTATAGATGACAGTTATACAGAAAAAAAACTAAAATTTGAGTTTGATAAACCTGTAAGATGTTTAACGTATCCACTTAACACTGTATCACAATCGGAAAAGGGAGTTGATATAATCACACAGGGAGTGACTGTTGGATTTATTTTAGATTTTGATTTAAATTTTAATTTAAAAGTAAAAATCTATATAACATAAGGAGTATCACATGAGTTCTGAGTTCAGACTTGACTATCTAAACAACAGATGGGCTTTAATATCCATAGAGAGAAGTAGAAGACCTCATGACTACACAGTTTCAATATACGAAGAGCCTACAACCGATATTTCTAAATGTCCATTTGAGTATGGAAATGAAGATAAAACTCCTCCGGAGATTTTTGCCATAAGACCTGACGGAAGTTTACCAAACACCCCAGGCTGGAAAGTGAGAGTTTTCCCAAACAAGTATCCGGCTTTAAAAATTGAAAATGAGAAGAAAAGAGAAGGAGATGGATTCTTTGAAAAGATGGGAGGTTTTGGAGCCCACGAGGTGATAGTTGAAACACCGGATCACTTTAAACATATACAGGATTTTAATAAAGAAGACCATTTTAATATGTTTTTTACATTCAGAGAGAGAATGAAAGCTCTATACCAAGATATCAGAATTGCTTATGTCCATATATTCAAAAATCACGGTAAAGAAGCTGGTAAAAGTTTAGTCCATTCCCATTCACAACTTATAGCTCTACCTGTAGTCCCAACAAAAATTGATATTCAGATAAAACAGTCAAGAAAGTATTTCAGAGAGAAAGAAAGATGCTATCTCTGTGATGAGATTAAAGCTGAGATAAGAGAGAATAGGAGAGCTTTTTATGAAAACAGTAAGTTTATAGCATACTGTCCTTATGGAAGTCAGTTTCCATTTCAAGTAAGGATAGCTCCCAAGTCCCACTTCCATGACTTTTCTCTGATATCAGATGATGATTTAAGGGAACTATCTGACTGTATGGAGTATGTAGTGAAAAAATTACATAAAGCACTGATAAATCCACCTTTTAACTTTGTGATAAATACAGCACCACCTATAAGAGAAAATCCGGCAAATCCAGAATACTTCCACGGAATTCAACAATTCTACCATTGGCATATAGATATTTTGCCAAGGATTACAATCCTTGCAGGATTTGAGCTTGGGACAGATATTTATATTAACCCAACACCCCCAGAAGAAGCAGCAAAATTTTTAATCGAGGTGTTTTAAATGAAGGTTGTTTTTGCTTCTAGTGAGATATATCCTTTTGCCAAAACTGGAGGATTAGCCGATGTAGCCGGCTCTCTATCTAAGAAGTTGGCTCAACATGGTATAAAAGTTTTCGACTTTATGCCACTCTATAAAACGGTGGATATGAAGAAACATGATATAAAGAAGATAGATATAAACATAACTGTAAATTTAAATGGAAAAAATTATACATTTGAAGTTTATAAGAAAATTGATGATGCAACATATTTCTTCTTTAAGAATGATGAACTTTTTGGTAGAGATCATCTTTACGGAACACCGGAGGGAGATTATCCGGATAACGATATAAGGTTTGGTGCATTTAGCTGGGCTGTTATGGAGTTTGTGATGTCAGAAAATCTCAATCCTGACATTATTCATGTTAACGACTGGCAAACTGCATTAATTCCGGTTTTAACCTACTATAGATATGGCTTACATAATGTTAGGACTGTTTTAACAATCCACAATTTAGCATACCAAGGTATATTTGACAAATTTGCCATAGAAAGATTAAATTTAGGATGGGACCTATTCCATATGGAAGCTTTAGAGTTTTACGATAAGGTTAACTTCCTCAAAGGAGGGATAGTTTTCAGCTCAGCTGTTACGACAGTTAGTCCAACATACGCAAAGGAGATAACAACGCCGGAATATGGTTATGGTTTAGATGGTGTGTTGAGGAAGTATGTAAATAAACTTTACGGTATATTAAACGGAATAGATTATGAAGTCTGGAATCCAGAGACAGATAAAGATATTTATGTAAATTATTGTGTTTTTAACTATGAAAAAAAGGTATTAAACAAAAAAAGATTACTTAAAGATGTCGGTCTTGAGGGAGATGAAAAACCTTTGATAATTTTTATAGGTAGATTTGCAAAACAGAAAGGTATAGACCTTATCATAGAGAGCATAGATGAACTATCAAGAAGAGAAGCTAATTTTATGATTCTTGGCAGTGGAGATAAGGGATATAACGACTTTTTTGAATCTATAAAAGGTAAGTATAGAAATATATTCGTTGAAGTTGGGTATGATGAACCTTTAAGTAGGAAGATGTATGCAGGAGGAGATTTCTTAGTTATGCCTTCCTTATTTGAACCTTGTGGATTAAATCAGATGATAGCTATGAGATACGGAACCCTCGTTATAGCAAGAGCAACTGGAGGTTTAAAAGATACAGTTAAAGATATATCAAAAGAAAATGGATACGGTATACTTTTTGAAAACTTCTCTAAAGAAGATTTCTTAAAAGCCATAGATAGATCTTTAAATCTTTACTATGAAAATCTTGTCCTCTTTAAGAGATTGCAAAGAGAAGTTATGAATTTAGATTTTTCTCTTGATAACCAAGCTTCAAAATATATAAAACTATATGAAACATTAAAATATACGGGAGTGTAGATATGGTAAACCCTATAGTTGAGATGAGTTTTTTAGAAGATGGTTTTTCAAGTCATATAAATTTAGTTGCAGAGGAGATTTCAAAACAGAAACTGCCAGATTTAAATATACCAGATAGATATGATGTAAACAGGTTTGTTATACTTCCAGTTAACTCTAACCTTATATACAGTTATTGGTTTACCGAAGACAATCTAAAAGCAGCTATAAAAGATAAATATGATAACTTTACAGTAGTGATCAAACTATTTGCAGATAATGAATTTGTAAAAGATATAAGGGTAGATAGTTTAGAAGGTGAGTATTACTTTAACTTCCATGGACCATTTAAAAAAGTAAAATGTATTCTTGGAATATATCATACAGACTTTGAACAGTTAATTGAATCAAATCAGATAGTTATGCCTTCTGATACAATCTTTATAGAAGAGGATCAGCATTGGTATGATAAAAAAAGTGGCATTATCAAAGTTAAAAAATCAGATATAGACTATATAGATGAGTTTAACAAGATAGTAAAAGAAAAATCCGATATATTAACAAACTACTCTTCTTTTACAGAAGAATAATTATAATATAAAAGTTTGAAGAAAATTTTGAGGTAAGATTAGTGGAAAAACAGATTTTTATAAAGGAGAGAACTTATGAAAGAGTTAGTTAGAGAAAAGGCACCTTACATATTATCTGTCTTAATGTCTGGTGGTGGAGAGTATGGAGAGATATTTTTTGAAGATTTGAGAGGTCTTACCCTAAATCTTGAAGATAATAAAATAGAGAAAAGTTCCAAAGGTAGAGATTGTGGTGTTGGCATAAGACTTATAAAGAATTTTAAAACTTACTACGGTTTTACTTCCGAAATAACATTTGAAAATTTACTAAACCTTGCAAAAACAATAGCAAAATCCGAAGGAGAAGGTGTTATATCCGTTGGAAAAAGATATTTTTCTTCCAAGGTAAATGTTCTTATTGACCCTGATGATTATGATATCTCAAAGAAAAAAGATATTCTTTTTAGAGCAAATGATGTAGCAAGGTCTTACGACTCTCTAATAAAGCAGGTATCTGTTACTTTGAGAGATGTAAAGAGAGATATCCTTATCATAAACTCTCTTGGAGATATTGTTGAAGATAGTCAAACAAGGGTTGTCTTTTTTGTAGAAGCAATAGCAAGTGATGGTATCAATTTATACAGAGGATATGAGTCAACCGGTGGAACCATAGGTTATGAACTTTTTAATGAAGAGTATGTCAATGTTATAGATTATGTAGCTACAAAAGCTGCAGAAAGAGCTGTTTTAGGATTAAAAGCAAAACCTGCTCCAGCCGGAAGTTTCACAGTTGTTATCTCTTCCCAAGCGGGAGGAACTATGATTCACGAAGCAGTAGGACATGGACTTGAGGCAGACCTTGTTAACAATGGACTTTCCGTTTATGCAGGTAAGATAGGAGAGAAAGTTGCTTCTGAACTTGTAACAGTTATAGATGATGGAACTTTATCAGGTAAAAACGGCACCTTTAACTTTGATGATGAAGGAGTTATGTCCCAAAGAAAGGTTTTAATAGAAAAAGGGATACTAAAAGGTTATATGTATGACAGACTCTCTGCTATGAAAGAAAGGAGAGAATCTACGGGAAATGGTAGAAGAGATGGATATAGAAATATACCAATTGTAAGAATGACAAACACATTTATAGATGCTGGAAAAGACAATCCCCACGATATTATAAAAGATACAAAGAAGGGAATATATGTTGTAAAGATGGGAGGAGGACAGGTAAATACAGTTAACGGAGATTTTGTATTTGAGATTATGGAAGGGTATATGATAGAAAACGGTGAGATAACTTATCCTATAAAGGGAGCTACACTGATAGGTAATGGACCAAAGGCATTAGAAGATATCGATGCAGTTGGCTACGATTTGGGATGGGCTATAGGAACTTGCGGAAAAGATGGCCAGAGAGCTCCGGTAAGTGATGCTCAACCTACGGTAAGGATAAAAAGGTTAACATTGGGTGGAGTGCTTTAAAGAAAAAACGGCATAAAATTTTAACATTTTTAAAAATGAGATTTAGATAAGATAAATCATAGTTAAATTTGAGATTACTCATAAGGAAAGATAAGCTTGGCAGGTTAGAATTCTTATGTAAAAATTTTTAGGAGGAGAAAATATGGCAACAGTAACACTCAAAGGAAATCCGGTAAACTTAGCCGGTAATGGAGTTAATGTAGGAGACAAAGCTCCAGAAGTTACAGTTGTAGCCACAGATTTATCAGAGAAAAAAGTTGGAGGAGCTTCTGACAAGGTTCAAGTTTTAATTGCAGTTCCATCTCTTGATACACCTGTATGTGCTACAGAAACAAGAAAGTTTAATGAAGCTGTATCTCAAATTCCGGGAGCAGATGTAGTTGTAATATCTATGGATTTACCTTTTGCATCTAAGAGATTCTGTTCTACAGAAGGTATTGAAAACTTAACTTGTGCATCAGACTACAGAAATAAAGAGTTTGGACAAAAATACGGCATTTTAATAGCTGATGGTCCATTGGCTGGATTACTTGCAAGAGCTATATTTGTAGTAGGTAAAGATGGAACAGTTATATATAAACAGATAGTTCCTGAAATCACAGAAGAACCAAACTACGATGAAGTTTTAGAAGTAGTTAAGAAAACAACAGCCTAATATCTCTACACCGCCCGTAAAGGGCGGCTTTCTATCTAACTCTTAAATCTTCATTTAATCAAAAATTTAATCCATCAAAATTCTTTTCATTACTTCACTTTGTATGTTTAACTTTTAGTATAATTTTTATCTGAAAAATATTTTAAGGAGAAGTTTATGGAAGAGAAATTATTAAAAGCCCATGGATTAAATCTGGAAGAATACAAAAGAATTGTCAATCTAATCGGAAGAGAGCCCAATGAGATAGAACTTGGAATCTTTGGAGCACTGTGGAGTGAACACTGTTCGTATAAATCTTCAAAACCTTATTTAAAAGTTTTTCCAACTAAAGCAGATTGGGTTATTCAGGGACCTGGAGAAAACGCTGGAGTTATAGAAATAGATGATAAATACGCTGTAGCTTTTAAAATAGAATCCCATAATCACCCTTCCTATATAGAACCTTTCCATGGAGCTGCTACTGGTGTAGGTGGAATAATAAGAGATATTCTCTCAATGGGAGCAAGACCTATAGCACTTATGGATAGTCTAAGATTTGGAGATATAAGAAAAGATGGTAAAAGAAAAGGTATAAAGGATACTAAACCGATAGTTAAGAGAGTTGTAGAAGGTATAGGTTTTTACGGAAACTGTATTGGAGTTCCTACAGTTGGTGGAGAGGCTATATTTGATGAAGTTTATGCCGGAAACCCACTTGTAAATGCTTTCTGTATTGGAATTTTAGAGAAAGATAAGATGTATAGAGCAAGGGCAACAGCAATAGGACAGAAAATGGTAATGGTAGGTTCAGCTACCGGAAGAGATGGAATACACGGAGCTACTATGGCATCTGCTGAATTTAGTTCTGAGACAGAGTCAAAAAGACCAAATGTTCAGATAGGTGACCCATTTTTTGGTAAGAGACTTATAGAGTGTACCCTTGAAGTTATGGAGAAAGGATTGATAGAAGGGTGTCAAGATTTTGGAGCTGCTGGACTTGCCGGTTCTACTTCTGAATTTGGTGCAAAGTCAGGTATGGGAGTGAAAGTTTATCTTGAAAATGTTCCACTTAGAGAAGAGAATATGACACCTTACGAGATATTACTTTCCGAATCCCAAGAGAGAATGCTTTACTCTGTAAAAGATGAAAACGTAGAGGAAGTTTTAAAAATAGCAAAGAAACACGGACTTGAGGCAACAGTTATAGGAGAGACTACAGATACAAAGAGAATAGAGGTTTTCTATAAAGGAGAAAAAGTAGCAGATTTACCTATATCTGCTATAGTAGATGATGCTCCGGTTTATAACAGACCAGTAAAAGAGCCAGAATATTTAAAAGAAGTTAAGAATTTTGACCAAGGCTCTCTACCAAAACCTGATTTAAAGGAAGCAATACTGAAAGTGTTATCATCTCCTACTGTTGCAAATAAGGAATGGATTTACGCCCAGTATGATTATGAAGTTGGAACAAATACAGTGTTTAAACCGGGAAGCGATGCAGCAGTTTTAAGATTAAAATGGGTCGTAAGACCAGAAATTCACACAAAAAAAGGTATAGCGATAGCTTCTGACTGTGATGGTAAGAAAGTGTATCTTGACCCGTATGAAGGAGGAAAAAGAACAGTTTTAGAAGCAGTTAGAAATGTGTATATATCCGGAGCAAAACCTTTAGCAATAACAGACTGTTTAAACTGGGGAAATCCAGAAAATCCGGAAATTATGTGGCAGTTTAAGATGGCAACACAAGGAATGGCAGATGCTTGTAAAGAGTTAAATGTGCCAGTTATAAGTGGTAATGTTTCCCTTTACAACGAAACAGTTCTTGAAGAAGGAAGGTTAAACATCTACCCAACACCGACAACAGTAGCAGTAGGCGTTATCGAAGATGTTGAAAAAGCAATTCCATCTCACTATCAAAATGAAAACGATGTAATCATGATTGTAGGTGAAGTAAATAGAGAACCAAATATAGCCGGAAGTGAGTATTTGAAAGAAATACACAGATTAATTAAAGGAGATATAACAGCCCCAGATTTTGATATAGAAAAAAAGATTATGAATTTTATACACCAAAATATAGATAAAATAAAATCAGCTCACGATGTATCAGACGGAGGTTTGATAACGGCAATCCTTGAATCAGCTTTCAGAAAAGAAAAAATATTTGGATTAGAGATAAATATAGAAACTCCTTTCAGAGAAGATTTTGAACTATTTGATGAGTTAAGGTCTATAGTTGTTATATCAGTAAAAGAAGAAGATTTAGAAAGTTTAATCAACAGTGGAAAGCAACTTGGATTAGAGATAAAGAAAGTTGGTAAAGTATTAGATAAAGATAAACTTGTTTTAAACATAAATGGAAATATGGTTATAGATGAACCTATAACTGTCTTTTACAATGCTTGGAATGAAGGATTAAAGAAGCTAGTAGAGGCTTAAATTATGGTTTATACTATACCTTATAAAATTTATGAAAAATTAGGGGAAAAACTCGGAAAGAAAACTACTTCAGTTTTAACCCAAGCTTTAGAAGAGAGTATAAAAAAGGATATTCAGAAACCTGAGCGAAAGATAGATAAAGGAGTAGAGATAGTAAGAAAAGATATTAAAATATTAGGAATAATACTTGTAATCAAAACTTCCTTGAATATATTTTGAAATTTTTAGGACTGTTTAAATGAGCCAGCCGAGAGTAAAACATTTTCTTATCAATGAAAAGTATGAAGACCCAGGAATATACATAGAAATTCCACAAACCGGAGATTATATACTGTTTGATGTAGGTAACATATACAAACTTGACAAAGAGATAATAAAAAAGATTACAAAAGTTTTTATTACCCATACCCATATGGACCACTTTATAGGATTTGACACGCTTTTGAGATATAAATTAGGGAGACCTCATACAGTTGAAATATTTGGTATAGACCCTTTAGCACATAATGTATATTCAAAACTTCAGGGATACACATGGAATTTAGTTGAGTTTGAACCTCAGCTAATATTTAAAGTAAAACAACTTAAAGGGAGTATGTTTGAAACTTTTGAATTTGACATAAAGAAAAAATTTGCAAAAGATTTTATAGCAGAAGAAAAAGTAGATTCAGATGTTATATATGAAGACAAAGTCTACAGAATAAGATTTGCCGTTTTAGACCATAAGATACAGATATTAGGTTACAGTTTTGAACTTAAAGATAGGATTCTCTTAAAAAAAGAGAAAGTAGAAAGTTTACCGTTAAAAGGTAAAGAGATAGGAGAGTTTAAAATTTTTTTAGAGAATCATCAAAATAAAGATAGAACTTTTAAAATAGGAGATAAGGAATATCCTTACGATTTTCTCTTTGAGGAGTATGCCTATATCCAAAAAGGATTAAAGATATCATATATAACAGACGTGATTTACAGTCCTGAAAATAAAGAAAAGATTATAAATCTTGTTAGAGATTCAGATTATCTCTACTGTGAAGCTGTATTTTTAGATAGAGATAAAGACCAAGCAGAGAAAGTTTACCATCTTACTACTAGACAGGCCGCCGAAATTGCAAATCTTGCCAACGTAAAAAATCTTATTGTTTTTCATTTCTCAAGGAGATACGGTAGAAACAAAGATATAGTTATAAATGAGATAAAAAAATTTTTCTCAAATGTTTCGTAAATTGCTCTTTCCGTTAAGTTTAATATATGGATTGGGAGCTGTTTTAAACAGAAGACTTTATGAATTAGATGTAAAAAAATCTTATAAACTTCCTTTGCCTGTTATATCCGTAGGTAATCTCTCTGTGGGAGGAACAGGAAAAACCCCAACAGTTATATCAATAGCAAAATATTTTCAAAATAAAAACAAAAGAGTGTTAATTTTATCCCGTGGGTATAAAAGAAAGAGTAAGGAGATTTTATTCTGTAATAAAGATATTCCGGTAGAGCTATGTGGAGATGAGCCAAAAGTTATGAGTATGAAAGGTTTCGATGTTGTGGTAAGTACTGACAGAGTGAATGGATTTGAGATGTTTAAAGGCAAGATTAATCCAGATATAGTCATACTTGATGATGGATATCAACATCATCCTATAAAAAAAGATATTAATATACTTGTTATAGATACTACAAAGCCCTTTTGGGAAGACAGATTATTACCTGCAGGAAGATTAAGAGAACCTAAATCTTTCTTTAAGTACGCAGACTGTTTTATTATAACGAGATTTGATAGAGTTAAAGATAAAGAGTTATTTTTAGAAAAGTTAAAAACTTTTGATAAACCTTATTTTATAGCAAGAGAACAGTTTGGAAAGCTGTATAACTCCACCAAGAAGATAGATTTTAACAGTTTAAAAGGCAGATCAGTTATAGTTATGGCAGGGATAGGAAATAACAGTCAATTTTTTGACAAAATGAAAGAGTTATCTTTAAAGTATGGATTTTACATAGAAAGTTTTTTGGGTTTTCCAGACCATTACGACTACAAAAACTTTATACCCGATGCTAATAAAATATATATAACTACCGAAAAAGATATTGTAAAACTAAATTTTCCTAATATATTCGCTTTAGATTACTCTTTTGAATTTGATAGAGAATTTTATAGATATTTGGAGGGAATGTTGGATGGAAGAGAAAAATCCTTTTGATATAGTGTTAAGATTGGTAGCTCAGGGAGAGATAGACCCATGGAATATAGATATAACTATCTTGGCTGATAAATTCCTTCAAGAGATAAGAAATATGTATATTCCAGATTTAAAGTATGCTTCAAAAGTTATTCTCGTTGCATCTATACTTTTAAAAATGAAAGCAGAAAGCTTAAAGATAAATGAGGAAGAAAAGAAAAAAAATTCAAGAAAGAGAGTCTTTGGTATAAAGAGATTTTATACACTTGAAGAGATAGCTTATCTACTAAAAGATATTGTCCAGGAACCAATAAAAGTAATCCAGAAAATAAAAAGAGTTTCCAAAGATAGGAAAACTACTTTATCAAAACATAAGAAAACAACAGATTTAAACTTTAATCTTGTAAAAGGTAAAGTTGACGATGCAATAGCTTTTTTAGAAGAGGAGTTAAACTATGTTGTTGGGGTAATAGCTTTAAGTCAATTAAGCTATCCATATAAACCAAGCATATTTATGGCTCTACTATTTCTAAACTATGATAATAAAGTAAATATATACCAAGAGAGACATTTTGATGAGATATACATAGAACCGGTAAAAGAAAACATTTATATGTTATAATTAACACATGGTCAGAATTTTCTATCGGGAAGGCTTAATAATAAGGTCTTATCAACTTGAAGATATCAATAACCATATAGAAAGTAATCAATCTATATTATGGTTAGATGTGTTTGACCCTTCCCAGGAAGAGATAAACTGGATAGTATCTAACTTTAAGGTAGAATTTCCAAGTTTATCTGAAAGGGAAGATATAGAGATAAGTTCAAGATATTGGGAAGAAGAAGACAGTATAACAATAAACACCTTTTTCCTTATAAGAGAACAGGATAACGCTTTTAATGAAACTGTTTCATTTATTCTAAAAAGAGATTATATAATAACAATAAGATATAGAGAGTTAAAAACTTTTTCCGAATTTGTAAGAAGATTGATGACAAACCCAACTGTATTTAAAACTGGCTATCATATATTTGCTGGAATAATGGAGATAAAGGTTGCTTCTGACTCAGATGTTTTAGAAGGTATATCAAAAGAGATATCAAAACTTGGTAAAATAGTGTCAACTGGCTCAATAGATGTAACAGAGTCAGTATTTGAGTCCATATCTTTTTATGAAGATATAAATATGACTATAAGAGAATCTTTAATCGACAAACAGAGAGTTTTATCTTCTATACTAAAAAGCTATAAACTTCCAAACGATGTTAAAGAAGAGATAAGAATAATGATAAAGGACTTAAATTCACTTATAGATTATACAAAATTCAATTTTGAGAGACTTAACTACTTACAGAATACATTTTTAGGACTTCTCAATATAGAGCAAAATAAGGTGATTAAAATTTTTACAGTTCTTGCAATGGTGTTTATGCCGCCTACATTAATAGCAAGTATCTATGGAATGAATTTTGAGTATATCCCGGAGCTTCACTTTAAGTATGGGTACTATGTGGCACTTGTTGCTATGGCATTTTCAGCTACAATACCACTTATTATATTTAAGAAAAAGGGGTGGTTATGATGATTAAGAAAAAACTATTTTTACTTGGAATTTCATTGGTTACATACTCTTTTTCTATGGTCCTTGGTCTTACTGTTATAAATTTTATGTTTAAAAATGATATTTTTACCGATAAGCCAGACTTTTATAAAGCTGTATGGATTGTAATTACAACAACGCTCTTCAGTGGAAGCGTTATATTCATACTAAGGTTAAAAGTTAAATCAGATATAACTCATATTACAGAAGAGGTAAAACAGGAGATTAACAAACTCTACTCTGAAAAAGATTTTATCTGGAATAGAAGGATAACGATGGCTTATGGTATAACTTTTTTATTTTTATTTTTTGCCATTATAATGTCTGAACTTTTGAGTTTCTTTTTTGAAGAAGGATTACTTTCTCCGGTTCAGCTTGCATTCCATACAACAGCTTTTATAGGTTATGTAGCTACATTAAGGTATATCTGGAAAAGTCAGGATTACTTAGAGTATATAAGCCGCCAAATGGTAAAAAAACAGCTAAAACAAGAAGAAGAATTAGAAAGATTTTAAAGAAGTATGAAGAGAGCATATATATCAAATATTGAAGTTTATGGCTTTAAATCTTACGGTGATAGAAGGATATCTATTCCTTTAAGTGAAGGATTTACAGCAATTGTTGGACCAAATGGAGCTGGAAAAAGTAATATAGGAGATAGTATAGCTTTCTGTCTTGGTATAGCTTCTACAAAAGCATTGAGAGCTACAAAACTTACAGACCTTATTTTCTCATCAAAAAATAGAACAGCCCCATTTGCAGAAGTAGAGATAACATTCAAAAATTTAGGATCTTTTCCAGTAAATAGTGAAGAGATTAGAATATACAGAAAGGTTGATTTAAGTGGAAAATCTATATACAAGTTAAATTCAAGAGTTGTAAAACAAAAGGATATTCAGGATTTACTGGTTGAAGCAAACATATACCCACAAGGTTATAACATAATAACCCAAGGTGATATATACAGATTCGTAAAGATGACACCGACGGAGAGGAGAGACCTTATAAGTGAGGTAGCTGGAATATCCGAGTATGAAGAGAAAAAACAGAAAGCACTACAAGAGCTATCCCAAACCCAAGAGAAGATAAATCAACTGAAAATAATTCTTAAAGAGATAGAAACTACACTTAAAAGGTTAGAAGAAGAAAAAGAAAATGCCCAGTTAGCCCAGCAGTTAGAGGAGAAGATAGAGTTTTTAAAAAGACAGATAAACGGTGTAAAACTTTTCAATCTACTAAAAGAGCTTTCAAAAACAGAGGCAGATCTAAAAGAGATAGAAGAAAAAATCAGTAGTTTTTACAATAGAAAAGAAGAGATAGCAAATTCTGTAAAAGATTACTACATTCAGCTAAAGGAACTTGAAGATAAATTGAACCAAATAAATGAACTTTTTCTACCTTTTAAACAACAGGAAGGATTTATAACTGCCCAAATTAAAGAAAAAAACGAAAAAATAGATAACATTCAAAAACAAGAACAGGAAATTCATGATAAGTTAAAATACCTTTCTCAAGAGAAAGCCGATAAACTTCAACAGATAACCCAGCTAAATAAAGAGATAGAGAATCTATACTCTCAGATACCACTTTTAAAACAGCAACTTCAAGAAAAAGAGATATTAGTAGAAGAAAAGAGTAAAAAAATCAAAGAACTTGAAATATCTCAAGGAAAATCTAAGGAAGATTTGATAACTTTAGAAACGATGGAAAGAGAGATAAAAGATAGGTTAAGTAATTTACTGAGATACAAAGATAACCTATCTATGAAACTATCAAACATTGAAGATAAGATAAAACATTACAAAGAAGAGATAATAACTCTTGAATCTGATATTGAGAAGTTAAAGAAAGAGCTATCTTTAATTCAGGCAGATGGAGAAAATTTTGAGTCTAAGATAAACTCCCTAAACAGTCAGATATCAATGTATAAAGTTAGAAAAGAAGCCGTAGAGAAGAAGTTAAAAGAAATAAGACAGAAGATTGAAGAAAATTTCCGGCAGTTAGCTTCTGTTTTGGCACAACTTTCACAGTTTAAAGATGACAAAATAAGTTTAATTTTAAAAGACATACCAGGAGTATACGGACAAGTTTCAGATCTCATAAGTTTAAAAGATGAAAAATTTCAAACGGCTATTGAAACAGCAGCAGGAGCAAGACTGAAAAATATCGTTGTAGAAGATGAAGAAGTAGCTAAAAGATGTATAGAAATACTTAAAAGAGAAAAATTAGGTAGGACAGTTTTTATTCCCCTTACGACGATAAAGTACCAGGAACCACCAAGATTACCATCAAAAAGAGGAATATTAGGATATGCAATAGATTTTGTTTTGTATGATGCCAAGATAGAAAAGGCTATTAAGTATGTATTCTCTGATACAGTCATAGTAGAAAATTTTGATTATGCAAAGAGTATAGGTATAGGTAGTTTTAGAATGGTCACTTTAGATGGTGAGCTTTTTGAGAAATCTGGAACAATATCCGGTGGTAGTGAAAAACAGACAAGTTCTATAGGAAAGGCATACCTTGAAAATAAAAAGGTTTTGTTAGAAAAAGAAGATGAAAAATTAAAGAAAGAAGAAGAAAAACTGGAAAACGAGATAAAAGTGATAAATCAGAGTATAAATGATATAGAAAGTCAGATAAACAAGATTATCAGTGATTCTAAAACATACCAATATAGGGTAAATGACCTAAAAAACCAGATAAATCAAAAATCTGCGAGGCTTTCAAATCTGGAAAACCAGGTAAATCAGTTAAAACTGGAATCCTTTGATATAGAATCAAAGTTAGGAGAGATTGAAAAAGAGTATCTCACTACCAAAAAGATATACGAAGATATATCGAAGAAAAAACAGGAAATACTATCTAAAATTGAAAATACCGGATTTCATCAACTTAGACAGGAGTGGGAAAAAGAGACAGCTGAGTACTACAAAATCTCAGAGAGAATTAAAGAGATAAATATCTCTATAGAAAACCTTCAAAACAGAATAAAGGAAAACCTTCAACCGAGAATAGACCAAATAGAGAAAGAAGAGTTAGAATTGCAACAAAAATTAGACAGCTACTCTCAGTTAAAGCAACTACTTAATCAAGAGATAAAAGAGCTATCTCAACAACTTTCTGACCTTTGGAAAGAGTTAAAAGAGAAAGACAGTGAGAGAAATGATATAATCAATCAGATAGAGTATATAAAAAATCAGATTAAAAATCTCAGATATGAAGAAGATGAGTTAAATAGACAGATAACATTTTTACAGGAAGATAGAGGAAAGATATCTCAGAGGATTATCGACCTGCACCAAGAGATAGAACTTTTAAAGATGGAGTACGATGGGGAACCTGTGGAAGCAGATTTGAAAAATCTGGAAAAGGAGTTAAGAGAGACAGAAAGTAGAAGGAAAAGTTTAGGTGGAGTAAATCAAAAGGCAATAGAGGATTACAGAGAAACATTAAGTAGATATCAAAATATAAATGAAAAATTCGAGGTTTTACTTAAAGAGAAAAAAGCAATAGATGAACTTATCCAAACTTTGGAAGACAAAAAAGTAAAAGCATTTATTGAGGTTTACGAACATATAAATCAAAGCTTAGCAAAAAACTTCAAAATTTTATCTCCCGGAGGAAAAGCCTATCTTGAACTTGAAAATCCTGTTGATCCATTGTCAGCCGGAGTTTTAATAAAAGCAAAACCAAGAGGAAAGGAGATAACCAGACTTGAGGTTATGTCTGGAGGAGAGAAAACAATTACAGCCCTTGCCTTTCTGTTTGCAGTTTTATCTGTTAAACCAGCACCGTTTTACTACCTTGATGAAGTTGATGCAGCCTTAGATGAGATTAATGCTAAAAAAGTAGCCCAGCTTATAAAAGAGCTTTCAAAAACAGCCCAGTTTATAGTAGTTACCCATAAAGAGGTAATGGCAAATTATGCTGATACACTGATAGGTGTAAGTGCAAAAGATGGTATATCTTCCATTTATACTCTTGATATCTCTTCTTTAAAAGAACAACAGAACATAGAGGCGGTTTAATGTTATCTATTATAAAAAGTGGTGGAACTATTGGGATAGATGGATATATAGTGGATGTTGAAGTTAATCTGACTACTGGACTTCCCCAATTTATTACAGTAGGACTTCCTGATACGGCAGTGAAAGAAAGTAAAGAGAGAGTGAGGTCTGCTATAGAGAGTATAGGATTTAAATTTCCTATAAAAAAGATAACTGTAAATCTTGCTCCTGCAGATACCCCTAAAATAGGAACTTTATATGATTTACCTATAGCAGTTGGAATACTAAAAAGTAGCGGTATAATCAAGGAAGAAGACCTTTCAAATACGGGATTTATTGGAGAAGTTGCATTAAATGGTGAACTTAGAAAAGTAAAAGGTGTTTTACCTATAGTTATAAAACTTAAAGAAGAAGGTTTCAAAAGGGTAATTCTACCAATAGAAAACCAAGATGAAGCCTGTATAATATCAGGTATAGATGTTTATGGTTTTAAGAATTTAAGAGAGATAGTAGATTTTTTAAATGGAGATTTTGTAAAAGAACCTACAAAATCTGAAATTGATGAAACTGTATTTAACAACTTTAACCAGTACGGTGATTTTTCAGAAGTAAGAGGTCAGTACACAGTAAAGAGAGCTTTAGAGATAGCTGCAGCTGGAAGACATAACGTTTTACTTATAGGGTCTCCCGGTTCTGGAAAAACAATGGCAGTAAAGAGATTGCCTTCAATACTTCCACCACTTACCCTTGATGAAGCAATAGAGATAACAAAGATACACAGTATAGCAGGTATATTGAAAGACAGTATAGTAAAAGAAAGACCGTTTAGACAGGTGCATCATACAGCAAGTGATATAAGTTTAATAGGTGGAGGTAGCTTTCCAAAACCCGGTGAAGTATCCTTAGCACATTTTGGAATCCTATTTTTAGATGAACTTCCGGAGTTTAAAAGGAAAACCTTAGAAGTTTTAAGACAACCACTTGAAGATAGAGAAATTGTTATATCCAGAGCAAATGGAAAGGTAAGATTTCCTGCAAACTTTCAACTTATAGCTACTGCTAACCCTTGTCCCTGTGGTTTTAGATTTGACCCAAAAAAAGAGTGTAAATGTAGCCCTGTAGAGATAAAGAGATACCTTGGAAAAATATCTGGACCATTACTCGACAGAATAGATATATCCGTAACAGTTATGCCTGTAGACCCATCTGAACTTTCAAATAAACCCTCTGGAGAACCATCTGCAGTTATAAGAGAGAGGGTGATAAAAGCAGTGAAAATACAAAAAGAGAGATTTAAAGATGAGGAGATAAATTACAACTCAGAGATGACTCCTGCCCATATAGACAGATATGCCAAAATCACACTACAGGCATTAGAACTTCTAAATACAGTAGCATCAAAACTATTATTAAGTGCAAGGTCTTACCATAAAGTTATCAAAGTAGCAAGAACTATTGCAGATCTAAATCAAGAAGAAGAGATACTTCCAAACCATATAACCGAAGCCGTAAGATATAAAGTAAATGAGAATTTAACATAGAAAGGAAAAAAGAATGGCAATAGAAGTTGAAAATCTGAGAGTAGAGTTTGATTTACCGGAAGGTAAGATAGAAGCAGTGAAGGGAGTAAGCTTTAAAGTAAATAAAGGAGAGATATTAGCTATAGTAGGAGAATCTGGAAGTGGGAAATCTGTTAGCTGTATGGCTATAATGGGACTTCTTCCTGAGTATGCAAAAATAACCGGCTCTATTAAAATAGACAATTTAAGTATAGATAGAGAAAGTGTAAAAAAAATCCGTGGTAAAAAAATATCTATGATATTTCAAGAGCCTTCAGCTGTTTTAAATCCTCTTCTAACAGTAGGAGAACAGATTGTGGAGACCATCCTTGCCCATAACAGTAAAATATCAAAAAAAGAAGCCGTTAATATAGCTATAAAAAGCATGGAAGAGGCAAAAATTCCACAAGCTGAAAGAAGATTTTACCAGTATCCCCATGAACTTTCAGGAGGATTAAAACAGAGAGTAGTTATTGCAATAGCAATAGCAAATAAACCGGATTATATACTAGCAGATGAACCAACAACAGCTTTAGATGTAACCACTTCAGCCCAGATATTAAAACTACTGACAAATCTAAAAGAGTCCTATAATATAGGTATAGCTCTAATAACCCATGACCTTGGAGTTGTAGCACAGGTAGCAGATAGAGTTATAGTTATGTATAAAGGTCAGATAATGGAAGAGGCAGATGTGTATTCCATATTTGACAGTCCAAAAAGTGATTATACAAAGAAATTACTATCTTCAAGGTTGAGTATAAAAAGCATTTTGTCTTAAAGATGGAGAAATTTCTGAAATTGACTATACTTTATATAAAATATAACAATCTTTACAGAGGTTTAAAATGACAGAAAAATTAAATTCCAATCTAATCTTTTGGGCAAAAAAAGTGGATTTAGTTGAAAAATCTTCCCTAAAACCGAGAATAGATAAATAGATACTTCAAGAGGTTGTAAAAATTTGAATGGAGGTTGTAGCTGGAATTTATGCGTGAGAGAGATTTAAGAAATTTAGAATATGACAAATTTTTAACACTTTTAGCCGAATTTTCCCAAAATCCACACACACAAGATAGAATAAAAAATCTCAGACCCTATACAAATATAAAACTTTTGGAAGAGGATAAGGCTAAAACTCAAGAATTTAAGGACATTCTGAAAGAAGAAGGATACTTTCCGTTATCGGAATTTCCGGATATATCCCAATCTATCAGCCTTCTCATAATACAGGACAGTGTATTACTTCCAAAAGATATATACGAAATAGGAAAAGTTTTAAGAGTTGTTAAAGAGGTTAAAAACTTTTTATCAGAAAAAAATATAAACCACTTAAAACCTATACTTAAAAATCTCTATCCACTTAAAGAAGTAGAGAAAATAATCTTTGACAGTATAGACAATACCTTTACAGTTAAAGATAGTGCAAGTTTTGACCTCAGAAGAATAAGAAGACAGATAAGAGAGACAGAAGAAAAGATAACATCCACTCTTGAAAAATTTATAAATTCAAAAGATGTAGAAGATATACTTCAAGACAGATACATAACTATAAAGAGAGATAGATTTGTTATTCCGGTAAAACACAATTTTGCATCTAAAGTTAAGGGCATAATACAAGATAGGTCTTCTTCTGGACAGACTGTTTTTATAGAACCTTTGGAGATTATAAATCTCAATAACAGATTGTTAGATTTGAAACTTCAAGAATCTATAGAGATAAGAAGGATACTAAAATTCATCACAGACCTTTTAAGGTCTAAAGCTGAATTTATAAAGAGAAGTTTTGACTCTCTCTGTGAGTTAGATATACTTTACACAAAAGCTAAATTCTCCTTAAAAGTTAATGGAAGATTTGCTGAAAATTCTAGCTATATAAAACTAATACAAGCAAAACATCCAATATTTTTACTAAAAGAGAAAGAGTTTATTCCAATAGATATAGACCTTCTCGATAAAAAAGGATTACTTATTACTGGTTCAAATACAGGTGGTAAAACTGTAGCTTTAAAAACCTTAGGATTGTTATCACTTTTAAACCAAACAGCTATACCTATCCCTGTAGATGAAGGTTCAACTTTACCAATTTTTGAAGGTATATTTATAGATATAGGGGATTCACAGAGTATAGAAGAAAATCTGTCAACCTATTCAGCCCATATAAAGAATATTGATGAGATAATCCACAGTTCAAATGAAAAAAGCTTAGTTTTGTTTGATGAGTTAATCCCAGGTACAGACCCAGATTTTGCGGCACCGTTAGGTATTGCAATTTTAGAGAGAATTCAAGGGATAGGAAGTTATGTTGTTGCTACTACACATTTAAAAAAAGTCAAGTTATACGGACTAAACTCTTCATACTTTAGATTGTCTGCAGTTGGATTTGATAGAGAAACTCTACAACCAACATATAAACTGATATACGATACAGTTGGGGAAAGTATGGCATTCTATATAGCAGAAAAGTTGGGATTTGATAAAAAAACATTAGATAAAGCTAAAAGTATAGTTGACAAGGATATACTTAACTTTGGAGAGGTTATAAACAATTTAAACAAACTTATAATAGAGTATTCACAAAAATTAAAAGAGGTAGAGGATTCACACATTAAATTATCACAGGAACTTCAAAAGTATAGAGAGCTAACTCAGAAGTTAGAGAAAGACAGAAAGGAAAAATGGAAAGAAAGTTTCAGAGATATTGAGGAATTTTTAAAGAACTTAAGGGAAGAGGGTTATAAAGTTATAGAGAAGGTTAAAGAGGAAAAATCTGGAAGGGCTTTAGAGTCTTTTATAAAGACAAAAAGGGAAGAGATAGAAACTATACTATATGAAAAATCTCAAGAGCAGTTTAATGAAGGAGATTATGTAAAACTTAAAGGAAAATCACAAAAAGGGACAATTATTTCTGTAAGAGAAAATAAAGCAAAAGTAGATTTTGGAGGTCTGAAAGTCTGGGTAAACTTATCAGATTTGGAAAAAGTAGAGAAAGAAGACAAAACCGTAAATGTTAACATATCTGTAAAAAAACCTTCAATATTACCACAGATAAACCTTATAGGAAAAACAAAAGAAGAAGCTATCAGGGAACTTCAAGAATATTTAGATAAAGCTTTACTATCAGGTATAACAACATTTAAAATAATACACGGTTTTGGAAGTGGTGTTTTGAGAAAAGCAGTGAGAGAGTTTTTAGATAGACAGCCTTTTAAAGTTAGATATGAAGACGCACCTTACAATGAAGGTGGACTTGGAGCAACCATAGTTTATCTGGAGTAAAGGATGATAGTTATTTTTGGAAAAGGTAAAACTGGAGAGTCTGTAAAAAGATTCTTAGATAGTAAAGGTATAGATAAAATTATCATAGATGATAAAGACAGATTTAAGTTAGATAACACAGTAAAAGAGATTGTTATATCCCCCGGTGTCCCATTTTTTCACCGTATCTATAAAGAGGCTAAAAAGTTAAATATACCAGTAATTTCAGAGATAGAGCTTGCAGATAGATTTTACAAAGGTAAAAAGATAGCAATAACCGGCACAGACGGAAAAACCACAACAACATCCCTTATATATCATATACTAAAAGATATTCAGAACACTTTTGTAGGTGGAAATTACGGAATACCTTTCATAGATATAGTTGATAAAACAGATAAAGACTCTACTGTAGTTTTAGAGCTATCTTCCTTTCAGTTATACTCATGTAAGAATTTTAGACCAGATATAGCTATTGTTCTTAATATATCAAAAGACCATCTTGATTGGCATAAAAAGATGTGCCACTATATTTTATCAAAGTATAAAATTACAAAAAATCAGACATATAAAGATTTTCTAATATTAAACTACGATGACCATATAGTTAGAAATTTTCAATCAAAGGCTGATAAGTATTATTTCTCAATCAAGGAGATTCCGAAAAATCTAAAAGGTATATATTTGAAAGATCATAAAAAGTCTGACATAAACACAGCCACATTTATCTTACAGGATAACAAAAAAGTAGAATTTACGATTAACACAAAGTTAGTGGGATTACATAACATTCAAAATATAATGGCTTCCATTTTGGCTACATATCTATATGGTTTAAAAATTGAAGATATAATTAAAAAGATTGAAACTTTTGAATCACTTCCCCACAGGATTGAGTTTATCACGGAAATTCAAGGTGTGAAATTTTACAACGATTCAAAGGCAACTACAGTTCAAGCAGTTATGAGAGCTTTAGAAAGTTTTGATAAAGGTATCTTTCTTATATTAGGTGGCATAAATAAAGGAGGAGATTTTTCTATCTTAAAAAACCTTTTAAAAGATAGAGTAAAAAAAGTTTTTATAATAGGAAGAGACAGAGAAGAGATAGAAAGTATGATAAAACCTTTCTGTGAAACAGAAAAGGTTAACTCATTAGAAGAAGCTACTAAGAAAAGCTTTGAATCTGCCGAAAAAGGGGATGTAGTATTACTTTCTCCGGGGTGTGCAAGTTTTGATATGTTTAAAAGCTATGTAGATAGAGGAAATCAGTTTAAAGATATTGTCCGGAAGCTAAATGGTTAGAGAGTTCTATTTTGACAAAACACTTTTTTTCAGCTTCCTACTTTTGATTATAATAGGTCTTACATTTGTTTACAGTGCTACATTTGTTATGAATGACAGTTTTTATTACATTAAAAGACATCTCTTTGCTGTAGCTTTAGGCTTAACTGCCGGGTTTTTTGCCTATCTTATACCTATTTCCTTTTGGAGAAATTATGCTGTCCATATATTTTTTATATCTTTTTTACTTTTAATCCTTGTGTTACTTTTACCGGGGGAATATCCGAAAAGATGGATAAATCTATTTATTTTTAACTTTCAACCTTCAGAATTTACAAAATTTGCTACAGTTTTATTCTTGTCAAAGTATATCTCAAAAAAAGTAAATCAATTAGAAGATAGATGGGAGCCGGTTATCTTTATATACGGTGTAGTTTTTCTTTTTGCTGCTCTTCCGATAGCTATAGAGCCTCATAAAGGAGCTGCACTTTACATTATGGTTTTAACTGTGTTGATGCTTATATCTTCTAAGTTTAAGCTAAGATACATTCTTGCTCCAGCTGTTGTTTTACTGCCTGTTTTCTTCTTAATCTTTATATTCAAAAGTCAGTATGCCATGAGTAGATTTAAAGGAATGTTTGATGCATCTCCACACTCAAAGGAAGGTTATCAGAGCTTTCAATCTATGATTGCCTTTGCAAAAGGTGGACTGTTTGGTGAAGGTTTAGGTCAGGGGACACAAAAACTAAAATACCTTCCAGAGATACATACAGATTATATATTTGCCTTAATAGGTGAAGAAGCTGGCTTTATAGGAGCCTTTATAGTTTTATTTTTATTTATGTTGATATTTTACAAGGGAGTTAAGATATCTCTTGAAAAGAGAGATGAGTTTACAGGTCTTTTAGGTTTAGGTGTAACTTACATTATCACTTTAAATGCTGTTTTCCATATGATTGTTAACCTTAATATAGGTCCATCTACCGGATTCACACTTCCATTTATCAGTTATGGGGGGTCTTCTATGATTATGAACTGTATATATATGGGAGTTTTACTTAGAGTATCAAAAGAGCCAGTAAACATAGATTATCTAAAAATAGGTGGTAGATATGGATAAGGTGTTTGTTTCTGGAGGTGGAACAGGGGGACATTTCTACCCTGCACTATCTATAGCCCAGGAGTTAAAAAAAGAAGGTTATATAATCACATACATAGGGACATCTGCAGGTATAGAAGCCCAAAAAGAGTTTTTGGCAGGGAAAAAAATACTGTTTGATATGTATGGAGTCAGAGGTAAGAATTTACTAAATCGTATAAAAGGTATTTTATCTTTAATTAAAACTACATACAAAGTTTTTAAACTTTTAAAAAAAGAAAAACCTAAATTTTCTATATGTTTTGGTGGATATACCTCTATACCTTTAGGTTTAGCATCATTCTTTGCCGGCATTCCACTTTTCATACATGAACAAAACTCTATTCCTTCTTACTCAAATCTGATACTATCAAAATTTTCAAAAAAGATATTTATAACCTTTGAATACACAGAGAGATACTTTAACCCTAGGAAAACAGTTTTATCTGGTATACCTTTAAGAGATGCCATTTTAGAAGAGGCTAAAAATTATAAACCTTCTGAAAAAATAAGTCAGATATTAGTTATAGGAGGAAGTCAAGGAGCAAAGAAAATAAATCAAATAGTTATAGAAGTTGCAAGAGATTTTCCTGATATAACTTTTCATATTATTGTAGGAAAAACCGTTTTAGAAACAAAAGATATACCAAAAAATATAAAACTTTATAACTATGTAGATGAGGTAGAAAAACTTTACTCTCAAACAGATATAGTAATCAGTAGAGCCGGAAGTTCAACTGTAAATGAGATTTTAGCTTTTGGGAAGTATGCTATATTTATACCTTATCCTTATGCTGCTTCAAACCACCAATATTACAATGTAAAGTTTTTAAAAGATTTAAATTTAGCAGATTTAATAGAAGATAAAGATTTGACGAAAGAGAAATTAAAAGAGGCAATACAGAAAGCTGAAAGTGTAGATTTAAAATCAGTTAATATGAAATTAAAGCAACTTGCAAAAACGGATGCAAAGAGAGTGATAATCAGTTCTATTAAAGAGGAGTTGTATGGTAAGAATTAGTGATATAGAAAAATTAGAAGATGTATCTTTAAAGGATTTTTGTACAATAAGGATAGGAGGTTATGCTAAACATATATTTTTCCCTAAAAATGAAGAAGAGGTTGCAGTTCTGTATAAAGAAGCTTTATATCAAGGTAAAAAAGTTGTTCCCCTTGGACTTGGAAGTAATGTTATATTCAGTGATGATATTCTCACATACTTCTTCATACACTCTAAAAATTTAAAAAATATGTATATAAAACAGATTGGAAACGACTTTTATCTTGATATGGAGGCAGGAGTTAGCTTTAAACAGATTGTTGAAGTGGTAAAAAAATATAACTTAGAAGGATTTGAAAATCTATCTGGTATTCCTGCTACCATAGGTGGAGCTGTCTGTATGAATGCTGGAGCTTACGGTAGTGAGATTATGGATATAGTTGAGAGGGTTTACTGGATAAGTGAAGAAGGAGATAGTATAGAATACTCTAAGGAAGATATATCATACTCATACAGGTATACACAGTTCCAAGAAGGAGGATTTGTTTACAGAGTTATAATAAAATTAAAGAAATCCGATAAAGATATTAAATCTTTAATAAAACAGCATCTTTTAGATAGAAACAAAAAACAACCTTTAAACCTTCCAACTTCAGGCTCCACTTATAAAAACCCTTTACCTTACTACGCAGGACAGTTACTTGAAAAACACGGTTTTAAGGGAAAGAGAGTAGGAGATGTAGGTTTTTCTCAAAAACATGCAAACTTTCTGGTAAATTATGGTAATGGGAAATTTGAAGACCTTATAAAACTTTTAGAAGAAGCAGAGAAGGTTATCTTTGAGAAAGAAGGAATAGAACTTGAGAGAGAGGTAAAGATAGTTGAGTAATTTAAAGATTGCAGTTATCTATGGAGGAACTTCAAGAGAAAGGGAGATATCTATAAAAAGTGGAAAAGCTGTTGAAGAGGCTTTAAAGAGATTAGGGTATAACTTTAAACATTTTGACCCTATAGAAGGTAAAGATTTTATAGACAAACTGTATGAATATAAACCAGACCTTGCATTTTTGGTTTTACATGGTAAAGGTGGAGAAGACGGGATAGTTCAATCTATTTTACAGTTTTTAAACATTCCGTACACAGGATCAGACCACATTACAAGTGTGTTAGCAATTGATAAAGTTTTGACAAAGATAGTGTTAAAGCATTATGGTATAAATGTTCCCCAGTGGAAAGTTTTTTTCAGTTTAGATGAAGCATTGGATTTTATACCGGATTTTCCTGTAGTAGTTAAAGCTCCAACAGAAGGCTCATCAATTGGTGTATATATAGTAAATAATATGCAAGATTACGTAAAATATGTTAAGGAAGTATTTAAAATTGACAAAAAGGTATTAGTAGAGCAGTACATAAAGGGAAGAGAGTTGACGGTAAGTATATTAGACGGTGAAGTTTACGATATAGTTGAGATAAAAGTAGAGAGTGGTTTTTATGATTATTCAAACAAGTATATATCTGGTAAAACAAGTTATATATGTCCTGCACAGTTAGAGGAGAGGATTTACAGAGAGGTACAGATGATAGGGCTAGAGAGTTATAAAGTCTTAAATTGCAGAGGACCTGCAAGGGTTGATATAATGTTAAGTCAGGAAAATGTACCTTTTGTACTTGAAGTCAATACAATTCCTGGTATGACAGAAAGAAGTTTACTTCCAAAAGCAGCAGCGGTAAAGGGAATTAGTTTTGATATGTTAGTCGAGAGGATAATAAAAAACAGTATAGGGAATAAAGGATGAGGAAGACTCTTATTGTTATAACATGGTTAGCTATATGTGGACTATTTGGGTACTATGCTCCAGCTTTACCTCTTGTAAAGGATTTTGTAGCTATTAAAGAGGTTAGAATAAAAGGAACAGATAAACTTAAAGAAGAAGATATAAGAGATATTTTTAAAAGTGAAAACTGGCTGTTTATATCAAAGGAAAGGATAGAGAATAAATTTAAAAAACTTGGATTTATAGAAAGTATAGATATGGACAAACCTGCCTACAGAGTAGTTGATATAACGGTAAAAGAAAAAACTCCCTACGGTATACTATACATCGGAGATAAAAACTATATAATAGATGATAAAGGTTCAGTTATAGAAAATAGGTCTGACTATGATATATCAAAACTAAAACCTATAAAACTTGAAGATTCTGAAATTGAAAAAGATGATATAGCAAATATAAAACTGTTAGAAGATTCATTTAAAGATATCATATTTAGAGAGTTTATCATAAAAAAATCTTCTATATACTGTATAACAGAAGATGGAAAATTAATGGTTTTTTCAAGAGATAACATTGAAGACAGTATAAGAAAAGCTCAAATTTTTATGTCAAACGTTGGAATAAAAGATTACAGTTACCTAAATTTTACATTTGACAGTATGGTGATAACAAAAAGGTAAAATAGAGAGGTGCAAGTTATGAGTAAAAATAGGATAGTGGTCGCCACTGACATAGGTTCTTCCAAGATAGTCACACTGATAGGTGATATCAATGAGACAGGAGAAATCCATATAATTGGATCAGGAGAAAGTTTATCAAAAGGTATAGATAAAGGATCAATAGTTAACTTAAATGAATTTATAAAATCTTGTAGAGAATCTATAAGTAATGCGGAAGAAATCTCGGGATTTAGAGTAAATGTTGTTATATCTAATATATCCGGTCAGCATATAGATTTTAAAACTGAAAAAGACAGCATCATATTTGAAGGAAGCGGAAAAGAGATAGAAGATATAGATGTTGCCAATCTTATAGGTAAAGTCTCTGAAAAAGTAGCAAAGGATAACATAAAACTACTTCATATACTACCAAAAAAATATACACTTGATAATGACCTTGTTTTAGACCCTATAGGTTTAATAGGAAATAAATTAGAAGCAGAATTTAACATCATTACAATAAAATCAAACGTCTACAACAACCTAAAGAAATCTATTGAGTCTACCAATGTAGAAGTTATAGATTTCATTGCCAATCCTATAGCATCCTCTTTAGCTGTTTTATTTGAAGAAGAAAAGGATATAGGTGTTGCCTGTGTAGATATAGGTGGAGGATTGTCAGATATAGCTGTTTATAAAAACGGCAATCTTGAATTTATGAAGTCCATACCAATAGGTGGTATCTTGATAACAAAGGATATAGCTTACAGATTTAAAATACCTAAGGAAGGAGCAGAAAATCTGAAAAAACAGATAGGTATAGCATCTAAAGATTTTTTAGAATCAAATGATACTGTTGAGATATCTTTAAGGGAAGGTAAGGAAAATATAAAGATAGATAGATATGATGTTGTTGAAACAATAGAGTGGAGACTTACGGAGATACTGGAGATTATAAGAAGGGAGTTGGAAAAAAGTGGTCTTTATGATAAGCTTAACGGAGGTATAGTTTTAACAGGAGGCGTAGCAAATACTCCTCATATAAAAACGTTAGCTGAGAAAATATTTGAAAAAGATGTAAGGATAGGAAAGCCAAAGGATTACAGAGGTTTTAGTGATAAATTTTCTTCTCCAGAATATGCTACAGCTATCGGAATACTACATTTTATAAGAAATTTTAAGTTTAACAACAGGTCTCTTACAAAAAGTAATACAAACAAACAGTTTAATCTAGGTATCTTCACCAAATTTTTTGATAAAATAAAAGAGCTTTTTTGAACTTCGGAGGAAATGTTATGGAGATAAACTACGAAGCAAAAAATCCTACAAGAATAAAAGTCTTTGGGGTTGGCGGTGGTGGCAGTAATGCTGTTGCAAGAATGTATGAAGAAGGTATAAATGATGTTGAGCTATACATAGTTAACACAGATCTTCAGCATCTTAATTTTTTACCTGTGCCAAATAAAATCCATATAGGTGAGTCTTTAAGTAGAGGTCTTGGAGCAGGATCAAAACCTGAAGTAGGAAGAGAGGCTGCGTTAGAAAATCTCGATAAGATAAAAGAAGCTTTAGAAGGTGCTGATATGGTCTTTATAGCAGCAGGTTTAGGAGGTGGAACTGGAACAGGAGCATCTCCTGTTATAGCTCAAGCTGCTAAAGAACTTGGAATCTTAACTGTAGCAGTAGTTACAAAACCTTTCAGTTTTGAAGGTAAAGTCAGATACAAAATAGCTGAACAAGGCTTAGAAGAACTTAGGGAGAAGGTAGACACCTATTTAGTAATACATAACGATAGACTTTTGCAAGTTGCCGGTAAAAATGTGTCCTTTGCCAATGCTTTTAAATTGGTTGATAATATACTCTATAAGTCAGTTAAAGGAATTACAGATATGATAATGGTCCCTGCTCTCATAAATCCTGACTTTGCTGATGTTAAAACAGTTATGGAAAGGGCAGGAAAAGCTTTAATAGGTATTGGAGTTGCAAAGGGAGACAGTAAGATAGATGAAGCAGTAGAAAATGCAACTTCATCTCCACTTCTTGAAGGAACTTCAATACATGGTGCCAAAAGATTACTTATAAATATTGAAGTAAGTCCGGATCTTTCCTTCCAAGAAGTAAATGAGGCGGTATCAAAAATAAGAGATATAGCTCACGAAGAAGCCCATATAATATTTGGTGCTTCAATAATTCCAGACACAGAAGATGAGATAAAGATAACCGTTATAGCAACAGATTTTGAAGATGAGAAAAAGGTTCAAAAACAGGATATTAAAACTATAAAGAAACAAATAACCCCAAAAGAAGATACCAGAAAATCAGAGGAAAAAGAGGTAAAACCTGTTATAGAAGAGTTTTCTTACGATGATTTAGAAATTCCACCGTGGATTAGAAAAGGTGGTAGAGGAGTTAATTGATAATAGGGCTGGCTAATATAGTCACTCTATCAAGGTTATTTTTAATTCCTTTCATTGTTTATTTCATACTTCAGGAAAACTATGTTATCAGTGGTGTTTTAATCAGTATAGCAATACTTTCAGATTATTTAGATGGTGTTATAGCAAGGGCTGTAAACGATGTAACTAAACATGGTGAGTTGTTAGACCCAGCTGTAGATAAAATTTTTACAATTTCTCTACTGACTGCCTTCGTCCAAAAAGGTATTGTAAACACATATGAGGTTTTCCTTATAGTATCAAGGGAGATGTTAGTTACATGGGTAAGAAGTGTTATGGTAAACAAAGGTATAGTTGTACCTGCGTACTTCTTAGGTAAATTGAAAACTACTTTTCAGATGATATCTCTGTTTTTACTTTCCATAAATTTTGTAAGTTATGGTAAGATATCACTGTGGTTATCAATTCTCTTTGCGTACATATCTGCTGTTGAGTATTTCTTAATATTTTATAGGGAAAGAGCATGGAAATAATCTTATACTCTCTATTTACTTACCTCATAGGTTCTATACCTTTTGGACTTATTGTAGGTAAAATCTTTGGGAAAGATGTAAGAAAGGAAGGTAGTGGTAATATAGGAGCTACAAATGTTACAAGGGTGTTAGGAAGAAAAGCAGGTTTATTGGTTCTTCTACTTGATGCTGCTAAAGGCTTCCTACCGATTTATTATCTGATATCAAAAGGATATCCTTCTAAAGTAGTTTCCATAGTTTCCATCTTTGCAGTTTTAGGACATACATTCTCCATATTTCTTAAATTTAAAGGTGGTAAAGGTGTAGCTACAGCTTTAGGAGTTTTATTTGCTTTAAACTTAAAGGTATCCATCATAATACTGATGTTTTGGGTTGGTATATTTCTGGCAACCGGATATGTATCCTTAGCTTCTATACTATCTGCAAGTATATCATGGGTTGTTTTGCATGTTTTATCTGGTGATATATACTACACCTATGCATCATTCTTAATAGCTCTTGTCATAATCTTCAAACATAAATCAAACATAGAAAGACTTCTTGAGGGAAAAGAACACAGATTCATCCATAAATAATTTCAAATTATGATATTGATTTATAAGTATGATTATTATAACATACCTATATGAAATACAGAGGACTTACTACACAAGAAGCTAAAGAGTTTATTAAAAAATATGGTAAGAATGAAATATCTGAGAAGAGAATACCTATATGGTTAAAATTTTTAAAAAAATTTTGGGGACCTATACCTTGGCTTTTGGAATTTACTTGCCTATTGACGTTTATACTTCATAAATATGCTGATTCTGCAGTGATATTTGGACTTTTAATATTTAATGGAGTTGTATCATTTTGGCATGAGTTAAGTGCTGAAAATGCTTTGGAACTTTTGAAAAAGCATCTTAACATAAAAGCAAAAGTCCTAAGAGATGATAAATGGCAAGAAGTAGATGCTTCTGAAATAACCATAAACGATATCGTACTTCTACAAAGTGGGTTTGCAGTACCTGCGGATATTGAAATATTAGATGGTGTTATATCGGTGGATCAATCTGCTATCACAGGTGAGTCTTTGCCTAAAAGCCTAAAACCAGGGGATACAGCATATATGGGCTCTTTTGTGGTTAGAGGAGAAGCCATTGGTAAAGTAAAGAGTATTGGTCAAAATACATTCTTTGGAAAATCTGCAAAACTTGTCCAAGAAGCGGGAGTTAAAACTCAGCTTGAAAAAGTGGTGTTTGAACTTGTTAAATACCTTTTTATATTTGGAGTTTTACTTATAATAGTACTTTTTGGATTATCCTTGTATAAAGGGTTTGATATAAAATACATACTTCCTATACTGGTAGTGATGCTTTTACCTATCATACCAGCAGCACTTCCTGCGGCATTTACACTATCCACTGCCCTTGGAGCAAAAGAACTTGCTAAAAATGGAGTTTTAACCACAAGGCTTTCTGCTATAGAATCAGCGGCTTCTATGGATATACTATGTACTGATAAAACTGGTACAATCACAAAAAACAAAATTACCATAGAAAAGATATTACCTATGGATAGTTTTACACAAAAAGATGTTATATGTTATGCAGTGCTATCTTCTGACCCCAAACAAAAAGACCCCATAGAAAATGCCATCTTTGAATATTTAAAGGATGAATGTAAAAATAAAGAAAAGCTTAGCTTTGAGCCATTTGATCCATCTAACAAATATTCTACGGCAAAAATATTAGAGGACCAAAAAGAAATATATGTATATAAAGGCTCTCCAAAAGTAGCTCCCATTAAAAGCCAAAAACAAAAAGATATGTTCGAGGATTTAGCTTCTATCGGTTTAAGGGTTTTAGCAGTATGGATTAAAAAAGATAATGAAGATATACTTGTAGGTTTTATAGGATTTTCAGACCCACCTAGAGAAGATTCTAAAGAACTAATCCAAAAAATTAAAGACCTTGGAGTATCTGTAAAGATGATAACAGGGGATACAGAGCAAACTGCCAAACATATAGCAAACTTGGTGGGAATAGAAGGTGAAGTATGTAATGCAAAGGATATAAAAGAGTCCTGCGGAGTGTTTGCAGGGGTCTTACCTGAAGATAAGTTCAAAATCGTAAAAACCTATCAAGAGATGGGACATACAGTAGGTATGACAGGAGATGGTATAAACGATGCACCAGCTTTAAAACAAGCAGATTTTGGTATAGCAGTTTCAAATGCCACCGATGTAGCAAAAGCAGCTGCTTCTGTGGTATTAACCAATGAGGGACTTGTAAATATAGTATCTGCTATCATCTTGTCAAGAAAAATCTATCAAAGACTTTTAACATATATATTTTCAAAAACCATAAGGGTATTTACCATCACAATCACAATTTTTGCCTTTTTCTTAATAGATAATACATTTATTCTAACCACTAAGATGATTATATCCATGTTTTTTTTCAGTGATTTTTTAACTCTTTCTTTAGCTACAGATAACGTAGGATATTCTAAAACTCCTGATAAGTGGAATATCAAAAATATATCCTTTATATCTTTCTTGTTTGGAGCTTTTAGTACTATATGGACAATACTAACTATATATCTATTAGGACATGAAGTATTTCATCTTGATATTGAAAGTATAAAAACCGTCACATTTTTAGCCCTTGTGCTAACAATACCTGTTAGCATATTTTCTGTTAGAGAAAGAACATTTTTAATAAAGCACACCCCTTCAAAAACACTTTTATGGTCAATGGTATTTGCAGTAATTGGTTCAAACCTTATGGCTTATTTTGGTATTTTAATGAAAAGTTTACCAATAGATGTAATTTTAGTAGTGGATTTATCTATATTCCTAATGTTTTTACCTTTTAATGTATTGAAGCTTTTCATAATGAAACCATAAAAATTTTTACTTCCCCAACAGATTCATCAAATCAAAAACTTTAAGGTTGTAGTTGTATAAAGTAGAAAGATAGCTAAGCTGGGTGTTTTGGTAGTTTGTTTGAGAATCTAAAACTTCCAGAAGATTTGTTATATTTGCTTTAAATCTCTCTGTTGATAATCTTACTGACTCTTTTGCAGATTCAAGGTTTGATTTATCAGCTTGTAATTGTATATCTAATGCTTTTAGATCTATTAATGTTTTGTTTATATTTGTTTTTACCTCTTTTATCTTGTCTTGAAGCTGTATCTCATACTTTGATTTATCAACCTTTGCCTGTAGAACTTTACTTTCTTTTGCAAAACCGTCAAACAACTGCCAGTTAAGAGATAATCCTAAATTATATCCCTTTTTCCATACTTCGTTTCCAGCTGGAAAAGCTCTTTGATTGTTTACTTGATAGTTTAGAAATGCCGAAAGAGATGGGTAGTTTGCGGCTTTTTGATAATCTATCTGTGAATCAGCAAGTTTTATCTGTGCTTTTAAAACTTTTATCTCTGTGTTATCTTCTATCTTTGAGATATCAACATCTGGAGTTAGCTTTGATATCTGACCTTCAACAGGTGTTATATCTTCCAACATCAAAAATCTCTTTAGGTCTTCCATTGATTTTTCATAGTTTGCCTTTGCGTTTTCATAGTCTGCTATGGCAGATTGAAGTTGTGAAGAAGCTCTCATAAAGTCATATTTAGCAAGGATTCCTTCCTTATATTTTGCCTCTATATACTTAAAGTTTTCTTGCCAGTATTTTAAGTTTTCTTCTTTTATCTTGGCTACTTCTCTGTTTAATAGAGATGTTAAAAACAATCTCCTTGCAGTGTCCTTTACTTTCTGTTTAATATCCTCTTTTATAACCTGTTGTGTCTCTATATTTATCTTTGAGAGTTTTATAAGTGAAAATATCTGATAATCAAATATTTTTTGGGTTAAACCAACTTTAGCAGAGTACTGATTTGTTGGTGTAAATCCGTATATATAGTTTGGGTCCCATCTTGTATATGTACCTGTAATCAGCACTGAAGGTAATATATTACTTCTTGCTTCTTTAAGTTGATACTCTGTTTTTTCTATATCTTTCTCTGTAAGTTTTATGTTTGTAGCATTCTTTTCTGCTATTGATATAACCTCATCGTAGGTAATTGCGTTAGCATATCCAAAATTTAAGAGGGCTGCGAAAATGAGAAACTTTTTCATTGTTTTACCTCCGGTATAACCTTAACCTGCATTCCCTCCTTTACGTTCATAAGGTTTGAAACTATCACTTTGTCATCAGGTTTTAAGTCTGCCGTTATATATACATATCCAGGTTCCTGATATAAAACATTTACCAAAACTTTCTTTGCTTTAAATTCTGGTGAAACTATATATATAAAGCTGTCATTTCCCATAAGCTGAACTACCTCCTCCGGAAGTTTATAACCTTTCTTTTTATCTATAATTATTTTCGCTTTTCCATACATGTTTTCTCTTAACTTTCCATCTTTATTTTCAATAAGAGCCCTTACTACAAGTAGGTTATTTTCATTAAGAGATGAAGATATATAGTCTATCTTTCCTTTAACAGTGCCTATTCCATCTATATCAATATCTATAACATCTCCAACTTTTATGTTTTTAACATACTGTTGTGGTAGTTGAAAAACTGCCCAGAGGGGATTGAGTTTTAGAATATAGAAAGCTTGTGTCTGTGTATCTACATAATCACCGATATTTATCATCCTTTTATCTAAAAATCCATCAAAGGGAGCTTTTATCAATGTTTCTCTCTTCTGTCTCTGATACTCTTTTAAAACTGCCTTTGCAGAGTTTAATTGGTTCAAAGCAACTTCCATGTCTGTTTTTGCATTATCAAGCTCTTCTTTTGCTATCAACTCTTTCTCATAAAGCTGTTTTCTCCTCTCGTAGATAGCTTTTTTGTTTAAATAGCTACTTTCAAGTTGGTTTATAACTGCCATCTGAGATTCTATCTGATAATCTTCCTTATCAGGTTCTATCATTGCAAGAGATTGTCCTGCTTTAACAAACGATCCTTCTTCAACAAAGAGCTTTATAACTCTTCCGGATACCTGTGGTTTTAAAGTGGCAGATGTTTTTGCCTGTAATGTAGCATTTGCTGTGTAGAAGATAGGTATAATCTCTTCATTTGGGGTTATAACTTTTACCACTGGTGTTGGTTTTTGAGGTTGTTTATTCTGTGTTTGATTTTTTTCTGACTCTACCTTTTTTAATATGAAAAGACCTAATATTCCTATTAATATAAGAGCTACAGCGGTAAAAACTTTTTTCATCTGTCTCCTCTCTTGACTGATTTATCAGTCATATTATATAATAGCCTTAGAGAAAAAATCAAGGAGTTTAAACTGATGTATAGCTTCTTTATAAGAAGACCTGTAACAACCTGGATGTTTATGCTTGC
>JBEULE010000003.1:0-6714 GCA_041287495.1 Hydrogenothermaceae bacterium
ATTGTTTAACTTATCTTCTTTAGATTTCTGTAGTGTAATCATCTTTTTTCTTACCACCTTTACCATTTAAAACAATTAATTCTACTCCATATCAAAAATAAGCACTTTTTAACACTTTTTGTCAACTGTTTTTTACCTCCTCTATGACATTTAAATTTAAGGCTATATTATCTTCCCTATCAATACCTACATAGCTAAGTTTTGCTTTTACAATAGAGTTTATATTTTCTACTGTATCTATATAGGCATGAATATAGTTAGGTGATAGTCCTACCTTCCTACCATCTTTCTCTGAGATTATAAGAAAGTTCATAGGTTTGTCTAAAAACTTTTTTCTAAACTCTATATTTTTATGTTTTGATATTTCCATCATAATCTTAGTTCTCTCTTTTTTCTCCGTTTCACTTACCATATTTTTAAGTTTTAAAGCTGATGTATTCTTCCTTGGTGAGTATGGAAAAATATGTATGTATGCAAATGGTATATCTTTGACTGTTTTAACTGTGTTTTCAAAAGCTTGTTTATCCTCTGTTGGAAATCCGGTAATTATATCTGTTCCTATTGCAGTTTCTGGTCTTCTGGTTAGTATTCTATCTACCTTTTGGATATACTCTTTTACTGTGTAGTCTCTTTTCATATCTTTTAATACTTTATCATCTGCTGATTGTATAGATAGATGAAAATGTGGAGCTATCTTAGGATTGTCTGTAAGAAAGTCTATCGTATAATCGTCAAGTTCACCAATCCCCATAGATGAAAGCCTTACAAGGTAAAGATTTTCTATCTTCGTAATCTCTTTCAGTAAATCTAACAATCTACCTTCTCTATGGTCATAACCGTATTGGGATAACTGAGTTCCAGTTAAAACAATCTCCTTATACCCTCTATCAACAAGTATCTTTACTTGATTTACTATCTGCTGTATTTTTGCACTTCTAACCTTTCCCCTTGCAAAAGGAATAATACAGAAAGAACAAAAACTATTACAACCTTCTTGGACTTTCAGTATAGGTCTTGCCCCTTCAAAAAATGTAGATATCTCAAAAGTTTTAAAATCACTTTCCCTAAATACATTTTCTATAAATACTTTTTCTTCTAATCTTTCGTTTAGATAGTTTTCTACTATCTCTAACAAAGCTGTTTTATGACTGTTTCCTATAACAATGTCAATCTCTTCCATCTTTGAAAGCTCATGAGGAGAAACCTGAGCATAGCAACCTGTTGCCACCACAACTGCATTAGGATTCCTTCTCTTTGCCTGTCTTAAAACTTTTCTCGATGTTCTATCTGCATCGTTTGTAACAGTGCAAGTATTTACCACATATATATCTGCTACATCATTAAAATCTGTTATCTGGTATCCTCTTTTAAAAAAACCTTCCTCTAATGCGGAAGTTTCAAACTGATTCATACGACATCCTAAGGTTGTAAATGCAACCTTTAAAACTTTCATCTAAATTCCTATCTCCTCAACAGCTTTCTCTAAATTTCCGTGTTTTAAAATCTCAACTAATTTATGCTCATCAAAAGCTTTTGTAAGTCTTTTTCCCGTTTTAAGGTCAAATATATAGAATATTTCTTCCCCATAACTTCCCACATAGTAAGTTCCCCTACCAAGTATAACTCCAGCTAAAACTGATGATTTATAATCTTCTGTAAGTTTCTCTCCTGTTTTTACATCGTAGATGGCAAATTTACCATTTTTCTTTCCCCAGAAGTAATTACTTTCTCCAGTTAATGCCCCTCTATCCCTTATCTTTTCAAAAAAATCTGTTTTCTGTCCATCTATAGTGTAAAGAGCTTCATACTTACCTGTTTGAGCCTTAAAGTATGGAGACTGAGACTTTACTAATCCAGCTGTGTGTATCCAATCAAAATCCCCTGCTATCTTTCCAGTTTTTGTACTGTATAAAGACCATTTAGCTTTATTCAGGTCTTTTATATCGCTACATTGCTGTTGTGTAGCAATAAAGTAGTCAGATACACCTTTTAGATAACCTTCCTTAAATACATAGTAATAACGGCCTAAAACATTGCCATCTTCATCTATATGGATATACATATTGTTTTGAAAAATAAGCCTCAACTGAGATTACCTCTTAAATTTTTCGAAATTGTATCATAGAGAATAACGTGATTTTATGATTTTGATTTGAAAATCTCTGGAAGTTTTTGTAAGATAACAATTATTCTTTTCCACTTCTTCCATTCTACAGCAGGAATACTACTACCGTAAACATTGTTAGGTTCAAGATTACTACCTATTCCTGATTTTGCTGTAACTATAACATTATCTCCTATAGTTATATGGTCTGCTACTCCTACCTGCCCGGCAAGTATCACATTATTTCCTATATTACAACTTCCCGCAATACCTACCTGCGAAACTAAAATTGTGTTCTGTCCTATCTTACAGTTATGTCCTATCATAACGAGATTATCTATCTTTGTTCCTTTTTCTATTATAGTAGCATCAATCATAGCTCTGTCTATTGTAGTATTAGCTCCAATTTCTACATCATCTTTTATGATAACTTTACCTATATGTCTGATTTTTTTATGCTGTCCATCTTCCTGATAATAACCAAATCCATCAGAAGCGATAACAACTCCAGAATGTATTATTACATTATTTCCTATAACCGTATCCTGATAGATAGTTACCCTTGGATGAAGTAAGCAGTTATCTCCTATTGTTGTATTCTTACCTATAAAACAGAAAGGTTTTATAACTGTATTTTTACCTATCTTTACATTATCCTCAATAACTACGTAATCTCCTATGTATACAGTTTCGTCTATCTCTACATTCTTACCTATAACTGCTGTTTTGGAGATATAACCAGAAAGTTTCTCTTGAGGATAGAGTATATCTATAAGTTTATAAAAAGCTACTGCCGGATTTTTTACAACTATCTGAGTTATATCTAAATTATCTATCTTTTCTTTTACTAATACAGCCCCAGCTTTAATATCAGAAGGTAATTTAGATTTATTAACTATAAAAGTCAAATCTTTGGAAGATGCTGTTTCTAAACTTTTAAGAGATTCTACTTCAAAATCTTCTTTTAGGTTATAAATCTCACCATTTAGAATTTTTGCTACTTCTGATAATTTCATTTTTTACTGTTGTACTCCTTTATCACTAAATCAGTTATATCTAACCCTTTATTAGCATAAAGAATTCCACTTAAGAGTCCTCCATAAAAAACGATATCATAGTTATTCTTTTGAGATAGAGATTTAACTATATCTTTTATATCTTTAACCATAGATATTTCAGCATCTGCTTTCATCTTTGCAAGCTCTTTATTTGCCTGCCCCTCCAGATTTTGTAGTTCCCTTGCAAACTGGCGAAGTTCTTCTCTCTTTTGCTCTTTTGCTTTCTCGTTCAGTGTAGGACTTGCAAGTTGTTTTTGAATTTGCTGAATTTTATCACTTAACTCTTTTACTTTATCTTGATAATATTTAAGTTTTGCATCTAACTCTGCTTTATACTTTTTACCTTTGTTAGACTCATTCATAACCCTGTCAATATCAACATAAGCATAACTTCCGGCGAAAGATTTAATAACCATAGCCAACACGACGGTAAAAACGATTAAAAACTTTTTCATCTCTTACTCCTTTAACGGATTTAATATTTTTAAACTGTTCTTAATAATTATTCTATCATGCATATCTTCTGTATATAAAATTTTGCGACCACTCTAATTTAGCTCTTTTCTTGATACATTTTTGTAAAATAATCAATCAACATTTAGATTATTATAACAAACTTCTTAATATAGTGTAAATTTTCAATTTATCTTACTTCTTCTGTTAAACCAATGGCATCAAAGACGATGTTATCAAGGGTTTTGCGGTTAGGTATCATTTTTTTCTTCAATAATTTTAATCTCTTCATCAGTTAAATTGTATAACTTGTAAATGAGCTGGTCAATTTGGGATTCAAGTTCTTTTACTTGGGCTTGCTTTTTGGGGTCAGAAAAGTAATCATCGGATTGGGTGAATAAACATATGTATTTTTTTTCTTTAGGTTTCATCATTTTCCTTACTTTCATCTGATAATCTGAATTCAATTTCATAGTTTTTTAAGTATTCTATTTCTTCTTTGTTTAAACCATAAAGTGGACATACTAAATCATCTATTGAATCAATAATTTTTTTAGATTTCCTAATTTTATACTCTTTAAACTCTTTTATCCGTTTATATTTTTCAGTTTTTCTTATAACAGCATTCTTTTCAATATCTTCTAAATACTCTTGGTAAATTTTTTCAATTTCTTCTATTTTGTCATCTGTTAATTTATCTACAGGTATAGGGAAAACTTCTATTTCATATCGTTTTAAGCTTAAGTTATCAGAATAAATTTGATACCACTAGAAAAATAGATTGCTACTTAAAATACAGCCAATAGTATTTGCTAATCTTTTATCAAGCGAAATTGTTACATCTTTTGATGAATTAGTAGGGTAAGGTGCAATAACTTTAAAATATCTACCTCCAGAAGAACGATAAAAAATCTTCTTGCCATCTTCCTTGATTAAATGTAATATTCTTGTTTTATGGGAAAACAGTTTATCTAAAATTTGTGTTTCTATTTCATATGAGATTTTTGGATATCTTCCTTTAAGTTTATAATTTTTTACATCTATGAATTTAAGATTGTTAAGTATATATTGTAAATTAAATCGTTTGCTTTTTCTATACATTTTTGAGCATAAAATTTTCTCTACTGGTGTTAGTGTTTTGCTGAAGCTAATTATTGAATTATTTACATCAGCACTTTCAAAAATTGGTTGGGGTCTTACAGCATAGGAAGAAATTTTTATTAGTTGACAATTATTTTCAAGCAACCTATGAAGAGGAACCATAGATTCACTTGAAGTTATAGAAATAGGAACAATAAAAATGAGATTCCCATCTTTACGCAAGTTGTTAAATCCTTTTTCAATAAATAGTGCAAAAGTATCAAAAAAACCTTTTTCATTCTCGTTTCCTGTACATTTATAATATTTTTTAAAGTAATCTTTTGCATATTCTGAAAATTTTCCCCTATACGGCGGATTGCCAATCACCACATCAAAACCCCCCTTTTTTATGGAAAACTTCGGAGAAATAAACTTCAAAATCAAATTCCTTATGTCCTTTTGTAATTTCATAAATCAATTCATCAATTCGTTTCTTTAATTCCTGCTTTCTTACAGGATTTGTTTTGTTAAAGTATTCTGGCTTTAATTTTTCAAGTTCTGAAAATGCATTTTGGTTAAATAAATCCTTTTCAACACCTAAAAGTGAATCACCACAAACCACTTTATAATCAAGGTTAGGAAGTGGCTTTATCTGTTGGAAATCTTCTTCATCCACAATCATTGAAAGCCAGAATCTTAATTTACATATTTCAACAGCTCCCGGGTCTATGTCAACTCCATAAAGAGAGTTTTCTATAGAGTGGCGTTTGAGGTCGTAGTTTGTTATATTTTTATTCAGATACACAGAAAGTAAACTTTTTTAATTTTACTATTTCGTGTAGCATTCCAATAGGAAATGCTCCTGAGCCAACTGCCGGGTCCCATACTTTTATATCTGCAAGTAAACTATCTATTTCTTTTGCATTAATTTTTATACTTTCTGGAACCTGACTTTTATATTCTGTTCTCTTTAACTCTCCCGATTTTATTTTTTACTCTCTTTCAAGTGCTACCACTTCAAATTCTTTATGGCTTTCAGCATAATTGAAAAATTTCTCAAGGTCTTCTCTTGTAACTTTGCCCTTTAGTTCTGTTTCAAGGTAATTCAGCAAACTTTCTCTGCACATATAATGGACTATTTCTCTTGGTGTGTAGTAAAAACCGTATTCTTTATTAAATTTTGTCTCTTCGCCTTTTTTACCAGATTTTAAAACTTGGACATACTCATCAAAGTTATCAGGTCTTATGGCATTAAGTTTTTCATAGATTTTTCCAAGGAGCTCCGGATCTAAGGCAACCTCTTTTTCAAGTGGTTCTTCTTCATTTACAGTGAAGTTATACCTGTCAAATACATCAAGAATACCATCTCCAATATCACCTTCTTTTGTTATGTTTTTGTTTGAGAAAAGTTCATTTGAAAGTAGTAGAATATTTACATTTACCCAATCAAAGTTATTAATTGGATCAAAAAGACCACCATTCAAAAATGGTATCTTACAATCAAACCTACTATAATAATGGTCATCTGCGTTTCTGTCAGTTCTTAACGCTTCGTAAAATAGTGGTTCAAGAATGTCATTATAAAAATTCTGATAACTACCAAATTCTTTGTTAAACAATTTTCTCATAAAATCCTTTGGACCAGTCCCCCATGGTTTTCCTTTTTCAGCTCCAAACCAGCCTTTCTTTTGTAAGAAATAAAAGTAGAGAAATACAGTCTGACCGAGAAGTTTTTTGGCAAAATCAATAGTATTTATGTTCTTTTTTTCAAATTCATCTTTGACTTTTTGATTTGATTTGATAATTTTGTCAAGTTCAAGTTTTGTTTTGATAAAAAGGTCTCTGTATTTTTCAAAGAATTCTTTTGTTACTACTTCTACATCAAAGGCTTTTTCTAAATCTTCAAGAGTGGGTTTAAAATCATCGTTTTCAAGAATTTGGATAAATCTTGATTGAGCGGTATGGCTTTTTTCGTTTTTACCTACAAGAAAAGACCATCTTCTTGCAGGTGTAAATTCT
>JBEULE010000030.1:0-2782 GCA_041287495.1 Hydrogenothermaceae bacterium
ATGATCCTTTTAAAGGATTTATTAATTCTTCAGTTATTTTTAGCTACAGTGGTATTAATATTGATATATGGGATTTTCTCTAAAACTATAAGGTTTTTCTTTACATAAATCTGATAAAATTTTATCTATGATTTACAACTACAAACTTACAACTTCTTTTTTGGGAACTAACTATAACGGCTGGCAAAAGCAGAAAAATGGCATAGGAATTCAGCAGGTTATTGAGGATAGGTTAGAGAGATTTTTTGGACAAAAAATTATAGTTATAGGATGTTGTAGGACAGACAGTGGAGTTCATGCATTAAAACATGTTTCAAACTTCAAAGCCCAAAAGGAAGTAGAGCCAGCTGACATAAAGAAATTTTTAAATGCAACCTTACCAAGAGACATCTCTGTATTAGATGTTGAGATAGTTGATGAAAAATTTCATGCAAGATTTGATGCAAAAGGTAAAACTTATATCTACAGAGTATACACAAAACCTGACCCATTCTTATTTGGTAGAGGTTGGTATTTTGATAAAAAGTTTGATTTAGTTAAGATATTAGAAGGTGTTGAACTTTTAAAGAAACATAAAAATCTTATAAGTATATCCAAGAAAGGTGAATATCTAAGGGAAGAGATTGACCTTAGAGAGTTAAAGGTAAGATTTGATGGTAGTATATTGGTGTTTCATATAACTGCTTCACACTTTTTGAGAGGGCTCGTAAGGGGAATTGTAGGACATCTTATGGCAATAGGCAGAGGAAGTTTAGACTTGAAAGAATTTGATAAAATATTAGCATATAAAGACCCTGAAAAAGGCAAGTTCTCAGCTCCGGCTGAAGGATTATTTTTAAAGAATATTTACTACTAAAGGAGAAAAGATGGAAAATTTTAAAGCCGGATTTGTGGCAATAGTTGGAAGGCCTAATGTAGGAAAATCTACATTACTTAACAATATAATAGGTACCAAACTATCTATAGTAAGTCCAAGACCACAAACCACAAGGATAAGGATATTGGGAATCAAACATTTACCAGATGCTCAGATAATATTTTTAGACACTCCTGGAATACAGAAAGGTAAAGACTTATTGACAAAATCTGTTGTAGAATCTACGGTTGCATCTATAGAGGATGCAGATGTTATATGTATGGTTATAGAAGCAGATAAAGGCTGGACAAATGAAGATAAACAGATAGTAGAAAACTATCTGAAGAAGTTAAATAAACCAACCATATTGGTAATTAATAAAATAGATAAAATACAGAGAGATTTAGTGTTACCACTGATAGAAGAATCCAGCAAGATATACAACTTCAATGAAATTGTTCCAGTTTCTGCCATAAAAAATATAAACATAGATGAGCTTATAAACACAATAAAAAAATATCTTCCACCTTCTCCACCACTTTACCCTGAAGACCAGATAACAGACCTACCTTTAAAACTATACATAGGAGAGATTATAAGGGAGAAGGTTTTTTTCAATACGAGAGATGAGATACCTTACTCAGTTGCCGTAGATGTAGAGAGTGTTAAAGAAGGTGATGTCAATAAAGATATGTTATTTATAGATGCAACAATATACGTAGAGAAAGATAATCATAAGGGAATTATCATTGGGAAGAAAGGACAGATGCTTAAAAAGATAGGAACTCAGGCAAGAGAGGAGCTGGAACATCTCTTAGGTAAGAAAGTAGTTTTAAATCTCTATGTTAAAGTAAAAGAGAGATGGAAGGAAGATATAAGACTTTTGAGAACTCTTGGATACAATCAGATATCCTAAGGTGAGATATGATTAATCCGGTTTTAAATGTTTTAAAAGAGACCATCGTAAGGGCTTTAAGTAAACACGACTATAAAACCTTAGAGAGAGTTCTAACAAAAGCCCATAAGGGAGATATAGCAGAAGTAATAAATCATATCAACAAAAATGACAGAATAAAACTTTTCTCTTTTCTCTTAAAAATTGATATAAGAAAAGCCGTTTTAGTGTTTTTAGATTTAGATGATGATATACAGATAGATATACTAAGGGGATTACATCATAAAGAAGCTATCAATCTTATTTTAGAGTTACCAACAGGAGATATTGCAAGATTTATGGACACTCTACCGGAAGAAGTAAAGAGGGGAGTATTTGAAAAACTTAAAGATGAGGAAAAACAAAAAATAGAAAAAATTCTAAAAGAAGGAGAAGATGTTTTAGCGTCCATAGTTAGAGATGATTTTATATACTTTGAAGAAGATACAACGGTCCAAGAGACCTTAAACAAAATAAAAGAGCTTTCTGAAGATATAGAAGTTATATACATATATGTAGTAGATGAGAAAAAGAGACTTGTAGGTGTAGTATCTCTAAAAGAGCTAATAAAATCTCCAGAAAATGCTATGTTAAAAGATATTATGATAAGAGATGTTATTGCAGCAAAAGAAAATCAAACAAAAGAAGAAGCTATAGAGCTGTTTAGAAGATATGACTTGTATATACTACCAGTTGTAGATGAGGAAGATATCTTAAAAGGTGTTATATATATCGAAGATATTCTGAATATAATTTCTGAGAAAACAACAGAAGATTTTTTCAAAATGGCAGGAGCTCAGGAAGAAGAGCTTTTTTACTCAAACAGAATTTTTAAAATTGCAAAACTTCGCCTTCCTTGGCTTTTAGTATCAACCTTTGGTGAATTTATAACAGCAATTATAATAAGTGTTTTCAAGTTTACCATAGAAGAGTTTTTACCTATTATATTCTTCATTCCAATGGTTGCAGCTTTAAGTGGAAACATAAGCTCT
>JBEULE010000031.1:0-2793 GCA_041287495.1 Hydrogenothermaceae bacterium
ATGATCCTTTTAAAGGATTTATTAATTCTTCAGTTATTTTTAGCTACAGTGGTATTAATATTGATATATGGGATTTTCTCTAAAACTATAAGGTTTTTCTTTACATAAATCTGATAAAATTTTATCTATGATTTACAACTATAAACTTACAATCTCTTTTTTGGGGAAAAACTATAACGGTTGGCAAAGGCAAAAAAATGGTGTAGGAGTACAGCAGGTTATTGAGGAGAGATTAGAAAGGTTATTTAATCAAAAAATTACGGTTATAGGATGTTGCAGGACAGATGCAGGTGTACATGCATTAAAACATGTTTCAAATTTTAAAACTGTGAAAGAAGTAGACCTATCTAATATAAAAAAATTCTTAAATGCAACTTTACCAAGAGATATATCTGTGTTAGATATTGAAAAGGTTGATGAGAGTTTCCATGCAAGATTTGATGCAAAAGGTAAAACCTATATCTATAGAGTATACACAAAACCAGATCCATTTCTGTTTGGTAGAGGATGGTATTTTGATAAAAAGTTTGATTTAGTTAAAATACTGGAAGGTATTGAGATTTTAAAGAAACATAAAAATCTTGTAAGCATAGCCAAAAAAGGTGAGTATCTTAGAGAAGAGATAGACCTTAGGGAGTTAAAAATAAGATTTAACGGAACAGTTCTGGAATTTGAGATAACAGCTTCCCACTTTTTAAGGGGACTTGTGAGGGGAATAGTAGGACATCTTATGGCTATTGGCAGAGGAAGTTTAGATTTGAAAGAATTTGATAAAATATTAACATCTAAAGACCCAGCAAAAGGTAGATTTTCAGCTCCAGCTGAAGGACTTTTTTTAAAAGAAGTTTATTTTTATTATTAATAATGAGGAGAGAAAATGGAGAATTTTAGAGCCGGATTTGTAGCAATAATAGGAAGACCAAATGTAGGAAAATCTACATTACTTAACAATATAATAGGGACAAAGCTATCTATTGTAAGTCCAAGACCGCAAACAACAAGAATAAGAATACTGGGAGTAAAACATCTTCCAGATGCACAGATAATATTTTTAGATACACCAGGAATTCAGAAAGGCAAAGACTTGCTAACAAAATCTGTTGTAGAGTCAGCAGTGTCATCTATTGAAGATGCAGATGTTATATGTATGGTTATAGAGGCAGACATGGGTTGGACTAATGAAGATAAACAGATAGTAGAGAACTATTTAAAAAATATAAACAAACCAACCATACTTGTTATAAACAAGATAGATAAGATACAGAGGGATTTAGTTTTACCGTTAATAGAGGAATCTACAAAGATACACAACTTTAATGAGATAGTCCCAGTATCGGCTATAAAAAATATCAATATAGATGAACTTTTAAACACAATAAAAAAATATCTTCCTGAATCTCTACCACTTTATCCAGAAGACCAAATAACAGACTTACCTTTAAAACTTTATATAGGAGAGATTATAAGAGAGAAGGTTTTTTTCAATACAAGAGATGAGATACCCTACTCGGTTGCTGTGGATGTAGAGAGTGTAAAAGAAGGTGATGTTAACAAAAATATTCTATTTATAGAAGCTACAGTATATGTAGAAAAAGATAATCATAAAGGAATCATAATAGGTAAAAAAGGTCAGATGTTAAAGAAGATAGGAACTCAGGCAAGGGAAGAATTAGAACATCTCTTAGGTAAAAAAGTGGTTTTAAACCTTCATGTAAAAGTAAAGGAAAGATGGAAGGAAGATATAAGACTGTTGAGAGCTCTTGGATACAATCAGATATCTTAGGATAAGCTATGGTTAATCCTGTTTTAAAGGTTTTAAGAGAAACAATATTAAGAGCTTTAACTAAAAATGATTACAAAACTTTGGAGAGAGTTTTAACAAAATCCCATAAGGGAGATATAGCTGAAGTAATAAAAAATATAAGCAGAAATGACAGATTAAAGTTATTCTCTTTTCTCTTGAAGATAGATTTAAGGAAAGCCGCCTTGGTATTTTTAGATTTAGATGATGATATACAGATAGATATAATCAGGGGATTACATCATAAAGAATCAGTCACTCTTATTTTAGAGCTACCTACAGGAGATATAGCAAGATTTATAGATATTTCACCGGAGGAAGTAAAGAGAGAAGTCCTTGAAAAACTTGAAGATGAGGAAAAACAAAAAATAGAGAAAATACTAAAAGAAGGAGAAGATATCTTAGCTTCTATAACAAGAGAAGATTTTGTATACTTTGAGGAAGATACAACAGTCCAAGAAGCTTTAAACAGGATAAAAGAACTTCCGGAAGATATAGAAGTTTTATACATATACATTACAGATGAGAAAAAAAGAGTTGTAGGTGTAGTATCTTTAAAGGACCTTATAAAATCTCCAGAAAATGCTATGTTGAGAGATATTATGATAAGAGATGTTATAGTTGCAAAAGAAAATCAAACAAAAGAAGAAGCAATAGAACTATTTAGAAGATATGACCTTTATATGCTACCAGTTGTAGATGAAGAAGATGTTTTAAAAGGGGTAATATACATTGAAGATATTATAAATATAATTTCAGAAAAAACAACTGAAGATTTTTTCAAAATGGCTGGAGCTCAAGAAGAGGAACTTTTTTACTCAAACAAGATTTTTAAAATTGCAAAACTCCGTCTTCCTTGGCTTTTAGTATCAACCTTTGGTGAATTTATAACAGCAATTATAATAAGTGTTTTCAAGTTTACCATAGAAGAGTTTTTACCTATTATATTCTTCATTCCAATGGTTGCAGCTTTAAGTGGAAACATAAGCTCT
>JBEULE010000032.1:0-101702 GCA_041287495.1 Hydrogenothermaceae bacterium
ATTTGATTACTCACTTACAGATCTTCCTGTAGGTGAAAATCAACTTGAAAAGTTCCTATTTGTAAAGAAAAAGGGTAACTGTGAATATTTTGCAACCGCAATGGCTATAATCCTTCGTATAAACAATATTCCATCAAGAGTTGTAGGAGGTTATAAAACATCAACATACAACGATATTGGTAAATACTACCTTGTGAAGGAGAAAGATGCTCACCTTTGGGTAGAAGCATATATAAATGGTAGATGGATAAGGTTTGACCCTACACCACCGATAAGAAATCAGATTCTTCAAACAATAGAGAGACCTTCCAAGATAAAACTTTTTTACGATACCATAAATTACTACTACAATATTTTTATCTTAAACTATGACTTTTCAAAACAGATGACCCTATATAAAACAGTTTCTTCAAAAGTGTCTTTATTAAAGAATATAGATATAGATAAAAAACGGCTAATTATCTATATACTTTATCTAATTTTTGTGTTTATATCAGTTTTACTGGTTGTAATGTTGTATAGATACAGCCGAGAAAGTTATGAAAAAAAATTAGTGAGATTGTTGATTAAAAAGCTGAAAAAGTTAGGTATAAACAAAGCAGAGAATGAAGGACTTGAAGAGTTTATTATGAAGATAGATAACGAGAATTTAAGAAATAAAGTTTTGAAGTTAGTAAAAGATATAGAAAAATACATGTATGGTAAAAGAAAGATGGATAAGGAAACCTTTAAACATTTGAAAAGAGAGTTAAATGGTATAATATAAAATCCTGTTACTTTATCTAGGGAGGAATAAGTTTGTTTGAGCTTTTAGCTGAAAAATTTAGCAATGTAATAGATAAGTTAAAAGGTGCTAAGAAGATAGATGAGAAAACTCTTGATGACGCTTTAAGGGATATAAGAGTAGCACTACTTGATGCAGATGTCCATACTGATGTTGTTAAACAGTTTATAGCTGAAATTAAACAAAAATTTTTAGGACAGGAAGTTATCAAAGGTTTAACAGCTGGAGAAACTATAATAAAACTTCTCTATGATGAGACACTTTCAATTTTAGGTGGACAGGAACCTCCTACACTAAACAAATCGGAAAAACCGCCTACAATAATTATGCTTGTAGGTCTTCAAGGAACAGGTAAAACAACAACAGCTGGAAAACTTGCAAAGTATCTAAAATCAAAAGGTTTTAAGGTAGGAGTAGCTTCTGTTGATGTAAGAAGACCTGCCGCTGCAAAACAGTTATGCACCTTAGCGTCTTCCATAGATATACCATGTTTTGTAGATGAAGAAGAAAAAGATGCCATAAAACTAACAGAGAAAGTTATAGAAGATGCAAAAAAACAGGGATTTTCATATATAATCCTTGACACAGCCGGAAGACTTCATATAGACCAAGAGCTTATGGAAGAACTTATTAAAATAAAAGAAAAAGTAAAACCTGCTGAAGTGTTATACGTAGCAGACTCAATGCAAGGACAGGATGCTATAAACACAGCTAAAGAGTTTCATAAAGCCGTTGGTTTAACAGGAGTGATACTTACCAAACTTGACGGTGATGCAAGAGGTGGTATAGCCCTCTCTATAAGAAAGATATTAGGTGTTCCTATAAAGTTTATCGGAACCGGAGAAAAAATAGAGAATTTTGAGCAGTTTTATCCTGATAGGATAGCTCAAAGGATACTTGGACTTGGAGATATTCAAACTCTTATCGAAAAAATGCAAGCAGCTATTGATGAAGAAAAAGCCAAACAGATGGCAGAAAAAGTTATGAATGCTGAATTTACATTGGAGGATTTGAGAGAACAGATAAAAATGATAAGAAGTCTTGGTCCTATGGAACAAATTTTAAAGATGATACCTGGTATAGGAGCCAAGATAAAAGATTTAAAAGTAGATGAAAAACAGTTTGTTAAGATAGAAGCTATCATAAACTCAATGACTCCAGAAGAAAGGAGAAAACCATTTATTATAAACGGAAGTAGAAAGAAAAGGATAGCAAGAGGTAGCGGAACAACTATTTTAGAGGTAAATAAAGTTTTAAAACAGTATGAAGAGATGAAAAAAATGATGAAAAAAATCAAAAAATCTGGTAAAATGAATTTTCCATTTAAATTGCCATTTTAAATTTTAAGGAGGTAAAAGTTTGGTAAGAATAAGACTTGCAAGAGCAGGAAGAAAGAAACATCCGGTTTTCAGAATGGTTGTAATTGATTCTAAGGCACCAAGAGAAGGTAAAGCTATAGATTATATCGGGACTTACGATCCAATACTAAAAACAGGAAATATAAATGTGGAAAAAGCAAAAGGGTGGATACAGAAAGGAGCTCAACCTACAGACAGAGCACTCAAAATCCTAAAAGATTTCGGGCTAAACTGAAAAAACTCTAAAAAGGAGGAAGGCAGATGAGCAAACTTACAGAAGTTATTGAGTTTATGGCAAAAGCTATCGTTGACCATCCGGAGAAGGTAGAAGTTAAAGAGATTGAAGGTGAAAAAATTACCGTTATCGAGTTAAAGGTCGCTCCGGAGGATCTTGGTAAAGTTATCGGTAAGAAAGGTAATACAGCAAGAGCTATGAGAACTATTCTCTCTGCAGTTTCAAGAAAGTCAAACAAAAAAGCAGTTCTAGAGATATTAGAGTAATATAAATAATCCCCCTTTTTAGGGGGATATCTCTTGGACTTCAAAAATCCGGCTTTCATTATCTAAAACATCTATTCTTATTATATAAACGGGAACTTTGTAGTTTAGAAATTTTTCTTCTTTAGGCCATTCTATTATTATCAACCCTTTATCTACCAAATCAGATATATCAAAATTATCTACTCTATACATATCAATATGGTATATATCAAATTTACCTTGGTAGCTATTCATAATTGTAAAGGTGGGAGATACAACATCATCATCTATATTTAGATGTTTAAGTAGATACTTTGTAAATGTGGTTTTTCCGGCACCTAAATCACCTTTAAGAAGGATTATTTCATTACCTTTTAAACGTTTTGCAAACTTTTCACTAAATTTATTCAACTCTTCTAAATTTTTTATAACAAATTTATTTGTCACTTTTTTCTCCTGTTGTATAATTATTATCAAATTTTAACTTAAAATCCGGAGGAATTAAATATGTTTTATGGTTCTATAGTTGCACTTATAACACCTTTTAGAAATGGAAAGTTAGATAAAGAATCTCTTAGAAATCTTATAGATTTTCATGTAGAGAATCAGACAGATGCCATAGTTGTAGCTGGTACAACTGGAGAATCTCCTACATTGACTTACGAAGAACATGAACTTTTGATAGAGCTTGCAGTTGAGTATGCAAATAAGAGGATACCTATAATTGCCGGGACAGGAGCAAACTCTACCCACGAAGCTATTATGTTTACGAAGTTTGCAGAAAAGGTAGGAGCCGATGGCTCTCTACAGGTAGTTCCTTACTACAATAAACCTACCCAAGAGGGAATATATCAACACTTCAAAGCAATAGCAGAAGAGACAAATATTCCACTTATACTGTATAACATACCTTCCAGGACTGGTGTAGATATGCTTCCTGAGACTTTTGCAAGACTTTACTCTGATTTTCCAAATATAATAGGAATAAAAGAGGCTACCGGTAATGTTGCAAGGGTTTCTGAAACTATATCACTTACAAATGAGGAGGTTTTAATACTCTCCGGAGATGATGCTTTAACACTTCCTATGATGGCAGTTGGAGCAAAAGGAGTAATATCTGTTGCAAATAACATAATACCGAGAGAAATATCCCAGATGTGTAAACTTGCCCTTGAAGGTAAGTTTAAGGAAGCCCTTGAGATACATAACAGATACTGGGACCTATTTAAGGTACTATTTATAGAAACTAATCCTATCCCGATAAAAACAGCAGCTTATATGATGGGACTTATCAGAGATGGAGAAATCAGACTACCACTTTACTATATGAATCAAAAAAACAAAGAAAAACTTGAAGAGATCCTCAAAAAGTATAATCTGATTTAACCAGTTTATATATCCCGGAGGCTTATATATATGGGAATTTATAACATTCCTGTTGTAATTGAAAAAGATGAAAATGGTTACTTTGCTTACTATCCAACTATTCAAGAATCTTACACACAGGGAGAAAACATTAAAGAGATTAGAAAAAACTTAGAAGAAGTCGTAAGGTTACATATTCTTGATAGATTAGAGAAAGGGGAAGAAATACCTATTAAAGATTTTGTTTTATTTGATGTTGTAGAGGTTGATATTTGAGCGAGAAGTTTCCAAGAATAACAGCCGATGAACTTATAAAGATTTTATTAAAATTAGGATTTATTCTGATTAGACAATCTGGAAGTCATAAAATTTATAAAAATGATAAAAGTATAAGATTACAGGTCCTTATAATTCTGGCAAAATTTTACGTCCTAAATTTTGGTATAATTTTTGCTTAAATTTTGTAAAACATTTCTTAGGAGATATGTTGAAAGTAGGAATTGTTGGCGTTGGGAATATGGGTTCTAAATATGTAAATAAATTTAAAGAACTTGGTTTAGAGTATGTTTTGATAGATTCTGACCCTGTCAAATTTGCAAATTTTCCAGAGAATGTGCCAAAGTATACTGATTTAAAATCAGCTATAGATAAAGAAGATATAAGCTATCTCTTTGTAGCAACTTCTCCCCAATCCCATATACCGATTGCCAATTTTGCCTTAGAAAATTGTATAAATGTTATGGTTGAAAAACCACCGGCTTTTGACACAAAATCACTATCAGATACTATTGAACTTGCCCATAAAAAAGGAGTTTATTTTGCAGTCTCTGAGATAGAAATTTTCTCAAACATTGTGAGAAATATAAAAAAGGATAATCTCTGGGAAAAAGCTGAAGGTTATAGATTAAATTTAGGGAAGGGATATATAAATCCATTTTATGACTTAGCATGGCATGATTTATATATATTTCACTATCTTTTTGGTAGTTTTAAAATCAAAGATGTGAAAGTGGAAGGTAATTATGTAAGTTTGGATGTAAAGGGTAGTAATATAGATTTACACCTTGAAGTAGCTTGGTTAAATCCTTTCTTAAAGAGGCAATGGCATCTTTACTCGAAAGAGGGAGAAACAATACTAAACTTTGTTGAAGATAGAATACACTATCCAGATAATAGCGTTAAAGAGAAAGATAACATAGATAAATTAAGGATGATGATAGATAATTTTATAAAAAATCCATCTTACGATAGCTCATACAGAGCATTGGACATACTTAAAGAAGTTGAAAAAATTAAGATATAAAGGAGATGTAAGTTGATACCGATTATTAAACCTTACTTTGGAAAAGAGGAAGAAGAGACAGTCCTTGAAATTATGAGAAGTGGTCAGATAACACGAGGTCCTTGGACTTTAAAGTTTAAAGAAGCTTTTAAAGACTATATAGGAGTTACATACTGTCACACTATATGTAGTGGAACAGCTGCATTGTATATAGCTTTAAAGGCTATAGGAATATCAAAGAAAGAGGATATTGTGATTGTTCCTGCTCTAAGTTTTATGGCAACAATAGATACTGTTTATATGGCAGGTGGAACTCCAGTTGTAATTGATGTAGATGAAAGTTATACTATGGATGTAAATCAGCTTGCTGAAGCCGTAGAAAAGTATAAACCTAAGGCTATTATTCCGGTGCATCTTTTTGGTCAAGCGGCACAGATGGATAAAATAAAACAGATATGCAGAGATAATAATGTTATCATTCTTGAAGATTCTGCCCAAGCCCATGGTGCAGAGTTTAAAGGTAAAAAGGCAGGTTCATTGGGAGATTTATCAGCATTTAGTTTTTATGCATCTAAGAATGTAGCCATGGGTGAAGGTGGAGCTATTCTTACAAATAATCCGGAGATAGACGAAAAAATATCAAACTGGATAGAGTTTGGTTCTCATCCAGCTTTAAATTTGAGGATAACTGAATTTCAGGCAGGGATAGGTTATTGGCAACTTAAAAGGTTAGAAGAGACAAATGAGAAAAGAAGAAAGATTGCTAAGATATACAACGGTGAGTTTGAAAATCTTCCTGGACTTGTTATACCACGGGAATATCCAGATAGAAAACATGTTTTCCATATCTATGCATTGAGACATCCAAAGAGAAATCAGATAGTGGAAAAACTTCTCCAAAAAGGTATAGGGGCGAGAATATACTACGAGTATACTTTACATCAATTGAGAGGTGCAGAGCACTTACCTTGCGAGTTTGCAGAATTAGCAAAAGATCAGCTTTTTGCAATACCTATACATGCATCTTTAACAGACTCAGAAGTTGAATATATTGTTGATACCGTTAAAAAAGTTGTAAAAGAGGTTTAGTTGAAGGTGATTCTATGAAGAAAGATGGAAAAATTGGGATGATTAAGGAGTAGAAGATGAAGATAAGAGAAGGTCAGCTTTCAGCAGCAGGTATAAAGTTTGGAATAGTTGTTGGAAGATATAACAGCTTTATAACAGAGAGATTATTGGAAGGAGCTGTTGACTGTATTGTTAGACACGGTGGATCTGATGAGAATATAGAAGTTTTCAAAGTTCCAGGTTCTTTTGAGATACCACTGATGGCAAAGAAGTTGGCAAAATCCGGAAAATACGATGCTATTATCTGTCTTGGAGCTGTTATAAGAGGTGCAACACCTCACTTTGATTATGTGGCAAACGAGGTAACAAAAGGTATAGCTCAAGTTTCACTTGAAACAGAGATTCCGATAATTTACGGAATACTAACAACAGATACTATAGAGCAAGCCATAGAGAGAGCTGGAACAAAGATGGGTAATAAAGGTTTTGATGCAGCCTTAACAGCTATAGAGATGGTAAATATTTTGAGAGAGATTTCTTAATGAAGGGAAAAATATTAAATAAAAAATTAAAAAAGTTAAGTTTAGAGATATTGATTAGGATTTTTTACGCTTACGATATCTCCAGAAAAGATATTAAAGAACTTCTATCTGAGTTTATAGAAGGAGTTAGACTTCCAAAAGAATACCTTGATTTGATATATCAAATAACCAAATTCTATGAGGATAATAGAGAGGCTGTTGATAAAACTATCCAAGAGCATCTTCAAGATTGGAGATTTGAAAGATTAGGTTTTATAGAGAGAGCCGTTTTAAGGATAGGTGTGTCTAAAATTTTAATGGCTAAAGCTTCTAACTATGTGGATATTAAAGACTTTAACTATACAATATCTTTTTTGCTTGAATTATTGGAATGTTATACAGATTCAAAGAAAGCAGTTAAATTTGTAAATGGTATACTTGGAGCTATAGAAAGAGAGAATTTAGCAGTAGTATAAAAAATGTTTGTACTATAACTGCTTAATCCTTTCCTCTATTTTGGATATTAAATCCTCCATAAGATGTCTTATTTCATAAGCCATATCTATTATTTTTGGAATTTTAGTTGCTTCAGCTTTTTTTACTACGGGTAAAATATTTGCAACAAGCTGTCTTTGATATTCCATTAGGTCTGACTCAAGTTCTTCCTTTGTTAAATCTCCTAAATTTACAATATAAGAATGGTAGGTTATTTTTGTAGAGATAAGTATATGGTTTATCTCTTTCTCTAAATCTCCTCTGTCAGTTCCTGCTTTTGTAAAGTCAGCCATCTTAATTACCTCAACAGTATTTTATCAGCTAAATTATAATATAATTTTACATAATAGGAAGAGGGAATAATCCCTCTTGTTTTATCACTCGGACTTCTTCTCTTCTTCCTGGTAGTATGTAGATATTGAAGGTTTTAGAACCTTTACAAGGCAGCCTTCACAAACTTTTAATGTAACTGTCTTATCTTCTATAGATTTTACCTCTCCAATTATCCCTCCGGTTGTTATAACCTTATCTCCCTTTTTTAGATTTGCCAAAAACTCCTCGTGTTTTTTTCTCTGTTGTTGCTGGGGTCTCCAAAGTAGAAAGTAAAATATACCAAGGAGCATAACCATCCAAACAATCGCACTAATAAGACCACTCATTGGATCACCTTGCATAAAATAACCTCCTGTAAAAGTTTTTATAGATTTTTCATCACAGGTTTCTAAACTTCTCTACAACCTGATTTATATTTTCTAATTTTGTGCCGCCTCCCTGAGCCATATCAGGTCTTCCACCACCATTTCCACCTAATATTGATGCTATCTCTTTTGCTATATCATTTGCTTTGAACCTATCTGTTAACTCCTTTGATACAGATACTATAAAGTTTACTTTCTGTTTTTCTGTATCCTTTGATAAAAGTAGTATAACCGCATTTTTATACTGATTTTTAAGATTGTCTGACATCTCTCTAAGTTGATTTGGTTGTAGGTTGTCTATCTGTCCGTATATAAGTTTGTAATCTCCTTTCTCTTCTACCTTTATACTCTCTTTTGCCTGTAAGTTTGCTATTTTTTGGTTTAATCTTACTATTTCTTTATCTTTTTCTTTGATTATGTTTAGTAGTTTTTCCACTCTATCAAGTAACTGCTCATCTTTTACTGTAAGTGCTCTTGACAGTTGTTTTATTAGGAAATGTTCTTTTAGTCCTTGTTCTACCGCTTTTATTCCAGCTACTGCTTCTATTCTCCTTGTTCCAGAAGATACAGCATACTCTGAAATGATTTTAAAATAACCTATATCTCCAGTCATTTTTACATGGGTTCCACCACATAACTCTTTTGATACTCCTGCTGTAAGGACTCTAACCACATCTGAATATTTCTCTTCAAATATGGCTATTGCTCCGGATTTTATAGCTTCTTCATAAGGCATCTCTTCACAGACTACTGGATGGTTTTCCATAATCTGTCTGTTTACAAATTCTTCAACCATCTTTATCTCTTCATCTGTTAAACTTTCGTAATGGGTAAAATCAAATCTTAGATACTCATCTGCTACCAAAGAACCTGCCTGCTTTACATGGTCACCGAGTATATTTCTCAATGCTGCGTGTAATAGGTGTGTAGCTGTGTGGTGTCTCATTATGTTCAATCTTCTCTCTCTATCAACCTTTGCCATTACAACTTGGTTAGGTTTTAAGGTGCCGTATATACCTTTTCCTTTATGGACAATTAATCCATCAAGATAGACCTGTGTATCTAACACTTCAAATAAAAATCCATCTCCCTCTATTATTCCTCTATCTCCTATCTGTCCTCCCTTTTCTGGATAGAAAGGTGTTTTATCAAGTATAACCTCTCCTTCTTCTCCTTCGCTTAATTCATTTACCTCTTGGTCACCCTTTATTACAGCAAGTAGTTTAGAATCTTCTGAAGTTAGATGGTCATATCCTATAAACTGGGTATCTGAAAACTTTGATTTTATTATAGAGTAGATAGTTTTTATCTCTTTTGCAGAAGTTTTAAATGATTTTCTTGCTTTTTCTCTCTGGTCTTTTAGGTAATTTTCAAACTCCTGTTTGTCATAAACTAAATCCTCATCTCTCAACACATCTTCCATAAGGTCAAGTGGAAATCCGTAAGTATCGTAAAGTTTAAATACCTCTTCACCTTTGAGGTATCTTCTTCCTTCCTTTTTAGCTGTCTCTATCATATCAATCAGAACGCCGTAAGACCTTCTTAATGTATTTATAAATCTCTCTTCTTCTGACTTTACCGCTGCTTTTATAAAGTTTCTGTTTGGTAATAACTCCGGATATGCATTTTTCATCTTATCTATAACAACATCAACTCCTTCAAAGAGAAAAGGTCTGTCTAATCCTAAATGTTTTCCGTATCTTAAGGCTCTCCTTATTATTCTTCTTAATACATATCCCCTTCCTTCATTTGAAGGTAATACTCCGTCAGATATTAAAAAGGTCATAGCTCTGAGGTGGTCTGCTATCACTCTCATTGCAACATCATCTTTTTCATTTTTGCCGTATTCTTTAGATGAGATATCTTCACAGAAATTTATTACTGGTTTAAATAGGTCTGTTTCAAAGTTACTGTCAACTCCCTGCATAACAGAAGCTATTCTTTCAAGTCCCATTCCGGTGTCTATACTTGGATTGGGAAGAGGATGTAACACTCCATTTTCATCTCTGTTATACTGCATAAATACCAAGTTCCATATCTCAAGGTATCTATTATCCTCTTCTGAACCAAACTCCGGATTACCCCACTTCTCACCTTTATCAAAGTAAATCTCAGAAGAAGGTCCACAAGGTCCTGTATCTCCCATAGACCAGAAGTTATCTTTGTAGCCCATTCTCTTTATCTTTTCAGTAGGTAATCCTATTAATTCGTTCCATATTCTAAAAGCTTCTTCATCTTCTTCAAAGATTGATACCAAAAGTCTATCTTCAGGTATTCCCAAAATCTGAGTTATATACTCCCAAGCAAACTCTATTGCTTCTTTCTTGAAGTAATCTCCAAATGAGAAATTTCCAAGCATTTCAAAAAATGTGTGGTGTCTTGGTGTGTATCCAACATTTTCAAGGTCGTTATGTTTTCCGGATACCCTGAAAACTTTTTGACAAGAAGCAGCTCTTTTATACGGTTTTGTTTCTAATCCTAAGAAAACATTTTTAAATGGAACCATTCCGGCGTTTACAAATAGAAGAGTTGGGTCGTTATCCGGAATGATAGGTGCAGACTTTACAACTGTATGTTCTTTACTTTCAAAATATTTTAAAAAACTCTCCCTTATCTCATCTCCCGTCATATACTTCATAAATTTTAACCTCTATACTGAAAATTAGATAAAAATTATACCACTTTCATCAGTTGTTTAACTGTAGGAAGAAGCTTATAATTAAAGTTATAAAAGATTAAGAGGAGTAAATTGAAAAAACATATTGAAAAAGTAGTTAAATGCTAAAACTTGAAGCTACTGATAGGACTGCTTTTGTATATGGGACACAGGTTATAAGTTATAGAGAAGTTGTTGAAAATATTAATAAATTTAGATCTATTCTAAACATAGAAAAAGGTGATAGAGTAATTATCTTCTCAGAAAATAGTCCATTTTGGGTTTACTCTCTATTTGCTATCTGGGAAAAAGGTGGTGTAGCCGTTCCAATTGATTTTATGAGCAGTAAAGAAGATTTAGAGTACTACATATCAGACTGTAAACCAAAGGTGATACTTACTTCTACAGAAAGACTACCGATTGTTAATCAGCTATCCAATAAGCCTCAAGTGATAGAGATAAACAGATTAAGCTATGATTTTACGCCGGATAACATGGACTTTACGGAAAAATTAAAAGATGATGTTGCCGTTATACTTTATACATCAGGGACAACCGGAAATCCAAAAGGCGTTATGCTTACATTTGATAATCTTCTATCAAATATAGAAAGTGTGGAAAAAGTAGGTATAGCTTCCTGTGAAGATAAAACTATTGCAATCTTACCTTTTCATCACTCTTATCCTCTTGTTGTAAGTCTTTTAATACCTCTTCAACTTCAAGCAACAATAGTATTTTTAGAAAAGTTAACTCCTGATGATATACTAAAAAAATTTCAAGATTATAAAATAACAATACTTGTAGGCGTTCCAAGGCTTTACAATCTCTTTCATAAGAGGATTTTTGATAGGATAAATTCAAACTTTATTGCAAAATCCCTCTTTAAATTATCAAAAAGTTTAAATTATCAACCTATATCAAGATTCATATTTAAAAAGGTTCATCAGCAGTTTGGAGGTAGTGTAAAGTATTTTGTAAGTGGCGGATCTAAACTTGATGTGGAAGTAGCAAAAGATTTATGGAGTTTAGGTTTTAAGATTATTGAGGGCTATGGGCTTACTGAAACTTCTCCAATAGTATCTTTTAATCCTCCAGATAAAATAAAGCTTGGTTCCGTAGGTAAAGTTATTGAAGGTGTAGAAGTTAAGATAAAAGATGATGAAATATTAGTAAAAGGTAGAAATGTATTTAAAGGATATTATAATAAACCAAAAGAAACAGACGAAGCTTTTGAAAATGGATATTTTAAAACAGGAGATTTAGGATTTTTTGATGAAGATGGTTATCTCTATATAACTGGTAGAAAGAAAGAGATAATAGTTTTGCCAAATGGTAAAAATATCAATCCAGAGGATATAGAAAATTACATAACTAAAAACTTTCCTATAGTAAAGGAGATAGCCGTTATAGAGAGAGATAGACAACTTTTTGCGGTAATATATCCGGATTATGACTACATCAAAAAAGAGAAGATAGTAAATATCTATGAGACTATAAAATGGAATGTTATTGATAAATACAACCTATCTACTGTGTCTTACAAAAGATTAAACGGCTTTACGATAGTAAATACAGAGCTTCCTAAAACCAGACTTGGTAAAATCAGAAGGTTTATGTTGAGAGAGTTTTTACAGAAACAACAGGAAAAAAGAGATGTAAAAGAGCCAGAAGATGAGATATATCAGACAATAAAAAATTACCTTCAAAACTATACAAAAATAACACCATATCCGGACTCACATATAGAGATAGATTTAGGACTTGATTCTCTTGGAAAGATAGAGTTTTTAACATTTTTGGAAACAGCCTTTGGTGTTAATTTATCAGAAGATTTCCTTGTAGAGAATCAAACCGTTGAAAAGATATACACTTTCATAAAAGACCGCATATCGAGGATAGAAAGTTCTGATATAGATTGGAAAAAGATTTTAAGTCAAAAAGTGGAATTACAGATATGTGATAGATGCCTTTCTATCTACATAAAACCTATTTTAAAAATCATTTTTAAGTTGTATAACGGCTTATCTGTAAAAGGTGTTGAAAATATACCAAATAATCCAGTTATATTTGCTTCAAACCATCAGAGTTTTTTAGATGGTTTTTTAATAGCAGCTTCACTTCCTACGGATGTTTTAATAAAAACATACTTTTTAGCAGAAGAAACTTACTTTAATTCAGATTTTAGAAAGTTTATAGCAAAGAAAAGTGGAATTCTAATAGTAAATATAAACAAAAATCTTAGAGATTCTCTTTTAAAATCTGCTTCTGTTTTAAAGAAAGGTAAGAATCTGGTGATATTTCCGGAAGGTGCAAGGACGAGGGATGGTAATTTACTTGAGTTTAAGAAGAGTTTTGCTATCCTATCAAGGGAGCTTAACATTCCGGTTGTTCCGGTTGTTATAAAAGGTGCTTTTGAGAGTTTTCCGATAAACTCAAAATTTCCAAAACCAAGAAAAATAACTGTAGAGTTTTTAGAGGTTGTATATCCACAAGAAAAAAGTTATGATGATATAGTGAGAGAAGTTTATAATAAAATAGATAGTAAGCTAAAATTAGCCGGAGTTAAAACCCATGTTTAAGATGTTTAATTTAAAAACATCATCAAGGACAGATTTTGTAGAGATTACGGATTTAGTGATAGATTTTGTAAGAGAGTCAGAAGTAAAGGACGGATTGTGTGTAGTATATGTGCCCCATACAACAGCCGGTGTTTTTATAAATGAAAATGCAGACCCTGATGTAGTTACTGACATAAAGAATCATCTTGAAAAAGATGTTCCTTGGGTAGCAGGTTATCATCATACAGAGGGAAATGCAGCAGCCCATATAAAGTCTGTTTTAACCGGTAGCTCTGTATCTATACCTATAGTAGATGGAAAACTTACTCTTGGCACATGGCAGGGAATATTCTTTGCAGAGTTTGACGGACCAAGAAGTAGAAAGTTTTATGTTAAGATTTTAAATGGATAAAAAAAAGAGGAGTCCTATGGATAAGGTTAATGTGGGATTTATACAGATGAAACACTCTTCAGATTTGAAAGAGAATTTTGACAAAGCTGTTGAAAATATCCAAAAACTTATAAAAGATGGAGCTCATATAATTTCAACAAGTGAGCTTTTTAAATCTCTATACTTCTGTCAAACAGAAGATTGGGAAAATTTCAAGCTTGCTGAAAAGATAGATGAAGACAATCCTACTATAAAGACTCTGTCAAAGATTGCAAAAGATGGAAAGGTTGTTATAGTGGCATCACTTTTTGAAAAACTTACAGATGGACTTTACTTTAATACTGCCGTTGTAATAGATGCCGATGGTAGATTTTTGGGAAAATACAGGAAGATGCATATTCCAGATGACCCTCACTTTTACGAGAAGTTTTACTTTACTCCCGGAGATTTAGGTTATAAAACATTTAAAACAAAGTATGTAGATATAGGAGTTTTGATCTGCTGGGACCAGTGGTACCCAGAAGCAGCAAGATTAACTGCATTATCTGGCTCTAAGATTATATTTTATCCAACTGCAATAGGCTGGCTTCCCTCTGAAAAAGAGCAGTTTGGAGAAAGTCAACATCTTGCCTGGGAAACTATACAGAGATCACACGGTATAGCAAACGGCTGTTATATAGTTTCCGTAAACAGAACAGGATTTGAGGCAAGTCCTGATGGAAATGAAGGAATAGAGTTCTGGGGACAGAGTTTTATAAGTAATCCTTACGGGGAGATTCTTTATAAAGCTTCTGTAGATAAAGAGGAAAATGTGGTCTGTGAAGTTGACCTTTCTATCTTGGATAGTGTTAGAACAACTTGGCCATTTTTCAGAGATAGGAGGATAGACAGTTATCAAAACCTAACTAAGAGATGGATAGAGTGAGTAATCTGTAAACTTCCTTTAAAACCTCTTCTGGATTTATTTTCTCCATACATTCATGGGTTCCAATTGGACATCTGTCATGTCCGTGGAGCCCACAAGGGCGACAACTTAACCCATGAACTTCTATAACTACGCCGTTTCTGTATGGATAAAATCCAAAATCTTTAACAGTAGGTCCGTATATATCTATTACCGGTGTGTTAAAAGCTACAGCCATGTGAACCGGACTTGAATCATTTGATACAAGAAGTTTTGAATGTTTTATTATTGAGAAGCTTTCCTTAAGAGATGTTTTACCAATCAAGTCCTCTACATTCAGTTTTCCAAATGATAGTATCTCATCCATAAAATCCCTATCTTCACCAGAACCAATAAAAACCACTTTAAAATCTTTTGACAGTCTCTTTGCTACTTCAAAGAATCCTTTTGAAGTCCATCTCTTTGTTTTCCACTTGGAGCCAGGAGCTATTACTATGTAATCTTTTGATTTTAATTTAAATTTCTTATAAAACTCTTCTTCCTCTTCTGACAGATAAAGAGAAGGAATTCGTTTTATCTTTTCTTCCTTGTATTCCGGAAAAACCTTTAAAAGTGATAAATTCCTATCTATATCATGGGTTCCGTCAAATCTGTGGGGAACCGTGTCTGTGTATAAAAAAGAAAATCCTGCTCTATCAAATCCAATCCTCTTTGGTATCTTTGATAAAAATAGTATGTATGAAGCTCTGTGGGAACGATGGGGAGATATTGCCACATCAAATTTATTATAAAGTTTTTTTATAAGTCCAAAGGTTGAATCTCTCTTTTTATCAAATATGATGAGATTATCTACATTAGGGTTGTTTTTAAGTACATCTTTACCAAATGGTTTAGTGATAACTGTTAAAACACTTTCTGGAAAAATGGACTTTATACTTTCTATCAAAGGGGTTGTAAGGATTAGATCCCCAAGAAAGGCAGTTTGGTAAAGAACTATTCTCATCTCTCTGTAAATTTGCCCATCGAGTAGAACTTCTTATGTCTATTTTCTACAAGTTTCTCCAAATCTTGATTTTCTATTAATTTTAAATTATCTCTCAATGCTCTTCTTAATATTCTATACATCTTCTTAGGTTGTAGATGGGCACCTCCAAGTGGCTCTTTTACTATATAGTCTATTATCCCAAGTTCTAACAGGTCTTTTGCTGTTATCTTTAAACTCTCTGCAGCTTGGGGTGCATATTCGGCAGATTTAAACAGTATAGCTGCACAACCTTCCGGAGATATTACCGAATATATTGCATTTTCAAGCATAAGTATCCTGTCTGCAACACCGAGAGCTAAAGCTCCTCCACTTCCACCTTCACCTATAACAGTTGCCACGATAGGAGTTTTTAAACTTCCCATCATCATTATACTTTCCGCTATAGCCTGAGACTGTCCTCTTTCCTCTGCTCCTATTCCCGGATATGCTCCTGGGGTATCTATAAAGGTTATTATTGGTCTTTTAAACTTCTCTGCAAGTTTCATAACTCTTATAGCTTTTCTGTATCCTTCTGGATGGGGCATTCCGAAGTTTCTCTCTATCTTCTCCTTTGTATCTCTTCCTTTTTCGTGTCCAATAACACATACAGGTCTTCCCTCAAAGTTTGCAAACCCTGCTATTATTGCTTTGTCATCTCCAAATCTTCTATCACCGTGAAGTTCTATAAAATCTGTAAATAGGTTGTTTATGTAATCTATTGTGTGGGGTCTCTTTGGATGTCTTGCAAGTTGAACTCTGTCCCATGCAGATAAGGATTCCATCTTTTCTTTTGCTAACTTTTTAAATCTTTTTCTTAGTTTAACAAGTTCGTTAATTAGCTGATGTTCTCCTTTTTTAATTCTCTCCCGTAGTATGGCTATCTGGTCGTTTAAAGCTTGTATCTCTTTATCTAAATCCATCTCTATTACCCAGTATTTTTTATAACAAGATATATATAAGCTATAAAGAAGGTAATACCAAAAGTAAATCCGTAAGCAAAGTACTTTCTGTTTATGTAAGATAACGTTAAAACTAAGAAAGATGAGGCTATTGCAAATATACCGGATGTTAAAGCAAGTCCTGTTATGTTCCACTCTGTAAATACTATACCAAAACTTACAGGAATTGTGCTTTGAAATACCATTGCTCCGGCAATGTTACCTACTGCAAGTGCGTCTTTCTTCCTCCACACCCATGTAATACTGTTTATCTTCTCAGGAAGTTCTGTAGCTATAGGTGCAATCAGAAGTGAAAATATAAGTGGATTTAATCCAAATAAATCACTTATCTTCTCTATACCGTGGACAAATATATGTGCTCCGGCTACCATAATTATCAAAGAAACAACAACCTGAGTAACTATTATAAACATAGGAGGATGTGGATTCTTCGGTGCAAAAAAGAGATGCTCTGTTGCCTCCATATCCTCACTTTCACCTTTAAGTGTTTGAAAAATATAAACTATATATAGAACCAGCAGAAATAGAGCAGTTAAAACCCTTACAAAATAACTTTCAAATGGAACTATGAATAATGCTATTGAGTATGCAAAAAGGAAAAATGTTAAATCTCTTCTTAATCCTGTGGTTTCAGTGTGAAAGGTTATACCTCTTTTACCTAATATATGTCCAATAAGAACAGTTAATCCTATCAACGGAAATGCAAGGGTAGCAAGCATAAAAGGAGCTCCGAGTATAGCTCCAACACCTATATCATGTCCAGAATTTCCAGTGAAAAATATGACAGCTATGATTGGAATAAGTGTTTCCGGAAGGGCTGTTCCTACGGCTGCTAACACACTTCCGGTAAAATTTTTTGATACATTCAACCTATATCCTAAGGTCTCTATACCGTTTGTGAAAAGTTCAGCTGCTACAAGGACAAAGAGTATTCCTACAATAAGAGAAAATATATCTATTAACATTAACCTCTCTCCTTAAGCTTGTTCTTCAGAATCTCTCCAAGAGTTCCAAGTCCTTCTTTATTCTCTTCTGAAGTTTTCGCTTCTTTTTTTGATAACTTTTCAAGAAGTTGTTTTTTCTTCTCTTCTTCCTGTTTTTTTCTCTCTTCTTCAGCTTTTGCTTTTTCCTGGTCAAGTATAAGCTGTTTTATACTTAAAATCACTCTCTTATTTTCTTTATCTACCTTTGTAATCTTTGCCTGACCTTTTTGATGTAAGGATAAAACATCACTTGGTATGTTTATCCTATCCTTGGATATTTCGGAAACAGGAATAAAGCCTTCAATAGAATCTCCAATATCAACTATAGCACCCTTTTCTATCAGTTTTTTAACCTCAAACTCTACAACATCACCCACTTTATGTTTTGATATAAAGTTGTTAAAGCTGTCCTCTGCTATCTGTTTTAATCCTAAAACTATTTTATCTTTATCTTTTCCGAGGACTTTAAATTTATATGTGTGTCCTTCTTTAACTACGGAAGATATGGACTTTACATTCTTATTGTCTGTAGCGTTTTCAAGTTTAAGTATTCCTTCAATATCTCCAAGATCAATAAATGCAATCTTCTGTTTAACATCTTTTACTTTTGCTTCAACGATAGAACCTACCGGATTGTTTTCAAGGAACTTTTCAACCGGGTTAGGTGTTATATCCTTTATACTTAATCTTAATCTTCTCTTATCTTTGTCTAACTCAATTATTTTAGCTTTTACAGTTTGTCCAACTTTATAATTTTTCTTTGCAGATAGGTAATTGTAATGGGCTATATGGCTGTTTGGTATAAAGCCTTCAACACCTTCAATATCAACTACTATACCATTTTTCTCAATCTCTTTTATCTTTCCTTCTACTACATCACCGATATTTTTATCAAATCTATCCCAAGGATTTTCCTGAAGTCTCTTTAAACTAAAGATAGGCTGTCTCTCTCTTATCTCTATAATCATAACTTCTAATTCTTGACCTACTTGGAAGTCTTGAGGTTTTATAGATTTATCCCAAGATAGTTCACTTTGTGGTAAAAAGCCACTTAATTTATTATCAATTGATAAAACCAGTCCTTTTTCTAATATTTTAATAACTTTTGCTTTTACAACTTGACCTTCTTTAAGTAAAGATAGGATTTTTTCTTTTTCTTTCTTTTTTTCTTCTTCCAGTATGGCTTTCCTTGAAACTACTATATTTACTCCATTTTTTCTCTCTTCAAATTTTGTAATTTTTCCATCAAATGTGTAACCTATAGGAAGTTCTTCTGAAGAAGCCGATTGAGACTTTGGCATAAATGCGGTAATACCTTCTATATTGACTGTATAACCTTTATCTGATGATGATACAACTGTAGCTTTTACAGGTAAACCTTTTTCAAAAGCTTCTTTTAATCTGTTTATTTTGTCTTTAATTACCAAAGACCTTCTTGAAAGGATAAAATATCCGTCCTTTGTTCTTTTTCCGGTAAAGTAAGCTTCTATTTCATCTCCTTCCTTATGCCCTTCTACTTCTTGAACATTTAACACCGCCTCAACTTTCTGTCCTATGTCTATAAACGCCTCTTTGTCTGTAATCTTTATTATCTTCCCTTTTACTAACTGGTTTTTTTCATAAAACGTTGTTAACTCTTCTGAAACTGCTTTTTCAAACTCGTTCATGGCCCGCTCCTTTTATCTGTTTAATTTTTTCTACAACTTCATTTATAATCCAGTCAGGTGTTGATGCACCTGCAGATACTCCTATATTTTCTTTACCTTCAAACCACTCTTCTTTTAACTCGTCTGCTGTTTCTATATGGTATGTGTTAGGATTTAAAGTTTTCGATATCTGGGCCAACCTTTGAGTGTTACCGCTATGCTTTCCACCTATTATGATCATTATATCAACTGTTGGAGCAAGTTTCTTCACCTCTTCCTGTCTTACCGATGTAGCATCGCATATTGTGTTAAACACTTTTAACTCTTCTGTATTTTCTGCTATATAACCTACTGCTTCTCTAAAAAAATCTTCACTCTGGGTAGTCTGAGCTACAACTCCTATTCTGTTTCTCTTTGGGACTTTTTTTACTAAATCTTCAAAATTTTCCACTACAACGCCCTGTCCTCTGGACTCCTCAAGATGTCCCAAAGTCCCTATCACTTCCGGATGTCCTTCCTCTCCTATTATAACTACAAAGTAACCTTCTTTTACAAGCTGTCTTACTTTGTCATGGACTTTTTTAACAAAAGGACAGGTTGCATCTAAGACATTCACCCCAATACTTTTAAGCTTTCTCTCTACCTCTGGTTTGACTCCGTGAGATCTTATTATAACGGTATCTCCAGGTTTAAGTTGTGAATAATCAGATAACTCTTTTATTCCAAGATTGTTTAGATAGTTTACTACCTGTTTGTTATGGATTATAGGACCGTTTGTATAAGCATGTCCCAACTCTTCTCCAGCTTTTTTAGCCATATCTACAGCTATCCTGACACCAAAACAAAAACCTGCTGTTTGTGCCACTTTTATGTTAATCATACCTATAACCTCTCTTTAGATTTTTAATCTCTTCCATAACTTTTTCCGCAATATGCTCATAACTACTTAATCCGTGAAAGTTTACAGGTTTACCTACTTTTACTTCAATATTATACATAAACAATTTAGGAAACTTTGCTTTTACTGGAAATACTTTGTCAGTTCCTTCTATCAAAACAGGTATAACCGGAACCTTTGCTTTCTCTATCAAAAAACCAACTCCTGGCTGAGCTTTTCTAAACTCTCCCGGTTTTGATCTTGTTCCTTCCGGAAATATTCCTATACAGTATCCATCTTTCAAAACATTTAAAGCCTTTTTTAGTGCAGATACATCTTTATTATCTCTATTTACAGGAATAGCTCCAGCTTTTCTTATAAACCAACCGAGAAAAGGGACTTCAAAAAGCTCTTTTTTTGCCATAAATAGTATAGGTCTTGGTGAGATGATATTTAAAACTGGAGGGTCAAGATGGCTTCTGTGATTTGCCGCTATTATACAACCTCCGTTTTTTGGTATATTTTCTGTTCCCTCAGCTTTTATTCTTAGTAGATATCTAAATAAAGGTCTTACTATGTAAAATATTCTATAACCTATCTCTGAATAAGGCTTCAACATCTACCTCAGATGTTCTCATATTAATCCACGCTTTTTTAAAGCATCTTCGTATATTCTGTTATATAAAATTCTCCATTCTGGTGTTCCTTCAACTATCTTTTTAGAATAAGATTTAATTCTCTGTCTTACCTCTTTATCTATCTCTTTTTCTTCTTTTATCATCATTTTTAACTTTTCTACTATAACTCTTCTTATGTAGTTTGGATGTTCAAATATCTCTATTGAAGGGTCTAGCTCTATATATTTTTTAATTCTATTTGCTATCTGGTTTATCCTCTCTTCTGGCTCAAGGTGGATATTTCTATCTTCAGCTAACTTTTCTTTAACCTTCATAACAGCTGTTCTGTATCTTATATCTTCACTTTCTATAAGGTGGATATGATGACTTACCAACTTTTCAGCTTCTTCTTCAAGTTGTCTTTCTTCTTCTAATGCTTCCTGAAGTATATTATTTATCTTATCTCTGAATTCTTGAGGATTCTCAGGTTCTACCAAGTGTTTCTCTATAAGTTCCTTTGTGAGAGTATCGACAACTCTTTCAACCAGCTTTGCTGGTAGCTTCATCAGCATCCTCCGGATTTAAAAATTAAAAAAAGTTAATGTATAATTTTAACATAAAAACTAAAGTAGGGGTTTTTTATGGTAAATCTTATAAACAGACCTTTAATCGCACTGCCTATAAAAGATGAGAATTTAGAAGATACATTACAGAAAGCTAAATATTACAGTGTAAATGTTATAGAGATAAGAGTTGACCAGTTTTCTAACTTAGATACAGATTATGTAAAAGAAGTTGTTAAGAAGGTTAGAAATTATGACTTTGGTATTCTTATAACAGTTAGGTCTAAAGCCGAAGGAGGAGGAAGAGATATTCCAGATCTGGAGAGGGTTAAAATTTTTGAAAATGTTGTAGAGATGGCAGATATTCTTGATGTAGAGTTTAGTTCAGAAAGTATAAGAGAAGAGATTATAAATCTTGCCAAATGTAATGGAAAGTTATCACTTGTATCTTACCATGATTTTGAAAAAACACCTAACGTAGAATTTATTCAAAACTATATAGATGTTGTAAAATCTATAGGTGGAGATATAGTTAAGTTTGCTTTTAAAGTAAACAGTTTTGAAGATGTGGCAAATATAATGTGTATCACACATAAAAATAGAGATAGGAACATAGTAGCTATAGCAATGGGTGATGTTGGCAAGATAAGTAGAGTGGCAGGTTTCATATTTGGGAGTATAATCACATATACATATATAGGTGAATCTTTTGCTCCTGGGCAGATTGAGATTGGTAAACTGAAAGATGAACTTAAATTTTATAAGATAATCAATTAAAGGAGGTTATATCATGGCTCTAACGTATTCCGTTGATATACCAATTGGCACAAAGATGCCGGAATTTGAGTTAAAGGATCCTTTTGGGAAAGTTTATAAAAGTGATGAACTATATGGAGAGAAAGGATTACTTGTTGTTTTTACCTGTAATCACTGTCCTTATGCAATAGCAGTTTGGCCAAGGTTGATAAGACTTTCCAAGTATGCACAGGAACTTGGGATAAATACGGTTGCTATAAATCCTAACATCCATCCAGACTATCCGGAAGACGCTCCAGATAAGATGATTCAGAAGATAGAAGAGAGTGGGATACCTTTTCCTTACCTTATAGATGAAACTCAAGAGGTAGCAAGGTCCTTTAAAGCTCAATGTACTCCGGATATATACCTGTTTGATAAAGATAAGAAGCTAGTTTATCACGGAAGGATAGACGATAACTGGCAAGATGAGAGTAAGGTAACAAGAGAGGAGCTAAAAGAAGCCATAGAAAACTTAGCTTCCGGTAAGCCAATTAATCCTGTTCAATATCATTCTATGGGTTGTTCAATAAAGTGGAGAGAGTAATATTTAAACTGTTAAAAAACAGTTGCATAAAATTTTATAAAATGTTATAATATGTATCTGTCTTTTGAGTCGCTAGCTCAGTCGGTAGAGCACCGGTCTTTTAAACCGGTGGTCCTGGGTTCGATTCCCAGGCGACTCACTCAGTTGAATATGGCCCCATCGTCTAGCCTGGCCTAGGACACCGGCCTTTCACGCCGGCGACACGGGTTCGAATCCCGTTGGGGTCATTTATCTTTTTAAAATCTATGTGGTCGGTTAGCTCAGTTGGCAGAGCACCTGCTCGACACGCAGGGGGTCATAGGTTCAAGTCCTATACCGACCACCTTTATTTGAAATTTATCAGGATAGTAGGTGAGAACTATCTACCTTAACGGTATAACTGTGATAAAATAGACAAAATTTAAAAATTTATTAAACTTTATCTTTAACTTCTTCCTTCTTTACAACTTCAGCTTCTATCTCTTTTGGTTTTATAACCTTTTCCTCTTCTTTCTTCTCTCCTTCACCTGATATTGCTGATTTAAAGCTTCTTATACCTTCTCCTATACCTCTTCCTATCTCCGGAAGTTTTTTAGCTCCAAAAAGAAGAACTAAAATTCCAAATATTAGCAAAAGCTCAGGAAATCCAATTGATCCCATACCCATATCAGTTTCCTCCTATAAAATTTAACAACTTTAAAAATTATATCAGATAATATTTTTGAAAATGGATATAATTTTGGATTCAGATAGAAGTTTTTGAGCTAATAAACTACTAGACTCAAGTTTTGTTAAAAATATTATAATAAGTACAAAAGATACTATACCTAAAGAGACCCCAATAAATTTATCTAAAATAAAGATTTTTCTCTTTTTATATATCCTTGATTTAATTAATTTTTCAATCAATATAAATGAAGACAACACAAAGAGAAATATTATAAAAAAGGCAAGAAAGTCCAAAAGAAAAAAACTTCCAGAGAAAAATCTAGATAGAAAATTACTGAAAGTTTTATAAACAGGTATTGATATATAAAGGCCAAGGAGAAGTCCTCCTACCTTTAAGAATATACCTAAAAATCCCCTGTACAGACCTTGTAGTAGTAAATAAACAAAAAGTATAGTTAAAATTAAATCTACCATTAAGACAGTTTTTCTTTAACTATCTTACTTACAACAGAGCCTTCTGCTCTTCCTTTAACTTTTTCCATAACAGATTTTACAACTTTTCCCATATCTTTAATAGAAGATGCACCTAATTCCTGTATAGTTTTCTCAATTATAGAGATCAGCTCTTCTTCTGAAAGAGGTTCAGGTAAAAACTCTTGAACAATATTAATTTCTGCAAGTTCTTTATCAGCTAAATCTTGTCTTCCGGCATTAATGTACTGTTGATAAGCTTCTTTTCTCTGTTTTATATATTTCTGTAAAATCCCTACTATCTCTTCGTCTGAAAGTTCTTTCTTAGAATCTATCTGAACTTTTTTTATTTCAGATATAAGCATTCTTATGGTAGATAATCTGTCTTTATTTCCACTTTTTAGAGCATCTTTCATCTCATTTTGGAGCTTTTTAAAAAGGTCAGCCATCACAACAACCCTTTCTTCTTCAATGCTTTAATTAATCTTTTTCTAGCTGCCCTTTGTTTTCTCTTTCTCTTTACAGAAGGTTTTTCGTAAAACTCTCTTCTTTTACATTCTGTAAGGATACCTTCTTTTTCTACAATCTTCTTGAACTTTTTGAACGCTTTCTCAAAATCTCCTTCTACTTGAACTAATGCCATTAAAACTCATACCTCCTAAAATTAAATTTTCAAATATTTATTTTAAATCTTTTGTTAAAAAAATGCAACCAAATTAGCTATTATGATAAAATTTTTTCAATAATGATTAAGGAGGTAAATATGGCAGTTGTTTATTTTGAAAACAAGTTCGTTGAGGAAGAAGAGGCAAAGATAAGTATAAAAACCAATTCATTTCACTATGGGACTGCTGTATTTGAAGGTATAAGGGCTTACTATAATAGGGAAGAAGATACTATGTATGGATTGTTTTTTAAAGAGCATTATCAGAGATTATTTCAAAATATGAAAATTTTAAATATGGAGATAGAAGAAACTATAGATGAACTTGTTGATATAACATCTGAACTTGTAAAGAGAAATAACTATAAAGAAGATGTATATATAAGACCTATTGTGTATTTTTCAGATTTGGCTATAGGTCCAAAGTTGATAGGTTATAAAGCAAAGATAGCAATATATACATTACCATTAGGTGATTATATAGATACAAACAAAGGTATAAAGGCAAAGGTTTCTTCTTGGACAAGATTAAATGACAATATGATTCCCCCCAGATTAAAGGTAACTGGTGCCTATGTAAATAGTGCAATGGCTAAAACCGAGGCTCTTTTAAACGGTGCAGACGAGGCCATAGTTCTAAATCAAAATGGATATGTAGCAGAAGGAAGTGCTGAAAATATATTTATAGTTAGAAACGGAAAGTTAATAACTCCTACAGTTAGTGAAGATATACTTGAGGGGATAACAAGGAATGCAGTTATGGATATAGCAAAAGATATAGGGATACCAGTAGTGGAGAGAAGTATATCGAGAACGGAACTTTATGTGGCAGATGAAGTGTTTTTATGTGGAACAGGAGCTCAGATTTCTCCAGTTATAGAAATAGACCATAAGAAGATAGGAAATGGAGAGATTGGACCAATAACTAAGAAGATAAGAGATATATACTTTGATGCAGTTAGAGGAAAACTGGAAAAGTATAGACACTGGGTAATACCTATAAAGTGATTTTAGATAAGTTAAAAAAAGATTTGAAGAAAAAGTTTGATTTATTAGATATTTATGATGAAAGTTTTGACGGAAGTAGAGTAGTTTATTTTGATATCGGTTATGGTGAGAAGTTTGTTATATTTGCCCTTCCAATAGGTAAAGATTTTGATATATCTCTTTTAAAATATAGAATGCCATTAGAAGTTCTAAAAGAGTCTGTTAGGAGGTTTATAGAGGTTAAACCTCCAACAGGTTATAGAATCAGATTTTTAATATCTTTTGATAAAGATGATAAGTATAGACCTGTAGTTTTCCATATATCAGGTATAGGTAAAGATAAAATCCTATTAGTTATAAATCTTGAAGAAGCTGGATTAGGGAACGAGAAAGTAGTTATAAATGGCTTGGATTCTATCTTTCTTTTAAAGATTGATAGAGTTTTAAAAGATATTGGGTTAAAAATTGGTAAAATTCACAAGAAGGACACATTGTCCCTAACAGATAGAATAGATGTAAGGATTTTAGAGTTTATATCATATCCAAATAAATTTAAAGGTCTATTAAAAGAAGAATTTTTTGATAAAAAGAGAAGAGATTTTATAGTTGTGTTTATATTCACTTTTCTTAAGAAGATTTTCAGATGAGAGATTACTTTGGCTTTTTGATAAGATTTATAATATCCGCTACCGTTATTACAACGGCTATTGTATATCAGTATGATTTTAAAGTTCCATTGATTATTTTAAGTGTTATATATTTTTTTCAGTATGTTATACTGCATCCTTTTTTATCAGATAGATTATTAAAGTATATTATCTACATTATTGACTATCTATTTATAGGCTATGTTGTATTTGTAACTGATAATATTTATCTATCTCTCTTTTCAGTTATGTTAATACTTAATATCACTACAAAATTAGATATGATTATTCTTTTACTGTTTATGTTGCCTATTTCTGGAATATCATTGTACAAATATGGATTTTACGAATTTACTATCCTGTTTTTATATGTTGGATTTTTGTTATCTATATTTGAAATTTTCCGAAAGAATTTGGAATCTGAGAATAGATATAATCAGCTGTTAAATCTTTCAAAAGAGATATACAGGGATAACCTTATATGTAGTGATAAATTAGATTTTTATCAGAGGTATTACAACATAAATATGGCAATTAAAAAGCTAAAGGAAGGAGATATAAAACTTCAAGAGTTTACAGAAGCACTTTATAAAAATCTTAACTGTGATACTGCCATAGTTATAGATAGGGTTGATGGGTCCTATAGTTGTGAAGGAAATCACTGTTATAAAGCAGATGTTATAAAAAGTTTTATAAGTGATAAAGATGTAGAAAGTTTAAAGAGTAATTTAAATGTTAAGTTTGTATTTATAAGAGAGGTCGGAGAGTTTTCTGTAATACTTATATACAAAGATTATATAATGGTAGATAAGGAACTTCTGGATATTATAACCTAAGTAGTTTATCTTTCAAAAATTCAATCACTAACGAAAACTTTCTATCTTTTTCAATTTCTTCTCTTACTTTATTTATAGCATTCATAATAGTTGTATGGTCTTTTTTCTTAAATGCTTTTGATATGGATTGGAGAGATTCATCTGTAAGCTCTCTTGATAGATACATTGCAACCTGCCGTGCTGTTATAACTTTTTTCTTCCTTGAATTTCCTAATATTTCATTTATATTTACATTAAAATGATTTGCTACCTCTTGTAGTACTTTTTCAACCGTAATTGGTTTTACTTTTTTTAACTCTATAATGTCTTTAAATATATTTTTTGTACTTTCAAGGTTTATACTCTTTCCCATAATTTCATGGTAAGCTTTTAGTTGCCTTAATGAACCTTCTAACTCTCTTATAGAACTATCGAAGGTTTTTGCTAAAAATAGTATTACATCCTTAGGTAAGGATATACCAATATCTTTTGCCTTTTTTATAATGATACCTACCTTTGTTTCCACATCCGGTTTTGTTATTTCAGTTATAAGTCCACTAGCAAATCTACTTGTTAATCTTGTTTCTATACCTTGAAGTTTTGAAGGTGGTTGGTCTGAAGATAGAATAATCTGTTTTCCTAAGGTATGTAAGATGTTGAATATATGATAAAACTCTATCTGTGTTCTTTCTTTACCTATTAGAAACTGTATATCATCTATAAGTAGAAGATCTACATCTGTATACTTTTTTCTAAGATCTAAAATTTTTCCTTTCTGTAAGTATGCAAAAAGTTCAGAGGCAAATGTGTCTGCTGTGGTGTAGAGTATTTTACTTGTGGGATTTTTTTTCAACATTTGGTATGCGGTGGCATGTAATAGATGTGTTTTACCAAGTCCAACATCTCCATATATAAATAATGGGTTAAACAGTTTTCCAGGATTCTCAACTACAGATAAACATGCTGTGTAAGCTATTTTATTACAGTTGCCTATTACTAAGTTCTCAAATGTAAATTTTGGGTTTAATGTAAGATAGTAATGGTAGTGTTCCTCTTCTTTTTTCTTTGAGTTTCTATTTGATGTTTTTTTGATATCTTCTTGTTGAGATAGGATATGTATCTTTGTCTTCTTTCCGAAGATATTTTGGGCTGTATCTTCAATTATTTGAGCGACTTCTGATTCAAGCCAATCTTTAAATACTTTATCTGGGGCGTATATGTAAAGATCTCCGTCCTTGTAGTATATGTTCTCAATAGAGTTTAGTATTGCCACAGAAGAAGGGTCCACTTTATTTTTTATCATAGATAGAATGCTTCTCCACATCTTACTTTCTGCAATGTTATTACTTAGATCCAATGTTATCCCTCCTTAAATTAGGGGATAAAGATTATAGTCTTAGTTTTTTAAAATTTCTTAAAAAATTTTTTTGACTTTTGGAAAATTTATGGTAAAATTTTTATAGATTAAAAAGAATTTATTTATCAATATTTTAAATATAATCATGGATTATTCTTTAAGAATCGGTATTAAACTCTTTATCTAAGTAGGTTTTAAGGTCTTCTCTTCTGTTTGTAATTACAAAAACTTCCTGAACTGTTGAACCTTTTTTAAGCAGGAGTTTTACTCCTGCCTGTGTGTCATACTGGTAGGTTATTTTTTTACTTCCACTTTGGGCTTTGGGACTTGTGTATATTCTGCCTGGAATTACAGATTTAACGAGGTCCATCTCTACGAGAGTTTCTAAATCTTTATCAAAATCTTCTATTATAGAATGCTCTCTCTTTACTCCCTTTTTTCTGTACTTCATCTTTTAAAAAGGTTTTTCTGGAACGCTTTCCCAATCTTTTAAGAATCTATCAAGTCCTATATCTGTAAGTGGGTGCTTTATAAGTTGAGCTATAACACTGTAAGGTATTGTAGCAATATCTGCTCCTGCTATTGCAGATTCTATCACATGGATAGGGTTTCTAACACTTGCAACTATAATCTCACTTTTATAACCGTAATTATCTTTTATCTGTTTTATCTGTCTTATTAAATCCATTCCTGTATGGCTTATATCATCAAGTCTTCCTACGAAAGGGGATATATATGAAGCTCCAGCTTTCATTGCAAGAAGAGCCTGTGCTGGAGAAAATATTAGAGTTACATTTGTTTTAATACCTTTTCTCTCAAAATGAACTACAGCCTTTAAACCTTCTTCTGTTATAGGAATCTTTATAACTACATTACTACCAAGCTCTGCTAATTTTTCTCCTTCTCTTATCATACCTTCAGCATCTGTTGATGCAACCTCAAGACTTACAGGTTTGTTTGGGACTTCTGTAAGTATCTCCTTTACTACTTCCATAAAAGTTTTTTTTACCTTTGCTATAAGTGTCGGGTTTGTTGTAACTCCATCAAGTATCTTTAGCTGGTTTGCTTTTTTAATCTCTTCTACATTTGCTGTGTCGATAAAGAACTTCATCTGCTACTGACCTCCTTTAAGTTGTTTTAGTGGTGTGAAAAATCTTGTATCTAACCATTTAGGGTCAAACCATTCTATTGGATTTACCTCTATACCTTCTACCAAAATACCATAATGTAGATGGTCTCCTACTGCAAGCCCTGTTGTTCCTGTTTTTCCTATTACTGTATTTTTATCTACCTTCTGTCCATTTCTGACATTAATCTCACTTAGATGAGAGTATAGAGAGTATATACAACTTCCGTGGTCTATTATAACAGTGTTGCCGTATATACCTAAAAATCCAGTGAATACAACTTCTCCTGTGTTCGATGCTTTAACGGGAGCGTTTTTCACTGATGCAAAGTCAAAACCTTTATGGTAGGCATCTGCACCTTCTATAATCTGTCCGTTATATCTGTATTTTCTGTAATCTGCAAATCCACCAAGTTTTGTGGAATTTTCTAGATATCTAAAGTAATCATTAAACATAGGTTCTTTGTTTTTACATTCTGAAGTTACTTTATGGATTGTATCCTCATTATTTTTCCTAACTTTAACATTTACATACTTAAAGAGCTCTACTTTATCTGGAATATTTTTATCAGAAAGGGGTCTTACTTTTTTCTCTATAAAGTTATCATCTATATCTAAAACTGATTTTGCATAGTTTACCTTTTTTAGGGAGTAATTAAGAGATAAAACTGTTTTGTTTGATGATCTGTCAATAGCTTGTATTGAAAGAGGTAGATATCCTTCTTCAAAATAAGGGTAGCTAAATGGACATACATAGCCATAGCTAAAGTCCAAACATCTGTATGAGTAATTTCCTATTTTTACCTCTGCTTTCGATAGTGGTTTTGATGATTTAAAGAATACAAATCCTGTTCTACCGTTTATGATATTCTTTGTCCAATCTACTATTGATATTACGGGTGGTGTTAAATCTATCATAATATCTTTCTGGTAAGATGTTTTTCTTTTTATTAAGCTGTTATTTGTAGCTTCTATCTTTAGGTTTGCCTTTCCTTCTATAAGTCCAAGTTTTTTGGGATTTATTGGGATATTAACAGTTATCTCTTTTGTGTTGATTGAGTCATTTTGATATACATTTATCTCTCTACCATTTTGGGATATTGATACTTTCAGTTTTGATATTCCTGACTGTTTATCTTCGGCTTTTAGAGAAAGTGTGTATTCGTTACCTATACTTTCTACATCTTTGATTGTAAGTTTTGGTTTTGAAAAGTCAAGTTTGCCGGTAAAAAACAAACCGGCAACTATAATAGTAGGTATTAAAATTATTGCTAACTTTCTCATTACACTCCTTCAGATATTCTTTTTTCTATGAATGCTTTCCTTGCCATATACCTATTGTAAGCATCTATGTAAGCTTTTAAACTTGCTTCTATAATATCTGTTGAGACTCCCTTTCCAGAGGCCACATTTTCACTATCTTCAAATCTGACAATAACTCTAACTTCCCCCATTGCATCTTTTCCGGAACTTAGGGACCTTATTGTGTAATCCATAAGTTTACCTTTTATATTTAACGCTTTTTCAACGGCATTTATAACAGCATCTATTGGACCATCTCCGGAAGCTGTTTCTATAACCTCTTGGTTATCTTTTATAAGTTTTACCGTTGCTGTAGGTATTACACTGTTTCCATTTAATACGTGGAAATACTCAACTTTTACCTCTTTATCAAAATCAGACATCTCTTCAAGTATCAAAGCTTCTATATCTTCATCAAAAACTTCTTTTTTCTTATCTGCAAGGGCTTTAAACTTAACAAAAAGTTTATCTATATCTTCTTCTGATAGATTAGTGTATCCAAGTTCATTTAATCTCGTTTTAAAGGCATGTCTTCCAGAATGTTTTCCAAGTATTATCTTTGAAGCAGGAACTCCAACATCTTCAGCTCTCATTATCTCATAGGTTTCTCTATGGGCTAATATACCGTGCTGATGTATTCCGGCTTCATGGGCAAAAGCATTATCTCCTACTATTGCTTTGTTTGGTTGAACAAAACTTCCGGTTATCCTACAGAGTAATCTACTTGTTTTGTATATCTCTTTTGTGTTTATAGTTGTGTATAAACCTTTAAAGTAGTCATGTCTAACTTTTATAGCCATAACAACTTCTTCAACTGCCGCATTTCCAGCTCTCTCTCCTATACCGTTTACTGTAGCGTGAACCTGTCTTGCTCCGTTTTTAACAGCCAATAGGGAGTTTGCTACCGCAAGTCCAAGGTCGTTATGACAGTGAACACTTATAATAGCTTTATCTATGTTTGGAACGTTATTCTTAATATCTGCTATAAGCTGTCCAAACTCTTCAGGAATTGCATATCCTACAGTATCCGGAACATTTATTGTTTTAGCTCCAGCTTTTATCACAGCTTCAAACACTCTAAATAAAAACTCCCTTTCTGATCTAAAAGCATCCTCTGCCGAAAACTCCACATCATCTGTAAATTTAAGAGCATACTTTACCGCCTCTACAGCTCTCTCTAAAACTTCTTCAGGTCTCATTTTAAGTTTATACTGCATATGAATTGGAGATGTTGCTATAAATGTATGTATCCTTCTGTTTTCTGTATAAGATAGTGCTTCTCCAGCTCTCTCTATATCAGAGTGTAAAGCTCTTGCAAGGGAGCAAACTTTTACAGTTTTTACCTCTTGGGCAACTCTCTTTACAGCCTCAAAGTCACCTTCAGATGCTGCTGCAAATCCGGCTTCTATAACATCAACACCTAACTTCTCAAGTTGGAGAGCCATCTTAACCTTTTCTTCAACTGTCATAGAAAAACCAGGTGCCTGCTCTCCATCTCTCAATGTTGTATCAAATATGTATATTTTCTCCATAATATTCCTCCAAATCACACAGTTAGAAGTTATAGAAATTATAGCATACAAACCAATTTGCAATGATATTTAACTTATACCTGATATAATTTTATTAAATAGATTTTCCGAAAAGTTAAAGGGTGGTTTCAATGGTTAATATTTTGATTTTTATTTTACTAATCATCTCTATAAGTTTTGGATTCGAACTTAGAAGTGGTGATAAGGAGCAAGAGTACCGTATTGTTCTTCAAATGAAGAATAATAATACTGATTTTGATATTTTTCAGATAAATAGGATTGTTATTGTAAAAGTTAATGAACCTTTAGATATAAACAAAATAAAGAGACTAGAAGGGACTCCGGTTGAACAGATAGAGATATACCAGACAGAAGATAGGTCAAAATCCATCATTTACATAGAGATGATTACTAGTATTCCAGTAAAAACTTCTTCTTTAGATAATCCTAAAAGATTAGTTATTGATATTAAAAAAGTTTCCGTTAATCTAAATGTAGATATTAAACCAAGTATCGTAAAATCTAAGCAAAATCTCCAAAACAACAATAATTTAGATTATGTTGATTTAGATAAGATTTTAGCAACAATCTCAAATGAAAAAGTGGATGATAAAACCATAGAAATTGAGCTATCTGCTTATAAGAATTACAAAGGTAAAAAGAGGGTTATAGTTATAGATCCAGGTCATGGAGGACAGGATCCAGGAGCAATGGCAAACGGACTAAGAGAAAAAGATATAAATTTAAAGATAGCTAAAATGTTAAAATCCTACTTTGATAAAGATCCCAGATTTATAGCCTACCTTACAAGAGATGACGATACCTATATACCACTTTACGATAGGACATTAATAGCTCTTGAAAAGAAAGCAGATTTATTTATCAGTATCCATACAAATGCTTCAGAAAATCCAAATTTAAGTGGAACTTATGTTTATACACTTAACTTAAGAGGTGCTACCTCTAAACTTGCAAGGATGGTTGAAGAGAGAGAAAATAAAACTGTTTTAAATGTGGTTAAAGTAAGTGCAAATCCTAACGTAAACAAAATAGTAGCAGATATGGCAATTAGCCATACAATGACGGAAGGTCTTAATTTTGCGAAGTTCGTAGAGTTAAACTACAAAAACCTCATAAAAGATACAGAGTTTAAGAGAATTGAATCTGCAAATTTTGCAGTTTTAAAAACCCCATCTATACCATCTATTCTTTTTGAAACTGCCTTTATAACAAATGAGAAAGACGCTCAGCTTTTAAAAGATGATAGATTTTTAGATAAAGTGGCAAAAACTCTATATAAATCAACTTCCGACTACTTCTTTAAATATAAAAATCTTGTATTTAAGGAAAATAGATGATTCTTGGAATTGATATAGGTAATACCACTGTTGAGTTTGGTATTATCCAAGAAAACCATATAGTTAGCTTTAAATTTGCATCCGATAAAACTAAAACTGTTGATGACTGGCTAATAAATATAGATTTTGTCGTTAAGAAAGAAAGTCCTAAGTATGTAGTGATATCTTCCGTTGTCCCTATTATAGAAGAGAAGTTAGAGAAAGCTATTTTTAAACATTTTGGAAAAAATCCGATAATGATAGGAAGGGATGTAAAAGTTCCAATAAAAGTTAACTATGATAATCCTAATGAAGTTGGTATAGATAGATTAGTAAATGTTTATGCTGGTTTAAAAATATCTAAACCTCCCCTCATTGTTGTTGACCTTGGGACTGCTATAACTTTTGATATTTTAAATGATAAAGGTGAGTATGATGGTGGGATGATATTTCCCGGTATGGAAACATCGGTAGACACACTTTTTTCAAAAACGGCTAAACTACCGAAAGTAAAACTTGAAAAACCAATAACCTTAATAGGAAAAAACACTGTTGGAAGTATCCAATCAGGAATATACTATGGATATATAAGTTTAATAGAAGGTATGATTGAAAAAATATCAGATTACTATCAACTTAATTTTAACATTATACTTACAGGAGGGCATTCTTCGTTGATATCTTCCGGATTAAAAGCAAAACATGTATTAGACTCGAATTTATCGATGAAGGGAATTAAATTTTTAACAGAGGAAATTAACTTAGTTTAAAAAATTTTTTTACCATATATACTTGCAATAACTGTTAAAAAGAAATATAATATAAATCCCATTGGGAGAGGTGGCTGAGTGGTCGAAAGCGGCTTCCTGCTAAGAAGTTGTGCGGGGTAAAACCTGCACCGAGGGTTCGAATCCCTCCCTCTCCGCTCAAATAAAAAGCTTTATCCTGTAAATAAATCATTTTAAACCATAAAAATATCTATTGATATATGCCAAAAATTTCTCTACACTAATCTATTAATTTGTAAAAATTAAAAAAAATTAAGGTGGACTTTTATGAAAAAGGTTGCTTTTATTCTGTTTACTTTAGTAGTTTTAATAGTTTTGATAAGTTTTATTCTAAAAAAACAGAATGGATACAAAACTTACAAAGTGGTCTCAAAAGAGGTAGTTGAATCTGTTTATGCTTCTGGGTATATAGATACAAAAGATAGTGTATTAGTTAAATCAGAGGTTTCCGGATATGTAGAGAAGATATTCGTTAAAGAGAATGAAACAGTTAAAAAAGGACAGATTTTAGCAAAGATATCAAATCCAACTCTATACGAAAATCTCAGAGATATCCAGTCCCAGATAGAACTTACAGCAAATAGATTAAAAGAAGATTCGGATTTTCAAAGAGAACTTAAAAATACAATCGAAATAAAAAGATTGAACTATGAAAATTTGAAGAATGTGTATGAAAGGAGAAAAAAACTTTTTGAAAAAGGACTTATACCTAAGGAATCTTTTGAAGAAGTAGAAAAAAACTTGAAAGTAGCAGAAAAAGATTATCAAAAACAGATTGAAAACTATAAAGATAGTATAGAATCTCTAAAAAGTCAGTTAGAATCTCTTGTAGCAAAAAAAGAAGCTATAAACAGAGAGATTGATAAATACAGTATAAAATCACCAACAGATGGAAAAATTTTAAGAAAATTTATAAATGAGGGAGATTATATAAACAGTATGACAACATCAAATCAGCTCTTTATGATAGGTAATCCAAGGGAAATGGAGACTGTGTTAAACATTGATGAGGAGTATATTCCTCTATTGAGGGAAGGTCAAAAAGTTTTGATTGTAATTGACTCTTATCCTGATGATGTTTTTGAAGGTAAGATAAAACTGATAGAGTCTGCTACCGATAGAAACACAAGGACAGTAAAAGTTAAAGCTGATGTAAATTACACAAAACCTGTTGTTATAGGTATGGTTGTTGAGGCAAACATAGTTATTGATAAGAAAAAAGGTATTTTTATTCCAGTAGAAAGTTATAAAAATGGGTATGTGGAAGTTTTAGAGAATGGTAAGATTGTAAAAAAGGCTGTTAAAGTTTCTCCAAAAAATTACAACGGCTATCTTCAAGTTTTAGATGGTCTATCTGAAGGACAGGAGATAGTAATAAGATGACCCATATACTTTTTATAGCCTTAAAATTTATATTTGAGAGAAAGAGACAGACTTTTGTATCTATTACAGGAGTTTCCATAGGAGTTGCTGCTTTCATAGTTATGGCTTCTCTTATGAATGGTTTTCAGAAATACTTTATAGAACAAGCTATAGATTTAAATGCCCATATAACCATAAAAGTTAAACCTCAGACAGTAGAAGATAAGATAGTTAAAAGATATTACGGAGAAGATATAATTGCAGATGTTTACGGAGCAAAACCTGAGGAAAAAAAAGATAAGATAACAAATTACAGGTTTATAATATCTAAATACTCAAAAGAACCTGATTTTTTAGGACTTGCACCTCATCTTGTAGGTCAAGCTATAGTCAAATATTCGACTTTGGAGAAATCTGCAACTGTAATAGGTATAGACCCTATCCAAGAAAGAAATGCTTCTGTAATAGATAAATTCGTAGAAAATGGTAATATAAATACTCTTTTAACAGATAGAAACAGTATAATCATAGGTAAACTTTTGGCTAAGGATTTAGGAATAGACAGATTAAATAAGAAGGTTATAATAACCTTTCCAAACGGCTCTCAGGGAGTATTTAAAGTTGTTGATTTTTTTAACTCTGGAATAACAAGTTTAGACCAAACAAGGCTTTATATGAATATAAGAACTTATCAAGCTATGACAAATAGACCTGGAGAGGTAAATGAGATTATAATTAAACTTAAAGATGTTAACAAAGCTGAGAAGTTAGCAAAGAAGATAGAGGCAGAAACTGGATACTACACAGAAAGTTGGCAAAAAGCCTATAAAAACTTTTTACAACTTTTCAAGATACAGAATTACATCACATATATGATAGTCTTTGCAATCCTTGTTGTATCAGCTTTTGGAATATTCAACATCATAATGATGATAGTTATGGAAAAGAGAAAAGATATAGCAATCCTTATGGCAATTGGATACGAAAAAGATGATATCATAAAGATATTTACAGTCCAAGGACTTTTAAATGGTGTTTTAGGAGCTATTATCGGAACTGTTTTAGGTTATGGTATTCAAGAGTGGCTTTCTTCCATCCAAATAGATGTTGAAGGGCTTGTAAGAGCAAAAGGTTTTATTCTCGATAGAAGTTTTGTTTATTATGTCTACGGTGTAATATTTGCTTTTGTTTTTTCATTACTGGCATCTTTTTATCCATCTTACAAGGCTTCCAAGTTGAATCCTGTTGATATATTCAGGAGTGGCTGATTGAAAACTATAATAAAGCTCTCAAAGATAAACAAATTTATAGGACAGGAACATATACTTAAAGATGTAGATTTGGATATATACAAAGGAGAATTTGTCAGTATAATAGGACCTTCTGGTTCTGGAAAAAGCTCACTTCTGTATATAATGGGACTTTTAGATAGTCCAACTTCCGGTAATCTATATATAGATGGCAATCTGATAAATTTTAAAAATCAGAGAGAGATAGCAAGATTGAGAAATATAAAGATGGGTTTTGTTTTTCAGTTTCACTATCTTATAAACGAGCTTACAGCTCTTGAAAATGTGATAGTTCCTCTTTTGAAAAGAGGAGTAAGTGTATCAAAAGCTAAGAGTATAGGTAGGGAGTTTTTATATAAAGTGGGACTTGATGGTAAGGAAGACAGGAAACCTTATGAGCTTTCTGGTGGACAACAACAGAGGGTAGCAATAGCAAGAGCATTATCAAACAATCCTGAAGTTATAATAGCAGATGAACCTACAGGTAATCTTGACTCTAAAAATACACAGATTGTTATGGAAATATTTAAACAGTTAAACAAAGAAGGTAAAACAATAATTATGGTAACCCATGAACTAGACCTTGCTAATCAAACAAACAGAACAATCTCTATGAAAGATGGAAAGATTGTTTCATAAAATTTATGGTAAACTATTTACAGAAATAAGGTTAACGAGGTGGAAATTATGAAAGATTTTATAAACAGTCTTACTGACAGAGTTTTATCTGGAGAAAGGTTATCAAAAGAAGATGGTTTAAAGATACTACAAACACCAGATGAATACCTTATTGACCTTTTGAAACAGGCTTCAAAGGTAAGAGAGTATTACTTTAACAACGAGATGGAATTTTGTTCCCTCATAAATGCTAAAAATGGTGCATGTAGTGAAGACTGTTCATTCTGTGCTCAATCATCTCATTTCAAAACTCCTATAAATGCTTACTCTCTTGTTAGTAAAGAGGAGATGCTAGAAGGTGCAGAGAAAGCTGTTATGATAAATGCAAATAGATACTGTATAGTGGTAAGTGGAAGGAGAGCCTCAAGAGAAGAAGTAGAGAAGATAGCAGAAGCTGTTGTTGAGATTAAACAGAGATATCCAGTAAAAGTTTGCTGTTCTCTGGGAAGTATTGATAAAGAAAGTCTTCAGATACTTAAAGAAGCTGGTGTAAACAGAATAAACCATAATCTTGAAACTTCAAAAAACTACTTTGATAAGATAGTTACAACCCATCCCTGGGAAGAGAGATATCAAACTATAAAAAACATTCAAGAGGTTGGACTTTCAACCTGTAGTGGTGGCATATTTGGCATGGGAGAATCAGATGAGGATATAGTTGACCTTGCAGATACTTATAGAGATTTAGATGTCCATTCTATCCCTCTTAACTTTTTGATGCCTATTCCAGGAACTCCACTTGAAAAATCAAATAACCTAACACCACAAAAATGTTTGAAAATAGTAGCTCTTTTTAGACTTTTCAATCCTAAGACAGAGATAAGACTGTGTGGTGGTAGAGAGGCAAACTTAGGAGAACTTCACGATTTAGCTTTTGAAGCTGCAAACTGTCTTATGGCTGGGGGATACCTTACAAGAGCCGGAAGAGAACCAGGTAAAGATGAAGAGATGGTTAGAAAGTTAGAGAGAGTTTTAATTAAAGATGGAAGAAACTTCTCTATACACGATAGATTAGGAGTTAAAACTTAACTTTCAAACTGTTTAGATTCATTCCAGTATCTATCCATCTCTTCCAAAGACATATCCTCTAAGGATTTACCTATCTCTCTTGCCTTCTTCTCTATATAGCTAAATCTCTTAATCATTCTGTCTATGGATAGATGCAGAGCTTCTTCTGGGTCTATCTTCATAAATCTTGCAAGGTTTGTAAGTGCTATAAGTATATCACCAAGTTCGTGTTTTTTTTCTTCTTCTGTTTTTGCTTCTTTAAACTCTTGTATTTCCTCTTCTACCTTTTTCCATACCTCATCTATACTATCCCAATCAAAACCTACCTTTGCTGCTCTGTTTTGAACCTTTACTGCTCTGATAAGTGCTGGCATTCTTTTAGGAATACCTTCAAATATTGATTTTCCTTCTTTCTCTTTCTGCTTTATCTTGTCCCACTGCTTTAAAACTTCGTCACTACTTTTAACCTGACTTTCTCCGAATATATGTGGATGTCTCCTTATTAACTTTTCCATAAGCCTTTCTATAACAACATTTATATCAAATTTACCTTCATCCTTCTTTATCTGACTATGGAAAACAACCTGTAATAAAACATCTCCCAGTTCTTCTACCATCTTCTCATCGTCATCTTCCTCTATAGCTTCTAATAACTCGTAGGCTTCCTCTATGAGATTGTTTTTTATAGATTGATTTGTCTGTTCTCTATCCCATGGACACTCTCTTCTGAGTTTCTCTACTAAATCTACTAACTTCTGAAAATTCTCACCTTCTTTTTTCAACCTTTAAACCTCTCTTTGATCAGCTATAATATTATATTCTACATATTTTAACACTTAAGGGGTCTGTGTTGAAGTCAGATTTTAGCTGGGCTTTGGATTATATAAATAAAGCTCCAGAAAGTCCGGGAGTATATGTTTTTAGAAATAAGGACAAATTTATATACATCGGTAAAGCTGTAAATATTAAAAATAGACTTAGGGGACATTACAATCTTGTAAAAGATGACCCAAAAGAAAGGAAGATCTTTTCTGAAAGTAAATCAATAGAGTGGATAGTAACAAAATCTGAATACGAGGCTTTCATACTTGAAAATGAGATGATAAAACTTCATAAACCTAAATACAATGTTATGCTTAAATCCGGAAGTGGGTATCCTATGATAGTTATAACAGATGAAGAATATCCTACTATAAAGATAAGCCGGAAGTTTGGAGAGATTAAAGGAGAGTACTTTGGACCATTTTTACCTGCCAAAAACGCAAGAGCTTTAAAAGATTTACTTCATAAACTGTTTAAACTTAGAACATGTGACCCTTTACCTGTAAGAAATATGGTATGTTTTGATTATCACCTTGGACTTTGTAGTGGTCCCTGTGCAAACAAGATAAGTAAAAAGGATTATCAGAATGACGCTCAAGTAGCCAAAGCTTTTCTTTCTGGAAATGTGAAGAATGTGATTTACAAACTTTATGACAGATTAAAAGAATTCTCAGAAAAACTTATGTTTGAAAAAGCCGCTGTAGTTAGAGACCAGATAAAGGCCCTTGAAACTGTAGTAAAAAAGCAGGAAGTTATTGGACTTGATATAGAAGAAGCTGATATTTTCTATATAACCTCTACGGATATATACCTGATAGTAGTCCGTGGACACACAATATTAGGAAAAGAGAAGCTTAATATATCAGACAAAGTAGATAGTCAGGTAGTTAATCTTATAATGGAGTATTACGATAGAGGAAACTATATACCACAGACTATAATGATAAACAAAACTCTGGAAGAGGAAGAGCTCCTTATAAGATGGTTAAGAGAGTTTAAAAAGAAAGATGTAAAAATCAGTTATACATTTCCAAAGCAGATTTTAAACTTCATAGAGAGAAATATCTCTAATGTAGATTTAACAGTAATCTCTCAACTATTTGAAGATGTATTTGGCTTTAAACTACCAAACAAAATAGAGTGTTTTGATATATCACATCTACAGGGAGATTTTACTGTAGGTTCCTGTGTTGTTTGGGAAAATGGTAGTATGAATAAGAGAGAGTATAGAAGATACAAAGTTAGAACAGTAGATTATATAGATGATTACAGCTCGTTGAAGGAAGTTTTAACAAGGAGATTTTCAAAGTATAAAGATTTACCTAATCCTCCGGAGGTTGTCCTTATAGATGGAGGAAAAGGACAGCTCTCTGTAGGTATAGAGATTAAAAATAAGTTAGGATTAACAGATTTAAAAGTTTTTTCTATTGCGAAAAAAGAGGAGATAATCTTTACAGAAGATGGTAAAGAAATTCGACTTTTTGATTATCAGCCCCTTTTAAAACTTTTTACATCAATAAGAGATGAAGCCCACAGATTTGCATTAAGTTATAATAGAAAGCTAAGAGAAAAACATGCTCTAAAATCAGTCCTTGACAATATAAAAGGTATAGGAGAGAAGAGAAAAGAACTTCTTTATAGAACCTACAAAACTGTCGATAATATATTAAAAGCACCGGATGAAGAGCTATCCAAGTTAGGAATACCAGTGAAACTCTCTCAGAAGATAAAAAGCTATCTAAAAGGAGAGAAAGTTGATTAAGAAGTTAGTTTTGGGATTTTTATCACTCTTTATTGTATTAACAAAAAGCTACTCGGAAGAGGTTGTAATAATAGGAGACAGTCTGACCGTAGGTAGTCAGAAGTATCTTAAATATTTCATTCCAAATGCTGTCATAGATGCAAAAGTGGGAAGAAAATTTCAGGAAGTTATGGATATAGTAAAAAATCTTGAAAGTAGTGGAAATTTAAAAGATATAGTCGTTATAAGTCTTGCTACAAATGGAGAGATATCTCTACAGGAACTTATCTATGTAATTGATTATCTATCACAAAAAGGTAAGAAAGTTATCCTTGTAAACACAAAAGTCCCAAGAAAATGGGAGGATGTAAATAACTACAATATCTACCTTGCTAAAGTTTTAAGACCTAATATAGAGGTTGTAGATTGGAAAAAGATAAGTGATTACTACTGTAAAATATATCAATGTTTTAGAAGTGATGGATACCATCTTACAGATGTTGGAAGTTATATATATAGCTATGTTATCTACTACTACATAAAAAATAATGATATGGACTGATATGGATTATATAAAAGGTCTTGATGGGTTTAGGTATATTCTCGTTTTAGTTATAGCTGTATTTCATACATTTACTATTTTCTATCCTCAGTATCTGTATTACTTTCCCGGAGGATTTTTAGCTGTTGAGTCTTTTTTTGTCCTTTCCGGATTTTTAATAACAAAAACCTTAATAAAAACCTTTGAGAAAGAAGATAGCAAACTTAAAGCTTTTTTAATCTATTTAAAAAGAAGATTTTTAAGGATATTCCCGGCACTATTTTTTATGATAGTAACACTTTATAGTATTCAAAAATTTTTTAATCTCAACATCTCAAAACATTTCGAAGAGGAATCTGTATTTGGACTTTCTTTCATCTATAACTTCTACCTCGTATTTAACGAAATCCCTTACTTTGAAAAATTTGAAGATGCAAAACTTTTACTCCATCTGTGGTCTTTATCTATAGAAGGTCAGCTCTATCTACTTGTAGGTTTAATATTTTTACTGTCTTCATTTTTAGGAAGCTTTAGCAAAACTTTTAGATTTAGTGTTTTTTCTTTGCTGATAATAACCTTCTTAACTATAAACTTCATATATTTTAATATCCTTGATATGGATATAAATAAAATTTACTTTTCTACAGAAAGTAGAAGCTTTGGTTTCTTTATAGGTGGTGTTTTGGCACTGTATGAAGATAAAATTAGAGGTATATTTGGGGAGTTTCTTGGATATTTAATCGGATTTTTAGGTTTTTCCGGACTCATAGCTACATTTTTCTTGCTCAGTTATTACACAGATTGGTTTTATCCTTTTGGATTTTTAGTTGCTGATTTTCTCACCGTATTTATTATTGTCGGATTTTTAAACTCTGAGTATATTAAGATATTATTGGGTCTATTTGATAGAGCAGGAGAAAGGTCTTACTCTTTTTATCTATGGCACTATCCGATTTTTTCAGCAGTAAATAGTTTATACGGTGTAAATCCTATTTTAATTATTATGGCTTATCTGTTGACTATGTCTATTTCTGATTTAAGTTATCAGCTTATAGAAAAACCTTTTAGAAAATTAGAGTTTAGTATAAAACCTATCCCTATCTTTTTATCTCTTACTGCTTTTACTCTCATACTTTCTTTCTCATCTTTTGCAGTGTTAAACTCAAAACAAAATATAGCTCCGGCAGTTGTAACTAAAAAAGCCGAAGATAATAAGATAAGTTATGAAACTTCAAGTGAAGTATACTCAGAGAAAAATATAAAAGAAGCTCCGGAATATGTTGAAGAGGTTAAGTATGATGGGGAAGTTGATACAAAGGAGAAGAGAGTTATAATTATAGGAGATTCAGTTTTACTTGGAGCTTCAAATTATATAAGAAAAATTATTCCTACAGCAAAGATAGATGCGAAAGTAGGAAGACAGGGGATTGAAATTCCAACAATAATAGAGATTTATAGAGAAGAGATAGAAAAAAGTGATGCGATAATTTTTCATATAGGAACTAACGGTTATATAAAGCAGAGTTTACTTGAATATATAGTTAATAAAATAGGAAAAGATAAAAAGATATACTTTATAACGGTAAATGCTTCCGTGCCTTGGAAGGAAAAAGTTAATGAAAACATCAGGAAGTTATCAAAATACAAAAATGTATCGATAATAGAATGGGATAAAGTAAGTGATTATAGTTTGTTTACAAAAGACAAGGTTCATTTAACAAGAAAAGGTATTATTAGATACACTAAAATGATAGCAGATAAAATTGGAATCAAAGAAGATTCTTTATATATGAAGTTAGATAAATCTGAGAAAAGTAAAACCTTAGTAAATGAAAAAGTTGAAACTAAGGAAGATAAAGATAAAATCATCGTAGAGGATATTTTAAAAACTATAAATCAAACTCATTAATTTTGTATCTGTTTATCTGGTTTATACTTATAGTAAAACATCAATCTGTCTACAAGATTTTTTAGAACATCGGCAGAGATACCTCCACCACCTATATGCTCTCCTGGAAATTTAGGTTTTGGCTCATTGGCAAATATAACAATCGTAAATTTAGGGTCTGATACAGGAAAAAATCCGGCAAACCATGTATACCATTTACTGTTAGAAAGCGCTCTGATGGAAGGATCATACTTCTGAGCCGTCCCTGTTTTCCCTGCAATTGTAAAAAATTCAGATTTTCCTCCTTTTGCAGTTCCGCTTTCTACTACTTCAACCATAGCAGGAATTACTTTATCTAAAGCTTCTTTTGAAAACACTTTACCTAGTATTTGAGGTTGATTATACTGAACAAATTTTCCGGAAGCATCTGTCAAGCCTTTAACTAATATAGGTTTTACAAGATAGCCACCATTTGCAAAAGCAGAGTAAGCAACTGCAACTTGAAGAGGAGTAGCAGTCCAGTTCTGTCCTATCGCAGAGTATGCTATATTTACAGATCTATAGTCAGATCTTAAAAATCCAGAAGCTTCTCCTGGGAATATACCGGTTTTCCTTCCAAAACCAAGTTGTGCAAATTTATTGTATAATTTTCTTGGGTCTAATCTTAAAGCTATCTTTATAGCTCCTACGTTAGATGAATGCTGAATTATCTGTATGGGGGTTAGAAGTCCGAATTTTTTATGGTCTCTTATCTTTACTCCATCAACCTCTATAGATCCGTTTTGACAATCTATAATCTCATTCATATTAACTTTACCTTCTTCAATAGCCTCTGTTAAAACTATAGGTTTTGCCACAGAACCTACTTCATAAGCATGTTGAAAATTTATATTCTTTCTAATTTTATACTTGTAATAGTAGTTAGGGTTGTAGTTAGGATATGTTGCAGATGCCAAAATCTCTCCGGTTTTAGGATTCATAATAAGAACAGAAGCTTCAAGTGGATCCCTTTGAGCTACCAACTCTTTTAACGCTTCCTCCACAATATACTGAATATTTAAATCTATTGATAAAACAGCATGATATGAAAGTTTTTCAGCAGAAGCCTTTTCTATTGATATTGGATTACCCTGAGCATCTCTTAGGACAATAAGGTCTGCTACCCCTCCTCCTAAGTAGTCATTTAACATGTATTCAACTCCATCAAGTCCCAGTCCGGTTTTTCTACTTACATAACCTATTGTAGAGCCTGCGATCTCATTTTGAGGATAGTATCTTATATTTGTTTCTTCTATTCCAATGTTCCACTCTTTTAAATCTGACCTAAGTTTTAATATTTTTGGTTTCAAGTCTAAGTCTACATTGTCTGTTATTACAGTATAATTTCTTCTTGTGTTAAGTGTATTTAAAAGTTCTTCGTAAGGTATCCCTAACAAAAGTGATAACTGTTTTGCTGTTGTTTCTTTATCCTTTATAAATTTAGGTATTACATATACGGCAAGTTTTGGGACACTTATAGCTAAAAATTTCCCGTTTCTATCGTATATTATTCCCCTTGGAAGTTTTATCTTCTCATTTTGGAAATACTGATTCTTTACAATATCTAAGTAATACTGTTGATTTATCCACTGAAGGTATAACATCCTTCCGGTTATTATGGCAAAGATAGAGAAAAAGAGAAAAAGGACTAATTTTACACGGCTTTTGTCCATTACTTATTTACATCTATAAATTTTACCTGTCTGTAATTAACATTTACCATTCCAAGATCATTTTTTGCTATTGTGTTTATTCTATCTGGATTTGAAAGTTCTGTTACCTCTTTTTTAAGTTCAAAGTTCTTTGACAGTAGTAGAGATTTAGTATGATTCAATTCGTAAACTTCCTTTTCTATGGAGAAACTTAAATGACTATAACCTATCAAGGTTATCAGAGATAAAAATAACACTGTTAAAGATATCTTATTTCTTTTTACTACAACCCATATATCTTTTAACAGAACTCCTCTCTCACTTACTGTTATCACTTTAAACTCTCCTTGCTACTCTCAATTTTGCACTCCTGGAAGGAGGATTTTCCGTAATTTCCTCTTCCGATGGAGTTATAGGTTTTTTCGTCAAAATTTCCAATAACTTTAACTCTTTAAACTTTCTAAAACTATTTTTTACTATCCTGTCTTCAAGAGAGTGGAAAGAGATAACCATAATGATTCCATATTTTTCAAGTAAATCGACAGCTTTATTTAAAGCAGTCTCTATCTGGTTTAATTCATCATTTACAACAATTCTGATAGCTTGAAAAGTTTTTGTTGCTGGATGAATCTTTGAAGATCTTCTTAAAGAAGGTGGATAACATTGGATAACTAAATCAGCAAGTTCTTTTGTTGTTTCTATCTTCTTTTTCTTTCTGCTTTCTATTATCTTTTTAGCTATACATCTTGCAAACTTTTCTTCTCCGTAATCTTTGATAATTTTATAAAGTTCGTGCTCTTTAAAATTATTTACCACATCATAAGCTGTTAGATACTGGCTTTTATCCATCCTCATATCTAAAAACTCTTCTCTCTGAAAGGAGAATCCCCGTTCCATTTTAAGCTGGAATGTAGATACACCTAAATCAAATAAGAAACCATTTAACTTTTCTAATCCAACTTCTTGGATGACTTTATCAATATCTTTAAATGCTGATTTTCTTATAATAACTCTATCTCTAAATTTAGATAATTTTTGAGAAGCTATCTCAATGGCATAATCGTCCCTATCTATACCTATTATTTTTATATTTGGATTGTTTTCCAACATAAGACGAGAATGACCTGCACCACCTAAGGTTGCATCTACAAGCCATCCCTGTATATCTTTTGTAAAGTTGAGTATTTCTCTGTATAAAACCGGATAATGTTCTACCACTTATACAGCAAATCTTTTTGTAGGTATGTTATAAACTTTATCCATTAAATCTACACCTGTATCCAAACTTTCAACCCAATTTATAAATTTGTTAACCATATCCTTACCTTTTAATATTGCTCCATGTTGAGGTGCTATTATCTCTATATCCAGCTGTTTTACCATCTTTGCCCAATTTTTTAAAGCTCTACCACTTGCTATGTATCTTCTGTGGAATCCTTCCATATACTTTATATGTTCTTCAAAATTTTCTACAAACACATAATTCTGTCCTAAGGAAGCCCCTAAATCTCCGGAGTAAAGTATTTTAGATACAGGGTCATAAACCTGAAAGTTTCCGGGTGAGTGTAGCCAGTGGGCTGGTAATATGTATACATCCGTATTTCCCAATTTAATTATCGTTCCTTCATCATCTATACCTTTTATTCTGTCAACGACAAGTCTATCAACACCAAAGTGTGGTATAAATCTAAGCCAAAGTTTAGAGGCTATAGCTGTTGCCTTTGTAGTCATAAGCCAGCCGTTTGCACCTGCAACAATATCTGGGTCTTGGTGAGAGAAAAATATCCACTCTAAGTTATCAACACCTATTATAACTCCTATTTCCTGAAGTAGATGTTTAAAAACCTTATGTCCTCCTGGGTCAAGTATCATACCTTTTCCACTATCAACTATAAGGTGAACATTTGCCTGAACCATCTCTCCATGTCCAAAATCTTCCAGAAGGATATTTTTGTGAGTACCGTTGTCAAATAAGGTTTCCATCTTTCCTCATTTTCAGCATAATAATATATTCTAAATAATTAAAATCACAAAAGCAAATAACTGTAAACTCTACTATCTATCTTAGATAACTCATCAAATAAAAAATATTCAATCTTGTGTTTTTTTCTACTTTTTTTAAAGGCTACATTTTTTATTTCGTCGTTTTTTAGAAAATCGTAAACAGGTTTTTTACCTACAGCATCTTTGAATCCGGCTATAACTATAGCTGATAAGATAAGGTCTATGTCTATGGTAGGATAGTTGTCGTATATACATAAAGCCAAAGAACCTAAAGCTGCCACTCTCTCTAATATTCCATTTTTATAATTTCTTGCTTTTCTATCCCTGGCAATCTTAAAAAGATTAAACCAATCTTTATTTTCTAAAAATCTATTTACCTCTTCTCTATATGCAGGTTTCTTAATATTTTTTACTATTAGCTCTAACTGCTGAAGCAGAAAATCCTCTGCGTAAGGTGTTTTATCCATTTTCTAAAACCTTTTTGTTTATCTTTATTTTTGCCTTTTCTTTAAGTTTATTTACATACATTTGATATATATCATTAAATTTCTGACTTTTAATTAAAGGTAGTATGGTTTTCTTCATCTCTTCTACCTTGTCTTTGTCCGGTTGTGATATTCCGGTTAGCTTAAATAACATTATTCCTTCTCTGACATTTATAGGTGTAGATGTCTGTCCTAACTTTAGGTTGAGTAACTTTCCGGAATCATCGGCCTTTATACCGTACTTTACTATCAGCTCTTGTAGCATCACATTATCTATATTTTCTCTGATTGTTTGATTATTTTTTAACAGATCTGTCAAAGTTTGATTGGATTTTTGTAACTCTTCTATAGCTTTTTGCAACTGTTCATCTTTTAGTTTCCTAGCTATGGACTCCTTGACAGATTCAAAAGGTATCTCATTGTAAACTTCACCTAAGTATTTTGCTATATAGTAGTTATTTCCATTTTTTAGGAAAAGTATATCTTTACTTTCAGATAAGTTTTCTAATCCTGATATTAAATCTTTAGGCAGGTCTGGTTTTGATTTTATATTTGATAAACTATCTTCGTATAATTTTTCTACATCCGAAGAGACTGGTTTTCCGGCTTTTAAATTAGTAAAATTCTCTTTGGCAACTGCCTGTGCTCTATCTTCTCCAAGTTTCTGAATATCTATTCTGTATACAGCTACCTTTTTGTCTTCTGATGATGTGTAATCTTTTTTATGTTTTTCGTAATACTCTTTTATCTGTTGGTCTGTGATTATAGGTTCCTTTGGTTTTATTAATATTACTTCACCGGATATCTTTGTAAGCTGTTTTTTGACAAATGTTTCTATCTCATCGTCTGATACATACAAAGAAGAAAGTAAGATTGCTTTTACATTGTTAACAGTTAACTCTTTTTTTAGTATCTCCTCAAAACCTTCTGGAGATAATCCAAAAGAGTTTATAGTTTGTATATATATCTGTTTATCAAATTTACCATTTACTTGGAAAGCCGGAATATTTAATATCTCCTCTTTTACCTGCTGAGAAGTTGCTACCAAACCTTCCTTCTCAGCTTCTTGATATATAAGTTCTGTTTCTATTAAGTTATCTATAACTTCTTTTGCTATCTCTTTTTTAAACTGATTAAGGTCTATATTCTGGGCTTGTAAATTTCTTGAAATCATATCATAGGCATAGTTAAATTGATAAAATGGGATCTCTCTACCGTTAACTTGGGCAACTCCATTAATCTCTCCACTAAATTTGTATATTAATATAGCAACAAAAGATGTGGCAACAAAAGCAAAAACGGTAATATACATAACTATATGTTTCCATTTAGAGCCAGCAATCTTGTCAAACACTTTTCAACCTCTGACTTTTGATAACTATTATAGCAGAAGGTCAGTATGTATTTTTTAGTAAAAAGTTGTTTAGTTTTTCATTCTGTTTTTTATTGAGTATAGACTGGATAGTTTTAAAAAGATTTATATCCAAAACAGAAAGCTCTGTTTTAAGTTTTGCTATCTCTATAAGTAAATCTTTAATTTTCTGGGAATCATTTGTTTTTATAACTAAATTCTTTATCTCTTCCTCTTTATCTCTCACTATCCTTGCTTTTCCAAGCATTATAGGGAATATCTTGTTATATTCTGAGTTTATATCGTTTATCTGTTTCTCTGTAAGTTCTAACTCTGTCTTTTTTAATATTACAATATCATATACGTTAAAACTCTCAACTAAATAGTATTTTTCCATCCATGAGTAATCTTCTGTTTTTGGGTTAGTTTGAGCTACTATATAGATAGCCTTCTCTTTTCCGAAAGTGAAACTGGATAACACAATTAAAAAAAATAACGCAATCCTAATACCCATTACTTACTCCAAACTTACTCCAAACTTACTCAGGTTTACACTTTCGGCATATTCTGTTAAAACTTTAATCCTCTTTTTACAAAGAGATTTAAACCATACCATCCGGTAATAAATCCACCTATATGGGCATACCATGCAACTCCTCCAAGTGCTACAGGAATGAACATTGCTGATAAAATCTGCATTAAAAACCAGTATCCTATAAAAAACCAAGCTGGAAGTGTAAAGATAAAAAAGATAAAAGGAGGAATTACTGCAAGAACTTTTGCATAAGGAAATAGTCTCATATATCCTGCAAGTATTCCGCTTATTGCACCGGATGCTCCTATCATAGGTGTGTTTAAATCTCCCATAATTAGAGATACAAAAGATTGCAAAAATGCTGACCCTAATCCGGAGAGTATATAAAAAGTTAAAAATCTGACTCTTCCTAAAACATCTTCTACATTATTACCAAAAACCCACAGAAAAAGCATATTACCTAAAATATGTCCTATATCTCCATGTAAAAACATATGTGTAAAAATCGGAATTAGGTTAAACTCAGCTATATCTGTTGGCAAAAGTCCAAATGTATATACGAAAAGTTGAAGCTGATCTTCCGGAAGAGATATCTCATATAGAAAAACACCAGTATTTATACCTATAAGTAAAACCGTTAATATTGGAAAGCTTCTTGTGGGAATGTTATCTTTTAATGGTATCATTTAACATTCTTTACAGGCATTTCCATAGGAATAACAAGGACCATCCATATCAAAGTTAGTATTATAAGGAATATAAAGTTTAGCTTGAAGGTTGGATCTATTTTTGCAAAGTATCCTCCAACAGCACCACCTACAAAAGCTCCAATAAACTGTGAAGTGTTAAATACACCGGAGGCTGTTCCTTTAACTTTTGGATTTGCATATTTACTCATAAGAGATGGCATTATAGGTTCGAGCATCATAAATCCGGTAAAGTAAACCACTATTGATAGCACTGTTAGATAGAAGTTTTCTTTAAATAATATAAACATTATGAAGGATACGACTAAAATACCAATTCCAAGAAGCTTAACCTGTTTTATTTTGTTTTTCTTTTCTGCTATTATCGTAGAAGGAACCATTAAAGTAAGTCCAACGAGGAACATCAGTAGGTATATCTTCCATAGGTCTTTAAGGTCTATACTGTGCTGGTGGGCGAATATCAGAGGCACCACTGTAAAAACCGCTGTTAAAGTCATATGTAAAACAAACATTCCAAAATCCATTTTAATAAGATTTTTATCTTTTAAAACGATAGATAGGTAAGAGGATGTAAATTCTGCATCATCATGGTGGACTGCCTTCTCCGGCTCTTTTATTCCAAATATAATGTATGGTAATGATATAAGAGCAAGTATTCCGGTAAAGAGGAAAACTCCGGCAAGTCCAAAGTAAGAGGCAATAAATGGTCCTAAAACCATTCCAAAAGCAAAAGCCATACCTATAGATGCTCCTATAGTTGCCATTGCTCTTGTTCTTATCTCTTCCCTTGTAAGGTCAGCAAGTAATGCTATAACAACGGAAGACACGGCTCCTATACCTTGAAGTAATCTTCCTGCTATAAGTAGATGTATATTTTCTATGTAAGAAGCATAGGCTGATAGGAAACTTCCGATAATAAATATTATAGTGCTTGAGATAAGGATAGGTTTTCTACCTATCTTATCACTCCATAGTCCGTAAGGTATCTGAAATATTGCCTGTGTTAAACCATAAGCACCTATGGCTAGACCTGCTAAAAATGCATCTGACCCAGGCATAGATTTAGCATAAACACTTAAAACTGGAAGAGCTAAAAATAACCCAAGCATTCTAAGTGAAAATACTCCGGCAAGACCAAGAGTAATTTTCTTTTCTTCAACTGTAAAATCTTTGTCTATCAACTGTTTTTTACCTCCTTACTAACAATTTCTTTAAAACTCGGTTTTTAAATCTCTACTCATAAGATAATATACAGCATCTTGTGGATTTAAACTATCATATAAAATTTTATAAACCATCTCAGATATAGGAAGTTCTACATTATAGATATTTTTTATTCTATAGACAGCTTCAACAGTTGATTTTCCCTCTATAACCTGTTTTACTTCTTTTTCTGCTTCTTTTATAGACATCCCTTTACCTATGAGATACCCAAAAGTTCTATTTCTTGATAAATCTGCCGTTGCAGTTAAAACTAAGTCTCCTAAACCGGAAAGTCCGTATGCAGTTTGAGGATTACCACTATAAACTTTTATAATCTTTGTAATCTCATATAAACCTCTTGTTATTAAGCTTGCCCTTGCATTGTTTCCCATACCAAGTCCATCACTTATGCCACAGGCTATTGCTATAACATTCTTTATAGCACCACCAACCTCAACCCCCACAATATCATCACTGAGATAAACTCTAAATGTAGGTCTACTTAGTTTATGTTGAAGTTCCCTACCATCTTTTATATCTCCGGCTAAGGTTATTGCAGTAGGAAGTCCCATTATCACTTCCTTGGCAAAAGATGGTCCAGATAAAGCATAAACATTTGATTTATCTATATTTAGAGATTCTGTAATAATATCACTAACCAGTTTTAGTGTTGATATCTCTATCCCCTTTGATGCAGATATAACATATTCAACCTTCCCTAATTTAACATTCTTTATAGTATCTCTTATAAATTGGGTAGGTATTGCTATTACTACTGTTTGACAGCTATCAAATACTTCTTGGATGTTATATACTGGGTTTATGTTATCTTTTAGTTTTATGTCAGGGTGATATTTTCTATTTATCCTATCTTCTCTTATACTATCTAAAACTTCTACATCTTTATCCCATATATACACTTCTTTAAAATTTTCAGATAGAACTTGGGCAAGAGCTGTTCCCCAACTTCCGGCACCTATAACACCAAGCTTCAAATTTAGAACCTCCACATAAAGTATAATAATTATACTTTAAAAACTGCAAGGAGTTGTAATACTGCTTAGAAGCTGGGCTAAAATTAATTTAAATAATCTGATAGAGAATTTAGTTAATATACACAAATTTTCTAACAAATCTATCTTTGCGGTAGTTAAAGCAGATGCTTATGGACATGATGCAAAGTTAATATCGAAATTCCTTGAGGAAATACCTTTTGTAAAGAAACTTTGTGTTGCAACTCCCATTGAAGCTAAGGAGCTAAGGGATATAGGTATAACGAAAGATATATTGGTTTTAGGTGGAATACTGAAAGGAGAAGAAGAAATATTCTTAAAGTATAACTTAACTCCGGTTATATCTAATTTTGAAAGTCTATATATAGCCAAGACATCTGGTATAAAGAAAATACATCTTAAATTTGACACCGGAATGGGAAGATTAGGCTTTTTTGAAGAAGATATACCTTTATTAAAAGAGATTCTTAAAGATTTTGAAGTCGAGGGAGTTATGTCCCATTTTCCTTCTGCAGACACAGATGAGAATTTTACAAAGATACAGATAGATAGATTTAAAGGTATCATAGATTCTTTGAATGCAAATCCAAAACATATACATATGCAAAATTCAGCCGGAGTTATGTATAACTGTGATTACTGCACAGATATAAGGATAGGCTTAAGCATGTATGGAGAGAAACCTTGTGATAACTTCCCTGTAAATCTTAAAAATGTTATGTCTGTTTATGCAAAGGTTATAAGTGTAAAATACTTTAAGAAGGGTGCAAAGATATCTTACTGTGGAACATACACAGCTAAAAAAGATATCAAAGCCGGAGTAATATCCTTCGGTTATGCAGATGGACTTCCAAGGCTTTTGTCAAACATGGGAAATGTTATTATAAATGGGAAAAAAGCAAATATAATAGGTAATATAACTATGGATATGACCATAGTTGATATATCTGATATAGATACTAATATAGGAGATGATGCAGTTATTATTGGAGAAGATGGAGATGTTAAAATAACATTCAGTGATATTGCTAAACTTTCAGGAACTATTCCGTATGAGATTATGTGTGGTATCTCAAAAAGAGTAGTAAGAATAGTAGAGAGAGGATAGGTTTATGTTAAATGTTTTAGTTGTAGATGATGAAGAGAATATAACTTCACTTCTTAAAGATATACTTACAGATGAAGGATACAGTGTAGATACTGCTAAAAGTATAACTCAGGCAAAGGATTTGATAAAGAAGAATACATATGATGCTGTTTTCCTTGATGTGTGGCTTTCTGATGGAGATGGATTAACTTTCCTACCAGAGATTAAAACATTATCACCTCTTACTCAGGTTGTGATGATATCTGGACATGGAAATATTCCTATAGCTGTTAAAGCAATAAAAGAGGGGGCTTTTGACTTTTTGGAAAAACCACTATCAACAGAGGTTATCTTAGCAGTATTAGAGAAGATATATAAGGAGATAAAAATCCAGCAAAACCTTGAATATCTAAAAGAAAAAGAGACAAAAGATATTGAAATAATAGGAAATAGTGAGAAAATTCAAGAACTAAAAAGACAGATAGAAAAAGTAGCAAAATCAAATGCATGGGTTATGATATTTGGGGAAAATGGAACAGGTAAAGAGTTAGTTGCAAAAAGTATCCATTATTTAAGTCCAAGGAGAAACTATCCCTTTGTTGATGTAAATGCAGCTGCTATTCCGGATGAACTTTTTGAATCAGAGTTTTTCGGTTATGAGAAAGGAGCATTTACAAACGCATTTACAAGGAAGATAGGAAAACTTGAAGTTGCAGATAAAGGAACCCTCTTTTTAGATGAAGTGACTGATATGAGCCTATCATCTCAGGCAAAACTTTTAAGAGTTTTAGAAGAAAAAGAGTTTTCAAGGCTTGGAAGTAATACAAAGATAAAGGTAGATATAAGGGTTATCTCTGCAACCAATAAAAATTTAGAAGAAGAGATAGAAAAAGGTAGATTTAGACAGGATTTAGCATTTAGACTTGCAGTTATACCTATAACTGTTCCACCTTTAAGAGATAGAGGAGAAGATATACTTTTACTTGCAGATTACTATATTAAGAAATTTTCAATTGAGAATAGAGTTAATCCTCCAATTTTAAGTGATGAGGTTAAGAGAGTTTTATTAAATTACAGATGGCCAGGAAATGTAAGAGAGCTAAAAAATCTGATGGAAAGGTTAGTGATACTACACAGTGAAGATGTCATAACATTGAAAGATCTGCCACCATATATGTATCAAAATGTTTCAACATCTAAGGAAGAAGTTTTACCTATAACAATTAAACCATTGAAGGATATAAGAGAGGAAGCTGAAAAGTTAGCCATAAAGAAAGCCTTAGAAGTTATGGGTAATAATCTGAAAGAAGTTGCAAAGGCTCTTGATATTGATTTATCATCTTTGTATAGAAAGTTAAAGCAGTATCAGTTAGAGGTAGAAGAATAAATATCTGGTTAGTTTAAAGTTTCACCTTATCTGGATATACTTTTACGGTAATTTTCTGATAGTCTTAGGAAGTTTTCTAACAACTTTTTCCCATACTCTGTAAGTATGGACTCTGGATGAAACTGAACACCCCATATTGGATATATTTTATGCTCTATTCCCATTATTTCTCCATCATCTGAACGGGCGGTTATCTCTATATCTTCGGGAAGAGTTGATTCATCAATTACCAGAGAATGGTATCTTACAGCTTTAAAAGGTGAAGGTATTCCTTCAAATATTCCCTTTTGATTGTGGTATATATCAGATGTTTTTCCGTGCATAAGACATTTTGCTTTTACTATTTTTGCTCCAAATGCCTGACCTATAGATTGATGTCCCAGACAGACTCCTAAAATGGGATAAACACCTTTGAAAGTTTTTATAACATCAACTGATATTCCGGCTTCATTTGGAGAACATGGCCCCGGAGATATAACTATTGCATCTATATATTCCATATTTTTTATATCTTCTATGGTTATTTCATCATTTCTCTTTACTAAAACATCTTCCCCAAGGTCATAGAAATACTGAACTATGTTATAGGTAAATGAGTCGTAGTTATCTATCATCAGAATCATATCATAACCTCAAAAATGGGGGCTTTTAGCCCCATTGTAATTAAAACCCTTTCTCATATATAAACTGAACTAAATCTTTCAGTCTTGTGGAATATCCGTATTCGTTATCATACCAAGATGCAACATGAACCAAATTTGCACCTATAACTTGAGTTAAAAGTGAATCAAATATTGATGAAGCTGGATTTCCTACTATATCAGATGAAACTATTGGGTCTTCACAGTAAGCAAGGATTCCCTTCATCTCCCCTTCTGCATATTTCTTCATTGCTTGATTAACTTCTTCAATAGTTGTATCTCTCTCAACAACAACCGTTAAATCTATAAGTGATCCGTCTGCAACCGGAACTCTTCTTGCTGTTCCATCAAGTTTTCCTTTCACTTCCGGAATAACTTCACCTAATGCCTTTGCTGCTCCGGTTGTAGTTGGAACAATATTTGTTGCTGCTGCTCTTGCTCTTCTTAAATCCTTGTGAGGTAAATCTAATATTCTTTGGTCGTTTGTGTAAGCGTGAGTTGTTACCATATATCCGTATTTTATACCAAATTCCCTCTGAAGAACTTTAACTAATGGGGCTAATGCGTTAGTTGTGCAGGATGCGTTTGATATTATATTATGATTTGATGGGTCATAAACTTCTTGATTTACTCCTAAAACTATTGTTACATCTGGATTTTTAGCTGGTGCAGAGATTATTACTTTTTTAGCCCCTGCTTGAAGATGTTTTTGAGCGTCTTCTCTTTTTGTAAATACTCCGGTAGATTCTATAACTATATCAACTCCTAACTCTTTCCAAGGGAGTTCAGCAGGGTTTTTTATTGCCGTTATCTTTATCTCTTTTCCATTTACAACTATACCGTTATCTGTTGCCTTTACATCTGCATTGTATATACCTTGGACTGAGTCATACTTCAATAGGTGTGCAAGTGTCTTGGAGTCTGTAAGGTCATTAACTGCAACTATATCTATCTCCGGATTACCGAAAGCAATTCTGAAAAATGTTCTTCCTATTCTTCCAAATCCGTTAATTGCGACTTTTACCATACTAATCCTCCTGAAATTGTTTTAAATATTCTATCACTTCTTCCATCTTCATTCCACGGGAGCCTTTTACGAGGATTTTTATTTGAGGACCTTCTATATTTTTTATGAACTTAACCATATCTCTTTTATCTTCAAATAAAACCACATTCTTTTTATCCTTTAGATAGTTGTATATATGTTTAACCTCGTTTCCGTAAAGTAAGATGTAATCTATCTTTGACTCTTCAAAAGTTTTAGCAACTTCAACATGTAAATCTTTACTATGCTCTCCAAGTTCTAACATATCACCAAGTATATAAACCTTGATACCACCAATTTTTTCAAAACTGTATATACTGTTTTTTACAGATAGAGGATTTGCATTATAACTTTCGTCTATTATTAGGTATCTCCCGATATGTTTTATATCTCCTCTACCTTCAAAACCTTTAAAATCTCTCAAAACTTCAAGATTTCTTATAGGGTCTAAACCTAATGTGTACAAAACACCTGCAACCGCTCCGATATTTACAAAAGTCCCAATATTGTATATGGGTATTTTTAGTTTTATTCTGTCAGATTTATAACAGATAACTCCCTCCGTTCCGTCTTCTACTATTTTTAGCTCTGATATTTTTATTAAACCTTCTTTTCCGTATGTTATAAAATCTACTTCCTTATCTTCGTAGTGATGTATTAAGTCTGACGGTAGAACACCATATTTAACTCCATCAAATATCTGTCCCTTGGTGATAACTATATTCTCAAAACTTCCAAATCTCTCTATATGAGCCTTGGCAAGGGATGTTAAAACTCCTATATCAGGTTTTGTTATTTCCATAAGGTATTTAATATCATCTTTTTTAGCGGCACCTTTCTCGACTATGGCTATTTCTGTATCTTTTGGTATATTTGCAAGGGTTAAAGGAACTCCTATCTCGTTGTTTAGATTTCCAGAAGTGGCATATGTTTTAAAGTGATATTTCAAAACGAAGTTTAAAAGTTCTTTTGTTGAAGTTTTTCCACTACTACCTGTTATACCTATAATTATATCTGTCTGTCTTCTCTTGTATATTCCTATCTCTATCAAAGCTTTATAGCTATCTTGAACTATTACTCCATTTGGAAAGTTTAACCTGTTCTCAGAGAGATAAGCTTTAGCACCATTTTTTAAAGCATCTTCTATAAATTGGTGTCCATCTCTATTTCCTTTAAGTGGAACAAATACAGAATCTGCTTTAACTTTTCTACTGTCTATACTGAACTCTGATACCTCAAAATCTTCTTTAAAATTTAGAAGCTCCCCATTTAAAATTTTAGCAACTTCAGAAAATTTCATAATAGATTCCTATCACCACTAACTATTTTTACCTATTACTAAAAATATAGGATACTCTCTTTCTTTGCCATCTCTATCTTTCTTAACTTTATATACAATCTCTGATTTTATATCTGTAAATCCAGCTTCTTTTAAGTAGTTAACCATCTGGTCAATATCAAACCCAAAATGTTCCACCCCTTCGTTATAATCGTGAAATGTTCCATCTTCCTTAACAAGGTCTGCTATTGCTATATAACCTCCATTCTTCAGATAATTTTTTAATCTATTTAACATCTGAACCGGTTCTTTTATATGGTGAAATGTCATACTACTTACTATAAGGTCAAAATCTCCCTCTTCAAAATCTTCATTTAGAATATCAAGTTTGTATGCTTTTGCATTTATATTATTTTCTTGGGCTTTTTTGTTAAAGACATCTACCATACCTTGCGAGCTATCAACACCAACTATCTGTCCTACATCTTCAGCTAAAAAGAAGGACACCAGTCCAGTCCCACATCCAAAATCAAGGATTTTAAAATCTTTCTTTAAAGGAATTAACTTTTTAACACCTTCTGCTACAGATTTTGCTATATTTACTCTCATAGGTTTTTCATCCCAAGTTAAAGCAGCTAAATCAAACTTTGACAATTTTTCTCTCCTGAATTTAAAAATTGAATATATATGATATTTTATTAACTATCTTTTTTCAATGAGATTATTTATCATAAAGTTGTTGAAACCTGTAAATTAAAAAAGTAATTATTAATATTAATATTTGAGATTATAAGGGGGATTATATGTTGGAGTATACGGGGTTAAGTTCTGGGGAAGCACAGGAAAGACTTAAACAGTTTGGATACAACAAAGTAGAGAATCATAAAAAACTAACAGATATAGATATCTTTATAAACCAATTTAAAAATCCTTATCTTTTGCTACTTTTATTTACGGCTTTTCTATCTTTGTCCCTTGGTGAAAAAATTGATGCAACGATAATAATTTTCATTGTCTTATTAGGTGTTGTTTTGGATTTTTGGCAGGAGAGGACCGCCTATAGAACTGTTGAGAAATTACTATCTATGGTTAAAACTTATGTAACGGTTATAAGAGATGGAAAAGGAGTAAATATTCCTATAGAGGAAGTTGTCCCAGATGATATAGTTGTATTAACTGCCGGAAATATAGTGCCGGCAGATATGGTTTTACTTGAATCAAAAGATTTATTCATAAATGAATCTCTGCTTACAGGGGAACCTTATCCTGTTGAGAAGAAATCTTCAGATAAACTTTTTATGGGAACACATGTTGTAAGTGGGTTTAGTATTGCAAAGGTTGAAAAAACCGGAGAAGACACTCAGTATGGGCAACTAATCAAAAGAGTAGAGCTTGGAAAGGAAGAAACAGATTTTGAAAGAGGATTGAGACGTTTTGGTTATTCCCTCTTAGAGATATCTACAGTATTGATTTTGATAGTTTTTACTGTTAATGCATATTTTAACAGAGGTATTGTAGAATCTTTACTTTTTTCTCTCTCCCTTGGTATTGGTATAGCTCCAGTGCTTTTACCTGCTATCGTTAGTATAGGACTATCCTACGGAGCTAAACATATGGCACGAAAAGGAGCTATAGTTAAGAGATTGGTATCTATACAAAATTTTGGTAGTATGGATATACTCTGTACCGATAAGACCGGAACTTTAACTTTAGGTCAGATGAAAGTTTATGATTATGTTGATATTAACGGAAAAGAAAATAAAAAATTAAATATTTATGCTTGCTTAAATTCCACTTTTCAGACAGGTTATCAAAATCCAATTGATGAAGCTATAAAATCTACCTGTGATAAAAATCTATCTTTAGATTATAAAAAATTAGATGAAATTCCTTATGATTTTAACAGAAGAAGATTATCTATCTTGGTTAAAAAAGAGGATAAAAATATAGTTATAACAAAAGGTGCCTATAAAGAGATATTGGAAATATGTGATTATGTAGATATAGAAGATGAGATTAAACCTATAGGACAGTTTAAAGACCAGATAGAAACTGTTTATCAAAGTTATAGTAAAGAAGGTTTTAAAATAATTGCTTTGGCTTATAAAGAAACAGAGAAAGATAGTATAACCTATGAAGAAGAAAACTCTATGGTGTTCTTGGGATTTATTATTCTTTTTGACCCAATTAGAGAAGATGCAAAAGATACAATAGAGAGATTAAAAAATTATGGTGTAAATGTGAAGATAATAACAGGAGATAATAGATTAGTTGCAACATATATAGCAAAGTCTCTAGGTATTGAGGGGGAAATATTAACAGGGGAAGAAATTTCAAAACTTAACTCCGGAGCTCTTTTAAATAAGGTAGAAGATGTTAGTATATTTGCAGAGTTAACCCCTCTTCAAAAAGAGACGGTTGTTCATTACCTGAAAAAAGCAGGCTTTACAGTAGGTTATATGGGAGATGGTATAAATGATATTGCCGCTATGAGGGCTGCTGATGTTGCTATTTCTGTTCAAAATGCTGTCGATATAGCAAAAGAAACGGCAGATATAGTTATGACAAGTTATAATTTAAATCTTGTAGCAGATGCAATTTTAGAAGGTAGAAAAACATTTTTAAATACTCTTAAGTATATATTTATGCAGACAAGTTCTAATTTTGGAAATGTATTTTCAATTGCAGGGGCATCTTTAATAGTCCCATTTTTACCTTTACTACCAAAGCAAGTTCTCACTATAAATATGCTTAGTGATACGGCTGTGATGTCAATTCCTGCTGATAATGTAGATAAAGACTGGATAGAGAAACCTGTAAAATGGGATTTAATATTTATAAAAAAATTTATGTATATATTTGGATTTATTAGCTCTATATATGATTACATAACTTTTACTTTCTTGCTGTATATCTTAAAAGCAGATACAGAGATTTTCAGAAGTGGATGGTTTTTAGAAAGTATTTTGACTCAGCTTGCTGTTCTTCTTATCCTTAGAACCAGAAAACCATTTTACAAAAGTAAACCTTCAAAATTATTGATAATTACTGTTTCTGCAATTTTTGTAGCTTCTATTATTCTTCCTTATACAGTTATAGGACAGATTTTAGAAATACGTCCTTTAAATTTGGAAACATACATATTTGTGTTTTGCGTGATTATATCCTATATGATAACGGTAGAGATAGGTAAGTTCTTATTTTACCGTAAGATAATATCGAAGTAATTTCGAAATTCAGAATTAATTCAAATTGACCCATCTTTAAAAAGTATAAATACACCAAATTATTGATTATCTTTTAAAAATTTTTCTCTACTTTCTTTATCCATTGAAAAAATCCGGTTGATAAAGCATCTATTTATGTCACAATCTGTAGGTTTTCCTATTATATGGTCTTGGAAGTAATTCCCTGAAGTTAAAAGGCATACATCTTTTTTGTTTATAACTTTTGCTAAAACAGACTTTGTTAGTGGATCATATATGCCTAGCCTTCTCCTTTGTCCCCAAACTTTCATATCTCCGGCTATGTTCAGAATCATCTTTATAAAAAGTTAAATACAAAGTTTTTTTTCAATGATTCTGATTTTTATCATAGAAATTATTCTGTATTTATTTGAGAATAAATCTCAATTAAAATTAGGAGGTAGAAAAAATGTCTGTAAAGGATGCTAAGATTAGAATCAATCAAATTTCTAGGGACTTTATTGAGTTAATAGAAAGAGAGGAAAATTATGAAAAGAGAATAAAACTTTTTGAAAGTTTTTACAAAACATTAAATCTTATACAGGATATATATAATCCGGCAAAAAACTACAAAAAATTTAAACTTTAAATTAATTTTTTAACAACTTCCCAAATTGCTATTGCTGTTGCCGAAGATACATTTAAAGATGTTACCTTACCTTTCATAGGGATAGTTACAACTATATCTGATACATCTAAAACAGATTTTGAAACTCCTTTTCCTTCTGAACCGACAACTAAGGCAAGAGGAAAGGGAAAGTCTATCTCATGTATATTTTTACCACCTTTTTCAACTGCAACAACCCATCCTCCTTTTTTCTTAAACTTTTCAAGGAAAGAGGATAAACTTCCTACTTTCGCTATAGGTAGATAGAATATAGCTCCGGTTGATGCTTTTACTACTGTCTCATTGATAGGACTTGATCTCTCTCTGGGGACAATAATTCCGCTTCCACCTAAAACTTCTGTTGTTCTTATTATATTTCCTACGTTTTGAGGATCTGTAATGTGGTCTAAAACAACTATAAAACCTTTTTCCTTCATAACTTTCTCTATAAGATTATCTTCATCTGTATATTTTATTGGACTAACTAAAGCAACTACTCCCTGTGTCTTTTTTGTTCCTGCAAGTTCTTCAACTTTTTGACGGGAAACTTTTTGGACTTTTACTTTTCTCTTTTGAGCAAGTTCTATAAGTTCTTTTGGTGGGTGGCTATCATGGGCTATAAGTATCTTTTCTAAACTTCTTCCAGCTTTTAGAGCTTCTATAACTGGATTTCTTCCCCATATGACTATTGATTTACTTTCTTCACTCAAATCTCTCTCCTTCTTTTATTCTGTATCCTCTTATTGCATCTTGAGATGATATAACTTTTGAGTTTGGAAACTGTATGTTTTTTATAAGTAAACAATCTTTTCCTGTTGCTACTATAATACCTATTTTATTATCTACTTTTACTATCTCTCCGGGATTGTTATCATTTTCACATTTAATAACTTGAGCATCTAATATCTTAACAACTTCTCCTCTAAATGTAGAAAAAGCCTTAGGCCAAATTTTTAATGCTCTTATTTTGTTGAATATGTTTTCAGCAGGTTGGTTCCAGTTTATCTTTCCTTCTTCCTTCTCTATAGGTTTTGCATAGGTTGCTTCCAAGTTGTTTTGGGGTGTTTTTTGTGCTACTCCTTTTTCTATATCGTCTAAAACTTTTAAAAGTAAGTTAGCCCCTTCTTTTGCCAATTTATCATGTAGTGTTATTACATCATCCCCTTTTTCTATTTCTATTTCTTTACATTCATAAATATCTCCGGCATCAAGCTCTTTTACTATCTCCATTATACATACACCGGTTTTATTCTGTCCATCCATAATTGCTCTCTGTATTGGTGCTGCTCCCCTATACTTAGGAAGAAGTGATGCATGAACATTTATTGTTTTAAATCTTGGTATCTCTATTATATCTTCTGGAATTATTTTACCGTAGGCAACTACAACAGATATATCCGGATTTAATTGTTTTAGTATATCTCTTATTTCTTCATTGTTTTTTAATTTCTCTGGTTGATAAACTTCAATACCTTTTGATAGGGCAAACTCTTTCACAGGTGTAGGTTGTAATTTCTGACCTCTTCCCTTTGGTTTATCAGATTGAGTTATAACTGCTAAAACTTGATGTTTTGAGTTAACCAAAGCTTTTAAACTCTCTACTGCAAATTCTGGAGTTCCCCAAAATACTACTTTCATTTTACCCACTCTTTTTTGTATTTTCTGATTAGATTTATAAGTTCATCAACACCTTCCCTTGTTATTAGGGATACAGCTACAAATGGGATATTTCTCTCTTGAAAATACTTTCTCATTTCATCAATTTTAGATTTATCAGATAGAGCATCTATTTTATTTGCTACCACTATCTGAGGCTTTTTAGTAAGGTCGTCACTGTAATTTTTTAACTCTCTGTTTATTACCTCAAAAGCTTCCTTCCAATCTTTTTCAGCAAAATCTGATACATCTATAAGATGTATTAAAAATTTTGTTCTCTCTATGTGTCTTAAAAATTCATGACCTAATCCTGCCCCTTCCGAAGCTCCCTCTATAAGTCCAGGTATATCTGCTAAAACTACAAAATCATCAACATTAAGCTGTAAAACTCCTAAAACCGGTGTTAAGGTAGTAAATGGATAGTCTGCTATTTTTGGCTTTGCATTTGATAAAACTGATATTAATGTCGATTTTCCAGCATTTGGAAAGCCTATTATTCCTATATCTGCAAGTAGTTTAAGCTCAAGCTCTATCCATCTTTCTTCTCCTTCTTCACCAGGTTCTGCATTTGTAGGTGTTTGATTCGTAGGACTTTTGAAAGCTGCATTTCCTTTTCCACCTTTTCCACCTCTGGCAACAACTACCTGCTGTCCATCTTCAACTAAATCTGCTATTATCTCTCCAGTTTGAGCATCTTTTACAACTGTGCCAACTGGAACTTTTATTATAAGGTCCTCTCCATCCTTCCCCTTTTTGTTTCCACCTTGTCCATTCTGTCCTCTCTCTGCTTTGTAATGTCTTTTATATTTAAAATCCATTAATGTTTGAAGATTTTTATCTGCAATTAATATAATGTCTCCACCTTTTCCTCCATCTCCTCCTGAAGGTCCTCCCATAGGGACAAACTTTTCCCTATGAAAAGCAACACAACCGTTTCCACCATCTCCGGCTTTTACAAAAATTTTAGCTTTGTCTATAAACATATTTAATCACCATAATAGTTGCTAAGGATATTAGAGAAATTCCATTTGCCATTATAAGAGGCAGATTTTTTATATTTAATCCATATATAAACCATAAAAATATCCCAATAAACATAAAAATCAACCATATCCAAGAAAAGTCTTTTGCCGATTTATCTTTTAATACCTTGTATGTTTGAGGTATATAGGCAGATGTTGTTAATGTTGCAGCGATTAATCCTATTAATTCAGAGTTTATCATGAGATTATAGACGAGAGGGGCTAAAGCCCCTTTTTGTTAGACAGCTTTTTTAACTTTTCCGGCTTTTAAACATTTAGCACAAACATAAACTCTTTTTGTAGTTCCATCTGGTAAAACAACTCTAACTCTTCTTAAGTTTGGTTTCCAAGTTCTTCTTTCTGTTGTAGCAGAGTGAGCAACTGTATTTCCAAAAACTGTCTTTTTTCCGCAAACTGAGCAAACAGCCATAAAATCTTCCTCCTTGAAAATTTTTAACAAGTTAGATATTTTAACACAATTTTTAATCTAAATCCATTTTTCCTGGATTTATTAGATTTTCTGGGTCAAACACTCTTTTAATTTTCCTCATTAAATCCATCTCCTGAGGACTAAACTGTTTTCTCATAAATTCTGCTTTTGTTATTCCTACTCCGTGTTCTCCGGTAATTGAACCTCTGTAAGAGAGGGCAAGTTCAAAAACCTCTTCTACTGCTTTTTCTGCTCTTGCCACTTCATCAGGGTCAAGACCGTTTATCATAAAGTTAGCATGGACGTTTCCATCTCCAATGTGTCCAAAGTTTACCATTTTTAGATTATACTTTCTTCCAATTTCCCTCAATTTAGGAAGAGCTTCTGGTAAATAACTTCTTGGGAAAACTATATCTTCATTTATCTTTGTTCTTCCAAGTTTTGATACAGCCGGAGATAGTGATCTCCTTGCTTCCCAGAGTTTTTCTGCCTCTCTGTCAGTTTTTGCTACTTCTACTTTTGCACCATTTAACTCACATATCTTTGCAACTTCCATTATCTCATCTTCAATAGCTTTTGGATGACCATCAACTTCTATCAGTAGTATAACTTCTGCATCTCTCGGTAATCCAAAATGTCCAAAGTCTTCAACTGCATTTATAGCAAGTTTATCCATAAATTCAAGGGCTGAAGGTTGTATACCAGCTTTAAATATATCCTTTACAGTTTTTCCAACAGACTCCAAATCCATATAAACTGCTTTAACTGTCTTTTTCGCTTTTGGTTTAGGTATAAGTTTTACAGTTATACCTGTAAATATTCCAAGTGTCCCCTCACTACCTATTAGTAATCTCGTTAAGTCATATCCTGCAACATCCTTAAGAGTTATTCTACCGGTGTGTATAATATCTCCTGTATGTATAATCGTATCTAACTCCATTATGTACTCTCTCGTCACTCCATATTTAACACACCTTGGACCTCCAGCATTTTCAGCCACATTTCCTCCCATTGTGCAAAATTTATAACTTGCCGGATCCGGAGGATAAAATAGTCCTTTTTTTTCAACAGCTTGCTGTAATTTATATGTGATTACTCCCGGCTGAACTTTTGCAACAGCATTATCTTCATCTATCCAGAGAATTTTATCCATCTTCTCAAAAGATATCAAAACACCACCTTTTACAGGTATTGCCCCTCCTGTGTATCCAGAACCAGCTCCCCTTGGTGTTATTGGAACACCATTCTCATAACATATTTTAACAACTTTTTGAACATCCTCTTCTGATTCCGGAATAACAACAACATCCGGAGGATAGCTTAATCTTGTGGCATCGTAAGAGTAAAGCATCCTATCCATCTCATCATCAAGAACTTTATGGTGTCCGATAGCTTCTTTTAAAGCCCTCTTTACAGATTCCGCAACAGGTATCTTCTCAACATGTTTTACTTTAAACATAGTTTATAACCTCATAAGAATTTTTAACTTAAATTATTATATTCTTTTTTCTTGTTTGTTAAACTGTTTACCATCATTAAAAAATTAAGAAAAATTAATTTGACAAAATTCTTTTTGAGAGTTATTATTATAGAAAGAATAAATCTTTAATATAGGAGGTAAAAAGATGAAGAAGTTCTTAGCTTTAACAGTAGCAGTAGGTGCTTTAACTATTGCAAGCTGTGCAAATTATGCCACAAAAGATTATGTTGATCAGCAGATTGCCGGTGTAAATCAAAAAGTTTCTTCTGTTGAATCAAAATTATCTGCTCTTGAGAGTGAAGTCGCTGCTTTAAAATCTCAGCCTAATCAAGCTGCTGAACTTGCTGATAGAGTGGCAAATTTAGAAGCGAAAGTTAATGAAATGAAAAATACTTGTCCAACAGCGTGCTCTGACAGAATTAATGCTTTAGAGAAAGATATTTCTGCTTTAAAAGAAAAAGTTGAAAAACAAACTTCTCACATGGAGAAAGAGGTAGAAAAATCTATGCGAAAGTAATGTCTGAGGGAGGTAAACTCCCTCTAAAGGCTAAAGTTGTAGAAAAAGAAGGTGAGTATATTATACTCTTAGAGAAAACAAGGAGGTAAAAATGAAGAAGGCAGTTTTGATGTTGGCAGCGGTTGGTTCTATCTATGGATATACATATGCTGAAAGTATGTGTGCTTGTTATGAAGCACCTTTAGGAAGAGGAGATTACGCTACAAAAGAGTATGCTACAAAAGAGTATGTTGATTCAAAGATTGCAGAGGTAAATGCTAAGCTTGATGCAATAGAAAAAAGAATTGCAAACTTAAAGTCTCAACTTGCATCTATACCAACAGCTCCGGCTGGTTTAGCTGATAAAGTTGCTGCTCTTGAGTCTACGGTTAATGAACTTGGGAAAACTTGCCCGGCAGAATGTAATGCTAAGTTGGTTAAAATTGAAAAGGATCTATCTGAGTTAAAGGAAAAGGTAGAAAAGAGATCTTCTCATATAGAAAAAGAAGTTGAAAAATCTATGAGAAAATAAACATATAAGGGGGGCTTTAGGCTCCCTTTCTTCAATATCTTTAAAAATTTGTAAAGTGAAATCTAAATATACCCATTCAAAAAATCTTTTTTTGTGATAAATTGTTATCTATGTATAGATATATATTTGGACCGGTTTTATCAAGAAGGTTTGGTTTATCCTTAGGTATAGATCTGTCTCCACAGACAAAAAGCTGTAATTTTGACTGTTTATACTGCGAATTAGAAAGAGCTGATCCTGTTAGTAAAATAGAAAATGAACCTCCAGTAGAAGATATATTGAAAGAAGTTTCCGATTGGCTTTCAAAGAATGGGTATCCGGAAGTTATCACAGTTACAGCAAACGGTGAACCTACTTTATACCCAAATTTGTATTCTCTTATAGATGGATTAAATAATATAAAAGGGAAATCAAAAACTCTCATACTTTCAAACGGTAGTAAAATCAATGACAAAAATGTTAGAGAAGCTCTTAAAAAGTTTGATATTGTTAAATTATCTTTAGACGCTGCAGATCAGAAAAGTTTTGAAAAGGTGGATAGACCTTTAAAAGGTATTAGAATTGAAGAGATTATAGAAGGTATGGTTTCTTTTAGAAAAGAATATAATGGAATCCTTGTTATAGAAGTTTTAGTGGTAAAAAATATAAATGATAAAGTAGAATTTATAAAGAAGATTGTAGACGCTTGTAGGAGAATAAATCCGGATAGAGTTGATATATCAACTGTAGATAGACCTCCGGCTTACAGAGTTAAACCTGTTGATAACCAAACTTTATATAATATAGCTCATATGTTTGAAGGGTTAAATGTAAATGTAGCAATTAGAAAAGATGGTGGAATTGTTAAAAAAATCCATCTTGACAGAGATGACATACTTCACACTTTTAAAAATAGAGCTTATACTGAACAAGATATAGATTTACTTTTTGATGAAGAAACAAAAAGTTTTATACAAAATCTTTTATCTGAAAAGACTTTATATAAGATTAAAGTTGGAAATACAGTTTTTATAAAAGCATAATAAAAAGTGGATAGCTATCTGCTATCCACTTATTGGAAATTATTTAGAGTATTCCCATTTTCCTGTCATAAGGTATTCGTGGATACTTTCTGCTGCATCTCTACCGTGTCTTATAGCTACGACAACTGTATCTCCTCCGTTTACTACATCTCCACCTGCAAAGATACCTTCAATATTAGTTCTGTATTTTGAATCTACAGTTGATAGATTATTCCATTTGTCTATGTTTAAACCTTTTACATCTTTGTAAGCAATAGGATTGTCTCCTTGCCCTACTGCCATTATAACTGCATCACACTCGATTATATGTTCCGAACCTGGAACTTCAACAGGTTTTGGTCTTCCGCCTTTTTCATCAGGAACCAACTCCATCTTTATACATTTAAGCCCTATAACTTCCCCTTTTTCGTTTCCTATAACTTCTATAGGTTGAGTTAGCCAGTGTAAAATTGCTCCTTCCTCTGCCAAATGATCCCATTCTTCCTGTCTTGCAGAAGATGTATCTCTTGTTCTTCTGTAAACAAGATGTGTTTCATTTCCAAGTCTTATAGATGTATACATACAGTCTGCCGCAGTAAATCCTCCACCTATAACTGCTACTTTTTTATTCCTTGGAAGATCAATATCTGTCTCCGGAGCAAGTATATCTATTAAATAATCAGTGTTAACTTTCATTAAAAAAGATATTGCTGTATATACTCCTTTTAGATCTTCTCCCGGAATACCCATCTTTTTTCCTCTTCCAGAGCCTGTGCCTATAAATACAGCATCAAACTCTTTTTTTAGTTGGTTTATCGATATATCCCTTCCAACTACAACACCGGTTTTAATCTCTACACCTAACTTTTCTATTAAAGAAATCTCCCAGTCTAAAACTTCTCTATCTAATCTTGGTTTTGGGATTCCATATCTCATCACTCCACCTGTAAATGGCAATGCTTCAAAAACTGTTACAGAATGTCCTTTTCTTGCCAAAAAGTAAGCAGCAGATAAACCTGCTGGACCTGCTCCTATCACCGCCACCTTTTTGCCTGTTGGTGGGTCTTGTGGGTCTTTCCAATCTATCCCGGACATTCTTATTGAGTCTCCAATAAATCTCTCAAGTCCTCCAATTCCTACTGCCTGTCCGTTATCTTTAAATGTTAAAACACAGGTGCTTTCACATAGTCTATCCTGTGGACATACTCTTCCACATATTGAAGGGAAAGGATTTTTTTCTCTAAGTATTCTGAAAGCTTCTATAAGGTTGTTTTTTTGGATCTGTTCGATCCATAAGTTGATATCACCATGAACAGGACAGCCGTATTTACCTTGATGTTCTTGACATGGTGGCTTTTTGCAAAGTATACATCTGTTTGCCTCATCTTTTGCTGCAGTATGCCCATATCCAAGTATATACTCTTTGTATGTTTTCTTCCTTATTTCTGGTGGTAGTAAAGGTATAGGATTCCTATCATGTCTTCTGTAAATCTTTTTTTTCTCGCCACTTTCCATATGTTTACCCCTTTCTAAATAATTTTTACCTAAATATTTTTGAATAGAAAACTCATTAAGGCTTTTTGAACGTGTAATCTATTTTCTGCCTGGTCAAATATAACATCTGAAAATCTTTCAAAAGTATCTTCTGATATTTCCTCTCCTTTATGGGCAGGTAAACAGTGCATTACAATGGCTGTTTCTTTTGCTAAATTCAATAGGTTTTCATCTATTGTAAACCCTTTAAACAACTCTTTCTTATTTTTATCTGATTCCTGTCCCATACTTACCCAAACATCTGTATACAACACGTCTGCATCTATTACTGCTTTCTGTGGATTATTTGTTATCTCTATGTTTGCACCAGATTTTTTTGCAAGGTTAACTGCTTCTAAAACTGCCTTTCCATTTGGTTCATAACCTTCAGGAGTAGCAACTGATATATTTATTCCCATAAGTCCACAGGCAATAAGCCATGTGTTTGCCATATTATTACCATCACCTATATAAGCTACCTTTTTATCTTCTAAACTACCAAATCTTTCATATATAGTCATCATATCAGCCATAACTTGACATGGATGTAGATAATCAGTTAATGCATTTATTACAGGAATTGAACTGTACTTAGCTAAATCTTCAACTTCTTTATGGGAAAAAGTTCTGATTACTATACCATCTAAGTATCTAGACATAACTCTTGCAGTATCTTTTATATCTTCTCCTCTACTTAACTGTGTAGAAGAACCGGAGATATAGATAGGCTGACCTCCCATCTGATAAACACCTACTTCAAATGAAAGTCTGGTTCTTGTGGATTGTTTCATAAATATAAGCCCTATAGATTTACCTTTTAAAGAGTTATCTTTAAATTTATCCTTTTTAAGGTCCATAGCATATTTTATAATTTCTAAAGCTTCCTCTTTTGTCAGATCGGAAACCGAAAGAAAATCTCTCTTCATAAAAACCTCCTGTAAAGTTTCGCTGTAAATTTTCTAACGTAAAAAATTATATACCGCCATTCTTATAAATAAACCGTTTTCTACCTGATCTAAGATAATACTTCTATTTCCATAGACAAGTTCACTTTTTATCTCAACTCCCCTGTTTACAGGTCCAGGATGCATGATTAACACATCATCTTTCATCATACTTAATCTCTTTTCATTTAGACCATATTTGATTGAATATTCGTTTAATGTAGAGAAAAACGGTTTTTCCTGTCTTTCAAGCTGTATCCTTAAAAATATAACAATATCTTTATCTCTTATAGCATCTTCTATATCTGTTGTTATGTAATCTGCTCCTAAAGCCTTAGGATAACGTGGTAGCATGGTCATAGGACCACATATGGTAACCTCTGCACCAAACTTTTTAAATATCTTTATATCTGACCTTGCTACTCTACTGTGAAGTATATCTCCCACAATAGCTATCTTTAATCTTTCTAATCTTCCTTTCTTTTCTATTATGGTAAAAGCATCCAACAATGCCTGTGAAGGATGTTCATTTGTTCCATCCCCAGCATTTATAACTCGTGATTTAACAGACTTTGATACTATCTTTGCCGCTCCGGACATATAATGTCTTATTACTATAAAATCTGTGTTCATAGCTTCAAGGGTTTTTACTGTGTCGTAGAGAGTTTCACCTTTTTTTACAGAGCTTGCTGATGCTGATATATTTATCGTATCTGCTCCCAGTATCTTTCCGGCAAGTTCAAAAGATGTTCTTGTCCTTGTTGAGTTTTCAAAAAATACGAGTAAAACTGAGTAACCTCTTAAATCAGAAAACTTTTTTTCTCCTGATTTAAAACGTTCTTTATAGTTTTTTGCTATTTTAAATACTTCTTCTATCTCTTCTTTTGTAATATCGTTTATACTTACTAAGTCTTTCATTTTTCACCTCTTTTTCTTTTAAAATGGTAAAAAAGGTAAATTATAATTCCAATTATGATAATTATTATACCGACTAATAGATATATATCTTTTAGTTTGCCAAAAATTATCTCTGCTGTTTGTCCAAATAGATACCCTAATGATAAAAAAATAGTGGCCCATATAATCAAAGATAACACATTGAAAAATAGGAATTTGTAAAAGTTAAAACCAGTTGCTCCAAAAAGCATCATAGGAACTACTCTCATACCATACAAGAATCTTATAAAAAATAGAGACAATACTCCATATTTATCTATCAACCTCTTTGCTTTTCTGTATCTTCTTTTTGTATACCTATTTCCAAGTAAGAAATTTCTCCCCTTCCATCTACCTAAGAAGAAGTATATAAGTTCATGAGTTAATGCCCCTAAAATTGAAAATATAAATGTGGGAATAGGTTCTAAAAATCCATGCTTTATAAAAAAGCCAGCTACTATTAAGAATATTTCCCCCTCTATAAATGTCCCTATAAATATAGCAATATAACCGTATTGATTGAGAAACTGCTCTAAATTCTCTATCATTTATCCTCCGGAAAGTGGTATTATTATATTATGAAAACTTTTATAGTTGGAATATCCGGAGCAAGTGGTTTTATATACGGTAGTAGATTAGTAGAGGAACTTTCTAAGGGCAACCTTGTTAAGTTGATAATCTCGTCTAGCGCTTATCTTGTGATGGAAAAGGAAGAGGGTATAAAAAAATCTGATTTTATAAAAAATTTAAACTCAAATGTAGAAATTTTTTCAGAAAAAGACTTGGCTGCTTCTATATCAAGTGGGTCTCAAATTGTTAAGACTGAAGGTGTTATAGTTGCCCCCTGTTCTATGGCTACTCTTTCTGCTGTCGCAAATGGTTTAAGCTCTAACTTGATACATAGGGTTTGTGATGTTGCCCTTAAAGAGAGAAAAAAGTTAGTTTTACTTGTTAGAGAGATGCCTTATAATCTTATCCATATAGAAAATATGAAAAAAGTTACAATGGCAGGAGCTGTTGTTATGCCAGCTTCCCCAGGATTTTACCACAGACCAAAAACTTTGGAAGATATGGTAAACTTTGTAGTAGGTAAAATTTTAGATCAGTTTGATGTAAAACACAGCCTTTACAAAAGGTGGAGAGAAAATGAAGATTAGTGAATGTAAAGACCTTTTTCTCTCCTACATACAGGACAAATCTGTAAATACTCTTAAAAATTACGATGTAGATTTAAAGCAGTTTACCCAGATTGTAGGAGATAAAAACATATCTGATGTATCAAAAGCTGATGTGGCAAAATTTAGGATGATACTACAATCCAAAAATAGAAAATCTTCTACAATAGCAAGAAAACTTGCATCTCTTAATTCCTTCTTTCAATATCTAATAGATATAGAGCTTATATCTTCCTCTCCAATTACGAAATCCCACAGACCTAAGATATCTCAAAAAATACCTTCTTCCCTTTCTAACGAAGAGGTAAAAAAACTTTTAGAGAACACTCAAGATAAAACATTAAAAACGATTATCATCTTACTAATATCAACAGGACTTAGGTCATCGGAGATTTTAAGTATAAAAAGAGATAGTATAACAGTAGAAAGAGATGGAAAAACTTTTAAAGTAGATACATTGATAAAAGAAGGAGTTTCTGAAGAAGATATAGCCTTTATTAGAGTAAGAGGGAAAGGAGATAAGGAGAGAGAGATTCCAATAACTGGAAGACCTTTGGAAATTTTAGTTGATTATCTTAAAAGTCATGATTTTGATACGGTTTTTCCAATCTCTTACCATTTACTGTGGAGAAAGATAAGAGAAACAGGTAGAAAATTAGGAATAGACATCCATCCCCATAAACTAAGGCACACTGCTGCTACGATGGCTCTACAAGCTGGAGCAGAGTTAAGGGTCATACAGGAGTTATTAGGGCATGCTTCTCCTATAACCACAGCAAGATATGCAAAAGTAGGTCAGAAACAGCTTCTAAAAGCAACAAAGGTTTTAGCAGAAAAGATGGACCTGTGAGGTGTGTAGATGAAGAGATTATTTTCTTTGTTAACTTTTTCAATACCTGTTTTTGTAAAAGAAGAAAATCCTCTGGATATTTCAAATTTAAAACAGTGTGACCCTTATTCATCTTTCGGAGTTTTTTGTAATGCTAACTCATTTGTTGAGGGGTTGATAATTATTGTAGGGGTTGCCATTATGTTTGCAGGTAGTATGTGGTTTGTTAAGAAAAATCAGGAAAATGTCAGAAGAGAAAGAAATAAAAAAGAAAGTTAGAAGTTAGGAAGTGGATAGATTTAGGTTTATTAAGAAGTTATACTATAATATTTAATCATTATTAAAACATTTGGAGGTAAAAAGATTTGACGAAGGTCGCATGGAGTGTTACTCACCAGGAGTTTATTATTTCAGATCATTACTACTTCTCTAAACTTCAGAAGTATGCAAAACAGAATGATATAGTTATTGATGAGGTTGACCAATTTGAGAAGTTTTCAAATTATGATGTGATTATATTTAACTATCCTGAGATACCATTTAAAAAAGATGAAGTTGATTTTATAGAGGAACTTGTGAAGAAAGGGAAAAAAGTAGGTATATTTGCCTACTACAAAAATGAGGACAGGATAGCAGATACTTGCAACACTATGTCTGAAAGATTCGGTATAAAGTTTAATGGAGATATAATAACGGATGATGTTAACAACTATGATAATGATAACCTCTTAATCACAACATCAAAAGTTTCTGAAAAGATGAAAGAAAAAGGAATAAATAGAGTTGTTCTTGCTTGCACTGACAGTTTAACAATAACCAAAGATAATGTTGAACCTATAGTATACGCAGAAGATACAGTAATTTCTAAACTTGGTAAAGAAAAGATACTTTTTGCAAAGTATACGTCTCCTTCCGGAGGATGTTTTATAGCTGGTGGAACTTGTGTATTCTGGGATAACTACTCTATAGACCTATTTAACAATAGAGAATTTTCCTTGGCACTTCTAACCTATAAAAAGTAATATGGAAAAAGTAAAAGAAGGGGATACAGTTTATCTTAAAGGTAAAAAAGCTGGCTTTTTCGTAAAAGTTAAAGCCGGTGAGGTTTTTTCAACCCACCTTGGAAATATAAACTTAGATAGTTTGATAGGAAGAGAGTACAATAGTCAAGTAAAAAGTCATAAAGGTTATAGTTTCATCATTTTAAAACCTACACTTTATGAAATTATAATGATGGGTATAAACAGAAAAACCCAGATAGTTTACCCAAAGGACTCTGCCTACATAACACTGAAACTTGGACTAAGAAATGGGATGAAAGTCCTTGAATCTGGAATAGGAAGTGGAGCTATGAGTATAGTTATGGCAAATGCTCTATATCCAGATGGAAGAATATACGCTTATGAGAAGGATAGAGATTTTTTAGAAAATGCGATTAAAAACATAGACCTTGCAGGTTTTAAGGATATAGTTATACCACACCATAAAGACCTATCAGAAGATATTGATGAAAAAGATTTTGATGCTGCTTTTATAGATGTAAGAGAGCCTTGGTATTATATACAAAAAATTAAAGACCTATTAAAATCTGGTAGTATGATAGGATTTTTGGTGCCTACTACAAATCAGGTATCAGAAGTTATCAAAGAGTTAAAAAACTGTCAATTTATAGATATAGAAGTTGAGGAAATTCTTCTTAGACCTTATAAGCCTGTTCCAGATAGGTTAAGACCAGAAGATAGGATGGTTGCCCATACAGGATACCTAATATTTGCGAGAAAGGGATTTTAATGGATAGACTTGAACTTCTTTCAAGAGCAAAGAGAGTAGTAGTAAAGATAGGTTCTCAGATACTTGAAAAAGATGACAACATAGATAGAGACTTTATAGAAAGTCTTGTCAAACAGATAAAATCCTTTGAAGATAGAGAGTTTATAATAGTTTCCTCTGGTGCAGTTCTTGCAGGTATAAAAAAACTCGGTTTAAAATCAAAACCTAAAAGTATCACAGAGAAACAAGCTATAGCAAGTGTAGGACAGGCAAGTCTTATACAGGTATACGATAACATCTTCTCAAATTACGGAATTACGATAGGACAGATGCTTCTGACCGTTGAAGGACTTCAAGATAGGAGAAGATATATATATGCTAAAAACACACTAAACAAACTTTTAGATTATAAGGTAGTTCCTATAATAAATGAAAATGATGCCATAGCTGTAAGTGAGATAGTTTTTGGTGATAACGATTTTTTAGCTTCCCATGTAGCACTTATGTCAGATGCAAATCTGCTTATAATCCTTTCAACTGCCGGTGGACTATACACAGATGACCCATCTAATCCAGATGCGAAACTTATAGAGTTTATAGATGATATAGATAAAGCTCTTTCATTTGCTAAAGTCTCTAAATCTACATATGGTAGTGGTGGTATGAGAAGTAAGTTGGAAGCTTCAAAGATAGCTGTAGACCACTCAATTCCGGTAGTAATAGCTCCAAAGAGTGAAACTATCATAGTAGATATTCTAACGGGAAAAAACGTTGGAACATTTATATATCCATCAAAGAAAAAGCAGATAACTAAGAAAAAAAGCTGGTTAAAACTTCTATCTTCTCCTAAAGGTAAAATCTACATAGATAAAGGAGCTGAGGAAGCTATAAAATCTGGCAAAAGTCTTCTACCATCAGGTATAAAAGAAGTAGAAGGTATATTTAAAGCAGGTGATGTAGTTGCAATTTCTGATATAGAAGGTAATATTATAGGTAAAGGGTTGATTAACTTTGATTACAGAGAATTAAACTCTATAAAAGGTTTGAGAACAAACAAAGCTGCAGAAGTTTTAGGCAAAAAAGTAGATGAGGTTATACATATTGATAATATGGTAATTTTTTAAAGGGGTGAAACATGAAAAAGAAAATTCTTATAACATTGTTAATCTTAGTTGTTATTTTATACATTATATCTGCGATAAAAAAATCAAATGAGCCAAAAGTAGCACTTATAAAAATCCAAGATACTATAATGGATTATACTAACACCGTGGAAAGTATTGCAAAAGCTCAAAAAGATGAATCTATAAAAGCTGTAGTTATACTAGTAGATAGCCCCGGTGGAGCAGTAGGTGCTTCTCAGGAGATATACAGAAGTATAGAGAAGTTAAGAGAGAAGAAACCGGTAGTTGTATCTATGGGAAATGTGGCGGCATCTGGAGGATACTACATATCGGCACCTGCAAATGTTATATATGCAAATCCGGGAACTATAACAGGGAGTATAGGAGTTATCATTCAACAGGTTGATTTAAGTGAGGTTCTCAACAAAGTAGGTATAAAAGTTAATACCATAAAAAGTGGAGAAAACAAAGACATACTTTATCCTACAAATTCACTAACACCTGAGCAAAGACATATACTTGAAGAAACAGTTAAGGATGTTTACGAACAGTTTTTAGATGCAATAGTTAAATACAGAAAGATAGATAAGGAAACATTGAGAAAGTATGCAGACGGAAGAATTTTCAGTGGACAGCAGGCAAAAGAGATAGGACTGGTTGATAAACTCGGCAACATACAGGATGCTATAAAAGAGGCAAAGATGTTATCAAAACTTCCAGAAGATACTCCAGTTATTGAGATAGCCCCTCCAAAGTCAGTATTAGATGAGTTTTTAAAATCTAAATTAGGTATATCTCAAGATGTTGTAAAAACCGGAATATACTATATGATGAGGTTTTAATATGTATGATTTAATCATCATTGGTATGGGACCAGGTGGATATGAGGCTACTTTAACAGCTTTAAGAAAAGGTTTGAATATAGCCATTGTAGAAAAAAATAAATTAGGTGGAAACTGTCTAAACAGAGCTTGTATCCCCACAAAGTATTTAAGATCTGCTGCTCACCAATTAGAAAAACTAAAAAAAATTTCGGAATACGGAATAGTTATAGAAAATTACACTGTTGACTACTCTAAGGCTTTTGAGGGAAAGGAAAAAACGATAACATTTTTGAGAAATTCTCTTATAAATCTTTTAAAATCAAAGAAAGTTCCGGTTTACAAAGGAATAGGTAAGATAGTTGGAAAAAATCAAGTTGAGGTAGCATACCCAGAAGGCAGTAAGGAAATAATAGAAGGTAAGTTTATAATAATAGCAACTGGTTCAATACCCTCTTCCTTAGGTAATATAAAACCAGACGGAGAGTTTATTATAACAACAGAGCAGTTTATGGACAATCTAAATAAACTTCCGGAAAGTCTTCTCGTTATAGGAGCTGGAGTTGCAGGTTGTGAGCTTGGATATATATCTGCTGTTTTTGGAAGTAAAGTTCATATAGTAGAGATATCAGATAGACTACTTCCTTCAAAGATATTCTCAAAAGAGATATCAAAAAATCTTTTAAGGAAGTTTAACCAACTTGGGATAAAAACAGACTTTAATACAACTGTAACGGATATATCAAAAGATAACAACAAAGTAACAGTAACTTTATCTAATGGCAAAATTTTAACTGTCGATAAGATACTGTTAACAGTTGGAAGAGTTCCAAACACTGCCGATATAGATACAATAGGTATTGAGAAAGATGGTAGAGGGTTTATAAAAGTGAATCAATATCTACAGACAAATTTTGAAAATATATATGCGGTAGGAGATGTTGTAAATTCACCTATGTTAGCCCATATAGCTTCATACGAAGCAAAGATAGTTTTACACAACATAACTGAAAATAACAAGATATATCCTGATTACACCTTAACACCTTGGAGTGTATTTAGTGGATATGAAATAGGACATGTAGGACTAAATGAAGAAGAAGCAAAAGAGAAAGGCATAGAGGTTATAACCGGATACTATCCATACCTTTACAACGAAAAAGCAGCAGATGAATTGGATAATGAGGGGTATGTAAGACTTTACTTCAACAAATCAGATTTAAAGATTATCGGAGCTGATGTAGTAGGTATTGGTGCCAGTGAGTTGATACATCAGATATCTTTATTTATAAAACACGGCTATACAGCAAAAGATATACACGACTTTATATACTTCCATCCCTCACTTAGTGAGATATTTGTATATGCAACATATGATATAGCCATTGGTAAGCTGTTTTAAATCATAAACAATTTATAGATATAGAGTTATGTTATTAAAAACTTTTTAAAAGGAGGATAGAGTTATGGAAGTACAAACAGTTGAGTTTACAGTTACAGAAGCAGCCGCTAAAGAAATCAAAAGAATAGCGGATGAAAACAACATTGAAAACCCAATTTTAAGGGTTAGAGTTGTTCCTGGTGGATGTTCTGGATTCCAGTATGCTATGGGATTTGATGATGAGATTTCTGAAGATGACAGAGTTGTAGAGACTACAAATGGTATAAAGATAGTCATAGACCAGTTCTCTGCTCCTTACATAAAAGGTGCAGTTCTTGATTATGTGATGGACTTTATGGGTGGTGGATTTACGGTTAAGAATCCAAATACTGTAAGTTCCTGTGGTTGCGGAAACTCTTTCTCTTGCGGATAATAAAAAAAGGGGGATTAATTCCCCCTTTTTAAAATATTTTAACCCTTAATAGCTCTTTCAAATCTCTGATTTATAACTTCCCAATTTAAATTTTTAAAGAAAGCATCAATGTATGGTGGTCTTTTATTTTTCTGATCTACATAGTAAGCGTGCTCATAAACATCGAGAACTATTAAAGGATAGGACATTACAAACCCATACTGATTATGGGCATCAAAACCATTTACAAATAACATCTTATTGTAAGAATCCCAGGATAATGTAGCCCAACCTCTACATGCTATACCAGTAGCCTTTATTTCATTTACACAGTTATCAATTGATCCAAAAGTTTCCTCAATTGCTTTTTTAAGTTCAGCAGATGGTTCTCCCTTTCCACCACTTATCAAATGTTCAAAGTAAAGTTCATGTAAAACAACACCCATATAGTTAAAACTCTCTTCCACCTTTAAAGCTCTATACTCAGAGTAGTTCTGATTAGCTTTTGACCTGTCTGCAAAATCAAAGTTTGCAAGTTTCTCCTGAATCTCATTATACTTTGCTACATATCCTTTGTAGTGACCTTCAAAGTGAACCTCAATCTGTTCATCTGAAATACCAATAAGTCCCTTTGGTTTTAGGTGATCTTTTGGTTGAAGTTTTACGGTTTTCATAATAACACCTCCTAAAAAAGTTAATAGTTAATTTTTAAATTAAAATTACCTTCCAATTTTGACTTATATATGATAAATCTCACTTTTAAGGCTGATATAACTCATTTGTATATCTATTGTTGTATAATTTAATATTAATCATTATTTAAAATTAATTCAGGAGGTTATGAAGATGCCAAAAGTAAACACCTATGTAGACATCTCTCAAATTGACAAAGAAGCTAAAAGAGACTTTATCGACAGACACTCTCCATTTGTTTATGTTGAAGGTGAAGCTGTAAAAGGTCAAAAGTTAAAAGTGAAAGTTAGAGTTGGAAATGAGTATGTCCATCCGGATGACTTTGACCACTATATAGCTTATGTTCAACTTTGGGATGGAGACACTCTACTTGGACAGGCTACATTTACACCAGGTTCCCTTGGAAATAAACCAAACCAAGCAGAAGTTGATTTTTACATTGTTCCTACAAAAGATAAATTAAAACTAAATGCTATGAGCTACTGCACAAAACACGGTTTATGGCAAAGTGAAACAGTAGAAGTTGATGTATTAACTCCAGAAGGTGCTACAGCTTAAAATTTGAAAGTTAAAAATTGTTTAAAATATTATTAAGCCCCCTTTATGGGGGCTTTTTTTATTTGTTATAATAAAATAAAAACATTATAGAGAGGTGTAAAAATGAAGATAGAAGTAGTTTCTAAAAAGTATGAAACAGTCAATGTAGATGCTTTGGTATTCCCAGTTTCAAAAGAGGAAAAAAATCTAAGAGAAAATATTAAGAAGATTGATGATATCTTAGAAGGTGGAATATCAAAGCTTAAAAAAACTTTGAAATTTGAAGCTGATGAGGGAAAGTTTTTAATAGTTCCAACATATGGAAAAATTAAAGCAGACTTTGTTATACTTGCTGGACTTGGAGAAACAAAAAAGATAGATAAAGATACATTCAGAAGAGTTGCTGCCTATACAGTTAGAGAAGCAAAAAAACAGAAATTTTCAAAGATTCTTATAGATATAAACCTTAATTTTGATAAACTTTCTGCTGAGGATATTGCTGGTTCAATAACAGAAGGTTCAATTTTGGGTAACTACTTTTTTGATAAATATTTTACAAATAAAAAGGATAAAGTTGAAGTTGAAAAAGTTGAGATAAACATAAATCTAAAAGACAAGACAACTATAAAGGAATCTGTTAGGATTGCTACTGTTTTAGCAGAAGCTCAAAACTTTACAAGAGATTTAGTAAATGAACCTGCTAATGTGATTAACACAGTCCAGTTTGCTAAAATTGCAGAAGACCTTGCAAAGCAGTATGGATTTGAGATAAAGATATACGATGAGAAACAGATAGAAGAAATGGGAATGGGTGCATACCTTGCTGTTGCAAGAGGTAGTGAAAACCCACCAAGATTTATACATCTGACATACAAACCAAAACATTCAAAAGGTGAGTATGCAATAGTAGGTAAAGGTCTTATGTTTGATAGTGGTGGTCTTAACATAAAAACGGGAGATTTTATGAGATGGATGAAGACAGATAAAGCGGGAGCTTGTGCTGTATTGGGAATATTTAAGGCTATAGGAGAGTTAAAGCCTGACATTACCGTCCACGGTATAGTTGCAGCAGCTGAAAATATGCCAAGTGGAAAGGCATACAGACCTGACGACATCTTAAGAGCAAAAAATGGTAAAACGATAGAAGTTGGGAATACAGATGCAGAAGGAAGATTAACACTTGCAGATGCACTCTCCTACGCAAGTGAGTTAAAACCTGATGCAATCATAGATATGGCAACCTTAACAGGAGCATGTGTTGTAGCTTTGGGAGAGTTTACAGCTGGAGTTATGGGAAATAATCAAAAACTTATAAACGAAGTTCTGTCTGTATCACAGGATACAGGGGAGTGGATGTGGCAACTTCCCTTTAACGATAAACTTAGAGAGCAGATAAAGGCACCCCATGCAGATGTATACAATGTAGGAACAACAAGATACGGTGGAGCAATAACTGCCGGACTGTTCTTAGAGCATTTTGTAGACCCTAAGATTCCGTGGGTTCATATAGATATTGCTGGACCTTCCCATCACCCTTCAGGTTGGTATTACCATCCAAAAGGAGCAACCGGTATTCCTGTAAGAACTATAACAACACTATTGCTAAAGAAGGCGGATTACATAAAATAGATATAAGGTGATAACATGAGTTTGACTACTATTGACGAGAGATCATCCAGATTGGCTAAATGAGCTTAGAAAGATAATATTAACTTCTGAATTACTTGAACTTCCAAGGAAAATGGAAGAAGTTTTAAAGAGATTAGATAGATTAGAGGATAAAGTTGATAAAATAGAATCTAAGGGATTTTGAGAGAACAGTTAAAGATAAATATCTTGCATATTTTGGAAAAGTTGTAAGGAAATCTGAACTTATAGGTTGGGAAAAGTTAGCTGAACTTATAGATAATTCTGAAGAGGAAGGTGTAATTTCTGAAAAAGAGAGAGATGACTTATTCGACCTTGATTTTGTGATATACGGAGAGTTAAAAGAGAACAAAAAACTAGTATACCTTGCAGTAGAAGCAACATATTCTCTATATAGAGACGATATAGATAGAGCTTTAAGTAGAGATGATTCACTCTATAAAATTTTAAAAACTGAAGTCATTCTTACTGTAGAATATGTTTAATCTGAAGATGATATTGAGAGTTATGCTTTTGAAAAAGGTGTGTTGACTTTAAAAGTTAATTACTGATAGTGGAATGAGAGGGGCTGAAAGCCCCCTATTTTTAAATACTTAATTCTCTGAAGGAACATCATGAACTACAACATTTTTACCGGCATATTCAGCCATTATATTACATGCCACCTGGACTCCGGAGCCTGCAGCGCAAGCATACATAGTGCTTACTCCTGCTAATAATCCGGCTACATATAAACCATCTTTTACTCTACTTTCTTCATCTACTTTTATTTGTACTTTTCCAGGTCTTGGAGATTTCTTATTTTCGATAACTTCTATGCCTTCACAGTCTATATCAAAATTATGAAAACCTGTAGCAAGAACAACATAATCAGCAGTAAATTCCTTACCATCTTCTGTTATAACTGTAAAGTTTCCTTTATTTCCACTTACTTTTATAACTCTTCCAAAAATGATTTCAACATTACCATAGCTTTTAGCCTGCTCTCTTAAATCTTCTAAAGCTTTTTTCCCAAGTGTTCCTTTTGGTATTCCTGGAACATTGTTTAACATAGCTTTTAAAAGGTCTGATGACTGGTTATCAATTACTAAGAATTTTTTGTTTTCTGCCCAGTCAAAATGTCCCTTCATAGACCCAAGTGTTAAAGCACATGATAAACCTGACACACCACCACCTACTATAACAACATTATACTTCATCTACTAACTACCTCCCGATTTTTTATTTTAAATAAACTTAATGTATTATTATAAATAACATTCTCTAAATCTTCTAAATCAATATTTAAAAACTGTGAAACGAACTCATAGGTGTATCTTATATTTGATGGCTTATTTTTTTGACCTCTCACTTTTTGAGGAGATAAATAAGGGCTATCTGTCTCTAAAAGAAGTCTATCTAACGGAACATATCTTAAGATTTCTCTTAAATTATCTGCTTTCGGATATGTTACATTACCAGCGAAGGATATATATAATCCATTATCCAAAGCTGTTTTTAACAGATTATAATCTCCACCAAAACAGTGCATAATCCCATTATCTATATTCTCCGATTTTATAATCTCTTGAGTTTCTCTATTTGCTTCTCTACTATGTATAATTACAGGTAAGTTATATTTTTTGGCTAAATCTATCTGCATCAAAAAGTATTTATACTGATTTTCTTTTGAAGCATTATTTCTGTAAAAGTCAAGTCCCATCTCTCCAACGGCAACAACTTTATCACTCTTTAACAGATTTTCTAAACTTTTTATACTATTTTCATCTATCCTGTCAGCTTCGTAAGGATGATATCCTATTGCAACGTAAACATTTTCAAATTTTTTCCCTAAATTTAAGGCTTTAGAAATCTCATCTTCATCACAGCCCACTGTCAGAAGTATGTTAACCTCTCTTACAGACTCCTCTACTTCATCAAAGTCTATCATATCAAGATGACAGTGGGTATCTACTAATTTTCTAATCATCTCTACATTAAGCCGGAACAGGTAGTTCAGCCGGAGGAACTTCCGGAGATGAGGAGTCAGATATCACATTTAAATTTTCAAATTTTCTACATCTATTTAAAACAGGAACATTGTATTCCTGTAAAATAGCAAACATCTCTTCACAAGATATTGTTTCTTTATCAAGAAGTAGATTTACAATTGCAACTACAGCGTCTCTGTATTCTTCAATTATACTTTTTGCCCTTTGATAAGCCTCTCTCAGAATTTTATTAACTTCTTCATCAATTTTTCTGGCAGTTTCTTCACTTATTTGAGGACCTTGATTTCCCAGGAAAATTCCACCACTTCTATTTATGGAAACATGTATAGGACCTATTTCATCACTCATACCCCAAGAAGCTACTATCCTGTATGCAAGTTCTGTTGCCCTCATTAAGTCATTTTCAGCTCCAGTTGTTATACCGTCCTTTCCATAAAATACCTCTTCTGCTGCCCTTCCACCGAATAGTTGTAATATCCTTGCCATCAAATCCTTCTTAGAGTAAAGATGTCTGTCCTCTTCTGGTAAGTTTACGGTTACACCAAGAGCCATACCTCTTGGTATAATTGAAACTTTGTGTAATGGATCTGCTTCTTCAAGCATAACACCTACTATGGCATGTCCAACTTCATGGTATGCTATTTTCTCCTTTTCCTTAGGAGTGATTGCCATTCCTTTTCTTTCAAGACCCATCATAATTCTATCTAGTGCATCTTCAAACTCTTTCATTCCTACTTTTTCTTTCTTCCTTCTTGCAGCGAGTAAAGCAGCTTCATTTACAACATTAGCAAGATCAGCTCCAGAGAAACCTGGAGTTCCTTTTGCTATGGTTGCAAGGTCAACATCGTTGTCTAAAGGTATATTTTTCTTTTTGACATGTATCTGTAAAATAGCGTATCTTCCTTTTACATCAGGTTTTGGAACAGATATTTGTCTGTCAAATCTTCCAGGTCTCAAAAGAGCAGGGTCTAAAATGTCAGGTCTGTTTGTAGCAGCTATAACTATTATTCCCTCATTTGAATCAAAACCATCAAGTTCAACCAGTAGTTGGTTTAAAGTTTGTTCTCTTTCATCATGTCCACCACCAAAACCAACTCCAGTTCTTGCTCTACCTACAGCATCTATTTCATCTATAAATATAAGACAGGGAGCATGTTTTTTTGCAGTTTCAAACAGGTCTCTTACTCTTGCTGCACCAACACCGACAAACATCTCAACAAAGTCAGATCCAGATATAGATATAAACGGAACACTTGCCTCTCCGGCTATGGCTTTAGCTAACAATGTTTTACCAACACCTGGATCTCCATACAAAAGAATACCCTTAGGTGCTCTACCACCAAGTTTTTGATACCTTGTAGGGTCTTTTAGATACTCTATAATCTCCTTTACTTCTTCTTTAACTTCATCTATTCCGGCAACATCATCAAGCTTAACATTAGGTTTCTCTTCAAGGTAGAGTTTACCTTTACTTTTTGCAAAGGAAAATGCTCTGTTTGCTCCGCCTCCAGACATCTGTCTCATCATGAATATCCATAGTCCAATAAACAATAATATAGGAAGCCACGCTACCAAGAATGTCATAAACCAATTGCCACTTTCTATTGGCAAAACTCTTATACTAACACCATTCTCTGATAGTATATCGTAGAGTTTAGAATAACCTTGTGGTATGACAGTTTCTACTTTTTTACCATCACTGGTTGTAGCAGTTAACTCTTCTCCTTTAACGGTAACATGTTCAATCTTTTTCTCATTTACAAGGTTCATAAATTCAGTAAAATTCACTCTGTTATCCGCAATCTGTCTTGACCCAAATATATTAAAAGCAATAATCATAGCTGCACCTATAAGAAACCATATAAAAATACTTTTTGACAGTTGCAACTTCATACCTCCTTAGTTAACTTAAAACAAATAACATTTTTAGATTCTTCTGTAACTGGGAAAAGTGCTGACCTTTTATAGCCGCACACCCATAATATTTTATCATTAAAAGTTAAAATTGGTATGTTATTCCTTATGCTTTTTGGTACTTTCATGTCTATTAAAATATCTTTCATCTTTTTTTCTGTTTTATGACCAAAAGGTATCATTCTATCTCCCTCTCTTCTGCTTCTAATTACAAACTCTTCTGCTTCTATATCAAAACACTCTATATCATTATTTTTCTTTAATTTAATTAAATCTACAGTTTCTGTTTTAAAAGACTCTATCCACATTCTTGCTTCTTTTATATAGACCTTTTCACCTGTTTTTAATTTATATAAAAAACTATTTTTTTCCATATCATTATCAGATTTGATGGATATATTTTCACCATCATAGATTAAAACATACTCAGAAGATAGTTTTATGTATTTCTTTTCCTTTGGATTTTCAATAAATTCAATAAATTCAATGATATTCCTTAATTTTTGGTAAGATAGTATCAACCCTTTTTTTTCACATAATCTTTGTATAACTCTGTACTGTAAAGCTTTATCTAAAGTTTTTAAGAATTTAAAAGGTATATAATCTGTTTTAATATTCTTTAATATCTCTTCTAATTTTTTGTCAAAATAATTTTCATCAATATCCAAAAAGTAAGACATACGTTCTAAAGATTTCTCTAACGACCTGTTTAACTCTTTCATTACAGGGATAACTTTGAGTCTTACTTTGTTTCTGAGATATTTTTCAGAGAAGTTTGAAATATCTATTACATACTCAAGATTATTGTCTTTACAGTATTTTAAAATCTCTTCTTTCGTTATATAGAATAATGGACGGATAATTTTATCTACTTTAGGTCTAAAACCTCTTAAGCCTCTTTTATTACCTTGGATAAACCATAAAGTCATGGTTTCAGCTAAATCTGAAAGATGATGTGCTGTGGCTATTTTATTAAAGCTCTCTCTCTTTGCAACCTCATACAAAAATTTATATCTTTCTTGTCTTCCTATATCTTCAATAGATTTTTTAGTTTTCTTAGCTATTTCTCCTACATATACTTTTTTTGTATATACTGGAATACTGTAGCTTTTCCCAAAATTAACACTAAATTCCTCATCTTTAAAAGACTCTTTTCTTAAAAGATGGTTAAGATGTGCTAAACCAATTTTTTCAATTTTAAGATAGTTTTTTAGTTTAAATAATATAGAAGCTAAAGCTACTGAATCCGGGCCACCAGAAAAAGCTATGAGAACACTATCATTAGGAGAAACAAGGTTATACTCTTTTATGACTTTTAAAACTTTTTTCTCTACATTCATATTATAAAGTGGCGGTACAGGGACTCGAACCCCGGACACCGCGGATATGAGCCGCGTGCTCTAACCATCTGAGCTATACCGCCATATCTAAAAATATATTATACTCAAAAATTAAGCTTGTGCAACTGTTTGCTTAGCTAAATTTAATCTCTTAGCAGCCCTTGATACTCTCCTTGCAGCTTCGTTTTTATGTATAGCACCTTTAGCAGCTGCTTTATATGCAAGTTTTTGGCATAGAGGTAGAAGTTTCTCTGCTGCTTCTACACCCTCTTTCTTTAAGGTTTCATAAAACTTTTTAAACGCTGTTTTCATCCTAGAAACGTGGTATCTATTCTCTAATCTTCTTCTCTCAGCAACTCTTACGTTTTTGGCTACTCTTCTTTTGTGCTTCTGTTTTTCCGGTGATAATGTTCCTTTTGCCATCAATTCCTCCACAATTATTCAAACTTAGGCTAAATATTTTATTACTAATTCATAAAATTTGCAATAGGTTTAAAAATATGATAATTTAATTACCTTAAATTTTCTCCAGGAGGAAGTGAATTGGCAAATATCAGAGTAGGTTTTTTGGAGTTTGAAAAAGTTTCAGCACAACCTGTTGAGATTGTTGAAAGAAAGGGAACTGGTCATCCAGATACAATCTGTGATGCCTTAGCCGAAGAATTATCAATAGCACTTTCAAATCTTTACAGAGAAGAGTTTGGAGCAATAATGCATCATAATGTTGATAAGGCACTTTTAATAGGTGGAGTTGCTGACCCTCAATTTGGTGGTGGAAAGATTATAGAACCTATAGAGATATATCTAACAGGTAGAGCCATAGATGAAAAAGGAAATAAAAAATTACCTGTAAAAGAACTTGCTATAGAAACAGCACATAAGTGGCTTAGAGAGAATATACCAAATTTAGATATAACAAATCATGTTATTATTCATCCAAAACTAAAACCTGGAAGTAAAGATTTGGTAGAGCTTTTTGAGAGATTCCAACTAAAAGGTGAAATTCCTCTTGCAAATGATACATCTTTTGGAGTAGGGTTTGCACCATTCTCCGATGTAGAAACTATAGTTTATGAGTTAGAGAGAGCTTTAAATAGTAAAGATTTTAAGAAAGATCATCCTTATGTTGGTGAAGATATAAAGATAATGGGTGTTAGAAACGGAGATAATATAAGAATTACCATAGCTATGGCTTTTGTTGACAGATTTGTTAAAGATATAAAGGATTATGCGGAGAAAAAAGAGATAGTTTCAAAATATGCATACTCAGTTGCTCAGAAACTCACAACTAAGCATGTTGATATATTTTTAAATACCGCTGATGATATTGATAATCAATCTGTTTATATAACTGTAACCGGAACGTCTGCAGAAGCCGGAGATGATGGTCAGGTTGGTAGAGGAAATAGAGTAAATGGTTTGATAACTCCATACAGGCCGATGAGTTTAGAGGCAGCTGCCGGAAAAAATCCCGTAAGTCATATAGGTAAAATATACAATACTGCTGCTATGGATATGGCTGAAAGAATTGTGGCAGAGATAGAGGAAGTTGAAGAGGCTTACTGTTATTTAGTCAGTCAGATAGGAAAACCGATAACGGAACCACAGGTTTGTGATATTAAATTAAGGGCTACATGTGATATTTCTAAGATAAAAGATAAAGTTGAGAAGATAGCTCAGGAAGAGATAGATAAACTACCTTCTACATGGCAGAAATTTTTAAACAGACATTTCAGACTTTATTAAAATATCAAGCCTCCTCTAAGGAGGCTTTCTCTATATAATAGAGAAGTCTTGAACCTAATAAAAAGATATCAAACATTATCTTAAACCAAAGTATAACTGCAAATATTAATCCACTTGCGGCAAAAACTGGACTTTTTACTATAAAGTGACTAAATATAAATCCAAATATATTTTTTAAAATAAGAATGACTAACGAGACTATTATTGATATATAAAACACAGCTTTTTTCATCTTTACACCTGCAAGGAAGTAATAAGCTGTAAATATGAATATGGATAGCGTTGATAATTCAAACAGATTTCCAGCAAGTATAATGTTGTACATTTGAGAAACTGTATTTATAACAAAATATACTATTTTTTCATCAAATAGGAGATTTAGATAATTTACTATTAAACTGAAAGAGTGGAAAATCAGAATTAGTAAAAATTTTAATATGTAAATAGATATAAATAGGATCAACACTATAGGTAATGATAATGTCATTACATATATGCTAAATCTGTTTTCAAAATTTTTCTCCATTGTATAAGAGAAAGCTTTTGTCATAGATAAAAAGAAGTCTTTGGAAAAATAAATAGATAAAAGAATTGAGATTAAGTTAAAAGCTGTAGGTTGCTTTGATAATATAAAGATGGTCTTTACAAAACTTTCTGCAATAGCAGGGAAAAATTGAAAAAGTATATAGTATATTTCTCCAATATTGAACAGTAACAACTTTGAAATGACTGTAACCATAAAGAGCAATATAAAGAATAATGAGTTTAAGAAATAAAAAGTTAAAGCTGCAGAATGATAACTTATACCAAGTATAAAGTAGTCTCTGAATGTTAAAACTATTAATTTAAAAAATTTTTTAACTTTCAGACTTTACTACTTCTTCAAGTTTTTTAACTTTTTCTTCAAGTTCTGCAACTTCTTTAGCCTTTTCCTCTTCTGTTAATGTGTCGCTTCTCTTTACAAGAGATGTTAATTTTTCAACTACTTCATTTAAAGCATTTTTTGCTTTTTCTGTAAGCTCAGTTTCTTTCAACTGATTTTGTATCTCTGACAACTTTGCAAGTATCTCATCTTTTTTCTTATAAGCAAAGTAGCCACCGACAGCAGCAGCTATTCCACCAACTATGATTGCAAGAGTACTCTTCTTCATCTTTCTTTCCTCCTATTGTTTGATGATTTCCTCAAGTTTCTTAATCTTCTCTTCTACAATTGATAAAATTTCTTCTTCTTTCTCTCTAGGTAGTTCTTTTGATTTGTCTAAAAGTTTTGATACAGACTGCTTTATATCATCTATATACTCCTTTACCTTATCATAAATCTGACTATCCTTTATCTTATCAGATATATCTTCTAATTTTTTGATTATCTCTTTTCTCTTTTTATAGATAATGAAACCTACTACCAATCCAACCAAAATCCCAATTAATCCCCAGATGATTCCTCTGTTTTTCATTCCTTTCTCCTTCTAAATATCTTTATTATTTTAAACATTCCAGTTATGGATGACATATTATCAACTAAATTAAATATCTTAGGAGATATATACCTGCTATAATCTAAATATACAATTTCTATGAATCTTTTCAACTTTAAAAGCACAACTATCCATACTATGGTTCTGATAACTGCCATTATGGCTATTACTATCATAGAAAAAGCTATAATACCTAAAAAGAAAGATTCCATATTTATCTCTCCCCTGTAAACTTAACTTCAAAATCTATAGGTTTTAACATTGTATTGCTTACAGTGCACCCTCTCTTTCCAATAATTAAAACTCTATCTATCTGTTCTGAGGTTAAATCACCTTCAAAAGATACCTCAAGCCATATCTTTTCGTATCTATTCTCACTTTCGTGTTTCTCTCCAAAAGCTTTTATTTGGAGATTTTTTATAGTTAACCCTTTGTGTTTTGCATAGGCATCTACTGTGATACCAAAACAGTATGCTACAGACATGAGCATAAGATCTGTGGCGCTGAAAGTGGTTTGAGAGAGATTTAAAACAAAATCTTTCCCTTCCATTTTCCCTAAAAATCCTTCATCTCCTAAGTAAACTATACTTACTTTTTTTTCTTTCATTTTTAATCCTCCTGGATAAATTTCTTCCTATACTCTCTTAAAAAATTATGGGCTATTCTTATAGCTTCTGGAATTTTATAACCTTTAAGGTTATTAATTATAGCATAAAGAGAACTGTTAACTGATATGTTATTCCCGGGAGATATAAATATGGGATTTGTGTTTTTCTTTACTCTCAGAGCATATCCGTATATCTTACCTTCTACGTAAACCGGACTTTTTGTCATATTTTCATTTGGTGGAGGTGAAAATTTACCGTATAGATGGCTTTTCCCACAACCTACTGTAACTGTATCCGTTAAAACTCCAAAATGTGTAGCTATTCCCATCTTCCTAGGATGTAATATCCCCTGTCCGTCAAGTATAAATATATCTGCAGTTTCCTTAAGCTTATTATAAGCTTTCATAATTACAGGTATCTCTCTAAATGCAAGGAAAGTAGGAATGTAAGGAATATCAACCTTATCTTCACCAAATTGAGTTTCTAATATGTTAAACTGTTTATCCATAACTACTATACAACTTATACCTATTGTGTATCCATCTTTTTCTACAAAACTACAATCAATTCCTGCTACTTTGTTTATTTTGTTTATCTCTATTCTATCTTCAATTTTTATTTTCCTTGAGAGCTCTTTTTGTATCTCTATAAACTTATCTATCAATACTTTTCAACCTCCGAATGGGATAGTTTAAATTTGTTTTTTTTATCTAAAAAATATATGTTTTGGTATATAGCTATCATTGTGGAAAAAACTATAAGGGCAGTTCCGCCATAACTTAAAAATGGAAGTGGCACTCCTACAACTGGAAATAGTCCTATGTTCATAGCTATGTTTATGAAAGCTTGAGATCCTATCAAACTTCCTATACCATAGCAGATAAATTTTCCTCCTATATCAGTTAATCTGTATCCTGTATACAAAATTTTTAGAGATAGAAAAAAGTAAACTAAAACTAATCCGGCTGAGACAACAAAACCCCACTCCTCCCCTATTGTGGCAAATATAAAGTCCGTATGTTGTTCTGGTAAGAAATAATATTTTGATTGGGAACCTTCAAGGAAGCCTTTACCTGTAAGCTGTCCAGAACCTACAGCTATAATAGACTGTATTATCTGATATGCAAACTCTTTTGAATACGCATCTGGATTGAAGAATGCAATAATTCTGTTTTTTTGGTAATCTTCTAAAAAGTGCCAAACTATTGGTAGAGATATTAAAACTATAGTATTAAGAATTAATATATACTTACTTTTAAATCCAGCAAAAAATACCATGAATAAAACAGGTAATAGTATTAAAATTGCACTTCCTAAATCTGGTTGTGTTTTGATAAGTACAAAAGGAATACCTACTAAAAACATAATTTTAAAAAAGCCTTTAAGGCTTAATGGAAGTTCTAACCTTGATAGGAAGTGAGAAGTTGTAAGGATTACTATAACTTTCATAATCTCTGAAGGTTGTAATTGGAAAAAACCCAGATTTATCCATCTCTTAGCTCCAAGTATAGTTGTTCCGAAAATCTTGACAAGTATAAGTAAAACAACACCAATAATATATAAAAATAAAGATATTTCTAATATCTTACGATAATCCATAAATTTAGGCAAAAATAAAATAATAAGTAAGCTTATTGACACAAATACTATCTGTTTTATATAAAGATTTGAAAATTCATGGAAAGAGGCACTATATATGTTAATAACACTCCACAAAAGTAAAAAAACCGTAATAGATAATACAAACCTATCATAGTCTTTAAAAGATAATATCTCCTTTATCATTTTATCACTCTTGTAATATTTTCTCGTAGTATACTTTTCTTAATATAGATGCTGCAATAGGGGCAGCAACTTTTCCACCACTTTCTCCGTGTTCTACAAATACAACCATAGCAATTTTAGGCTTATCATATGGAGCAAAATCTATAAACCATCCGTGGTCTCTAAGCTCCCATTTATGGTGTTTCTTTATTCTTGTCATGTAGGTATATACCTGAGCTGTTCCCGTCTTACCTGCATTTCTTATCGGAACTGTTGCCATAACTTTTGCTGTACCGTTTGGCCCGTAAACTACTCTATACATTCCATATTTAACAGCTTCTACATTGTAATTTTTGAATTTAAACTGTCTTATCACTTCTCTCTGTGAATGTATAAGTTTTTGAGTCTTGTTGTCAAAGTATGCTTTTAAGAGATTAGGTTTTAAAACATATCCACCGTTTATAATAGGAAGTATAATCTTTGTCGCCTCAAAAGGTGTTATAGCTATATATCCCTGACCTATACTCAGATTCACCGTATCTCCATAGAACCATCCTGTTTTAAAAACCTTTTTCTTCCATTCTCTATCTGGAATTATAGCTGTTTTCGATTCTATATCCGGATTAAGTTTTTCTCCTATACCAAATTCCTTAGTATATTTTACAATTTTGTCTATCCCTAATTTTAATCCAACTTGATAATAGAAAGTATCGCATGACATTTCTAAGGCTTGGGATACATCTATATAGCCACATCCTCTTTTGTCCCAGTTCCTATAAACATACTTTCCTATATTAAATTCCCCTTTACTTAATATCCTTGTTTGAGGTGTAATAACACCTTCCTCTAAGGCTGCTATACTTACCAAAGGTTTGTAAATAGATCCAGGCGGATATAACCCACTAAAAACTTTGTTAAGAAGAGGTTTGTATATGTTAGATGTAAGGTTCTGCCATTCTTCTTTGGTCATACCTTCATAAAATTTCTGTAAATCGTAGGTAGGATAACTTAAAAGTGTAAGTATATCATAGCTATTTGGCTCAACTATAACAACAGCTCCTGATGGATTTTTTGATTTGGCAAATGATTCGTAGGCTATTTTTTGAAGTCTGATATCTATAGTTAGGTATATATCATTTCCTTTTTCTGGTTCTTCTTCCCAGAGTATCTTTTTCTGCCTTCCCATTGCATCTACAAGTACAGCTCTTTTACCTGGTTTACCACGTAGTATATTGTCAAATATCTTTTCTACACCTGTTTTACCTACTAACATATTCATATTAAGGTCAGGATTTTTTTTAAGTTCTTTTTCAGAAGGATATCCAACATAACCTATAACATGTGGCAAATAATTTGCCTCTGGTGTGTAAACTCTCTTTGGAACTACATCTATATATACACCGTTAAATAGATAACTGTAATTCCAATATGTTCTCATCTGCTCAGGTGATAAATTTTTCTGAATTATCAGTTGAGGATATAGGTTTTTCTCAATAATCTCAATCTGTTTATCTGTTAAATCTATATTTAGAAGCTCCTTCATATATTTTTTAAAATCTTCAATTTTATAGTTTTTTCTAACTATATATGGAAGGCATACAAGTTGAAAGGTTGGGACATCGTATGCAAGTAAAACACCATTTCTATCGTAAATTCTCCCTCTTGGAGGATTTGTTACGAATATTCTCATATAATTTCTATCTGAGATTTCCCTGTAATGTTGACCTTGGATAATCTGAAGATAAAACAACCTTCCTGTAATAATCAGTGCTATTATAAAAAATAAAGTAAAAACTACTCCAAATCTACTTCTCAAAAACTCTGCCATATAGAAACTCTCTAATGTAGTAAAATAGATAAAGTATAGAAGTGTTTGATACTGTAATATAGTATATATCGTTCACGGCAATTGTAAATATTCCAGTATAAAAATATATCAATATACTTTTAGCAAAAAAAGATATTATACTGAAAAGTATGAAGATAATTAGCTTTAATATAAAGTTAGAGATAAAAATTTTATTCTTGACCAAATAAAACACTATTACCGTAAGAGGAAATATTATCGTATCGAAAACAGGATATAAACCTGAAATAGAATCAACAGATATACCAAGAATTAAAGATATAACTATAAACTGTAAGAAGTGATAATTTGCATACATAAGTGTAAGTAAAAGATATACAAAGATAAAATCCGGTAGAAGGTTAACATTTAAAAATCTAGGAATAATGGAAGATTGTAGTATCAATATTATTAAGCCTATAGTCAGCAGTTTTAATAAATTCATCTTGATACAACGATTACATAATTCAGTAAGGTAGGTTTATAGAATAAATCTACTTCTACATATCTGAAAAACTCCCCTTCTTTTTGAGATATATTTTTCACTATTCCTATTGGGATTCCAGCAGGGATGTTCCCTGAGATAGCATCTGTTACTATTGTATCTCCCACCCTTATATCCTGGTCTGGAGTAATAAATTTAAGATATCCTTTTCCTTTATCCAAACCTTGGTAAAAGCAGAGTTCACCGGTTTTTAAAGTTCTTACTGTTATTTTAAAATTTTTGTCATCAACAGGAATAACTGTAGAGAAGTTACTGTAAACATCTCCTATCATTCCAACAACATAACCATTAGTTATCACTATATCTCCAGGTTTTACTCCATCTTTACTACCTACATCTATTGAGAAGCTTTTTATCATATTTTCTGGAGAGAAAGCTATAACCTTTGCTACTGTCCACTTTTTTATTGTATAACTTTCTTTAAATGAAAGTAAATTCCTCAGTATCTCATTTTCCTTTTTTATATAGGAAAGATTTGTTATCTGAATACGGAGATTTTGAATTTCTTTTTTCAGATACTGATTTTCTTTGTAAAGTTCATCTTTATCTTTGAAGTATTTAAATATATTATCTATAAAATAGACTGAATCGGTCAGTTTTTCCTCAACTCTAAAAATTAAGGAAGGCAGGAATATTTTAATTATCAACATAAAAAAAATTACAAAAATTATAAATACAAAAGAATATACAAATCTTTTACTATTTTTAAAACTAATATTCATCTACTTCATTGAAACCCTTTTTATAAGCTCAATATTTTGAATAGCCTTTCCTATGCCCCTTGCTACGGCTGTTAGAGGGTCTTCACAGTATACTACAGGTAAGTTTGTCTCTTCTTTAAGTCTTTTATCAAGTCCGTATATTAGTGAGCCACCGCCGGCTAAAACTATACCCCTTTCTACTATATCTGCTGCAAGTTCTGGTGGCGTTTTCTCTAATGTGGATTTCACAGCATTAACTATCTGGACTATAACATCCTCTAATGCTTCTCTTATCTCTTTACCATGTATAACTATACTTCTTGGCATACCTGTCATATCTCTACCACGAATTTCCATAGTCTTATTGTCTCTATCTGAAGGATAAGCTGAACCAAGATTTATCTTGATATTCTCCGCCGTTTGTTCACCTATGAGTATATGGTTATTTCTCTTTAAGTAATTTATGATAGCTTCATTCATCTCATCTCCGGCTACTCTTATAGAGTTTGATATTACAAGTCCAGAAAGAGAGATTACGGCTATCTCTGAGGTTCCTCCTCCTATATCAACTATCATATTACCACCAGGTGCATCTATTGGAAGAGCTGCTCCTATTGCTGCTGCCATCGGTTCTACTATCAGATATACTTCTCTTGCTCCGGCTTGTCTTGCCGCATCTACTACTGCCCTTTTTTCAACAGTTGTAATTCCGGAAGGAACTCCTACAACAACCCTTGGTCTTGGATTAAATATACTTGTAAGAGGAAAGTTTGAATGGACTTTCTGTATAAAGTATTTAAGCATAGATTGAGTGGTATCAAAATCTGCTATCACTCCATCTTTAAGAGGTCTTATTACCTGAATATGTTCCGGTGTTTTACCAACCATCTCTTTTGCTTCTTTTCCTACAGCAATAACTTTGTTTGTAGCTTTATCTATTGCAACTATTGAAGGCTCTGTTAATACTATACCTTTTCCTCGCACAAAGATAAGAGTGTTTGCCGTTCCTAAATCTATACCTATATCGTTTGAAAACATTCCAAGAATTTTATCTATCATTAAATCTTCTCCTTATTGTTAATAACAGACTTTATTTTGTTTAAAAACTCGGGGAAGGTTAAACTGTATGACCCTTGTTTCCCTTTTTCTCTTACAGACACAGATTCTGTTTCTACCTCTTTATCTCCTACAACTAACATATAAGGTATTTTTTGAAGTTCAGCATCTCTTATCTTTTTGTTCATTCTCTCGTTTCTATCATCAACCTCTACCCTTATACCTTCACTTTCCATTATACTTTTTAATCTGTTTGCATAATCTAGATGTTTATCTGCTATAGGAATAATTTTTACTTGAACCGGTGCAAGCCATACAGGTAAAAATCCGGCGTAATGTTCTATAAGAACTCCTATAAATCTCTCTATTGATCCAAATATAGCTCTATGGATCATATAAGGTCTGTGTTTTGTATTATCTTCGCCTATATAATACATATCAAATCTTTCCGGTAAATTGAAATCAAACTGTATTGTTGAACACTGCCAAAATCTTCCAATAGCATCTTTTATCTTTATATCTATTTTTGGTCCGTAAAATGCACCTCCACCTTCATCTATCTTATATTCAAGTCCCAAACTTTCTATAGCTTTTCTTAGAGAGTTTGTTGCTACATCCCACATTCTGTCATCGCCAACTGACTTCTCAGGTCTTGTAGATAAAAATACGTCAAACTCATCAAATCCATAAGATTTTAGTGTATCTATTGCAAGATGTAAAACATTCTTAATCTCCTCTTCAACTTGGTCTTCCCTACATATTATATGGGCATCATCCTGTGTAAAACCTCTTACTCTCATAAGTCCATGAAGAGCCCCACTTCTCTCATATCTGTAAACTGTTCCAAGCTCTGCCAATCTTATTGGAAGTTCTTTATAGCTTCTCTGTTTTGATTTATATATCTCTACATGAAACGGACAGTTCATAGGTTTAACGTAGTAACCTTCTTCTTCTACCTGCATCCTTGGATACATATTTTCTTGATAAAAACTTAAGTGTCCACTAGTTTGCCAGAGCGTTTCTCTCCCTACGTGAGGTGTATAGACAAGCTGATAACCTCTTTTAAGGTGTTCTTCTTTCCAATAATCTTCAATAAGTTTTCTTATTATGGCACCTTTAGGAAGCCAAATTACAAGTCCGCCACCTACTTCTTCATCTATAATAAAAAGTTCTAACTCTTTACCTATCTTTCTGTGGTCTCTTTTCTTTGCCTCTTCAAGCATATTTAGGTAACTTTTAAGTTCCTTCTCATCCCAAAAGGCAATTCCGTAAATTCTCTGAAGCATCGGGTTTGTCTCTTTCCCTCTCCAGTAAGCTCCGGAAACCGATATAAGTTTAAAGGCTCCAGCTTTGTCTGTTGAAGGTAAATGTGGTCCCCTACAAAGATCAACAAACTCTCCCTGCTTATATACGGTAATCTCTTCATCTTCTGGAATGTTATGTTTGATTATATCTATCTTGTATATCTCTTTTTTATCTTCAAAAAATTTTATAGCTTCTTCTCTAGATAGAACTTCCCTTTCTATCTTATAACCTCTCTTTACAATTTCTCTCATTTTTTCTTCTATTTTAGGTAAATCTTCATCTGTAAGTCTGTATCCCTCAACTTCAACATCATAATAAAAGCCATTTTCTGTAGTTGGGCCAATTCCTAAATGGACATTTTCATCCCCGTAAATCTCTTTAAGTGCTTGAGCCATTATGTGAGCTAAAGAGTGACGTAATATTTCTAAACTCTCTGGATCTTTCTTTGTAATTAACTTTATAGATTTTCCTGATTTTATTGGTGTATGTATATCTATAATATCTCCATCAACAACAGCTCCTATAATATCATTGTATTTGCCATTCAGATTTTGGATTACTTCCTTTAATGTTTTGTTTTCCTCTATTGATATAACCTTTCCTTCGTTTTCTAAGATTAACTCTATCATCAGTATACCTCTTTTTTCTGAAGTTTGCGAGCATATATTATAACATTTTCAGGTTCTACCGTTACTACATCTTCTCTGCTGAGTCCTTCAGCAAATATATTTACCTTAAGTTCATTTTTCCCTACTTTAAGATTTTTACCATTAACATAAGCTGTTAGTTTTCCTATCTCATCGTTATTAATCAAACTTCTCCTACCTTCAACTATAATTTTTACTTTTTCAGGTTTTATCTTCACAATTTCAATATCTGGTGGAATATTAATAACCTCAACATAACTGTAAAATTGATACTTTGTTTTTACAGCAGATGTTACATATAGCCAAAGTATGATAGCAGTTGCTATGGAAAGTGATTTAAGTAAAAAATCTTCAAAGATTAAAGATTTTAAAGCTCTTTTAACTTTTTTAAATCTTAGTTTCATATTTTACCTTCTCAAGTTTTTTCTTAACTTTTCAAAAGTAGATGGTTTTTCTATTTCAAGTAGTTTAAATAATTCTTTACGTAATACGAGAGGATCTAAATTTTTATGTATTTTCCCATCGTAACATAAAGATATTTCCCCTCTCTCTTCAGAGACCACAATTGCTATAGAGTCTGTCTCTTCTGTTATTCCTATTGCTGCTCTGTGCCTTGTTCCTATGTTCTCCGGAACTCTTGAAGATATTGTAAGAGGTAAAAAGGCTCTTGCATATGCTATTTTTCTATTTCTTATTATAACAGCTCCATCGTGTAGAGGTGTTTGAGGTGTAAATATTGATATAATTAACTCCACAGATACCTCGCCATCTATAGTTATCTGTCCTTCAATATAATTTGTAAGGTCCACATTCCTCTCAAATACTATCAAAGCTCCAATTTTTCTCTCCGCCATAAACAAAGAAGCTCTTATAACATCATCTATAAGTTTTTTACTTGACACTCCAAAATATTTAAATAGTCCTTTTTCTCCAAGTTTAGCAAGACCTTTTCTAAGTTCAGGCTGAAAGATAACTATCACTAAAAATATAAAAACTCCCCAAAGATTATCAAAAATCCACTCTAATGTTTGAAGATGTAAAAGTTTAGCTACCATCCAGAAGAAGAAAAGTAAGATAATTCCTATAAGTATCTGCCATCCTCTAGTCCCAGCAAGAAATTTTAATAAATAGTAGATAATTATTGAAACTATGATTATGTCTAATATATCAGTGATAGCTATTTTTTCTATAATATCTCCTATCTCAAACAATCCTATATCCTCGGATAACATCAAGTATAGTTATAAATTCGGCAGTTTCTTTTACATCATGAACTCTAATTATATGGGCTCCGTTTAGAATTGCGTATGCTGTTGCTCCAAGTGTTGCAAACAATCTTTCTTTTGGAGGTATATCTGTTTTAGTAAGTAAATTTTTTAATATCACATTTAAAAAAGACTTTCTGGATATTCCTATCAGAATAGGATACCCTAAAATTTTAAACTCATTTAATCTCTTGATTATCTCAATATTATGCTCTGGAAGTTTTCCAAAACCTATTCCCGGATCTATGATAAATCTATCAGGTCTTATTCCCTTTGATATACCGTAGTTTATTCTCTCCTTTAAAAATTTAATAATGTCAAGAACCACATCATCATAGTAAATCTCCCCTTTTTGCATATCTGTTGGTCTTCTCCTAGTGTGATTGATAATAATAGGACAGTCAAACTTTTTAACTACATCTGCCATGTTTTCGTCAAAGGTCATACCACTGATATCATTTACTATGTCTGCCCCAATTTTCAGGGCTTCTTCTGCTACCTTTGATTTATAGGTATCTATAGATATTAAAAATCTATCTCCAAGTTCTTTACGTATAGCTCCTATAACAGGTATAACTCTATCTAACTCTTCTTCTAAGGAAACAGGTGTAGCACCGGGTCTTGTTGATTCTCCTCCTATATCTATAATATCGGCTCCCTTTTCTAGCATAAATGAAACTTTTTCCAAAATTTTATCTATATTTTTATAATCTTGACTACCATTAGAAAATGAGTCTGGAGTTACATTTACAACTCCCATTATAGCTGTCTTTTGACCTAAATTAAGAAACTTTCCCTTGTAGTTAATCTTAAAATAAGTCTTTTTAAGGTTTATCCACTGTTGTGAAAGTTCCTTTGCAATATCAGACTTTCCCTTAAATATCAGTTGATTTATAACTTCCTTAAACTGCTCATCATTTTCTACATAAACGGGGTTTTTAAAAGGGTCGTCAAAGTAGATTTTGTAAATCTCCTTTTTCTCAGGTTTTATAAATGGGAATCCAAACACATCAGATCTCCTTATCTAGATTAATGTTATTGATATTATAACCTACAATAAGATGATAACAGTTTTGAAACTAAAGGATTTTAGATTTTTGTTTTGATTCACTGTCGGTTGAGATAAAAATATAACCCCCCGGCATCGACCTACTTTCCCGACCGCTCTCGCGGCCAGTATCATGGGCGCTGGTGGGCTTAACTGCCGGGTTCGGAATGGAGACCGGGTGTTTCCCCACCGCTATGGACACCAGGGGAATCTGAATA
>JBEULE010000033.1:0-68029 GCA_041287495.1 Hydrogenothermaceae bacterium
TCAGTTTTGACATAGTAAAGCATCTGTGTCTTCCAAAAGAGAATAACATCCTTTTCATCAGTATACACTTTTTCGTAAACATTGTTATGAAATGGTGTTGAGTTAAAGTAGATTGAACCACTTTCTGAAAAATAACGACTAAAAAATGAGTATAGTTTATCAAAAAGCTCATCTCTAAATGTAGGATATTTCTCTAAAGCTTTATCAATATCTTGTTTTAGGATACCTTCAATTTTTTCGTAGTATTTCGATTTTATACGCATTAAGTTAACAAAACCACCAATACCTTCTACTTTAGCACCTATAAAAATATCTTGAAGTACTTTATAAAATACCTTTTCTTTATTCATAGTTTTATACCCGCCCTATAGCTAAAATTTCTAATCTTAAAATAAAAAGTATTATAACATACTAATAGCCTAACACCAATTGCATTTTAATTGTTATGTTATATTGACATTGACATACAGTTATGTTTTTCCTATAATTTTAACAAAGGGTAAATAAAATGGATATCAGAGATATTAAGAAGTTCCTTAATGAGAACATCATATTAGATTTCCCCGAAAAATACTGAAACTAATCCTACTACTAATGATAATACTAACAATTCCCAATTTTCTAATGAAGTCTTATCTAAATTGGCTTTTAGAGTTTCTGAAATTCAGGAAGTATTAAATAGACATGCAAATACTGTTAATGAGTATGTTAGGATAGTAAACAAGTACGTAGATATTATGGATGAAATGAAAGAGAAAGTGGATAGTGACTATGAGAACATAGCAAACACTTTTAACAGATTGAATGAAGTTATAAACATGATAATTGATGTTATATCAAAAGATAAAGAAGAAGTGGCTTCAAAGATAAGGGAGATACAGGAAGATTTGACTAATCTGAAAACAGATATAGATAACATAAAAAATACCCTCAATCAAATTGTGATTTCTATTACCGATAAAGTAGATGGTATTCAAAAATAAAGCGAGTAGCTAAAAACCGCATTAGATAAGAAGATAGAAGATAACAAAGTAGATACTAAAAACTAAAAGCCGAGTTTATAGAATTATATTAATAACACACTTACTTTTTTCTGATTTATGATATAAAATTATAAAATGTAAAATATGTAAAATATTAAAAAATTAAAAAAGGGAGGTGGCATTGGTTCTATACTCGCTTTGACATCGCCTATTCCAGTAATAGGACAAATTTTAGCATTAGTTGGATTTGTCTTGGTGCTTGCAGCTTTAAAAGTAATATCTAATAAAGCAAACAATTCAAAAATATTTACCAATGCTATTATTGGTATAGTTTTAGTTGCAATAGGTCTTTTAGCAGGTATCATAATTTTTATACCTTCTATTGTAGTTTTAATATATGGTAACACAACCGCAATGACAGGCAGTCTTATTGGTATAATACTTGGTTATGTCTTAACGGTAACAGGCTTTGTTATATTTAGAAATGCTTTAAGATTGGTTGCTAATTTTACAGGTGTATCTTTATTTAATACAGCAGGCATTATGTTTCTTATAGGTAGTATATTAATAATAATTTTTATAGGTACTATATTAGCTTTTATTGGATGGATATTGCTTGCTATAGCTTTCTTCTCTATACCAGATGAATACAAAACAGCTGAAAATACTTAAAAATTTAACCCTACAACTAAGGGCGTTCTAGTGCGCCCTTGGTGGCATACATTTTTTGCTGTATAAATCTTTGTTTTTTCTTGTCTCTTCTTTAATTGTTCTTGTCTTTATTGATATTCTTTTTGTCTTTATTGTTGCTGTCTTTGATATTCTTGCTGTTGTCTGATGTAATTTTGTTGCTGTTCTTCATAGTATTTATGTGGCATTCTTGCTTTTGATTGATAGAATTCAGATAAATCTAATCTTTCAAAAGCTTCTGCTTTCTTTTGATGGAAATCAAAATAAAAGTTCTCTACTTTAGCTAGGAATATCTGGAATGGGTCTGTTAAGTGGACTAAGGCGTGATATTCTGGTAAGGCTAGTATATAACTTCTATCTATCAATCTCTTTGTTGCACGTTGCATTTCAGTGTCCTCACTATAGCTTCTTCTAAAACTTGTACTTGTACTTGTACTTTTTACTGTTGCGGTTTTACCAAAAGGAAATCCGGTTGATAATGAGCCATTACTAATACTACTGCTTGTAGCGACTGTACGTGATGTAGAAGTGTTTGTGGTAGAAGTTATAAACTCAAAATCTCCCATTGTGTTTTCTATTGTTGATAGAGTGGTTTCATCTACTACTTTAAAGAGTATAGTTAGCTGTCTTGATGAAAGTATTATCTGAGTTCTTTTATCGTTTTGTACGTTAGGTAAGAATTGGGTTGCAAATAAAAGTTGAATACCTTTACTTCTGGCGGTTGTGAAAAGTAGAATTAGTAAATCTTCCGGTATTTTGATAGATAAAAACTCATCTAACAAGAAAAATGTAAAGTCTTCTTTTGTATTCGGTCTTGATAATAACAATGATATCAAAGCTGATAGGAAGGCTGTTTGGAATGGTGCTGTTGCGGTTCTGTGTGCTACATCATTAAGTAAGAATAGTTTTTGTTTGTTATCGGTGTTAACAAAATCAAAAAGTGTAAAGAATTTATCGTATTTCTCTTCTCTTAGATATTTATCTTCCAGATAACCTGCAAGTTCAAAATAATCAAGTATAGGTTGTAATGTTGCTACAATACTTAAAGCTGTTTTATCGTTTACCTGTATAGCTTGTTTTTGGTAAGTCTGTATATATTCAAGTATTGCATTGTGTTTGTTTGGTTGTTCTGAAAATGAAGAGTATAGTATTGCATCTTTTAACAATTTCTGAGCGGCGGTTATCCAGAAATCTTTATTTGTTTCACTGATTTGACTTACCATAGCTGTTGATATTACATCTGCTAGTGTCGGTTCCTGTTTTATATCTTCAAAGAAAAACCAAAGCTTAGAGCGTGCGTCAAAAGGTTGAAAGATAATATCTTTTTCTGGGTTATAGAAAGCTTCCACATACTCTCCCTTTACATCGTTTATGATTGCTCTGTTGTATTTTTCCTGTGCTAATAAGTTTTTTAGAAATACTGATTTACCTGTTCCCATCTTTCCTACTACAAGTGTTGATTTTGTCAAATCTAAATTTGAAGCGTAGATAGGTGGTTTTTGATGTTCCGTTATGGTTTTTATGTCTTTAAACCTAACTCTATTTTTAGTTATTACCAATTCTGTTTGGAATGGAAGCTATCTCGTCTTCATCTGTGATATCTAAATCTAAACCAAGTGCTGTGAAGCGGTTAATAAATTCAGTATACTCTTTTCTCTTTCCTGTCGGTAAACTTTTACGTACAGATTTCTTTGACAGTACATAAGCTATTGCAAGTTCTTTGTCTTTTAGAAAGCTTGATATATATCCTCTTTTTCTGAGATTTTTAAATCCAAACCAAAAGCTGATTGGTAGTGTAATTACTGCAAGGGGTGGGTTGAAGAGCCCGGTACGTTAATGGTTTGCCAGAGCACTGCATTAACTGACTTTCTTAACCTGTCTGTTTTGATTGTTGATGTTGCGTATTTTATGTTATCTTCAGTTAAAATCACATCTTTTGATAACATATTTGCAATCTCCTTAAAATTATTATAGTATTATTATAGTTACTAAAAGTTATTAAGTTATTATAGCAATTTTATCATTAATTAAATTATTTTTCAACATTTTTTAATAAAATAGTACATGTATAACTTGCTAAATATAATAGTTTGTAAGTTCATTAACTAGCCAATATAAAATTTATAACAAATCCAAGAAGTCCAAAGACTGCAACACAAAATCCTTCTATTGCCTCCGGATGTAGCAATCTCTTTATGGAAAACAGTATTATCAAAAAAAGAGTTATTATAAGTGCCAACTTGCCAAAGCTTCAGATCTTATAAATCCATAAGTCATATCCTTTGTAGGCTGTTTATAAGTAAAAATTACGGCAATAACAGCAATCATAAGTGCTAAAACATCCTGTAAATTATGTAAAGCGTCTGCAAGAAGTGATATCGAGTTTGCTAAAAAACCGTATATAATCTGAAGTAAAACTATAAGTATGTTTAAACCTATAGCTTTGTGTTTTATAACTTTCACGGTCTTCCTATACTGTAATACTCAAATCCTAAATCTCTAACTGATTTAGGGTCATATATATTTCTTCCATCAATTATTATCGGAAGTCTCATCAATGATTTTACTTTACTAAGGTCTGCTTCTTTAAACTCTTTCCACTCTGTTATAATAACCAGAATATCTGCATCTTTTACAGCTTCGTATTTATCATTTACATACTTTAAATTATCACTTTCCGGAAATAGCTGTTTGTAGTTATCCATAGCTTTTGGGTCATAAAGTTTTAAATTTGCTCCGGTTTGATTTAAAGCTTTAACTATATCTATGGAAGGGGCTTCTCTTATATCATCTGTGTTAGGTTTAAATGCAAGTCCCCATATTGCTATATTTTTGTCCTTATTTATCCATAGTATATCTTCTATAAGATTTATAACTTTTTCTCTTCTTTTTTGATTTATCTTTTCAACTTCTTTAAGAAGTGAAAAATCTACTCCGTGGTCTTCTGCTATCTTTACAAAAGCTTTAACATCTTTGGGAAAACAAGACCCACCATATCCAAGTCCGGCATTTAAAAAGGCCCTTCCTATTCTCTTATCGTATCCCATACCGTCTGCAACTTCGTTTATATCTGCCCCTACTTTCTCACATAAATCAGCGACCATATTTATGTAAGATATCTTCATTGCGAGGAATGAGTTAGAAGCGTGTTTTATTAACTCTGCTGCCTGTGGAGTTGTTATAAGAAGTGGATAACCTTTATCAGTAAAAGGTTTGTAAAGTTGCCTGAATATCTCTCTGGCTTTTTCTGACTCTACTCCTACAACTATCCTGTCTGGATTCATAAAGTCATAGATAGCACTTCCTTCTCTCAAAAACTCCGGATTTGATGCAACGTCAAACTCAATATCTTTCTTTGCATATCTCTTTACCGTCTTTTTTACCCATTTATGAGTATTTACAGGGACTGTTGATTTCTCTATTATTAATTTGTATCTATCCATGTGTATAGCTATCTGTCTTGAAGCTTCTTCTACCTGAGATAAGTCTGCTTTTCCAGATTCACTTTGGGGAGTCCCTACACATATAAATATAACATCACTAAAATTAACTCCTTCCTCTATTTTATCTGTAAAATGTATTCTTCTTTCTTTTATATTCCTTTGAAGCATCTCATCTAAGCCAGGTTCATATATAGGAGATATTCCTCTACAAAGTTTTTCTAATTTTGATGGAACCTTTTCTACACACATCACTTCATTTCCTAAATCTGCAAAACATGCTGCAGTCACAAGTCCAACATATCCGGCACCAATTACAGTTATCTTCATCAAAAAACCCCCTAAGTTTTTGCAATCACATACCCAAATATTTTACCAATGTTTTGTCTTTTTAGTAATTTTGCTATCTCTTTTAAAGTTGAACCGGTTGTAAGTATATCATCAAAAACCAGAACATTTTGACCGTAGAATTTTGCATCTTCCCTTAATGAAAATGCATTAATTAGATTTTTACTTCTCTCTTCTGCTGACAACTCCATCTGAAATTTTGTTTTCTTCTCTTTAACAATCCAATCTTTAATCATGAAAGATGGAACTACATCTTCAAGTATAAGTTTTAGATGGTTAAATCCCCTCTTTTTTAATGTTGATTTATGAATAGGGACATACAAAACTGTATCTATTTTGTTTATCCTTATGAAAGATATCAAATCTTCTCTTATCATCTGGGATAAAACTTTATATAGGTTTTTGTATCCGGACAGCTTATAATCTCTTATTATCCCTCCTACTTTATAGTAATTTGTAAAGGCCTCTATGTAGTCATAAACCTTCTCTTTCTTACAGTTATCACATATTGGATAACCACCTTCAACAGTTATTCCGCAACTTCTACAAAAGAATATATCTGTTTTCTGTATGGCAGATATACATGAGGGACAGTATAGATTTTGGTCTTTGAATATAAATGGATTTTCACATATCTTACATTTTGACGGGAATATTACATTCCAGAAAGCCATAGATGATTTACCGGACCGATGCCTTTTCCTATGTTTATCTGATTTGTCAAAGCTCCTATCATGTAAGCCTTTGCTGTGTTGAAGGCAGTATATATATCTTTTCCTTTTGCAAGAGAAGAAGCTAATGCTGATGCAAAAGTACAACCTGTTCCGTGGGTATTTTTCACTTTTACTCTCTCACTTTTTAATGTATAAAAATCTTTTCCATCGTATAAGGTATCTATCACTTCATCTTCGTATTCAAAGTGTCCCCCTTTTATTATCACATATCTTGCCCCCAATTTGTGTATCTCTATACATGCTTTTTTTATATCTTCAAAAGAGTTTATATCTACTCCTGTTAGATATTGAGCTTCATCTATGTTTGGTGTCAACACATAACTTAGTGGAATAATCTTTTTTATAAAGATATCTATTCCCTCCGGCTCTAACAGGAATCTACCATTTTTTGATCTGATTATAGTATCTATAACATTTAATCTCAGATTAAATCTCTCTATACTTTCTGCTAAAATCTCTACATTTTCAGCAGTTTGAAGCATACCTACCTTTAAAACATCAGGAACTATATCTTCTAAAACAGTTTCAAGCTGTTTTTTAAAGATATCAGTGGAGACAGGAATAGACTCTTTTACTCCTAAGGTATTTTGAACAGTTAAAGCTGTTATCACAGACATTGAGTAAAGTCCAAAGACTGTAAATACTCTTATATCGGTTTGGATACCGGCTCCTCCGGAAGGGTCAGAACCGGCAACTGTTAAAGCTATTTTCAATCCTCTTCCTCAACAACCTTTATACCTAACTCATCAAGCTGCTTTTGGGAAACAAAATCTGGAGCTCCAGTTAGAGGACATACACCTTTCTGAGTTTTTGGAAACGCTATAACATCTCTTATACTTTCTGAACCTGTCATAAGGGCTATTATTCTATCTAATCCAAAAGCAAGTCCACCATGGGGAGGTGCTCCATAGCTCAGGGCTTCTATTAAAAAACCAAATTTTTCTTTGGCTTCCTCTTCTGATATATTTAAAAGTTTAAATATCTTCTGCTGTATCTGAGGGTTATGTATCCTTATAGAACCTCCCCCTATCTCTTCACCGTTTAAAACCATATCGTAAGCTTTTGATTTAAATGAAAGTGCTATGTTTATATCTTCAAGGGCTTTATCTAATTTCTGTATATCTTCATCTTTTGGACTTGTAAATGGGTGGTGGATTGCAACAAGTCTATTTTCTTCTTCATCCCACTCAAAGAGAGGAAAATCAACAACCCATAAAAACTCCCATCTACCATCTTCTATAAGGTTTAACTTTTCTGCAAGATGTTTTCTTAAAAATCCTAAGACTCTATGGGTAATATCTTTTTTGTCTGCTACAAATACCAGTAGGTCTCCATCCGTAGCTTCCATTCTCTCGAGTAATCTCTTCTTCTGGTCTTCTGTAAAGAATTTCAGGATTGGGGAAGTTACTTCTCCGTTTTCAAGTTTAATCCATGCCATTCCTTTTGCACCAAACTTCTTGGCATACTCTGTAAGGTCATCTATATCTTTTCTTGAAAACTTTCCACCACCTTTTACATTTATACCTTTTACTAATCCTCCAGATTTTGCTACATCATTAAAAACCTTAAACTCAACTTCTGCTGCTATATCTGTTATATCTACAAGCTCAAGTCCGTATCTTAAATCTGGCTTGTCTGTTCCGTATCTATTCATAGCTTCTTCATAAGACATTCTTCTAAAAGGTGTTTTTAAATCTATTCCAAGAACTTTCTTAAATACATGTTTTATGAGAGCTTCTGATATAGCCATAACATCTTCCTGTGATACGAAAGACATCTCATAGTCTATCTGGGTAAATTCAGGTTGTCTATCTGCTCTAAGGTCTTCATCTCTAAAACATTTTACTATCTGAAAGTATCTCTCTAATCCAGCAACCATTAAAATCTGTTTAAAAAGCTGGGGAGATTGTGGTAAAGCATAAAACTTTCCTCTCTCAAGTCTTGAAGGGACTAAGAAGTCTCTTGCACCTTCCGGAGTTGATTTTGTAAGCATAGGTGTTTCTATCTCTAAAAATCCATTACTGACTAGAAACTCTCTGACAGCTTGATATACTTCGTGTCTAAGTATGATATTCCTTTTCATAGACTCTCTTCTTAGGTCTAAGTATCTGTATTTTAGTCTTACTTCTTCACTTACTTTTATATTGTCTTCTATCTGAAATGGCAAAACTTCCGATGTGTTAAGGATTAATAACTCTTCTCCAGTTATCTCAATATTTCCGGTTTTCATTTTTGGATTTTCTGTTCCGGCAGGTCTTCTACTAACTACTCCTAAAACACCTATAACATACTCACTTCTCAACTTTTTAGCTTTTTCATAAACTTCATGTTTTGTTTTAGAAGGGTCAAAAACAACCTGGACAATTCCTTCCCTATCTCTTAAATTTATAAATATAACTCCGCCATGGTCTCTTATAGTATCAACCCAACCAAGTAATCTTATAGTTTCACCAATGTTACTTTCAGTTAAATCTCCACACCAATAATCTCTTTTGAAATCACCTAATAAATCAACAACCATAAACCTCTCCTTTGAAAAAAGAATAATTTTTTTATCTATTCTACCATAACGGGATTATAAGAGGTTTTGAAACTTGAATTTACTTTTTACTTCTTCTTATAAACTTAGGTTTATTTCTTATAAACCTTCTTATAATTTTAGGTCTATTCATTATAAACTTAGGTACATAATATATAGACCCAAGAGTTGCTATGAGAACAGATATTCCAATGTAATCTTCAAATTTTAGATTAGGGGCTTTTATTATTACTTCTCTTAAAATAGCTATAAATGTAGTTTTCACTACCATTGAAGTATCAATCCTTCTTTCTGTAAGATAGACTATTGTAAGTCTGAAAAGTTCTATAAGAATGAATACATAGAGAAATTTAGGTATGAGATTTATAAAAGGAATCTTACCTTCATATATACTGTATCCAAGGTCATACAGAGCTGTTAAACTTAAATAAAAAAGTAAAATAGATAGAGTTAAAACTATTAAATCCTCAAAAAATTCTAGTATACTTCTTAATTTTTTACCAAGGTAATACTCTTCCAAAATCTTCTTTATTGCTTCCAATTTTAACCCTGTAAAAAAATATAAAAAAGGGGGGGGTATTACCCCCATCTATACAATCTATTTTACCTAAATTAAGTTATTTCTACTTTAACTTCTTTTTCCTGTGTTGCTTTTGGTATACTTAGTTTTAAAATTCCATTTTCAAAAGTTGCTTTAGCTTCTTCAACTTTTACATCTGTTGGAAGTGGAATAACTCTTTCAAATTTACCATAAAATCTCTCACTTCTATAGTAGTTTTCCTCTTTTTTCTCTTCTTCTCTTTTAACTTCACCTCTCAATACAACAGAGTTATCTTTAACTTTTACTTCAATATCTTCCTTCTTAGCCCCTGGAATTTCTGCTTCAATTATGATGTTGCTATCCTTCTCATAAATGTCAACCCTTGGAGACCATGCAACTACTTGAGTCTCTACTTTCTCTTCCGGAATAAATTCCTTAAAGAGCCTGTTAATTTCACTTTCAAGTCTTGCAAGTTCTCTTAATGGTGAAATTGCAAATGCAGGAATAAGCCTTCTGTCCATCGTTACTACCTCCTTTTTAAAGTTTTATACATATATAATAATATAATCTTAGTCTATTTTTGTCAAGTGTTTTTAATTTTTTATTACACTTTAATTCTAAATATAAGGTTTTATTTTTTTAAAAGCAAATTTTTTTCAAGTTATAATATATTTAACAAAAAAATGAGAGGTTTAGTATGAAGATACATGTTGCCCATAGCCCTGATTCAGATGATGCTTTTATGTTTTACGGCTTAAACAGTGGAAAGATAGATACAAGAGGATATAAGTTTGTAGATGTTTTATCTGATATAGAAACATTAAACAGAGAAGCTTTAAAGGGGACTTATGAAGTTTCTGCCATATCAATACATGCTTTTCCTTATGTTGCAGATAAGTATGCTTTACTTTCAAGTGGTGCAAGTATGGGTGATAACTATGGTCCTATGGTTGTTGCAAAGGAAAAGTTTGACCCTTCAGAACTTAAAAATAAAAAAATAGCTATTCCAGGAACTTTAACATCTGCATTTCTTGCTTTAAGACTGTTTGAACCTGATATTAACTATGTAGTAATTCCATTTGATAAAATTATAGATGCTGTTAAAAACTCAGATGTTGAAGCAGGACTTATAATCCATGAAGGACAACTAACATATGAGGAAGAAGGACTTGTATGTATAGTTGATCTTGGAAAGTGGTGGTATGAAAAGACCTCTGGTTTGCCTCTACCTTTAGGTGGAAATGTTATAAGAAAGGATTTAGGTATTAAAGTTATGAAAGAAGTTTCCGAAATACTTAGAGAGAGTATAAAGTACTCTTTGGAACATAGAGAAGAAGCTGTAGAGTATGCTTTAAAGTTTGCAAGAGGGATGGATAAAAGTAAAGCAGATAGATTTATAGGAATGTATGTGAATGAGTTGACAGTTGATTATGGAGAAAGAGGTAAAAAAGCTATAGAGTTATTCTTGAAAGAAGCTTATGAAAGAGGCTTTATAGATAAATTACCAGAAATAGAGTTTATTTGAGGTTGGGAATATGAAGATATTACTTATAACAGAAGATGAAATTAGTTTTGAAGTTTTTAATGAGGTAGCATCTTTAAGTAATTCTAAGGTTTTATGGTTTAAAACTGTTGCTGAGGCAAAAGAGTTTTTAAATACAAATAAAGATATTCACGCTGTTGTTGCTGCTGAGAAAGTTAGTGATGGAAATACGTTACAGATATTTGCTTTAATAAAGAAAGATACAACTCTCTCTAGTCTTCCTTTTATAATTTTAGCAACGCAGCCAACTCAAGAGGAGATAAATTACTATAAAACATTGGGAATTACAGAAGTCTTTGAGATTCCTTTTAATCCCCTAGAAGTTTTCTTGGTTATAACTAACTATATTAAAGATGTAAAAGGTGAAGAAGTTGTAAAAGATATACTTGAAGAACCAAAGAAGGAAAGCAAATCTATATTTGCAAAAATTATAGAATTTTTCAAAAAACTTTTTGGCAAAAGGTAAGTGGAAAATTTAGAAGACTGGAAAAAGTTGTTAAGAGATAGGTCGTCAGAAGATAGGGTTTGCGTTCTTGTAGAAGGTAAAAGAGACTTTAAAAAACTCTCTTCCTTTGATATCAAAAATATCTACACTTTAAAAGGAAAAAGATTCTATGATGTTGTAGAAGAGATTGTAGAAAATTTTGATACCTGTATAATCCTTTTTGATTTAGATAAACATGGAGAGAAGATGACTTTAAAGTTTAGTCAGCTTTTATCATCTGAAGGTGTTGAGGTTGATACTTCTTTTAGAGAGTTTCTGAGGAATTTTAACATAGAAGAAATAGAAAATATACCTTAAATAGCATAAAATATATTAATCTTTTTTTTGATAGGAGTTTATAGATTGCTTGCAAAGAGAGTTATTCCTTGTCTTGATGTAAATAGAGGTAGAGTTGTTAAAGGTGTGAAGTTTTTAAATCTAATAGATGCTGGAGATCCGGTAGAAATCGCATCTATCTACGATAGGGAAGGAGCTGATGAGATAGTTTTTCTTGATATAACTGCTTCGGCAGAAGATAGGGATATAATACTTGATGTAGTAAAAAAAACAGCGGAAACAGTCTTTATGCCTCTTACCGTAGGTGGTGGTGTAAGGACTCTTGAAGATATAAGAAGACTACTGGAAAGTGGTGCAGATAAAGTTTCTATAAATACAGCAGCTGTAAAAAATCCGTCTTTAGTAGAGTCTGCTGCAAAGAGATTTGGTTCATCTACCATTGTGGTAGCGATAGATGCAAAACAGATAGGTGAGGATAGATGGGAAGTTTATATAAATGGTGGTAGAACTCCAACAGGAATTGATGCGGTTCAATGGGCAAAAACTGTATATGACCTTGGAGCTGGAGAGATTTTACTTACATCTATGGATAAAGATGGTACAAAGTCAGGATATGATGTTGCTCTTACAAAGGCAGTGTCTGAGGCTGTAAAAATACCTGTTATAGCTTCCGGTGGAGCTGGAAAGATGGAAGATTTTTATCAGGTTTTTACGGAAGGAAAAGCTGATGCAGCTTTAGCAGCTTCACTTTTTCATTTTAGAGAACTTGATATTGTGGATTTAAAAAGATACCTAAAAAATAAAGGTGTAAATGTAAGGATTTAAAGGAGTAAAAAATGGAGAAAAAGGTGTTGATATATGACACAACTCTTAGAGATGGAACTCAGGCGGAAGGAATAAGTGTATCCGTTGAAGATAAACTTAGGATAACAGAAAAGCTTGATAGTTTTGGGGTTCATTATATAGAAGCAGGTTGGCCTGGTTCAAATCCAAAGGATATGACATACTTTAAGGAAGTTAAAAAACTTAATATAAAGAACTCAAAAATTACAGCTTTTGGGTCAACAAGGAGAGCTTCTTTAAAAGTTGAAGAAGATCCACAGATACAGGACCTTTTAAGGGCAGAAACTCCTGCTATAACTATCTTCGGAAAATCATGGGATTTACATGTCACGGAAGCTTTAAAAACAACTTTAGAAAAAAATCTTGATATGATATTCTCATCTATAGAATACCTTAAAAAATTTACAGATGAAGTTATTTTTGATGCTGAGCATTTTTTTGATGGTTATAAGGCTAACCCTGAGTATGCAATAGAAGTTTTGAAGGTTGCTCAACAGGCAGGAGCTGATTATCTAGTCCTGTGTGATACAAACGGTGGAACACTTCCAAATGAGATTGATAAGATATTTAAAGCTGTAAAAGAAGCCGGAATAACTGCAAAACTTGGAATACATGCCCACAACGACTCCGATACTGCTGTATGGACTTCTATAACCGCCGTTTTAAACGGTGCTGTTATGATTCATGGAACTATAAACGGTATAGGTGAGAGATGTGGAAATGCAAACTTGTGTTCTATAATTCCAAACTTATCTCTGAAACTTGGTTATAAAACAGTACCTGAAGAAAATATAAAAAGACTAAAAGAGTTGTCTAACTTTGTATCAGATATAGTAAATATGCCTGTTCCTAAGAATATGCCTTATGTTGGAGATAGTGCTTTTGCCCATAAAGGTGGAGTCCATGCTTCGGCAGTGTTGAAAAATCCGAGAAGTTATGAACATATTCTTCCGGAAGAAGTAGGCAATAGAAGGAAAGTTTTAGTATCAGATCTAGCCGGAAAAAGTAATATTGTCTATAAAGCAAGGGAACTTGGTATAGAGATAGATGAGAGGGATGAGAGAATAACAAAACTTGTCCAAGAGATAAAAGAATTAGAAAACCAAGGATATCACTTTGAAGCAGCAGAAGGGTCTTTGGAACTTCTTATAAGAAAACATCTTGGAACTCTTGGAAAGTATTTTGATTTAGATGCATACAGAGTGTTAATAGCAAGGAGATATACAGATTTAATACCGATATCAGAGGCAACGGTTAGAATAAAAGTTGGTAATGAGTATGAACATACAGCTTCATTGGGATATGGCCCAGTAAATGCTTTAGATAGAGCTTTAAAGAAAGCATTAATAAACAGATATCCTTCTTTAGCAGAAGTAGAGCTTATAGATTATAAAGTTAGAATAGTTAATGAAAGTGGAGGGACAGCAGCAAAGATAAGAGTTTTAATAGAAAGTAGAGATAAGGATAAAAAGTGGGGAACTGTCGGTGTTTCGGATAACATTATAGAGGCTTCATGGCAAGCTGTAGTTGATAGTATAATATACAAACTTGTAAAAGATGGAATAAAACCATTAGAGGAAAAAAATGGTTAACGATCACGTCTACATTACAGTTTTACACTATCCAGCTGTTAATAAGGAAGGAAGATGGGTCTGTACATCTTTTACAACTTTAGATTTTCATGATATAGCAAGACCTGCTAGAACTTATGAACTTGCAGCTTACTATATAGTTCAACCTTTAGAAGCTCAGCAATTTATCATAAAAGAGCAACTTAAATACTGGACAGAAGGCTTTGGATCTCAATTTAACCCAAGGAGGTCTATGGCTGGAAGTATGGTGAGAGTAGTTTCATCTCTAACGGAAGTTATGGAAGATATAAAGAGAGAGAAGGGAAAGTATCCAAAACTTATTGGCACATCTGCGAAAATGTACCCGCGAACAGTTTCTTACAGCAAGATGAGAGAGATAATTTATAAAAAAGAAGACGTGTTCCTTATTTTACTTGGAACAGGTTGGGGAATGCCAGCAGAATTAGTTGAAAGCTGTGATTATATTTTGGAACCTATACTTGGAGCCGGAGATTATAATCATCTATCTGTAAGGAATGCTGCAGCTATCATAATGGACAGACTGTTCTCACCAAATAGATGCTAAAGGAGTAAGAAAGAGTTGCTCTATCATATATTTTATGAATATTTTGATATAAATCTCTTTAAGTATATAACTTTTAGAGGTTTTTATGCACTTATAACAGCATTTTTGTTATCTCTCGTTTTAGCACCTCCCATTATCAATAAATTAAAGGAGTTTCAGAATAAAAAAGGTGGATATGTTAGAGAAGATACACCGGATTGGCACCAGTTAAAGAAGCATACACCTACGATGGGAGGAGTTTTAATATTAATAGTTGTTTTTATAACATCACTGTTGTGGAGCAGACTTGATAACCTCTATTTTTGGTTAACTCTTTTTACATTTATATCTTTCGGACTTATCGGATTTTTTGATGATTATATAAAAGTTAAAAATAAAAAAGGTATATCATCTAAATTAAAGTTTTCTCTTCAATTTTTAGTTGCATCTATTGTTTCTATCTTTCTTTACAGTTATCCAAAGTTTAGTAAAGTTTTATATGTGCCGTTTTTTAAGAATTTAAGTTTTGATTTAGGTTTGCTGTATATACCTTTTATGATATTTGTGATTGTAGGAGCATCTAACGCCGTTAATCTTACAGATGGACTTGATGGTCTTGCCATAGGCCCTTCTCTCATATCTGTTTCTACATTTGCCATATTTGCATATATTGCTGGAAATGTAGTACTTGCAAAGTATCTATTTATCCCTTATGTAGACGGGGCAGGAGAGCTTGTGGTCTTCATTATGGCTCTATTGGGAGCAGGACTTGGATTTTTGTGGTTTAACTCTTTTCCAGCAGAGATGTTTATGGGGGATGCTGGTTCTCTATCCATAGGTGCAACTCTTGGTTTGATATCTATAATTACAAAGCAGGAACTTGTCCTTGCTATAGTAGGAGGAATATTTGTCTTAGAGACAATATCTGTGATACTACAGGTAGGTTATTACAGATTGACTGGAGGAAAGAGACTGTTTAAAATGGCTCCTATACATCATCACTTTGAATTAAGTGGAACACCGGAACCTAAGATAGTTGTGAGAGTTTGGATAATATCAATTCTTTTATCTATAATTGCTCTATCCACTTTAAAGATAAGATGATTATTTCTTTTATGTTGAGGGATTAATAGGAAGTTCAACTACTATATGAGCACCTTCTTTACTATACAATGCTTTTATAGACCCACCGTGATTTTCTATTATCTCTTTTGATATGGCAAGTCCAAGACCACTACCTTTTGGCTTATTTGAAAAGTAAGGTAAAAATATCTTATCTAACTGGTCTTGTGGTATTCCTGGCCCGTTGTCTATAAACTCTATTCTTACCTTGTTATCTTCTTTATCTATTTTAATAGAAAGCTTTGAAGCCGACTCAAAACTGTTCTGTATTATATTTGAGAAAGCTTGTTTTAAAAGTTTTTGATCTGCTTTTATATATACTTTATCCGGACATACTATATCAATTTTGAAATCCTCATAATTATAACTCTCTTTCAGCTCGTTAAGTAAAGCACATACATCGATAGATGATATATTAGGACTGGTAAAGTTTTTACCAAACTGTGAAAAATCTCTGACTAAATTTGATAGATGTTCTACTTCTTTTATTATCACAGAAACACTTTTTTCTATAATCTCTGGTAAATTTGGATTTGATTTTTTTGATTGTGTAAGTATCCTCTCTGCAGATAATTTTATAGGAGTTAATGGATTTTTTATCTCATGGGCAAGTCTCTGGGTTATCTCTTTCCATGTGTTTAATTTCTGGGCTACTATAAGCTGTGTTATATCATCAATTACAACTACATATCCTCTTTTATTTATGTTTTTAACCTTTACAACTAATGTTTTACCTTGATACTCTATAGTTTGATTTTGTTCCTTCTTCATATCTATATTTAAAATTTCTTTAATCTTATCTATATCCTGTTTCTTTATCTGTAAAATTTCTTCTCCTATAATATCAACTACTGATTTATTTATACTTTCAACAACTCCTTCTTCTGAAGAATAGATAACTCCAGTTTTAATGTTATCAAGTATAGCCTCTAAATAATCTTTATTTTTTTTCAAAGTGAGATTTTTATCCTGTAACTTTCTATAGAGATAGTCAAGATGTTCTACCATCTTGTTAAACTGGTCTATAAGAACTCCTATCTCATCTGAAGATTTTATATTTACTCTTACAGACAGGTCTCCCTCTGAAAGCTTATAAACTGCTCTTGTAAGCTCTTCTAAAGGTAGTGTTATCTGTCTTGCTATGAATCTTGAAAGCCAAAGGCCTGCAAATATAACCGCAACTGTTATACTGAGTAAAATCAGTATATAACCTATTCTTATAGGTGTTTTATAGTATCTAAATTCCTGATATATCTGTGATACAGTACTAAGTTGCTCTTTTGAAAGTAAGAGATAATCGGGAAGTTCATAGGTCATTAAAACTTTACCACCATCACTTGAAAGTCCTACAAATATAAGCTCATTTCCGGATATAAATATCCCTGTTTTTGATAGTAGATTTAACTCTCCTTTATTTAATTCTTTTCCATAAAACTCTCTAATTTTTCCTAACTTGTCGAATGTAGCAATTGAAGTTAATCCAAAAGTTTTATAAGCTACTTCTGGAGATATCTGATTGTTGTAAATTAAAGTGTAAGTTTTGGTTAACCATTCTTGATTTGTGATTAAATTGTAGGATACAATCTCGTCAAGTTTTCCTATAGCTGAACCAACTTTGCCGGAAAACCACAGATTTGTTGCACTTGATATAAGGGATACAGATACGGTAAATAAAATAATAGATGGTATTGTTATAATTGATATGAGGATTATAGATAGTTTTATCCTTAACTTTCCAGTTAAATTCTTTTCAAAAAAAATTTTTATAAGATACTTTAAAGATGTTGCTATTATTATGAGCAAAAAGATTATGTCTATGTTTAGTATAAATAGGAAGAGATAGGGGTTAAATATCTCTTTTACTTTTATAAGCTTTGTGTATATATACAGATTTGAAGACAGAAATAAAAAGATTACAATAGAAGCTATTAAGGTGTTTTGAGTTTTTTTATTTCTTAGGTCAATCATTATATTTTTGTAGTTCTCTTGGTGGAACACCTATATACTCAACTTCTGTATCTTCATCAAGTCTTCTAAATGGCTTTTCTGTTGTAAGTTCCTCAAATGCATGGGCAACAAGTCCAGGTACTCTACCTATTATGAAAAATCCTTTACCTAATCTGTAATCAAATCCCATATCGGAAGCAATAGCACCTATAGCTCCATCAACATTCATAACTAATCTTTTCCCTTTTATCTTATATATAGCCTCTTCAAAAGCTACTGCAAACTCTGTGTGTTTTCCGTAAAATCCATACTCTCTTGCCAGTTTAAGTAGTTTCTTACTTCTTGGGTCAAACTCTTTGTAATATTTGTGTCCATATCCTGCTACTCTCCATTTTTCTTCTATGGCTTTTTTTGCCAATTTTTCAGCAAGACTGTAAATATCTTCTCCAATTTTTACACTTTCTTGGAAAAATTTCATGGCATCTTCTAAAGCCCCACCGTGATATTTTCCAAATGCAAGTATTCCTCCGGCAACTCCCACATGTAAATCATTTCCTCCAGATAGGATATTCCTCATTCCTGTTACAGAAGGCGGTGCTACTCCATGTTCAACTACAGCTGTAAGCATAGCATCAAACATCTTCTTCTCATTTTCCGATGGAAGCTCACCTTTTAAAACTAAAAATATACTTTCTGTAAATGTAAGAGTTCCTATCATCTGTGTAAGTGGATATCCTCTTATGTATGTTTCATCTTTGGTGTTAAAAGATATGGCCGTCTTCCATTTTTTCATCCTATCACCTCAAACTCAGAAAAGTTTTTTATAACAAAATCTGGATTAAGTTTTAAAGCTAACTCTCTATTACCATATCCGTGTAAAACAAAACAACTGTATATACCAGCATTTTTTGATGTCTGTATATCTGTCTCACTATCTCCTATTAAAATGGTATTTTCTTTAGTCTGATTTAGCTTCTCTAAAATGTAAAAAACTGGTTTTGGACTTGGCTTTTTCTCGGAAGTAGTATCTGCACCTACAACTAAATCTATATATCTGTCTATTTTAAAATACTCTAATATTCTCTTTGATATATCTTCATATTTATTTGTAACTACTGATATATTTTTGCCTTTATCTTTAAGTTTTTTAAGTATATCTTCTACATTTGGATATATTTTAGACTTTATAACTGGATTCTGTGTATAGAACTCTCTAAAATGGATAAGGACTTCGTTTTTTATCTCTTCGTCAAATTCCTTTAATAAATCATCTATAAGTTTCTTTGCTCCATAACCTACATACTTTACTATCTCATTAGAGTCTCTCTCTGGTAGTCCCACCTTTTTAAGCCCGTAGTTAACGGCTATGGCTATATCTTCTTTTGAATCTAATATTGTCCCGTCAAGGTCAAATAGGTAAAGGTTAAATTTACTCATGTTTTAACTTAAATTGCTGATATTTTGCTAAAACTTTATCTATCCATCTTTCTTCTTCTTTTTCTGATTTATCAGTTTTGTTGATAGGTCTGTATCCTGATAGGACAAAAACCTCCTCACCTTCCCTCATCAGTCCCAAATCTTCCCTCGCCTTTTTTTCTATATAAAAGTTGTCTGTTTTTAGGTGTTCTATCTGTTTTGAGAGTTTATTGTTCTCCTCTTCTATCTGTTTAACCTGATTCTCCAAGGAATCTTTAATCTCTAACTTCTCTTTTAAAACAAAGATATTTCTGTCTGAAAAAAATAAAGTATTTATCACAACTAAAAACATAAAAATAGAGGTAAACGTCAAGACTCTCTCAACGTTTATCTTAGGTAGAGATATCTTAAACTTTTTTGAAAGCCTCTTTTCCTTTGAATACTGCATATTTTCCTAACTCTTCTCCTATCCTTATAAGTTGATTATACTTAGCTATTCTATCACTTCTTGAGGCTGAACCTGTCTTTATCTGCCCTGCATTTGTAGCCACAGCTAAATCAGCTATAAATGAGTCTTCACTTTCTCCGGATCTGTGGGAAATTATTGCCGTATATCCGGAATTTTTTGCCATTTCTACTGCATCTAATGTTTCGGTTAAAGTTCCTATTTGGTTTAGTTTAATTAAAACAGAGTTTGCAATACCAGCCTTTATACCTTCTTTAATTATTCTTGGATTGGTAGTAAAAAGGTCATCCCCTACAAGTTGAACTTTGTGTCCAATAGCCTGTGTTAGATTTTTCCAGCCTTCCCAGTCAGTCTCTGCAAGACCATCCTCTATTGATATAACTGGATATGTTCCAACTATTTCCTCATAGAGTATTATCATATCTTCTGATGAAAGTTCTCTACCTTCGAATTTATACTTTCCATTTTCATAAAACTCAGATGAAGCAGCATCTAATGCTAAAAGTATATCTTCTCCTGGAGTGTAACCAGCCTTTTCTATGGCAACCATAAGTATGTCAAGGGCCTCTTTTGAAGATCTTAAAGCCGGAGCAAAACCTCCCTCATCTCCTACGTTTGTTGAATATCCTTTTTCTTTCAATACAGATTTCAAAACGTGAAATGTTTCAACACCAGCTCTTAAAGCTTCTTTAAAAGATTTACCACATACAGGAACTATCATAAATTCTTGAAAATCTAAGTCGTTATCAGCATGGGCTCCACCGTTTATAACATTCATAAGAGGTACAGGTAATACCTTTGCGTTTGTCCCTCCTATATATCTGTAAAGTGGTATTCCAAGTTCCAAGGCAGATGCTCTTGCTACAGCTAAACTGACAGCTAGTATAGCATTTGCTCCAAAGTTTGATTTATTTTCCGTTCCATCTGCTTCTATCATCATTCTGTCTATCTTAACTTGGTCTAATGATTCTTCACCTATCAGAAGGTCTGCTATCTTTGTGTTTATATTTTCTACCGCCTTTAATACACCTTTTCCTAAAAATCTCTTCTTATCACCGTCCCTTAACTCTAAAGCTTCATTTATTCCGGTTGATGCTCCGCTTGGAACGATGGCTGTTGCTCTTACTCCGGACTCTAATATAACTTCCGCTTCTACCGTAGGATTTCCCCTGGAATCTAAAACTTCTCTTCCTCTGATATCAACTATTGTTGACATTAAAACCTCCTGTTTATAGTTTATGGTGTGCAGCTATTGCTGCTGCTATTGCTAAGGCTAAATCTTCCCTTCTTTTTTCCGTTGCCTGTAAGTTAAAGTATGGTAACTTCTCGTCTATATACTTAGTTGTAAATTTACCTTCTCTAAAATCTTTATCTCTGACTATGCTTCTTAGAAGTGGTAAGTTTGTAGGAACTCCTCTAACTATAAACTCATCTAATGCTCTTTGGGCTCTGTTTACAACTTGATCCCATGTTAAAGCCCAAACTGACAGTTTTGCTATCATTGAGTCATAGTAAGGCGGTATAACATAATCTTTATACACAGCTGCATCTACTCTAACTCCCGGGCCTCCAGGTGAGTGGTATGATGTTATCAATCCAACGGAAGGAGCAAAATTTTTCTGAGGGTCTTCTGCATTCACTCTAAACTCTATAGCATAACCTCTCATTGTTACCTCTTCCTGTAAGAAGTTTAGCTTTTCTCCCTCTGCTATCTTTATCATTCTCTGGACTATATCTATACCTGTAACCATCTCTGTAACTGTGTGTTCCACCTGTAATCTTGTGTTCATCTCAATAAAGTAGAAGTTATCCTTATCATCTACTAAAAACTCTAAAGTCCCTACATTCTCATAACCAACTTTAAACATGGCTTTTACGGCTGTTCTGTATAACTCTTTTCTAACTTCCGGATTTAAGGTAGGGGATGGTGCTATCTCAACAATTTTTTGGTGTCTTCTCTGTATAGAGCAGTCTCTTTCTCCAAGATGGATAACATTTCCGTATTTATCTGCCATTATCTGTATCTCTATATGTCTTGGATTTTCTATATATTTTTCTATAAATACATCTCCTTTTCCAAAAAACTTCTTTGCTTCGTTATAGGCAGAATTGAAAAGTTCTTCAAATTCTGATTCTTTTCTAACTATCCTCATTCCCCTACCGCCACCACCGTAAGCGGCTTTGAGAATTACAGGATAGCCAATTTCATCTGCTATTTTCTTTGCTTTATTTATATCTGATATAGCTTCGTCACTTCCCGGTAAAGTTGGAACACCAAGCTCTCTCATTTTTCTCTTTGCAGCCATCTTATCTCCAAAGAGGGCTATATGTTCCGGTTTTGGTCCTATAAATATAAGTCCCTGTTTTATTACATACTCTGCAAATTCCGGATTCTCCGACAAAAATCCATATCCCGGATGAATAGCATCACACTTTGTCTGTTTTGCTAAATCAACTATCCTGAAGTAGTTGAGATAAGCCTGTATAGGATCACCGGTTATCAGATATGCCTCGTCAGCTTTTTTTACGTATATACTCTTTGCATCTGCTTCTGAGTATATAGCTACCGTTTCTATTCCAAGTTCCTTACATGCTCTTATTATTCTTGTTGCTATTTCCCCTCTGTTTGCAACTAATACTTTTTTTATCTTCCTTGGAGATTTCATTAAACTTCACCTTCCCCGTTTTCTATAAATGCTTCATGTAATGCCCTTACAGCTAACTCTGCATACTTCTCATCTATCAGACATGATATCTTTATCTCGGAAGTTGAGATGGCATATATATTTATGCCTTCTCTATATAAAACTTCAAACATCTTTGCTGCTGTTCCAGCGTGTGTTCTCATTCCAAGTCCTACGACGGATATCTTTGCTATCTTATCGTTTCTTTCGACATCTGCTGCTTCAATCTCCTTGGCAACTTCTCTTGCTATCTCTTCAGCCAAATCTGCATCAATTTTATTCACTGTAAATGATATATCTGTATGACCTTTGTGGGATACATTCTGAACAATCATATCAACAACTATATTCTTATCTGCCAATGCTCTAAAAAGTTTTGCAGCTATTCCAGGTTTATCTGGAACCTGAATTACTGTAATCCTGGACTCTTTCAATTCATGGCTTATTCCTCTAACTGCTACTTTTTCCATCTCTTCATTCTCCTCCACTATCCAAGTTCCTTCTTCATCGTTAAAAGATGACCTTACATGTATCTTAACACCGTATTTTGCTCCAAACTCAACAGACCTTATCTGCATAACTTTTGACCCAAGAGAAGCCATTTCCATCATCTCTTCATAGGAGATAACCGGAATTTTCTTTGCATTTTCAACAATCCTTGGGTCTGCTGTAAATACACCTGGAACATCTGTATAAATCTCACACACATCAGCTCCTAAAGCAGCTGCTAAAGCTACGGCAGATGTATCAGAGCCTCCTCTTCCGAGAGTAGTTATATCTCCACCTTCTGTAACACCCTGAAATCCGGCAACTACAACAACCTTTCCTTCATCAAGGTGTCTCATTATTCTATGTTTATCTATCCTCTTTATTCTTGCTTTTGTATGAACATCATCTGTTATTATTGGAACCTGCCATCCAGTTAAACTTATAGCATCTACGCCAAGTTCCTTTAAAGCAATTGCAACTAACCCTATAGCTACCTGTTCTCCGGTAGATACTACCACATCTTGCTCTCTTGGGTCAGGTCTGTTAGAAAGTTCTCTTGTTAGATTTATAAGTCTATCGGTTTCTCCGGTCATTGCTGAAGAAACCACAACAACTTTATTACCTTTATCAACAGCTTTCTTTATCCTTTTTGCAACATTCTTTATCCTCTCTATAGACCCTACAGAAGTCCCACCATACTTTTGAACTATTAAGGGCAATATTTTACCTCCGAAGGTATTTGGTTAATTATTATACATTAAACTTCTGTATGGTAAAATTTTTATACCAATATCTAAAAATCCAGAGGTTTTGTTTGTTAGCAAATGTAACAATCAAAAAGTTCCTATACTTTCAAAATGTAACTATAGATTTTGAGAGAGGTTTGAATGTTTTTACTGGAGAAACTGGAGCTGGAAAATCTCTAATATTAGATGCAATTGAGTTTGTTTTTGGAAAAAAATCTTTTGATGATGAAGCTTTTGTTGAACTAACATTTGAGATAGAAAATCAATATAGTGAAGATGGAGTCTTAATACTATCAAGACAGATTAAAAATGGTAAAAGCATATACTATCTAAATGGTAGAAAAGTGACAAAGTCTGTTCTTGAAGAGATATATCCTTCTCTTTTAGAGATACATGGACAACATCAAAGTCAAAATCTCTTCAAAAGAGATTATCAAAGGGAAGTTTTTGATAAATTTGCAAAGGTTGAAGATATACTACAGCAGTACCAAAATGTTTACACAGAGTATAAAAATCTTCTTAAAGAGATTCAGGAACTTCGTCAGAAACAGTCAGAAAGATTAAAAATGATTGATATACTAAAGTATCAAATAACTGAACTTGAAAATCTGAATTTAAAGAAAGGAGAAAAGGAAAAAATTGAGGAAGAATACAGATATCTAAAAAACATACAGTTAATAAAAGAAGGGATTTCTTTCTCTCTAAATGCACTTTCCGAGAGAGTTATTCCAGATTTAAAGCAGATAAATAAAACCCTACAAAAAATTTTTACCTTCAGTAAAAACTTAGAGTCTGTATATAACGATTTACAGGAAGCAAAAATTATCATTGAAAATATATATTACAGTTTATCATCATTTGATGAGTATGACAATCAAGATATTACTAATATTGAAGAGAGATTAAACCAGATAAATTTTCTAGAAAGAAAATATAATACCAATGCAGATGGTTTGATAGAGTTATTAGAAAGTTTAAAAACACAGCTTGAAAGTTTTGAAAACTTAGAGAATGAACTTCCTATTTTAGAAAAAAAATTTAAAGAAGTAGAAGATAGATTATATATACTAGCCGAAAATTTATCACAGAGAAGAAAAGAATCTGTAGAATCTTTTGAGGATATGGTTATATCTCATCTCAAAGAGTTAGCATTTTTATCTGTTGATTTTAAGGTGTTGATAGAGGAGAAACAGATTGATTTATACGGTAAAGACAGGATTGAGTTTCTTTTCAGTGCGAATAAAGGTTTTGAGTTAAAGCCACTTTCAGAGATAGCTTCCGGAGGAGAGATATCAAGAGTTTCACTGGCAATAAAACTTGTATCAAGGAAATCTGTCCCTACTATGATTTTCGATGAAATTGATACCGGAATAGGTGGAAAAACAGCTCTAAGTATGGCAAAAAAATTAAAAGAACTTTCAAAAGATTTTCAAATAATACTGATAACTCACCTTCCCCAGATAGCAGCTGTTGGAGATAATCATTACCATATTGAAAAAAGATTGGAAGAGGATAAAACTATAGGAATAGTAAAAAAGTTATATGGAGAAGATAGAGTTTTAGAGATAGCGAGAATGCTAAAAGGTGAAACAGATGACAGATCTGTTGAATATGCAAGAGAGTTTATAACTACACTAAAGGAGTGAGATGGATAAAATAGTAATACACGGTGCAAGACAACACAACTTAAAAAACATAGATTTAGAACTACCAAAGAATAAGTTAATAGTTATAACAGGACCTTCCGGATCTGGAAAATCTTCCTTAGCTTTTGATACAATCTATGCAGAAGGACAGAGAAGGTATGTAGAAAGTCTATCTGCCTATGCAAGGCAGTTTTTAGGACTTATGGAAAAGCCAGATGTAGACAGTATAGAAGGATTATCTCCGGCAATAGCCATAGATCAGAAAACCACTTCAAAAAATCCCCGTTCAACAGTAGGAACCATCACAGAAATTTATGACTATCTTAGACTTCTATTTGCAAGGGTTGGAAAACCTCTCTGTCCCGAATGTGGCCAATCTATAGTGTCTCAATCAGTCCAGGAGATAACAGAAAATATCTTAAAACTTCCGGAGAATACAAGGATACAGCTACTTGCACCGTTAGTGAGAGGACAAAAAGGGGAACATAAGGATATCATTGAAAAAGCTAAAAGAATGGGATATCCAAGGATAAGAATAGATGGAGAGATATATCTTACGGAAGAACTACCACAGAAACTTGAAAGAAATAAAAAACATACCATAGAGATAGTTGTAGATAGGATAGTTGTTAAACCAGATGTAAAAACCAGACTTTACGACTCTGTAGAACAGTCTCTAAAGTTATCTGATGGAATAGTTGTTGTAAATCTCGTTGATGAAGATAAAGAGATTATATATAGTGAAAAATTTGCCTGTCCTATCCATAATTTCTCAATACCAGAGCTTTCACCGAGACTATTTTCCTTTAACTCACCTTATGGAGCTTGTCCTACATGTAAAGGACTTGGAGTTATCCATAAAATAGATGAAAATCTTTTGATAGATGAAAACAGGTCTGCAATAGAGTCTGTAAGAATATCAGAGAATATATCTTTTAAGTATATTAAAGCTTTTATCGGTGAAGTTTTAGATTACCATGGAGTAAATAGATATACTAAATTTAAAGACCTTCCAGAAAATATAAAACATGAGATACTATACGGAAGAAAAGATAAATATCCATACTTTGATGGTTTGATTCCACATCTTGAAAGAAAGTATCTCGAAACAGACCAAGAAAGATTAAGAGAGGAGATAGAAAAATATATAAAAGAGCTTATATGTCCCGAATGTAAAGGTTCAAGATTGAGAAAAGAGGCTTTAACTGTGCTTATAGCTGGAAAGAATATACATGATGTTGTCCGGATGAATATAAGAGAAGCATGGGAATTTTTTAAGTATCTTGAAGAAGATTACCAGATGTCAGAAAAAGACAGAATAATAGCTTCAAAGATACTTAAAGAAATAAAAGAAAGATTAAAATTTCTCATAGATGTTGGACTTGATTATCTGACTTTAGATAGGTCTGCTACTACATTAAGTGGTGGTGAAGCACAGAGAATAAGACTTGCTACTCAGATAGGTTCAAAACTAACTGGTGTTTTGTATATATTAGATGAGCCATCAATAGGACTTCACCCAAGAGACACTCAAAAACTTATCTCAACCTTAAAAGAGTTGAGAGATTTAGGAAATACTGTTATTGTTGTAGAACACGACCTTGAAACTATAGAAGAAGCAGATTACATAGTTGATATAGGACCAGGAAGTGGAGTTTATGGAGGGCAGATAACGGCTATTGGTACAGTTGAAGAGATAAAACAGAACCCTCATTCATTGACAGGAAAGTACCTAAGTGGAAAACTCCATATACCACTACCAAAAGAGAGGAGAAAGCCAACAGATAAATTTCTTACCATATACGGAGCAAAACAGAATAACCTCAAAAATATAGATGTAAGTATACCGCTTGGACTTTTTGTAGCAATTACCGGAGTATCTGGAAGCGGAAAATCAACACTTATATACGATATACTTTGGAAAGAGGCAAAGAAGAGATTTTATCTTTCAAACGAAGAGTCCGGCTTACATGACAAAATAGAAGGTTGGGAACATATAGATAAAGTTATAAATGTAGATCAATCACCGATAGGAAGAACTCCAAGGTCAAATCCTGCAACCTATACGAAAGTTTTTGACCATATAAGAGAACTATTTGCAAAAACTCCGGAATCTGTTTTAAGAGGATATACTCCCGGAAGATTTTCTTTTAACGTAAAAGGTGGAAGGTGCGAAGCCTGCGAAGGAGATGGAGTTGTAAAAATTGAGATGCACTTTTTACCTGATGTTTATGTAACCTGTGAGGTATGTGGAGGAAAAAGATACAATAAAGAAACTTTATCAATACTCTACAAAGGTAAAAATATAGCTGATGTTCTTGATATGACGGTAGCAGAAGCCCTTGAGTTTTTTGAGAATATTCCGGTGATAAGAAACAAACTAAAAGTTTTACACGATGTAGGACTTGATTATATAAAACTCGGACAACCTGCAACCACATTAAGTGGAGGAGAAGCTCAGAGGATAAAGTTATCAAGAGAACTTTCAAAAAGAGATACGGGAAATACTCTATACTTACTTGATGAACCTACTACAGGGCTTCATTCTCATGATGTAAATAAACTTATACAGGTTTTGATAAAGTTGGTTGAGAAAGGTAATACAGTTGTTGTTATAGAACATAATCTTGATGTTATAAAATGTGCCGACTGGATAATAGATTTAGGTCCGGAAGGTGGAGATAAAGGAGGCTATATAGTAGCTCAGGGGACACCTGAACAGGTAGCCCAAAACCCAAATTCCTACACTGGAAAGTTTTTAAGAAGATATATTGAAGGTAGTTGATTTTTAAAAGTTCTTTGATATAACTTAGGCTTCAGTTAAGGCTGAAATAGAAATATAACAGAAAATAGTTTTGTCTGAACCGTGTGGGGTAGAAGTGGTAGAAAAGGATAAATTTTTTATCGTCTTGTTAAAATGCTTGCAATTTTGTTTGAATTACTATATATTATTTATCTGTTTTCGGAGGAGTGGCTGAGTGGACGAAAGCGGGTGATTTGAAATCACTTGAGGGTTGACAGCCCTCCGGGGGTTCGAATCCCTCCTCCTCCGCTTATAAAAAAAAGAGGAAACATCCTCTAACGCAACATTAGAGAAATCAAAAAGTGTCATCTAATGTTCCGAGAGAATCTTTCCTCTTTAAAATTAAACTATTTTAAGGAGGCATTTTTATGTCAAATTCATTTCAAGCTCTCGGAATCTCAAAAGAGATTCTAAAATCAGTTGAATCTATGGGTTATACACAACCTACAGAGATTCAGCAAAAAGCAATACCGTTGGTTATGTCCGGAAAGGATATTGTAGCTCAAGCACAAACCGGAACCGGAAAAACAGCAGCATTTGGTATCCCATTACTTGAAAAGGTAAATCCTAAAGAAAGGAAGATTCAAGCCATTGTGTTAGTCCCAACAAGAGAGTTGGCAATACAAGTAGCAAAAGAGCTTAAGGATTTAGGTAAAAACAAGAGAGTTTTTATACTGGCAGTTTACGGTGGAAAATCTATAAAACATCAGATAGACTTCTTGAAAAAAGGTAATGATGTTGTGATAGTGGGAACACCGGGAAGAGTTAGAGATCTTATAGAGAGAGGTTATCTAAAACTTGATAATGTTAAAACTTTTGTACTTGATGAAGCCGATAGAATGCTTGAGATGGGATTTATTGAAGATATAGAGTTTATTATGTCTGGGCTTCCGGAAGATAGACAAAATCTCTTATTTTCTGCTACTATGCCAAAAGAGATTTTACACCTTGCAGAAGAGTTTTTAAAACCAGATTATGAAACTATAAAAGTAAAACCTGATGAGGTTACGGTAGAGAAGATAAAGCAGATAATATACAGAGTAGATTCTTCTGACCTTTATAAAACATTAAAGGACATACTTACAGAAAACAGTGTTGAAAAAGTTATAATCTTTACCCAAACTAAACTTGAAGCAGATGAAGTTGCAAGAAATTTAAAGAGAGAAGGATTTAATGCTGAAGCTATCCATGGAGATTTTAGTCAAAATAAAAGAGAGGCTGTTTTAAGAAAGTTTAGAGTAGGAGAAATTAAAATACTTGTAGCTACAGATGTTGCAGCCAGAGGACTGGATATAAAAGGAGTTGAACTTGTTGTAAATTACAAACTTCCAAGAGATGTAGAAAGTTATATCCATAGAATTGGGAGAACCGGTAGAGCCGGAAAAGAAGGAACAGCTATCTCAATCATGACTTCGGAGCAAGATAAAATATTTGCACAGATACAGAAAAAGATAGGTAAAAGTTTAGAAATTATAAATCTATCTTCAGAAAATATACAGCAAGAAAAAAAACACCCTAAAAAACGACCTACTTCAAGAAGAAGATTTACCAATAAAAGATAAATTTTACCTCCTCCCCTATGGGAGGCTTTCTTTACTTGAATCGTAAATTATAACTTCGCTATTTAAAGGAATTAAATCGAAAATTCTCTCAATATCTTCGTTTCTCATAGCAACACAGCCATAACTTATATTCATTCCAACACCTTTTTCACTTTTTTTACTTGTGCCATGTATCATATACTCACTTCCGTTTAATCTCATAGCTCTACTACCAAGTCCATTTTCAGGACTTCCGTAAGGGACAACTGGTGGAAGATTAGGTTTATTTCTTCTAGCACTCGGAGGAACTACCCAATCCGGATTTACCTTTTTCTCTGTTATTTTAAACACACCTAAAGGTGTAGGATACTCTTCACTTCCTGTTCCAACGGGAAAAGTAATGACATATAGTTTTCCATTTTCATCTGCGTAAGGTAAAAACAAACGTTTTCTGTGTATATCAATATAAACTTTACCAACCTCGAAATTTTTAGGTAATTTAAACCTTAAATCTACTCTTATTATCTGATCTTTTTTTAGCTCAAATGGTTTAACATCCGGATTTGCCATTTTTAACTCATAGTATCCAACTTTTAAATTATAAGCAACATCTACGAGATTTTTTTCTCTATCTACTTTGTAGTAATATATATCACCAAATGTTCCATCTAGATTTACTTCAAATATCTCTAAATTCTTTATATAGAAATGGTCCTTTAACTTAATAAGCTTTTGGTCTGCTCCGTAAACTTTAATCTCAGTTGCAGAACCTATTTTAATTATAAAAAGTATAAAAGTTATAAAATTTACGATTTTTAACATAACTACAGAATAAATTAAACTTATTAAAACTTAGGATTAACAGAATAAAATTATACCTTAAAAAGATTTCAGATGATAGTTAAATATCTCTACTTACAGATTGAGAATATGTTGAATTTTTCCGTTGTTTCTACCTTTAACTTAAGGTTGTAGCTTTGACAGAGTTTCTTTACTATGGTAAGACCTATACCTATTCCTTCTGTAGTTCCAGATTTATCTTCTCGGTAATAGATATCAAAGATTTTGTTTTTGTTTTTTATCAAATTTCCAGTGTTTTTTATAGTAAAACAGTTATCATCTATCTCTATAACAATCTCTCCATTTTGGTAGTTATATTTAATAGCGTTGTCTATTAGATTTGATAGGACTACTTTCATATCATCTTTGTTTGCAAAAACTTTAAGGTTACTATTTTCAGCTAATTTTACAGTGATGTTTTTCATATTGATATTTATCTCAAACTTTTCTAACAGTTCTTTTACCAAGGTGTTAATATCTACTTCTTCTCTTGTAGTAGACTTTTTTACCGAAATATAGTTTAAATTGTTTATGAGAGTTTTTATATACTCTACATTTTTTTCTATGTTATCAAGGTTCTTAGATTTACAATCTCCCTTTTTCTTTATAAGGTATAGGTTTGTGTTTATAATGGATATAGGGGTTCTGATATCATGGGATATTATCTGTAGAATCTGTTTTAACTTGTCTTCACTATCTTTTATAGGTTTTAGTAATCTTTCGAAAACAAGGTATCCGAGAATTCCAGAGAGGATAATCACTATTATATCAGATAAAATTATTGAAAGTTTCAATTTTTTAAGCTCATTTTCAATACTATTTCTATCTACTCCCATCTCTATTTTGTAATTTTTATACTCATCTGATACCAATAAATATCCCTCTAAAGATTCATTTTTGTAAAAACTTACTAAACCATCTCTATTATAAACACAAATTTTTTCTTCCTTAGAATGGATACATATAAACGTTCCTTTCGGAATGTTTAGTAGAAAAATAGGTTTTTGTAAACCATATCTATCAATTAAGTTTTTAATCTCAGAAATTTGTTCTTTTAATCTATCTTCTATCTCTGTCATCCTCTGCTCTCTATAAGACAGATATATAGAGTATGACAGGATTGATATTATAATGAAAACTAAGAATATCAAAAATGTTATAAGCTTTAATTTTAATACCGTAAACTCGCTAATCTTCTTAATCAATCCTGTATCCTACACCGGAGATAGTTTTGATTATAGTCTTGTCCTTATCACCTATAAGTTTTCTCAAAAGTTTTATATGGGCTCTCATATTTTCTCCGGAAGGTTGCTGGTCTTTTTCCCAACATTTTGCCGCTAAGACTTCCTGAGTCACTATACTTCCTCTATTTCTAAGTAGTTGCTCTAAAATACAGAATAGTTTCTGAGTTATATCAACCTCTTTACCATCTTTTGTCTTCACAACTCTTTTTGATAAATCAACTATCACATCTCCTATTTCTATGGGGGGAATTTCTTTCATATGAACTCTCTTTCCTATTGCATTTACTCTGGCTATAAGCTCAGGTATCTCAAAAGGTTTAACTATATAGTCATCTGCTCCTATCTCAAATCCTCTTAACTTACTCTCTAACTCTCCTAAAGCTGTTAACATAATGATAGGAGTTTCTATACCTTTTTCTCTCATCAATTTTGCTACACTGTATCCGTCAATATATGGAAGCATAATATCTAATATTATCAAGTCATAACTTAATCTATTTATTAAGTCAATAGCTTCTCTACCATTGAAAGCTGAATCTACTATGTGTCCTTCAAGTTCTAATATCTCTTTTAAATTATTATTAAGGTCTACATTGTCCTCTACAATCAGTATCTTCATTTTTTCACCTTACTTAGATAAGTTTCTTCTATATATTTTATGCAATCTTCTTTCGTTTTAAATTTTCCTTGTAGGTATAGGTTATTTACATCATCAAGTATTTCTTTGAAAAGTGGAGATGGTCTTAAACCTAAATCTATCAAATCCTTTCCAGATATTATCGGTTTTGCTATCTTTTTTAAGATATTTATGATGTGTGATGATATCTCATCGTCAGATAGAATAACTGTAAGTGCTACTACCTCAGGCTGTTGTTTTGATAACTCTATGTAAGTCTGGATATTCTGTCTATCTGATCTTAAAGTTTCAACATATCTGTATATCTTTTCAAGATTTTTTGCTTCTCTCTCAAAATGATAGTTTTTCAATATCTTATATCCAATTTCCAATGGTTTGTCAGAAATAAGGACTACAGAATAAAGGAAATTTTTATCTAACTCTCTGTTAAATAGTTCTTTAAAAAGGTTTATACTGTCCTGTGTTTTTTGTAGTTTTCTTATAAGAAATTCAGATAAACTATCTATGTGGAATATGTACGACAAAACTTTATACTTGTCCATAAGTTTTAATATCTCAAAGACATTTTCTTCGTTAAATGTTAGCTGAAACTCAAGTTTTACTCTTCCTGGAGGTGCAAACTCTAATATATTTTTACTTATAGATGTAATCAGTAATTTTTCTGTCTTATTTTCAAGTTTAAAGTTAAATCTTCCGGCAAATCTTAAAGCCCTAAGTATCCTTATAGGGTCTTCTATAAAGCTTACAGGATGTAAAACTCTTATTTTTTTCTCCTTTATATCCTTTAATCCTCCGAAGTAATCTATAAGTTTTCCGAAATTTTCTCCGGTAATCTCTATAAGAAGTGTGTTTATAGTAAAATCTCTTCTAATTAAATCCTCTCTAACAGAAGCTATCTCTACTCTTGGATAAGCTCCTGGATAGTCATAAACTTCCTTCCTTGCAGACGTAAAATCTATCTTTAAACCTTCCTCTGTTTTAATATACCCTGTTAAGAACTCTGGATAGTAAAAATAACTTATACTTTTTGATTTTCCATACTCTTTAACTACGGCAGTTGCATCTCCTTCTATGAGAATATCTATATCAAGGTTTTTTCTTCCCATAATTATATCTCTAACAATTCCACCAACTAAAAAAGCTCTAAACCCAAGTTTCTGCGAAAGCTCTCCAATCTCTCTAAGATGTTTAATAATACTCTCTGGAAGATTTCTCTGTAAAGCTGATAGATAATTCCTTTCCTTAGGTTTTATATTCCATACAATTGTTGAATCTTCTTTAAATAATCTTCTCAGTATACTTTTTCTACTTACTATACCTATAAACTTTCCTCTCTCAACTACTGGGAATATCTCCTGGTCTGTTGATTTGAGTAGTTTGATTATATCAAATAGATAGTTGTCAGCCGATAAAACTACACAATCTTCTATAAAGTTATCTACTTTTTCAGTTTCAAAGCCGTGTTTTAAAAAGTCCTTTACTACTTTATAGTTTATAACACCTTCAAACCTACCTAAGTTATCCACTACAACATACATTGGAAAATGAGGTAAATTACTTATATTTCCGAATGTTTCTCCAATTTTTACTGTAGGAACTGTAGTTTCTATGATATCTCTTGCAGTTATCTTTCTCTCTGTTAGGATAAATTTAAGAAAGTTTACTATTTCCTCTACAGAAAAACCTTTTACTTTTGCTGCTGCTGCGTAGCTGTGTCCTCCTCCTTCAAATACGGATAGTATTTTTGCAACATTTATATCATCACTTTTAGACCTTCCTATTATATATACTTTACCTCTTTGTCCAACTACCACAAAGTAGGCATATGCATCTTCTAATACTTTTATATATTTAAAAACTTTAGATATATCTTTTGAATACTTTCCTTTATAGTGGGATATAGATATTTTAAGATTCTTAAACTCAACTACCTCTGTATTCCTTGTTATCTCTTCCATCACGGAAATGTCTTGTATATCAAATCTATCTTCTATTATCTTTCTAACAGTATTTAAATCCACTTTAAACTTAAATAGATACTCCAATGCTTTTATATCCCTTGTTGTAGTACCTTTAAATTTTAAACTTCCAGTATCTTCATATATACCAAGGGCTAAAATAGTAGCATCTTGGGAAGATATTTTTTTCTTTCTCTTTTTTATCTCTTCAACAATTAAAGTGGTTGCAGCTCCAACTTTTTCTATATGAAGCTCTACATTCTCCGGAAAGTTTAAATCTTTTATATGATGGTCGTATACGATGATTTTTCCAGTAAAATTATCTGGAAGGTGTTGACTGTCAGTTATGTATATAACTTCTACCTTGGAAAAATCTATTTCATCTTTTTTGATAATTTTTTCATCAAATACATCCTTAAACAGATTTAAAGTTTCTATAACAGATGAACTTAAACTGTTAGGTAATACTATTTTTGCCTTTTTGTTTAGTAATGTAATTCCGTATGCTGAAGATAGAGCATCAAGGTCAGAACCTTCCTGTAGTAATACCACTTGCATTTTAAAACCTTTTAGATTATAATGTATATCTACTTTGTAAGCCCAGGTGGCGAAACTGGCAGACGCGCTATCTTGAGGGGGTAGTGCCCGAGAGGGCGTGTGGGTTCAAATCCCACCCTGGGCATCTAAATCAATCTCCTGCTATAGTTAAATTTTCTACTAAAATTGAAGAACTTCCTAAATTGCCGTAAAACTTTAAATCGTCTCCAACAGATATAACTTTTTGCAGTAGCTCTATAAAATTACCACTTAATGTAGCTCCTCTGACTGCTTTAACTATCTCGCCTCTGCTTATTATAAGACCGTTTACTCCTAAAGAAAAATCTCCAGATATAGGATCTGCAGTGTGAAGTCCCATCATATCTATCACATAAAAAATTTCATCTAATTCTGAGATAACATCTTTTATGTTCTGTTTGCCGTTTTCTATGTAAAAGTTTGTTATTCCTACAGTTGGTAGTGTTCTAAAATCAGACCTTACAGAGTTTCCTGTAGGTAAAGCTCCTAATTTTTTTGCAGTGTGTAAATTATGTAAAAATCCGTTTAAAACACCTTTCTCTATAAGAATATTTTTTCTCTTCAAAACACCTTCTGCATCGTAAGTTGAGGACATCAATCCTTTTTCAAGGATTCCATTATCTACTATTGTTATCTCTTCGTAAGCTACTTTTTGACCAATTTTATCTTTAAATAAGGTCTTTCCTTTTATAAGAGCATCTGCTAAGAATGGATATGAAAAAGCATCTAAAAGCTCTACCATAGCATAAGGAGGAAATAGAACATACATATTTTTGGTAGATACGGTGGTTGCACCAAGTAGAGATGTTGAGTTAAAAACGGCTTCCTTTGCTATCTCTTCTAAATTTAAATCAGATATAAATCTCTTTGCGTTATAACTCCAAGCTATCTGTGAATCTCTTCCGTCAGTAGCAACTGCAGAAACCTTAGCTGAATAAACTGTTCCTATCTCTTTGACTTCTATACCAAGAGAGTTTATTAGGATTTTTTCATATATGTTTTCTGTAAATGTAGAGCTTCTGACAGATTTTATCCTGTCATTTAATGTTCTTACTAACCTTTCAAGTTCTATAGCTTTTTCTATCTTCTCTTCTACCGGAAGGTTTACTGCAAATGTGTCAAAATACTCTATCTCGTTACCTTTTTCTAATCTATCATTTAAAATTATATCTTCTTCCTCTGTAGCTATATCACACAGACCTTTTGCACTTTGGATAGCAAATTCTACTGAGTCTTTATCTAATGTAGTTGAGTAAGAAAATCCCTGACGGCCAGATTTTATAACTCTTATACTAAATCCAACATCTTCAGAAGCTGTAAGTTTATCAATCTTTAAGTCATTAGATTCACTTTTGAGTTTTTTGTTTTTAAAGTAAAAAATCTCCCAATCATAACCAGCTAACTTCTCTTTGGCTTTTCTAACTATCTCTTCCAACATCTTTTAACTCCATTTTATCTTTTAAAATTTTTGGAACTTTTATAACTTTCTTTGTTTGAGAATTAACACAACAATGTTTTGTAAATCCTTCTGCTACTTTTTTATCTGTAAATATATTATATTTAAAACTAAAAAAATAACTGTCTATACTGTCTAATTTAAACTCTACTTTAAATATATCACCAAACCTCAGAGGACTTAAATATCTGATGTTAAGTTCAAGTAGTACAACATCCACTTTATACTCATCTCTCAAAATATGGTAAGGTAATCCTATACTTTCGAGGTAATAACCTCTACATTCCTCAAAGTACCGTGGATAGTTTGAGTGGTGGACTATCCCCTGGGCATCTGTTTCGTAGAAATTTACCTTTCTTTTATATACGAGCGTCATTATTTTTCTTCTTCTGCTTCTCCAATTAATATTTCTGCTGTTCTTTGTGCTCCTTCTATGAATCCCATTGTTAAATCATCAAACTGTATCTCTACAGAAGAAACTTCATCAAATTTACCTGATCTAAATTCTTCTTCCCGAATAAAAGCTATAACAAAACTACCTTCTTCTATAAGAGATTCCCATGCTTCTCCGTACGGAAGTCCAAAAAATATCTCTTCTTCATCAAATATAGTAGATATTATTAGGTATAACTCTTCTGACTCTTCATCATAATCTATATCTACCATTAACTCAGGTTCTTTTCCACTTTCAACGGCTTTTTCTAAATCTTCACTTTCATCAGGGTCTATTAAAACAAAGAGCTTACCATCTTCTGATAAAACTACTTCATAAGGTTCATAAAAGTTTTCCATTTTCCATCTCCTTTTTAATAAAGTTTAAAATTTATTCTATCATAGAGATGGAACTTTTTATTAGTTTATCTGTTTTCTCGATGGAAGGCGATTCTGCATATATCCTTAAAACCGGTTCCGTTCCAGAAGCTCTAAACAGTAACCAGCTATCATCTTCAAAGATTATTTTAACGCCGTCTGTTTTGTCTACTTCTCTTACTTTAAATCCAGCAAACTCTTTTATATCTTCACTTTTAAGTTTATTTACAAAATCTACTCCTTTATTTCCCTCTACTTTAATGTCTTCTCTCTTGTAGTATGCTTCACCAAATTCCTTAAATAACTCTTTTACAAGTTCAGACATAGATTTACCGTATAGATTCATCATCTCAATAATGAGAAGTCCAGATAAAACTCCATCTCTTTCCGGAATGTGAAAACCAAAGCCGTATCCTCCTGACTCCTCTCCTCCAAACGCAACTTTCTCTCTAAGCATTATGTTAGCTACATATTTGAATCCTACTGGTGTCTTATGTATCTTTCTCTTTTCCTTCTTTGCTATTCTGTCTGCTAGGTATGTTGTAGATACGGTCTTTACTATACTTCCCTTTACTTTTCTGTTTCTGATGGTGTGTAATAAAAGTAAGGCATACAGTATTTGTGTATTTACAAACTCTCCTTTCTCATCAACTATACCTACTCTGTCAGAATCTCCATCGTTTGCTATACCTAATTCTGCCTGTGTTGCTACCACTTTTGCTTTCAATAGAGATAGATTCTTATCTATAGGTTCCGGATGGTGTCCGCCGAAATACGGATTATGCCAGTTGTTTATAGATTCAACAGATATAAATGTATCTTCAAGGATTGTATTATACAGATTGCTACTTGTTGCATACATCGGGTCGTGTATGATTTTCATATGTTTTTGTTTGAATATATTTTTATCAAAATAGTTTTTCAGTCTATCTATGTATAGATGTTGTAAATCTTCTTCTTTAAAATCAAGTTTTCCTGTCTTTACAGGATTTTTTCCTATTCTACTTTCTACATCTTTTATTATATCTTCTGTTGCTGGACCACCGTATTTACCTTTAATCTTATAACCATTGTATTTGTAACCGTTATGGGAAGCAGTAATCATAACTCCTTCATCACATTTAAGTTCCTTCACAGCAAGAGATAGAGCTGGAGTAGTTGCTATACCTTTTGAAAGTATAACTTTAAAACCGTTTGAACTAAAAACTTCTGCAACTGCCAAAGCAAAATCATTTGACATAAACCTTGTATCATATCCTATGATAACCTTTTTCCCTTTCCTCTCCTTTAGAGATTCTACATGAGCCTGTGCTATCTTCATTACGTTTTCAAAGGTGTAACTATCTCCTATGACTCCTCTAAATCCATCTGTTCCAAACTTTATCATAACTTCCCCCTAGATAGATTTCTTCTTTTCCTTTATTGAAAGATAAACATTGTCAAGTAAATCACTTATAGTTTGACTGTAATTTTGAGCTTTATCATCTAGATTTTTGTCCTCAAAGATTATATCCCAAATGTAAGGATTATTTCCTACTACGGCAGTTCCATCTCCAAGGTCATATATAACCAAACTTACATTTATGTAAGCTAAAGCTATAGGATTAAGGTTTATTAACTGTTCTATCTCTTTTTGAGAGTATATATTAACTAAAAAAGTCCTGTTATCTGTATAGATTTGTGAAACAGAAAATCCATACTTAGAAGCTACAAAACTAAACTCTGTAATAAATTCCTGTGGTTTTATCTTTGGGTATGCTTTTTGTATAACAAGGTCTTTCCTAACTGTATCTACAGCTTTGTTATAAACAAAAAAGTAAATGAAAAATAGAGTTGCAACTATACCAAAGCCTGTAATAACTATGAAGGGGATGTTTTTAGTTGTTTTGGTTTCCATTTTCCATCTGTTGATTCTTCTTTTTTTCCTTTTCTTCGTTATAACTTGCCTTTATAGATAGTCCCCAAAGAAGTCCAACTATAATAACCATCCATGTGAAGAATATAATTCCTCCAAGCTCAAACCAATCTGCTAATTTATCTTCCATAACCAAACCTCCAACCTAAATTATACAGATGCTAAAACTTCTCTATATAGATGTTCTTTTGATTTTTGTATAAGTTGATTTTTTATCTCGTAGTAATCTCCTATGATTTTACATCCAGCAGCGTCTTTATGTCCTCCACCACCAAAGTATGAAGCTATCTGTTGAACATTTATATTTCCTTTTCCTCTTAGAGATACTCTCCATGTTTTCAGGTCTTCTTTCTGTATCATAAGTATTGCAACTTCTACACCTTCTATACTCTTTGCAAAATTTACAAATCCTTCTGTTTCTTCTTCTAATGCTAAACATTCTTTTATAAAGTCTCTAAAAACTGTCAGTATTGCAATCTTACCTTCTACATGTAGCTCTAATGTTGATAATGTTTTCTGTAATAGTTTTATCGTTGAAAGTTTGTTTCTTTCAAATACCATCTTTGAAATATAGGATGGGTCTACTCCTTTTGACACCAAGAATTTTGCAGTATCAAATGTCTTCTCATCTGTGTTGTTATATCTAAAGCTTCCAGTATCTGTTATAAGTCCAGTATACAAACATGTTGCTATATCTTTATCTATTAACTCTTCATTCCACTGTCTTAGTATCTGTGTTACTATAAATGTTGTTGATGGACTTGCTACTTCTACATAGTCGTATATACTTTCAAACTCTCCACCTCTATGATGATCTATTCTTATAACCTCTTTTGCTTTAATTTCAATTCCAGATCTTCCTTTATGTGCAGCATCAACGAGAACAGCAACATTAAATGTCTTATCTATGGGTAGTTTTTTAATCTTATCTACAGCTGGTAAAAAGTTATATATATATGGTACATCGTCTTTCATTGCTACTGTTACATTTTTGTTTAACTTCTTTAAAAAAAGGTATAAACTTAGCATACTCCCTATACCATCACCATCTGGATTTTCATGGGTAAATATGAGTATCTCCCCTTCTTCTCTTTTTAATCTCTCTATTATCGGAACAGTATAAGTATACATTTTCCCACTCCTCTTAGAAAAGAGTTTTTTGTTTTATCTCTTCCTTTGACTTGTTTTTTTCAATATCTTTCATAAGTGATTTAAATCCAAGTTCCTCAAATATCTGTTTTAATTTAATTAAATCTGGTTTTCCCTTTTTGAGGTCTTCAATGTTTAAATCAAGTTGTGCTTGGTATAAACTTACAAGCTGTTTTGATTTTTCTATCGTTTCTCTGTCTGTATTTTCAAAGAATTTTCTGTATTTTTCTGGTAGTTTATCCAAATTTTGTAGTATGTTTTCAATAGAGCCGTAATTACTTAAAATTTCGGAAGCTGTTTTTGGACCTATACCTTTTATTCCAGGAATATTATCTACAGGGTCTCCTATCAATGTTAGATAATCAACAAACTGGAGTGGCTCTATACCGTATTTTTCTTTTATTTTTTGTGAATTGTATAAGATTTCACTTACTGGATTAAAAACTTTGATTTTATCATCTATAAGCTGTAACATATCTTTATCAGGTGTTACTACTATAACTTCAAATCCTTTTTTTTCTGCATCTTTTGCTAATGTAGCAATAATATCATCTGCTTCAAATCCTTCTTTTTTTACTATTTTTATATTCAGTGTATTTAAAATCTCTTCTATATAAGGTATCTGTATTGATAGACTGTCTGGAGTTTCTCTTCTGTTTGCCTTATACTCTTTAAACTGCTTATGTCTTATAGTTTTTCCTTTTGAGTCAAAAACGGCTGCTATATACTCCGGATTGAAATCATTTAGGAGTTTTAATAACATTCTGACAAATCCGTATACGGCTCCTGTTGGAATACCTTTTGAAGAAGTTAGAGGCGGAAGAGCATAAAAAGCTCTGTATATGTAGGAAGAAGAGTCTATCAGAAGCAATCTCTTCATTGTTTTAATATCTTTGCTACCTCCTTTGCAAAGTATGTTATTATTATATCAGCTCCGGCTCTCTTCATTGATAAGAGAGTTTCCATTATAACCTTTTTCTCGTCTATCCAGCCAAGTTTTCCGGCTGCTTTAATCATAGAGTATTCACCACTTACATTGTAAGCTGCAACAGGCAACAAAAACCTGTCTTTTATATCTCTTATTATATCAAGGTAAGAAAGAGCCGGTTTTACCATGACTATATCTGCACCTTCCTGTATATCTAACTCTACTTCTCTTATGGCTTCTCTTCTGTTAGCTGGGTCCATCTGATAACTTCTTCTATCTCCAAATGCCGGTGTAGAATCTGCTGCTTCCCTAAATGGTCCGTAATATGAAGATGCAAACTTTGCAGAGTAAGCCATTATTGGAATATGGTAAAATCCTTCACTGTCAAGTGCTTCCCTTATCGTTTTAACAACACCATCCATCATTCCAGATGGTGCTACCATATCAGCTCCGGCTTTTACGTGAGAGATTACCTGTTTCCTTGTATTTTCCAGAGTTTTGTCGTTATCTACATCGTGGTTATGTAAAACTCCACAGTGTCCGTGGGAAGTGTATTCACAGAAACATACATCTGTAATAACATAAAGCTGTGGATAGTTCTGTTTTATGTATCTGACGGCTTTCTGAATAATCCCCTCTTCATTCCAAGTGTTTGACCCAACTTCATCTTTATGGGAAGGGATACCAAAAAGTAAAACAGCCGGAATATTAAGATTTACAACCTCATCAAGTTCCTTTGACAGTCTATCAATTGAGTATCTGTATATACCCGGCATAGATGGAATTTCTTTCTCTATGTTTTCTCCATCTTCCACAAATATAGGATAGATTAAATCATTGACAGATAAAACCGTTTCTCTAACCAACCTTCTTATGTTTTCATTTTTCCTCAAACGTCTTAATCTGTTTATGGGAAAACTCATCTCTTCTCCAAATAAGGATTAATAGTTTCTCTCTACTTTCTCACCTTCACAAATTTCTTTTATTTGGTCTTTTACAAGTTTTCCATTTTCATAAATCTTTTCGTGAACTTTATGACATTTTGTCTTTGCATCGTATCCCATTGGTTCTGCCTCATACACACCTCTTCCATCCTCTGTCTGATATCTAACAGGTCTGTTTGATTGAACTGCTTCAACTGCTCCTCTCTTTGCTATCTCTGATATGGTAGCTCCGGCTATAGCACCTAAAACTCCGCCTATAACTCCACCTTTCCATTTGTTTCCACTTGTCAAGATAGCACCAGCTGTTGCACCTGTTACAGCTCCAATCAATCCACCTTCATAGGTTGTTTGAGATGGTCTGTAAGTTTCCGCACAACTTGTCACTAAAAAAGCACCAACTACAGTTAAAGCTACAACTTTTTTCATATTAAAACCTCCTATTCAAATTTAAATTTTATCTGACATAATGATACTATTATAGCAGTTTCCATTTTTAGAATGTAATCACCCAGAGACAGTGGCATAAAGCCTTTTTCTTTAAGAAAATTTATCTCACCTTCTTCAAATCCACCTTCTGGACCTATTATAACTGATACATTGCTTACTTGTGGAAAATCTAAATTTTTCAATTTACTTTCCTTTTCTTTCTCATAGAATACCACTCTTAACTTATCTTCACTTTTAATATTAGTCAGATTTATAGGATTTTCAATAATTACTGGAAATAGTCTCTTACACTGCTTTATTGATTGTAGAGCTATCTTTTCCCATTTTCCTTTTTTCTTTAAGATATCAGAATGTTTTACAGCAGATCTTTTTGATATTACCGGAATAAATCTCTTTACACCTAATTGTGAGATTGATTCTATAACATCATCAACCTTTGAAAGTTGATTAGGCATACACAGATATAGATTTATATTTAGTTTATCTTCAGGAATTTCTACTTTCTTTAGTTGTTTTAGGACTGCCTGTTTTTTTGTTATCTGTAAAATCTTGCCTTCATAGACATTTCCCTGAAGATCGTTAACTTCTACGGTATCACCTTCTTTTAACCTTAAAACTTTAAGATGGTGAAATTCATCATCTTCAATGATCAGATATTCTCCTTCTTTTCTTCCCAAAAGTCTATACATCTACTTAAAAAACCTCTTTACAGCTGTAATAACAAAAAATATAACAGAGTAAACCATAACGATGGTGGATCCGGATGGCAGATTAAACTCAAAGGATATAAATATACCGGTTATAACGACAAATATACTTACAATTATAGAAGATATAATTATATTTCTGTAATGCCAGAAAACCTGTGAAGATGTTGCAGTAGGTAGTATCATCATTGCAGAGGCAAGTATAGAACCTACAAGTTTTATAGACAGAACTATTGCTATTGCCATTAAAACTATTAGGCTGTAATACAGAAAGTCTGTTTTCACTCCGGATACTTTTGCTACCTCCTCATCAAAACAGCAGTATAGTAATCTCTGAAAGTATATGTATAGAAAACCAAAAGATATAACTGTAAATATTCCGAGTATAGTTATATCTTCCCTTGTTATAGTAAGAATATTTCCAAATAGAAAACTGAATAAATCCGAATTATAGTTATTTGAAAGTGATATGAGAATAACACCAAAAGCCATAGAGAAAGACAATAGGATACCTATAGATATATCTTCGTGAAATTTTCCTTTCCTACTTAGAAAACCTATCAAAACTCCAACCAGTATAGCGAATATACTTCCGGTTATAGAGGGAGATATTCCGGTAAGATAGCCTATTGCTAATCCTCCGAATGCCGCATGGGATATTCCCACGTTTATAAAAGACCATTTTTTAACGTATATAAAGAGAGATAAAACGGACAGTAAAATAGCAAGGATTAATCCACCTATAACTGCATTGAGTATAAAGTCTGTTGTAAGTAACTCTAAAATACTCAATGTTTGAAACCTTCCAAAAGTTTATCCGGCGTAAAATGTTGGCATGTTATACACTCCGGAGAGTGGATAACTAAATTTACATCAGAGTCATACAACTGACTTAAAACATTAGTTTGGAAGAAATCTTTCGGTTTACCGAAGAAATGTAATTTTCTGTTTAGACCTACTACTTTATGGACATAGTTTGCTACTACACCTATATCGTGGGATACCATTATAACGGTTATACCTTTCTCTTGGTTTATCTTCTTTAAAAACTCATAAAAATTTTCCTGAGCTACCATATCTATACCTGTAGAAGGTTCATCAAGTATCAATAGCTTTGGCTGGGAAATTAGTGCCCTTGCTATCATTATTCTCTGCTGTTGCCCTCCGGATAACTTTCCAAAAGGATGATTTTCAAAACCTTCCATACCTACATACTTTATATACTCTATGGATCTTTTTAATTTTTGACTTTTTTGTATTTTTTCATTTATAAGTCCAAACATAACTACATCCAAAGCACTTACGGGAAAATCTCTTTCATATGAGGATTTTTGAGGGAGATAGCCAACCTTACCTTCTCCTATAAACTCTTTTGGACTTTTACCATCTATATATACAACACCAGAGGAAGGTTTTATAAATCCAAGTAAAGTTTTTACAAGTGTAGTTTTACCTCCACCGTTTGGTCCTACAATTGCAACTATCTCTCCATCTTCTATATCCAGATTAATATCCTCTATTATTATCTTTCCATCTATTATTACTGTTAAACCTTTAATCGTTATCATTAATCTATCCTTACAACTATCTTTCCAAAAAACTGTCTGCTGAGTAATTTTTCGTAAGCTTTTTTGACATCTTCTAAACTATAAACACTGTCTATAACTGGCTTTAACTTCTGAGGGAAAAGTTTTATAAGAGTTGCAAACTCTCCCTTTGTTCCCATATATACACCGTGGATGGTAAGATTTTTACCAAATATATATCTTAAATTTATATTTACCTCTGCTCCTGTTGTAGAACCAAAGGTTATAACTTTTCCTCCTCTTTTTGTACATGAAAGAGATTTAGAAAAAGTTTCTGCACCTATATGGTCTACAACTATATCACACAGTTTTCCATCTGTATACTCTTTAACCTTTGAAACAAAATCCTGTTTTTTATAGTTTATAACAAAATCAGCTCCTAACTGCTTAACCTTTTCTTCTTTCCATTTATCTCCGACTGTAGTTATAACTGTGGAACCGTATAGTTTTGCTATCTGTATTAAAGCTGTACCAACTCCAGAAGTCCCTCCATGTATGAGAACAGTATCAGAAGGTTTTACTCCGGCTCTTGTTACCAAAGAATGCCAAGATGTTATGTAGGTTATTGGAATGCAGCTTGCCTCTTCAAAGGTAAGATTATCCGGAATTTTAAAAACATTTATAGCTGGTACTTTAACATACTCTGCAGATACACCATTATCTATTGTTCCTAAAGGTCTGAATTTATCACATTCGTTGTCTTTTCCAGCCAAACATTTTTCACATTGACCACATGATAACCCAGAAAATATCACTACCCTATCTCCCTCTTTCACATTAGTAACACCTTTGCCTACTTCTTCCACAATACCAGCTCCATCAGATGCAAATATGTGAGGCAGTGGTATATCCATGGGATATTTTCCTTCCATAACCCATATATCAAGATGGTTAAGTGAAAATGCTTTTACTCTTACAAGGACCTCACCTTCTTCTATAGTAGGTTTTGGTAAATCTCCTATCTTAATTGATTTATACCCATTTAGCTCTTCATAGTATGCAGCTTTCATAATTACCCCCTAAAACTTTTGGCTGTGATATTATATTACAAATCCCTACTGAGGAAAAATACCTATGCTTGAATATTTTCTTGTCTTTCTTGGTGGTTTCTTAGGGTCATATCACTGTATAGGTATGTGTGGATTTATACCTTCTTTGATTATTTATAAACATTTTTGGGTAGATAATTTACTTTATAACTTAGGAAGAATATTTACATACTCATTTTTAGGATTTTTAGCCGGATTTCTTGGAATGTATTTTCACAGTATAGAGTTCCAATATTTTCAAAAAGGACTCTCTCTAATATTAGGTATAGGTATGATAATTTTTGGACTTCAGATTACCGGGAATATAAAAGAAAAGGGAGTTCCTTTCTTAGATCCTGTATTTAATGCTATCTCCGATTTCTTATATCAATTTCGTAGTTCTCCTTTTTTCTTAGGTATGTTTAACGGTTTTTTGCCATGCCCTCTTGTTTATGCTTTTTTGATAAAAGCTGTTATAGATAAAGACCCTATTAAAGGTATGTTAACTATGGCTATTTTTGGACTTGGAACTGTTCCGGCTATGTTATTTTCTGCAAAAATTATAAATCTGATATCTCCTTACACAAGAAAAAATCTTGTCAGATTTGCTGGAATTATAGTAATTTTATTTGGAATATGGACTATACTTCGTGGTTTTGGTATAGGTCATCACCACTAACTTTGGGGGCTTAATATGATAGTTCAATCTTTCGGTGGAGTTGAAGGCGTTACTGGTTCCTGTCATTTAGTTAAGGTAGGAAAGTTAAACATCCTTATAGACTGTGGGATGTTTCAAGGTTTAGATGAGGATAAAAACTACGAAAATTTTGAATTTGACCCATCTATTATAGATTACTTAATCCTTACCCATTTTCATATAGACCACTGTGGAAGAATACCTCTCTTAGTTAAATATGGATTCAAAGGAAAAATAATCTCAACAAAACCTACATACCATATCACACGTATAATGTTATTAGATGCGGCAAATGTAATGAGAGAAGAGTATAAAACAAAACTGAAAAAAGCTATGAGGAAAGGGACTCCAGAGGAAGTTAATCCTCCTTTATACGATGAGAATGATGTTTTTGCAGCTATGGATTATTTTAAAATTATACTGGATTATAATCAACCTTTTAGTTTATCGAAAGATGTAAAGATAGTTTTGAAAAATGCCGGACATATACTTGGGTCAGCATATGTTGAGATGTATGTAAATTTAGGTTATCAGGAAAAGAAAATTATATTCTCTGGAGATTTAGGAACAGATAATAAACTGGTAATAAAACCTATAGAATATCCCTCTGAGGCAGATGTAGTATTTATTGAGTCAACATACGGAAACAGGAACCACAAACCATTGGAAGAGTCTATTAAAGAGTTTAAAACAGCAATAATAGAAAGTTTTAAAGATGGTGGAAATGTAGTTATCCCAACCTTTGCATTAGAGAGAGCTCAGGAGATACTATACATTTTGAGAAAGATGTATGATGCCGGAGAACTTCCTAAATGTAAAGTTTTTCTAGATAGTCCTCTTGCAATATCTGCAACAAGATTATTTTTACAATTTCCAGAATATCTCAACGAAGAAACAAGAAGTTTGATAGATAAGAGTTATAACCCATTTGTTTTTTCAGATGTCTATTTTACAACCTCTGTGGAAGAGTCTCGGAAGATTAACGAGATTGAAAGTAATGCCATAATCCTTGCAGGTAGTGGGATGTGTAATGGAGGAAGAATAAAACATCATTTAAAACATAACCTATGGAGAGAAAACTCATCTGTTGTGTTTGTAGGTTATCAGGCAGTTGGAACACTTGGAAGACAGATAGTAGATGGTGCAAAGAAAGTTAAGATATACGGAGAAGATATAGCTGTTAAGGCAAAAATCTACACTATCAATGGTTTTTCAGCCCATGCAGACCAATCTGGATTACTAAAATTTTTAAAATCCTGTGCTAATCTTCAATTAGCATATCTAATCCATGGTGAGCCAGAGATTATGGAAGAGTTCAAAGAAGTTATAGAGAAAGGTATAGGTATAAAATCTCACATTGTAAAAAAATCGGAATACGTATATATTAATTAGGTAAGAAATTGGAGGTCTAAAAATGCCGACAGTTGAAGAGAGGATAGATAGGTTAGAAAATCTTCTGGAAAATTTTACAAATATGGTTGCAGTTGAGTTTAATAAAGCCTTCACAGCTATAACTAGAGTCTCTATGAGACTTGAAGAGATGGCAATCAGAATGGAAGAACAACATCAGAAATTTAGGCAGGAATTGAAAGAATCCCACGAAGCATTCAAGCAAGAGATAAGAGAATCCCACGAAGCATTCAAAGAAGAGATGAGAGAAACATTTGATAAATGGGCTGAAGAGAGAAAGGAGAGAGATAAAAGATACGAAGAAGAGAAAAAAGAAATCCAGAGAGAGTGGAACAAAAGATGGGGAGAACTCTCTAATAAACTTGGAACGATAGTTGAAGATATAATTTTCCCGGCTACTGAACCTGTTTTAACATCTTACTTTAAATGTGAGTTAGACACCTTATCTATGAATGTTAAAAGAAAAAAAGGAAACTTAAAAGATGAGTTTGATGTTGTAGCTGTAAGCCAAGAAATAAAAACTGTTTTTTTAATTGAGGTAAAATCTACTCCAAAAGTAGAATATATAAATGAGTTTAAAGATAAAAAAGTGGAGAGATTTAAAAAACTTTTTACAGAATTTAATGACTATAAGTTAGTTTTAATATTTGCATCTCTGAGATTAGAAGATGATATAGTTAACTATCTTACAAAAAATGGTATATATGCGATGGCTTACAGAGAATGGGAATACATGGATATTTTAAATTTTGACAAATTAAATAAGGAGGTAGTTTAAGTGTTTGACTTAGAAGAATTTTTAAAGAATGACAAGCTTGTAATCGGTGGTAAAGAGTTTACATCAAGGCTTATTGTTGGTTCTGGAAAATACAAAGATTTTCAGCAGACAAAAGAGGCAACAGAAGCTTCCGGAGCCCAGATGATAACAGTTGCAGTTAGAAGAGTAAATATTACAGATCCAACAAAAGATAACCTTTTAAACTACATAGATACATCAAAGATAATGATACTTCCAAACACAGCTGGATGTTATACAGCAGAAGAAGCAGTTTTAACCGCAAAACTTGCAGCAGAAGCTTTAGGACACAAATTTGTAAAACTTGAAGTTATAGGAGACCAAAAAACATTATATCCAGATATGATAGAAACGTTAAAGGCAGCAGAGATACTCGTAAAAGAAGGATTTACAGTTTTACCATACATAACAGATGATCCTATAATGGCAAAAAGATTTGAAGATATAGGATGTGCTGCAGTTATGCCTTTAGCTGCTCCTATTGGCTCTGGACTTGGATTGCAAAATCCTTACAATATACTTTTTATAAAAGAAGCAGTTAAGGTTCCGGTTATAGTTGATGCAGGAATAGGGACAGCTTCAGATGCGGCAGTTGTTATGGAGTTAGGAGTTGACGGAGTTTTAATGAACACTGCAATAGCTCAGGCAAAAGACCCAATAAAGATGGCTGTAGCCATGAAACATGCGGTTATAGCTGGAAGACTTGCATATTTAGCAGGAAGAATACCCAAGAAAATGTATGCTTCAGCATCATCTCCTATGGAAGGTATAATTGGTAGATAATGGTTTTTATATAGGATTTAAAGAGTGAAAACGGCAATTGTTATTCCGGCTCGTAGAGGTTCTACAAGGTTAAAAGATAAACTACTTCTGAAAGTGAAAGATAAACCAGTTATTGCTTACACAGTAGAAAACTGTCTTAAAGTAAGAAATATAGATAGAGTTATAGTTGCCTGTGATGATGATGAATTTAAAGAAGTACTAAAAGAATATCCTATTGATGTTATACTTACTCCATCAGACATTCAAAGTGGAAGTGATAGGATAGCTTATGTTATCAAAGACCTTGATTATGATTTTATTGTCAATGTTCAAGCAGATGAGCCACTTTTAAATCCAGTAGATATAGAAAAAGTTGCAGTAGCTTTGAAAGACTATCCTATCACGACCCTTGCATATCCTATAACAGAGGAAGAAGATTATCTAAATCCAAATGTAGTAAAGGTTGTCCTTGATAGAGAAAACTGTGGAATATACTTTTCAAGAAGCCCCATACCATTTTACAGAGATATAGATTTTAACACCCTGAAAAATCTAAAATATCCACTTAAACATATAGGTATATACGGATACAGAAAAGATGTACTGTTAAATTTTGCTTACTCAATGGAAAAATCACCAATCGAAGAGATAGAGAAGTTAGAACAGTTAAGACTCTTATATAACGGCTATAAAATAAAAATATTTATAGCATCAAAAGATACAATAGGAATAGATACAAAAGAAGATTTCGAAAGATTCTGTACACTCATCTAACCTTCCACGATTTTTTTACGAAAAAGATATATACTTTCTATTATTAAAGAGGAGGAAATGAAGTTGAAAGTATTACTAATATCTTTTTCCATAATAATTGCTTTTTTTAGCACAGGGTATAGTATTGATGAATTATATATAAAAGTTAAAGTAGAATCTGTTGATAAAGCATCAAATACTATACATGCGACTGGTTTAACTGGTCCATGTAAAGGTTATCATCTTATTTTAAAATCACATAACTTAAAAGCTGAATTTGTAAGAGGAAAAGAAATTTTTGTACTTATTGATAGTAATACCTGCAAAAATAACGGTGTTTATGAATTGAAAGAGGTGTCACCATGAGGAAATTGAAAGTTTTAATATCTTTAATTGTTTTAGCTTTAACAAAATCTATAATAGCTGCTAATATGTCAGATTACTGTTATACACCACCGTTTATGGGAACTTCTGTTGCTCCTAATGTATTATTGGTAGTTGATGTTAGTGGTTCAATGTCATGGTGTGCCTATAATCCTAGTAGTGATAAAACTGGTTGTTGTACTTCCTCATCAGGATGTGGCTGGACATATAAAGGCACTGAGGAAGGATACTTTGATCCTACAAAAGTTTACAAATATCAATCAGGTGTCTGGGTAGAAACTACAGGAACACCTGCGAGCTGTCCAAAAAGTGCGTACGTATGTAATTGGTGGGAATGTTTTGATGCACTAGATAAGACAAAGTTATACAGCGGTAGCTGTCTCAACTTTCTGTACATGACAAGGATAGATTTAGTAAGGTGGGCATTAACTGGGGGTAGTCTTGCAAGCTGTAATACTGGTGTGAACGTAAAAAATCCCAGTATAAAAAAGTGTGATCCTGAATCTTACCAAACACCTGGAGATCAGACTTCCTGTGACTCTTATGGGTGCGTGCTGGAAACAAACTCAGGAGTACAGGTGAAAGTCCCTTGGAGCAGGATATATCAAGGTCTTCTCTTCCAACTTAAAAACCTGAGTCTAAAACCGAGAATTGGTGTTATGTTCTTCAGTGGCTACGGTGTGAGAAGTGAAGCGAGTGTTTATATAGGGGGCTTTAAAGCAAGTAACAACTACGATGTGTTAAACCCCTATAAGAATGTTATAACGGCAATAAACACTGAGGATCCAGGCGGTGGGACACCGACGGCTCCAGCTCTGTGGGATACGTACAACTACTTTGCTCAACAGAATCCACAGTACGGAGGACTATCTCCACAGTCCGGAAGTGGTGGTAAGTGGAAGAATCCTATGTATCAGTGTTTTGACTTAAACAACGATGGACAATGTGAGGGTAGTGAGTTTCAGCTTGTTCCGTGTGCTAAAAACTTCGTAATACTCATGACTGATGGGCAGTGGAATATCGGAGGTCCACCTAATAATGTAACAGTTGCCTGCAGTATAGATTACGGATTTGAGCAATATTCTGTAGATCCTGTAGTACCGGCTTACTGGCTTCACAAAAAAGGATTCACAAATTCTATAACGAATATATACTCTTATGTTGATGCTATATATGGTATTGGTTTGTGGCTTAATGGAACAGGTGCAACATCTTTAAAAAATGTAGCTATGTATGGTTCTTTTGATAGAAGTAAACAGTGGCCTGATAGTTTATCTGATTATCCAAAGGCAACGTGTGGTCCAATTGATGATTGCTGTTCTTCTCCTAACTGTGGTAAAGGTTCTTCTTGTACAAATTTGCCACCTTCCTCTCCTGATTGGGATAAAGATGGTAATGGTATTCCAGATACTTTCTTTGGAGCATCTGATGCAAAGGAAATTAAAGATAGTATGATGAATGCTATACTTGACATATTGCGTCGGGCTTCCTCCGGATCCACAGTTGCAACACTTTCTACAAAAACAGCCATATCTTCCTTACTCGTTCAACCATACTTTTATCCATCATATACAGATAGTAATGGTAATACCGTATCGTGGATTGGATTTTTAAGATCATTCTGGATTGATCCAAAAAATGATTCAAGAGAAGATACAAATCAGGATAAAGTTCTCAATTTAAATATAGATAACATCTTTCAAACATACTTTGACACAAGCTCAAATGAGACAAAAGCTGCCATCTTATCTGATTCTTCAACTTGTCAAACAACCGGAATAAAAAAGATTAATGAACTTTTACCGGTATTTAATAGTTCTTGCTGGCTTGCTACATGTGATCCATCAAGTAGAAAAATATATTTTTATTTTAATAGTGAAAAGTCTTTAACTGAATTTAACACCTCAAACTATGCACTTTTACAACCAATTTGGGATTATGTTGATGATGGTAATAATAACAACTCTGTATCCCAAACAGTATCTCAATGTATAATCAGATACCTAAGAGGGGAAGACCTTTCAAACGATACTACATGTAAAACAGTATCTTATGTTTCAAGAAATTTAAATGTAAACATTAAAGATTTTGGTTGCTCTTCTACTGATAACATTAAAAAGTGGAAACTTGGAGATATAATCTATTCAACGCCTTCTGTAGTAAGTAATGAGCCTCTTAGAACCTATCATTTGAAGTATGGAGATAACACTTATTATCAGTATATATCATCAAACAATTATAAAAACAGACCTTCTTATGTGATAGTTGGTGCCAATGATGGTATGTTACACTTCTTCCGGATGGGAACAATTATAGATCAATCTAATACAGATCAGAATAACCCGGTAAAACTTCAAAACTCTCCGACAGACACAGGTACAGATAAAATAGGTCAGGAAGAGTTTGCTTTTATTCCTAATAATGCTATACCATATTTACTATGGTATGGAAGTCAAAATTACTGTCATATTCCTATTGTTGACAGTAGAACATTGGTATTTGATGCTTCTATAAAGGGAAATTCAACGGATACTAAATCCCAATCTTCTTGGAGAACTATTCTTGTAGGTGCAATGGGTTTTGGTGGTAAAAGTATAACAATAGGTAATCAAATAATAGGTAATCAAACTTACAGCTCTTCTATTTTTGCATTGGATCTTACAGAATACTTAAATGGAACTGCCACTACTCCAACTGTATTGTGGGAGAAACCTTTACCAGATAATACTTTAACTTTATCTTTTCCATCTGTCATAAGGGTTGGAGATCCAAATCAAAATGGCGACTGGTATGTTGTTATTGGTAGTGGACCTTTAAATCCTAAACCTTCATCAAGTTCTGATTATACAAATTCACCCAAACTTTATTTCTTTAATCTAAGAGATGGAAGCCTAATTAAAATAATAAGTATAACTCTCCCAAATAATACTGTTGCAGCAGTGGCTGACACTATGCCGGTAGATGTTGATTATGACTATCAAGATGATGCTATATATTTTGGACTGTATGGATTACAAAAGCAGGGAAACAGTTGGAACAATTGGGGTAATTTTTATAGGTTGGTTATAAAAAATAAAACAATAACTAATTTACAAAACTCAGATATAACTTTAGCTGTTGATATGAGTAGTTTCAGCAATAATAATAATATTCCTCCGATTACTGCAGCTCCTACATTTACAAAAGATGAAAAAGGTAACCTTTGGGTGTTCTTTGGAACTGGAAGATATCTGACAGATAGCGATAAAACCCTTACTTATAATAACTACTTTATAGGTTTTAAAGACCCCTGCTGGAATGGAAGTTGTTCAACTACTTTTACAAAATCTGACTTTATCGATACAACTAATGAAAATGTTACTGCAACTGTTACTGGGATAAAACAAATATGTATATGTGACACATCAGGATGTAGCAATAGAAATGTTGTTTATTATGCACAAGGTAACGAACCTCAGGAAGTAGATAAAGGATGGTATAAACAGCTTACAAATGAAGGGGTTATATCACAGGGAATGATCTTTGGATCTATATTGGACTTTCTTACTTTTGTTCCTCCACAAGATATCTGTTCATTTGAAGGAAGCTCAAATCTGTATGCTCTCTATTATAAATCCGGAACTGCTTATCCTAATCCTGCTATTCTATCCCCATCTGCTGTAACGGGAACTATAAATGTAGGCCAGACAGTTACAGTAAATCCAAAGATATCTCTCGGAACAGGAATCCCTCCACTTGGGAATCCTTTCCAAGTATCTGTAAGCCAGAACAATCCGAATCAATATGAAAAATTTATACAGCTTTCCACTGGTGTTATTTTAAGACAAAAACAACAACCGATTCCATCTTCAAAAGGTAGGTTTAAATTATGGATAGAAAAGTAAAGGCTTATACTATCTTTGAAATATTAGTAGCACTCATAATAGTTGGAATACTTATGACAATAGTTATCAGACCTATACTTATATTTGTTGCAAAGCAGCGATTAAATCAAGCTACCAATATCGTAGTAGCTACACTCAACGAAACAAAAGCATACTCTATTATGAAAGATAATCTTATGGGAATACAAGCTGATCAAAATACGGGAATCATCCACCAATTTATAGATAAAAACAATAATTGTCAATATGATAACGGAGAGAACTATAGAGATATAAACCTCCCCACTAATATAATTTTTATGAGTGATATTTTCTTTCTGTTTGATAGAAGAGGATATCCTATTAATGCAATATGTGGTTTGGGACCTGGATCTGTTGTTTTAAAAAATAACTATGATATGTATAAAACTATCTGTGTGGATAGATACGGTAGAATAAGAGTTTTGGAAGGTAATGTATCATGCAACTAAATAAGAAAGATGGATTTACACTGATAGAACTTTTAATAGCATCTTTGATCATTCTTTTCGTATCTCTTGGATTTTTGAGAGGGATAATTTTTTTTATGCAGTATAATATGCAAATAAAGATGAAAGACAAAGCAACAGAGATAAATAAAGCTTTTACAGAGTATTTTTACGCATTACCATATGATCAAATAAATCCAACCACTTACGCAAATAACTGGGATTACTCAACTTGTACAATAACCTCTCAAAACTGTAGTTTTGAAAATTCCGATAGTGACTCTGATGGTATACCGGATTTTTATGACCCTTATAATGGGAATAATGATACATTTTACTCAAGTCCCCTTTCCCTTTCAAATTATTTATCTATCCAACCTCAAAATAATACATCACAAAATAATACATCACAAACTTGCAGTTGTACAATGTTTACGTTTAATTCTTGCCCTTCAGGTTTACCTAACTTATGTATAGCTTCGATAAAATCAGATATATCAAACTCTCAGATGAGAATATATACAGCCATAACTATAGCTAAGATAGCGAACACAACATTAGAATCTGGAAAAGCTATCGGTGTAACTACTTGGTATTTTGATCCTATAACAAAGAAATATAAATCTATAAGAAGTATAGTTTTTAGGGAGAATAACCAATGAAAAATAAAAGAGGTTTTACTATAATTGAGCTATTAGTTGTAATGGCAATTTCTATGATTCTCGCCGGAGCAATGTATAGTTTTTATACTACAATAGTTAGTGAAAACTTAACCCGCTCTATAACTGCAAAAAAGCAGCAGGATGTATACATATATTTAAATCAGTTTATAAAAGATTTATCTACAATAGGCTTTGGAGTAGATATTGACAGATTAAAAATATCTGGAGGAAATACCTGTCCTCTCGATAGTATAAATAATCCATTTTTAACAAGATGCAGTGACGGTAGTAACGATAAGTTTTATTTCATATCTCTTGCTTCAAGATCTGAATCAAATTCTGGCTGTTGGGGGTTTGTGGGTAATGATGGAAATATAAAGATGTCTGATATCGGTGTATCTAATTTTTTATCAAAACAGTGTACACCTGTAAAAGATAATTACCTATTTTTAAGCATATCAAAAGCAAATAAAGGTATTTTCTTATATGATCCAGCTTCTCCCGATACCACAAAGGCTAATAGTTATGTATTTTATATAGGTAATAAAACATATCCGGATGACTTTATAGTCCAATACTATACCGATACTAATAATTTACCTTCCGAATGTGCTTCCGGAACGTATAATCTTGAGAGAAAAGTAGGAAATGATGCGGCAGGTCCTATAGTATCCTGTGTATTAAACTTCCAAGTTAGATATGTTGATCTTAATGGTAATGTATCTACATCAATAACAGATATAAATAATCTAAATGCTATAAAAATATGTATGATACTTCAAGTTGGTGGAAGACAGAGAACACAGGAAACTCCACCTAATTATAGCTCAAATAGTGGATGTGGTAGTTTTAATTTTTCTAATTACGATTGGAGGTATTACAGATGGGCAGTAGTAGAACAGACAATACCACTATTAAACATAAGATAAAATCTCAAAAAGGTGCAACACTAATTTTTGCAATAGCGGCTTCTTTACTTTTATTAATTGTTTTAGGGGGTATTTACTACTTTGCTACAAAGTTTTTTAAAACTTCTGAAGATATAAAGGTATATTCTAGCTCAAGGGATGCTGCAGCCGGAGCAGTTAATTATGCTGTAGTTCAGATAATTCAAAATAAATTAAATTTAGGAAATTTGGGACAGTGTACAGGGTCCGGATCTCAACCTGATATTACTTTGAAATACAAACTTTCCAATGATCCAAATCTTTATACTGTGACAGTGAAAGTTTGTTTTATAGGCTACGAGGTAAATCCTGGATACGATATAGCCGGTGTTGCATATTCAACACAAAAAGCTGGAGGAAAAGGAGAAGTATATTCAATAGTTGCAAAAGCAACCGGACCACTTAACACAGTTACAAAAATAGAAGCTTCCTATGTCAGGTAAACGTAAAAAAATCGTGAAAAGGTATTGCAGATTTTTGATTTTTACTTTATAATCATATATGTGAATTAAATCTTTTTGGAGGTAAGAGTCATGGAAAAGTTAAGGTCACAGAAGGGTTTTACCCTCATTGAGCTTCTCATTGTTATCGCTATTATAGCGATACTGGCATCTATTGCCATTCCGCAGTATATGAAGTATCAGAAAAAGGCAAAAGTCAGCTCTTACGCTGAACCTATTGCCAGAGCTTGTCTAATGGATATAGCAGCTTACTGTACTGAAAACCCTGGTGCTGCTGCTGCAAATATTGTTGCAAAAAACTGTGTTAATACTCTAACACCTGGAGGTAGTGTTACCATCAGTACAATTGGTATAGTATGTGACAATACAGGAAGTCTGACAGGTGGTTCAGTTGTAGGAACTTTAGAAAATATTCAAGATTATACAGCAAAGTGTACTGTTCAAGGTGGTGGATTTAAATGTACTGTAGAATAATGTAAACTGTATTTTGAGGGGGTAGTTAAAACCTCCTCTTTTTTTATTTTATCTGGAGGGGTAAATTTGAATGAAAAAACAAAAGGTAGTAAGAGCATGTGCTTATGATGCTGCAGGTGTATGTCAAGAGTTACGGTTATCTTCTAACACCCCTATAAACATATCCACATTGAAAAATTGTCAGAATACAATAGTTCCTCATGGAAATTTGACTATTAATTTAAACGGTTCAATAATCTGTCAATCTGATGGATATGTTAGTGATGGAACAATTAAGGGAATCCTAAATGGCATAACAGATTATACGGCAGTTTGTATATTAAATAATAAAGATATAGAATGCTCGGTAAGATAGTTTTCTTTATTTTAGTGTTTTTTGGAATTCTATATACATACAGTTTGTTTCCAGTTTTCTCTACAGGTGATGGCGGAGGCTTAGTTACTGCATCTTATCTGCTCGGCATAGCCCATCCACCGGGATATCCCTTTTACCTTCAAATATCAAAAATTTTTACTTTTCTTCCTGTTGGTAATATAGGAATAAGAATAGGATTGGTTTCTGTTATTTTTTCCATTTTATCTTTATATATTCTTTACCAAATAACATTAAAGCTTACAAATAAACCCATTTTCAGTATAATACCTTTACTTTTTTTAGGCTTCAGTTATTCGTATTACTTTAACTCTGTAGTAGAAAAGTTCTACACTCTGAATTTATCTGTTATTTTACTGTTATTTTTTATCGGAATAAAGCAGATATTATCTGTTAATCTTAATAAGAAAGATGTTTTATTTTCTGCTTTTCTATTAGGGTTAGCAACATCAATTCATCATACCGCTTTATTTATGGCTGTTCCGTTATTGTTAGTAGGACTTTTTTACTATAGAGAGTTTTTAAAAGTTATTCCTTTGAGTGTTTTTATGTTTTTACTGGGATTCAGTGTAAATATATATCTCTATATAAGAAGTTTAAAGGATAGCTTTTTTGCTGCTCATAAAGCAGATACTCTGGACAGATTTATAGCTATGATACTTCGTAAATTTTATGGAAGTTCATCTTCCATTGACGCTCCCTTATCAGCTGTCTCAACTTTAGATGGCTTTTATTACTCTGTAAAAAATTTATTTACTTTAACTGTAGCAAATCTGACATACGGCTCAATCTTACTCTCTATTTTAGGCTTATATTATATCTATAAACTCAATAAAAGACTACTTCTGTTTTTTGTATTGACACTTTTTATGTATGGGCTTTTTCTTGCCAAAATTACACTAAGCAGTAAGTATGATCTTACAACTGCCTATGTATCTGCTAATCAATATTTCTTACCTTTTCTTTCTTTTTTTTGTATTACAGTATCTTTAGGTATAGCTTATATGGCTGATATTTTAGAAAAGTCTCAACTCACATTAGCTTATAAAGTTTTTATATTTTCTATGATAGCTATACCTTTTACTGTTTTTCCACTAACGTTTAGCTCAACAAACCACAATAAAAATTGGGTTCCCTATTACCACTCGAAAGATTTATTAAGTATAATGCCTGTTTCTTCTGTAATATCAACATACGGAGATAACCACACTTTTGAACTTTGGTATCTAAAATTAATAGGTAGATATAGAAATGATGTATGTCACATAACTAGCCACTATTACAATAGTACCTCATGGAGAGTTGAAGGATGTAAACCTAAGGAGCTGTATAAACCGCTTATTCCTGAATTCTTCAATGGAGACCTCCTATCTCTATCGGATAAAAATAAATTTCTTTCAACGGTAGCATTGTCTAAGGAACATCCACTATCACAGGTTTTTTATCATCAGCCATATGAATTTATATTTTTCTATAAAGATAACAATAAAAAGGATCAAGATACACAGTTTTTTGATAAATTAAATCAAGAAAAGTTTAAATTTTTAACTCCGGAAGTCTGCTTAACACACAAAACAGATGACCCTTTTACCATGGAGATGTGTAATTTTTTCTCTAATAGTTATCTTGTTGTGGCTTCTACTATAAAGCCGCTACTTTTATTAAATAATCAAAAATTAACTATAGATGCTGATATATCTTATGGAAGGTTTTTAGCACCTTTTAAACTTGAAATTTATATAAATTCATTAAATTCAAGTTACATAGAGATGTATAAAGCTATCAGAGCATATAATCAGATGAAGGAATTTTATCTGTATGAGGAAGATAAATGATTGATATTATGAAGAAGTTGTTAGCTTTATTTTTAATAATAGTAGTATCTCTCATAGTGAGAGAACTTATTACACAGAGAGAATTTATAAAAGTTGCTGAAAAGCAATCTGGATTAGATGCAATAAAGTTTTATGAAAAAGTAATTTTATCATATGTTCCTTTTAGTCCTTATAACAAAAAAGCTGTAGAAAGTATCAAAGATATATGTAAAACTTTACAGAAAGAAGATGAAAAACTTTACTGTTATGAAACATTAAGAACAGATTTAATACAGATCAAAAGCTTTTATCAGCCCTTTTCTGATGTTTTATATGAGATAACTCCGGAGATTGCAAAGTTAAGAGCAAATCAAATGATAGAATGGGAAGGAAGCAATTACTCAAAATCTGATTTTGACAGATTGTATAAAGCACAGTTAAACCTATTAAACTACGACAATAGTCCTTCTAATTTTTGGAGTTTTATCACAGTTTTATCTTTTATGATGTGGATATCTTCTGTAGTGTTAGCTATATACAAAAATGTTATAGTTGGTTCCTTTGGATTTTTAATATTCTTTACTTTATGGATTTTAGGATTATTTATGGCATGAAGATTTTAATTACTCCTTTATACGGACTTGGAGATATTATAATGACATTTCCGGCTATTGAAGTTTTAAAGAAAAGTAGACCGGATTGGCAGGTAGATTACTTTACATTTAATAAAACAGCAGAAAAAATATTAAAACTTAACCCTTACATAGATAACATAATTTATGAACCAATTTTAGATTACCCTAAACTAAAATCAGTCTATACAGTTTTAAAAAAAATTTTTAAAAAGTATGATATTACTATAAACTTCTATCCATCTAATCGGAAAGATTATAACATCTTCTCATTTTTGACATTCTCGAAAGTTAGAATAGGTCATACATATCTAAATTCAAATTTTTCCCAGCTTAATTTTTTAAAAAATCTAACTATAAAGGAAAAAGAAGATCTACATTGTATAGAAGAAAATATTAAGCTTTTGGAATTGTTAGATGTAAAAACAGATTGGATACCTAAATTATCGATATACCTACCTGAAAAGTTTAAAGATAAAGCTAAATCGTATATAAAACATGAAGATAGAATCAAGATAGGCATACACCCTGGAAGTAGTAAATTTAAAAATCACTCATACAAAAGATGGAAACCAGAAAAATTTATTAAAGTGATTGAATATTTTAAAGATTATGATTTTTATATTTTTGGAACAAAGGAAGAAGAGGAAGTTGTTAATTTCATAGTTAGCAAAACAGAAAACTCTATACCTATTTTTAATCTTGATATCATTGATGTTGCATCTGTTATAAGTAATATGAATCTGTTTATATCTAACGATTCCGGCATTATGCATCTTGCTAATGCTCTTGGTATTCCGGTTGTTGCTATATTCGGTCCTACTAATCCTGTATGGGTAAGACCGTGGAATGAACCTTATAGAGTGGTGAGATTAAACTTAAACTGTTCTCCGTGTTTCTATTACTCTCCTAAGCCACTAGAATGTAAAATAGAAGATAAATATAAGTGTTTAAATGATTTAGATGAAAAACTTGTAATAGATGCAGTAAAGGAGCTTATACGGGATGTATCCTAAATCTTTGATTGTTTTACCTACCTATAACGAAGCAGATAATATAAATAAGGTTTTAGAAAATCTATTAAATTTTAATTTTATAGATATTTTGGTAGTTGATGATAATTCTACCGATGGGACAGCTGAAATAGTTAAAGATTGGATAAAGAAAACTGATAGGATAAATCTTTTGCAGAGACCTGCTAAGCTGGGATTAGGAACAGCATATATAGCAGGTTTTAAATGGGGATTACAAAGAGAGTATGACTTATTTTTTGAAATGGATTGTGATTTATCCCATAATCCAGCAGATATACCAAGATTTATAGATAAAATAAATGAAGGTTATGACGTCGTTATAGGTTCAAGGTATATGAATAATACGATAAGTGTAGTAGGTTGGGACTTTAAGAGACTTCTTCTGTCAAAATTTGCCAACTGGTATGCAATAACCATACTTGGATTAAGAGAACTATCTGATATAACAAGTGGATTTAGATGTTATAGAAGAAAAGTTTTAGAGACAGTAGCACTTGATAAAATTAAATCAAATGGATACTCTTTCCAGATAGAGATGGCATATAAAGCCTATAAACTTGGATTTAAAGTTGGAGAAATACCTATAATATTTTATGAAAGGAATGGCGGTTCCTCCAAAATGAGTAGAAAAATAGCTATTGAAGCAGCAATAATGGTGTGGAGGTTAAAGTATGGAAAAATATAAGGGATATCAGGAACATCTCACAGATATCAGGGAGATAGGTATAAAACCACTATTTAGAAAGCTATCGGAGAAAAGACCTTTTATGTACAAGCTCTACTTAAGACTCACCAACATATCATTGAAAAAACTTAGCGCCATACCTAATGTGAAAAGTGCATCAAAGATACTTGATATAGGCTGTGGGACAGGAGAAGTCTTTGAGTACATAAAAAAGTTTCTAAACCCTTCTGCTGACCTTTTCGGGATAGACCTTGAAAGAAACCCTCTATTGCCAAATTATGTAAACTTCAACAGATGCGACATAGAGGAAGAACCCTTACCCTTTGAGGATAACTCCTTTGACTTGGTAGTGTCAAACTTCCTAATAGAACACTTAAAAAGTCCTCAAAAGCTCTTTACTGAAAGCTTCAGAATACTAAAAAGCGGAGGGTATTTTTACTGCTCCACAGAGTACTACATATCACTTTTTTGTCCTGAAGGTTACAACTTTTATTCGGATCCGACACACCTAAGACCTTGGACAAAGAAGAGTTTAAAAACTCTTGCAAAAATGTCAGGTTTTGAAATCCATAAAGTTGGCATACTAAGATGGTGGGAATTTTTACCGCTCTTGCCTATATTTCCCCTGCTGAGTCTGATAACAAAAAACGATTTTTCTTTTGTACCTTACGAAATTTTTGGGAGAACAGTTTATATAATAGCAAAGAAACCATGAAAATACTTCATTTTATATATGATCATATAAATAATCCATGGATTGGTGGTGGTGGTGCTGTGAGAGTTTATGAGATTTATAGAAGACTATCTGAAAAAGGACATATAATTACAGTTGTAAGTGGCAATTATCCGGGAGCTAAAGATTATAAGGTAAATGATAATTTTGAGTATAAATTTGTTGGAAATTCAGAGAATTATATTTTAAGCACTTTTTCGTATGCTTTTTATGCCCATATCTTATTAAAAGATATACATAAAAATTATGATGTGATAATTGAAGACTTTGCTCCATGGAATCCAATTTTTTCTTTTTTAATTAAAGATAAAAATGTTTTACAATTACATCACAAGGAGGGAGTAAATATCTTAAAAAGATATAAAATTTTTGGAATATTTTTTTACATGTTAGAATTACTCTATCCAAAATTTTTTAAAAATATAATAGTGGTTTCAAAAGAAAGTAAAGAAAAGTTTAAAGTGAGAGGAACAGTTATCTCAAATGGTATTCCTTATACAGAGAGCAGTATATATATCGGTGATTATATTGCATATATAGGAAGGATAGATTTATACAATAAAGGATTAGATATTTTATTAGAAGCATCTTCTTTATTGGATATAAAGATACCTTTGAAATTATCTGGAAGAGGAAAAGATGTTGAAAAGTTAAAAAATAAAATTGAAAATCTTCATTTAAACGAGAAGGTCCAATATGTAGGGTATTTACCTGAAGATAAAAAATATGATTTCATAAAAAATTCAAAATTCTTAATAATGCCATCAAGGTTTGAGGGACAGGGGATAGTTGCTCTTGAGGCTGCTGCTATGGGTAAATCTGTTATTGTCTCTGATATTCCGGAGTTAAAATATGTGGTAGAAAATGGTTTTGGGATAAGTTTTAAAAGTGAAGATCCGGAAGATTTGAAAAATAAAATTATATTTCTCTTGGAGAATCCTAACTTGATAGAAGAAATGGGAAAGAAAGGTATTGAGTTTGCTAAAAATTATACATGGGATAATATCTCAAACTTATATGAAGACTACCTTTTACAAGTAATTCAATGATAAAGAATTCTTTTTTTCTATCTTCAATGTTTGTTTATATAAATACTCTGGGATATATATTACATGTCATAATAAGCAGAATATTAGGTCCAGAGAAGTATGGGGAATTTATGGTTATATATTCATTTATGCTTGCAATAGGATTTTTGTCCACAGTTTATCCCAATCTAACTATAAAGATGGTTATAGAAGACGGAAATATAAGATATGATATCTTCAGATTTATTAGGTTGACATCTGTTGGAATAGGTTTTCTACTATGGGTTTTTATATTGATAAATAGTGAATTTTTAGCCAATTTTCTTAGAATAGAAAAAGAGTATCTATTGATAATTCCATTTATTTGGTTTTTAATATTCCTAAATTCTGTAGAAAAAGGATTTTTACAAGCAAAAGAAAGATTTGGTATGTATTCTCTCATTAACTCCTTTGAACTGACAATTAGATTCTTTTTGGTTTTGTTTTTTTTATATCTTGGATATGAAATATGGGGAATTATGTTTGCTACTTTGTCGGCCCTTTTGATATCTTTTATTTTATTGCTTTTAATTAATAAAAATTTATTCGGTAATATAAAACCGATAAGCTTTAAAAAGTTTTCTATCACAGTATTAACAACCATTCCGACTGGACTTTTTATCTATGCAGATGATATTTTTATCAGAAGAATATTTGATTCTAAGACCGCTGGTTTATATGCTTCTGCTTCTATAGTTGGAAAAGCTTTTACATGGTTCTGTATAACTATATTTAGTGTTTATTTTATAAAGATAGTTAAAGATTCAACCGCATATAAGAATTTAGTGTTCAGATATTTTGTTTTTATTTTATCTGTATCCTTATTAACTGAAATATTAATCTTAACATTTGGTAAGGAAATTTTTACTTTTCTTTTTGGTTATAAATTTATAAATGCCTTTGACTACTTGAAAGTTTATATCCCTTCTAATATACCTTTAATACTTTCAGTTGCTATTATAACTGCAAATATAAGCATCGAAAAATTAACAAAGTATGTTTACTTGCATTTGTTCTGTTATTATGCAGGATTTTTAGTGTTTGATTTTATAACTCCTTATCATTATCTTTTATATATCTTTTTGTTAAATAGCATATTTTTAAGTATTTATTGCTTCAAAATTTTTAAAAATTTTTCTTAAATTTTATATCAAGATTTTCAAAGGCAACTAAAATTGATACTATAAAAAATAATATTAAGAATATACCGAAAACTTCATAAATTTTTCCAAAACCCATATTTATCATATAAAATCCAATAACCGGTAAGAGAATAAACATTATTAGGTTTTTTACATTGCCATAGTAATAAATTTTAAATATATACCCAACTAAAGTTGAGCTTGATATATTTAGAATACCTTTAAATATAACAAAAATTAGCAAAATTTTAAGGACATCTACCAATATTGTAGTCAGCTTTGAAATGTTTATAATATCTAATACTATGTTATAAACATCTATAGCTTTAAATGTTATCTCTACAACAGAGATTACAAAAATCAGATCTAAGATCAAAACGGAAAGAACTCCCCATCTATCTATTGCTTCTGCTTCGTTTTCCGGTAAATCTTCTATAGTAAAATTTGCAATTTCCTGTATTTTTTCTGTAAATCTTTCAGCATCAGTGCTATTTAATATTATGACAAAAGGTTTATTTTCTTTAAGATTTTTTAAAAGATTCTTACTATCAATATTAAATTCTTTTAATACTTCATAAAGTTTTGATAAGTGTTCATTTTTCTTTAAACTTGTTAAATATATTTTTTTCATTATTCTAAATCTCTTTTCTTTTAAATAATATCTATTTTATCAAACCTTTTTATAAACTGCATCACTTGTGCCACATTTTTAGGTCTCAATGTCGGCTTTGCCCTTTCAAAGTCTATAAGGTATAGTTTTAAATCTTTATCTACAAGGACATTTTTGTATGGTCTGTGCATCTCTTCTTTGTTTATCTTTATTTTATCAAGGATTTTTGCTTGGTCTAAAAGTTGTTTAAGAAGAATTTCTTTATTTTCTTCATTTAACACATCTATCAGATGTTCCCCAACTATGTACTCATAGGCTATAAAATCTTCACCTATGATTTCAAGTTTACTTCCTATACCTTCCCTGTTTACAATCTCTAAAATTCTCCCTTCCTTTAAGATGGCATGTCGGTGAATATCTTTTAATGGAACTTTAAAAGACAGAATTTTACCGTTAAGTTTTCCTCTGTATACAACAGACCTCCAACCTTCTCCTATCTTCTCTAAATCTTGAATTTTCTCTTTAATATCTTCAAACTTCATTTCTATAGACTATTTTTTTCTACCTATATGACTCCATATCTCTTGGTCTATGTTATGAAGAACATACTCAGGAGCTTCTATTTTTGCTATATATTTTCCATCTATTACAAGAATATTACCGTTTTCATCTTTTTCAAACTTCACATCTATAACTTTATGTTTTCCTTTGTAAACTTCTAATCCATCAACTTTTTCCTCTATTCTATCAAATTTCAACATATTTGCCTGTTTTTGAATGATATCTTTTATCATATCTTTCTGAGGAAAAGACAAAACCCTCTGACTTATCTCTTCATTGTAGTATTTGTCGTTTAGCCAGACAAGGATTGTAAATGTTATAACAGTTATATCTATAAGTAAAAATGTGTAGAATAGGGTTTTATTTGAGAAAAATATTACAGTTAAAACTGTAAGTAAGAGGATGGTTGATATGGATATTTTCTTTAGCATTTTAAATCCCTAGTAATTTATAATCTTTGCATTAGAGGGAAGATTTAATTCTATTTTAGGTTTTTGGGTTAAAAACTTAAAGGTTTTAAATTCAATTTCTACCCGGTTGTTTTCTGTATCAACCGCTTTTACAGTTCTGAGTGTGTTGTTTTGTATATAGATATCTATCTGTTTTATCTGTGTGTTGTTTTTTGGTTTTAAAGTAAGTTTTGACTGTGTATCTTCAAGAATATCAAACACTGTTTTTAGAGATTTATCCTGTATAAAAATAGATACTAAATCTTCTATGAAGTTGTCAATATCTTTCTTTGACACTATTGCCTGATTTTCGGAAGGTGTGTATAACACAGTTTTTTCTTTTGTTATAAAGAGTATCTGCTCAAATGGTTTTGAGTAATCTACTTTTATGTTAAAAGGTTTTGAGGCTATTAAAGTTCCGGAGAAAATCTCCGGATTTTTTGAGTCAGTTTGATATGTCTTTTGGATAAAATCTGCCTGTATACCAGAAGATGTTTTTATTTTATTTTCAAGCCAACTTTTAGCCGAATTCTCTGCGTATGATAATGAAAAAATAAATAAGAAAAGAATCCAAACATTTCTCATTAGTATAACCACATAGCTAGTTTTTTTCTGTACTCTTTTGTGAGAGGATTATCTTCTCCAAGTAAGTTAAATATTGCAATCATTGATTTTCTTGCTCCATCATCTTTAAAGTTTCTGTCTTTTTTAACTATCTCCAAAAATAGTTTTAATGCTTCTTCGTAGTTTTCTTCTAATACATAGCATGAAGCTTGAGAGTATAGCATCTCTAAATCGTTTTCAAATTTATCTTTTATGCATTCTTTTTTGAAATCTATTAAAGCTTTTAAGCTTTGAGCTTTTGTAAAGTACTCTTTCTCATACTCTTTTATTGAATTTAAAAGGTCTAAAGCTTCATCAAATCTATCTAACTTTATCATAACTTTTGCTGCTTCAAGGGCAAGTTTTCTGTTTTGAGGATATTCCGATAAGGCTTTTTTGTATAAATCATAAGCTGACTGTAAATCTCCATTTTTTACAAGGTTATTTGCTTGGATTATATACTCATCTGCTTTTGATTTTACATATTTACCTATTATCTGTCTTACTTGACTTTCTGGTAAAGCTCCTACAAACTTATCAACTACTTTTCCATCTTTTATAATTCTAACATCCGGAATACCGTGAACTCCAAACTCTTGAGCTATATCAGGATTTTCATCAGTGTTAACTTTTGCAAGGATAAAGCCATACTCGTTTGCAAGTTTTTCAAGTATAGGTTTTAAGGCTCTACAAGGACCACACCAAGCAGCCCAAAAATCTATGACAACAACATTTTCATAAGACTTTTCAAGTATCTCCGAAAAGTTTTCGGCATTTACATCAACAATCATCATTACCTGGTTAACTAAAGTGTATAAAGCTGAAAAGCTTCACTACACTTTAGGTCAGGGTATTTGTATTCCGCCATTTCAAGCTGACTCATCCCTGACAGGCGGTATTTTGAGTCAGCTATAGTCCCCGCACCAAGTAAAGGAACTAACCTACTTACACTCCTGTCCCAATCCA